>CBDDTI010000747.1:0-1073512 GCA_965233585.1 bacterium
GTCAAGCGTTAGAAATGTCTGTCAATAGTGTAGGCATCAGAAAGATAGCTCGTTTTGTGCAGGTGTCTCCAACTTCTGTTCTCAACTGGATCAAAAAAGCCAGAGTGTCTCAAATCCCAAAAGACGCACCAAGTTTCCATGAACAAGTAGATAGTATAGAGATGGATGAGATCTATACTTTTGTTCAAAAAAAAGTCAAAGAGTAGCCGTTTGGACAGCAGACTCTCGTAGAAAGCAATGTGTGATTGCCTTTGTGATAGGCAAAGGATTGGCAGCTGCCCAAAAGTTGTATGCACTAGTCAAAGAACAGCGACCTAGAATGAAGACGATCTATACCGATGCCAACTCATGCTATCAAGTGGCATTTGCTCAATGACAAATTCAACAGAACCACGAAATAGGCAAGAGAAATACTCATCTCATTGAATCTTCTAATTCTTCCATCAGAGATAACCTAGCTCGCTTGATGAGAACATCTAAACGACATTCTAAAACTTTGGACATGCTGGAACACTCTCTCAAACTCTTCTTTGACTATAAAAGACTTGAAAAATATCATGCCAACACTAAGTGAACACTGCCGTGACAAGAGGGGTGTCCCAAAGGGGGCAGTGTTTAGTTGGTATTGTCATTGCATGTGAGAGTGAATTTGAGGAATGGAAATGAGAAGTTGTCATCATTGTGGGAGTCAGACTTATATCAAGAATGGAAGTTACAAAGGGGTTCAGAGGTATCGTTGCAAGTCATGTCAGAGAGCATTCACCTCAAATGGGTTGAGAATCCCACTAGAGACCAAGCGTCAAGCCTTAGAGATGTATGTCAATAGTGTAGGCATCAGAAAGATCGCTCGTTTTTTGCAGGTGTCTCCCGCTTCAATTGTCAACTGGATCAAAAAAGCTAGAGTGTCTCAACTTCCAAAAGACGCACCAAGTTTCCATGCACAAGTAGATAGTATAGAGATGGATGAGATCTACACTTTTGTTCAAAAAAAAGCCAAAGAGTAGCTGTTTGGACAGCCTATTCTCGTCAAGAACAATGTGTGATTGCCTTTGTGATAGGCAAAGGATTAGCAGCAGCAAAGCAGCTGTATGGACTAGTCAAAGCACAACGAGCTAGAATTGAAACGATTTATACAGATGCCAACTCATGCTATCAAGTGGCATTTGCACAACTCCAAATTCCACAAAAGCATCAGATAGGCAAGGACAACACTCATCTCATTGAATCTTCTAATTCTTCCATCAGAGATAACCTAGCTCGCTTGATGAGAAAATCTAAACGACATTCCAAAACTTTTGACATGCTGGAACACTCTCTACAACTCTTCTTTGACTATAAAAGGTTTGAAAAATATCATGCCAATATCAAGTGAACACTGCCCTGACAAGAGGGGTGGCAGGCGAAGCCTGACGGGGTAGTAGACATTGGCTATAAGGTCTTTTCACTCACCAAAAAACCAAAATTGGTAGAGGAAAAAGACGAGAACCAAAAAGAACTTTTTGTGTTAGAAAACGAACGCAAAACCACCACCGACACGCTTTATAACATGCTCTGTGCCACTGGCAAACCTTTGCATAGCAATATACAAGAATTGATTAAGGATAAATTGTATTTGGTAGAAACCAAAGCCGAAGAAGGTACAGAAAAAAGTTTATATGTATTGGGCGAGGTGTCTAGCAAGGATTTGGAGAGGTACGAAGATGCTCAAATTTACATTGACGGCTACAGTGATATTAGTTTAGAAAATTGGCTTAACTTGTTTGGCTTGAATGAAAAGGATAAGGAACGAGTCAGTGTGGTTTATTAGGGGATAATTTATGAGTAAAAAATCAAAAGACAAACATTTATTAGAAAAATCTATTCAAGCGACTATATCAGCTATTGAAATTTATAATAAACCTGACTTTAAATACAGGGAGGAGAGTTTTTGTATTTTAATTGTAAATGCTTGGGAAATACTTTTAAAGGCAAAAATTGTAGCTGATAATAATGGTAAATTAAAATCAATTTTTGTTATTGATAAACAAGCAAAAAGGAAAGATGGACAAGATTATAAAAAACCAAAATTTAAAAAGAATAGAGCAGGTAATGAATTAACCATTGATATTTTTGCTTTTATTAAAGGTATTGTTAAACTATAAGTGATATGCGATATTAATTTCATTTAATTGAATTGATAGTCATGGTGTAGCAATGAAGTTGTGTCCTAGATGTGAAAGTGAGAAGACGGTTAAGAATGGTTTTTTATATGGTAAACCGAGGAGGCGTTGCAATGCCTGCAACTATCAATATACCAAGTCCTATCGTGGTCAAATCTCACCACAGATCAAAAGAAGAGCATTAGAGTTGTATTTGGAGGGTCTTGGTTTCAGGTCAATCGGTCGTTTGCTGAATTGTTCTCATGTTTCAGTTTATAATTGGGTCTGTAGTTTTGGCGAACAGCTCAAGGCATTAAGAAAGGACACAGACATTGAAATTATGGAAATTGATGAAATGCACACCTACATCCAGTCAAAAAAAACTACTGCTGGCTCTGGATTGCTGTTGATAGACGTGGGAAGCAATTTATCAATTATGTGCTTGGAAACAGAGACTCAAAAGCCTGTAGGCATTTATGGGACAAGGTCAAGGAAACAAAACCTCTTCAGGTGATGACTGATCACTGCAAGGCTTACAAACAAGTCATTCCCAAAGAAATTCATACATGTTCCAAGGCAGAAACATACACGATAGAAGGGTATAATTCTCTCTTGAGACATTTCTTGGCAAGAATGAGAAGGAAAACCAAATGTTACAGCAAGTCTCTTAAAGCATTACAATATTCTGTTCTTTTGTTCATGGCAAAACGGAATAATCAGCTATCACTTATTACTTAACAATGCCATCAGCTATCACTTATTACTTAACAATGCCTTATTTTGCAACAAAACCAAATTATAGATAATGAAGGACAAATACAATCGTCAGTTTATGAGTTTTTAAAAACAAATCAAGATAAATTGGAGATGCTTAAATTATCTGATGAACGCTATCAAGAAATCTTAACAATCTTTACCGATAACCGTAACTACATAAAAGACGGTAATAAAAAACAGAAAATGGTTAAAATCCGTCAAAACAAATGGGAAGAATTTAAACAAGTTTGGGAGACAATTAATAAAAAACCTAAAATTGTTTATCAAAATATTAACGAGAACAATATTATTGAAGATGTAACAACACAATTTAACAGAGAAACCATAGAACCAATCAGAATCACCCGTTATGCTGAAAGATACAATTCTCAAAGCGATAAAATAGAAACATTAGCAGAGGAACAAATAGGCGAAGTAGATTTTTTCCAAACCCAAAAATTCACGGATTTTTTAGATTTGTTTGTGAAGAAAGAAAAGTTCCCTTTTGGCTTTATGGTTAAAATGCTTAATAAAATAGACAAGCAAAAAATTAAAAACAACCCCAAAAAAGCTCAAGAAAGATTATTGACTATTCTAAAAGACACTTTGCATGGTAGCTTGTTAAGTCAAGTGCATTATGAGTTTTTAGACACCATCATTTACCCGAACGATTTACAAAACGAACAAGGCAAGAAAAAGCCAAGCATTCCTTATACACTCTTAGGCAAAAATTTTATTGATGAAGAAGCAAGACAAGAGCTACTTTATGACACCATTTGCTTTGACAGTGAGATTGAGAAAACTATACAACAAAACGATCCCCTTACTATTAAAAGTCATTGCGGGCTTGACCCGCAATCTAGGGAGATTCCGCATCAAGTGCGGAATGACGGTGGTAGTGCAAGCATTACTGTGTTTGCTAAATTGCCTAAAATCTCTATTCCTACTCCTTACAAAAGTTATAACCCAGACTTTGCTTATTTGATAAAAAAACAAGATGGCAACAAGCTCTTTTTGGTAGTAGAAGCAAAAGGTTATGAATCTAAAAGCGATATACCTGAAGCAGAACAGCAAAAAATAGACTACGCTCAACAGTTTTTCAAGGATTTGCAACAACAAATGCCAGATGTAGAGATTCAATACAAAACAAGAATCAACGGGCAGTCTTTGTTGGATTTGTTGAGTTCAAAACCATAGAAAAATCTTTATAAAAACCTGATGAAATTGCAACTTACATGACTCAACTTTCAGATACTCAAAAACTTCAAAGGCGTCAAGTTAGCAAAGGCTTTTTACACGATGCCACACAAAACTGGAATGCTGTGCTTGCCTTGGTTGATGAAGACTGCTTTGCCCAAGCCCATGAATTTGCACAACGATTCTTACATCATGCGTTGCAAGGATATTTGGCACTTTTTGGTGAGAACACTTATACAACATTGCAAGAGGCGATTGATGGTTTTTTGGAAGAACATCATCAACTTGCACCTGCCAACTTAACGCAAACGTTATTCAAGCAAATCAGCCAGCCTCTTGATTATTTTGCTGATGCACGACAAGTAGCAGAATTTCATCGCTTGTTTGATAGCTGTGGAGAAATGAAGTGGAGGCTTGAAAGGCTTGCTCAACAAAAAATCAAATCAGATTTGTTGACACCACAAGACCGCCTTCAAGCAAAAAAGCGTCAAAAAAATATCGTGATTCGTGCAGGGATTGCTATCACCACTTTTCTTCTTTGGTTTGGCTTTTATTACAACTCGTATTTAGAAGAGATGAAGGTCAACGCATTTTATACTCAAGCCCAATGGTTTTGGATTACACCAGACAAATCTTCTTTTTCAGAGCCTGCATCATTACGTAAACGTTTCAAGGCAGATGGGTCTTTGCAAGAAAATATGATTCAACTCAATCAACCCGTTGTCGTGAAACAAATCAGACTTGACCCAACAGAATTGCCCATTTCTTACATTGAATTAAATTATATTGAATTGTTGAATCAAGCAGGTCAGGTCATCAAACGTTTTGAACTGAATCAATCCATGACAGGCTGGCAATCATACAACGCGCAACAAGAACTTTCGCCTGAAGGCAACGTCAGGCTTATTCCCCAAAACAGCGACCCTTTTGTCATCAGTCCAGAATTTGAAGAATTAGAAGTTTCTGCCATGCGTTGGCAAGGAAAGTTTGTGGACATTCCAAATTTTTGGAGGTGGCTAGTCCAACCTGAAATACCCATCAAATAAGGCAATTTTTGACACGAAAGATGATTTGACATGAAAGATGAATTTTTTAAAAAGGAACTGCCTGATTCCTATCGCTTTGAATTTGATGATGAAGTGGCATCGGTTTTTGAAGACATGATGCAACGTTCTGTGCCTTTGTATTCAGAGAATCTGCAAATCTGCCAAGACCTCGCTTTGCTCTTTTACCAACCCAAAAGTCATATTCTTGATTTAGGTTGTTCTACTGGCACACTACTCATCGCCTTGAGCCGCCTGCCTTTTCCTGACAAACCCGATTTGATTGGCATAGATTCTTCTCCTGCTATGGAAAAGAAGTTTTACCAAAATTGCCAACAACAAAATCCTGATGCCAATTTTGCGTTTCTACAAATCCCCGTTGAAAAACTGACTTTGGAACTCTGCCAAAACTTGAAGCCTTCGGTTGTCTTTTTCAATTACACCCTACAATTCATTGACCCCAAAAAACGACAAATTTTATTAGAGCTAATTTATAAAATCCTGTTGCCTCAAGGCATTTTGATTTTATGTGAAAAAACCAAAGCAGAAGACGAGTGGCAAGGCTTGTTAGAAGACGTGCTTTATGTGCAGTTCAAAAGACACAACGGATATTCAGATGTTGAGATTCAGCAAAAACGTAAGGCATTGCAGTCTGTCTTGACTCCGCATAGCTTGCCAAGTAATCGGCAAAAATTGAAACAAGCAGGCTTTCAGCACACAGTCACAGTGCTTCAGTGGTGTCAATTTTCTACATTATTGGCTTGTAAAGACCCGCAAACACCAAGTGTCAGTTTAGAAGAAGCTGATGAATTGGTCATCACTCCAGAATATGAAAAAGTGCTGAAAGCGATTCAGTTAGGTTGCCCTGTCATCTTCGTCACAGGCAAGGCAGGCACAGGAAAATCTACGCTGATTGAACATCTTAACGAGACATTAGTTGGACAAAAGAAAAATATTGTGAATGTCGCCCCAACAGGTGTTGCCGCACTGAACGTGCAAGGAATGACGATTCATTCGTTTTTTTGTATTCCTCCAGATGTTGTTGACATCAATGAACTAGAATTTAAAGGGTCTGGTCAGATTTACCGCAGTCTTGATTTGCTCATCATTGATGAAGTTTCAATGGCACGTGCTGACTTGATAGACTTGATTGATGGCTGTTTGAAGTATTGGCGGGAATCTACCCAACCCTTTGGGGGCGTGCAAGTCTTGTTGGTGGGCGATTTGTTTCAACTGCCTCCTGTCATCAGAGGTGAAGACTTGGAAGACTTCAGAAAAAGGGGCTACCTTTCAGAATACTTTTTTTCCGCACGTGTCTTTCAAGACCCTGTGGTCTCTATTGAACTGAAAAAAGTATTCAGGCAAGCAGACCCTGAATTTGTTGCCGCACTCAATCAAATTCGTGAAGGCATTCAACTCAACCAAGCACTGCATGTCATCAATTCTTGCCTCACTCCAACGATTCCCCAAGGCGCCATCATGCTCACTGCACGCAATGCCCAAGCAGACGAATACAACCAACAACAGCTTTCAAAAATCCAAGCAGAAGAACATGAGTTTGAAGGGGAAATCATAGGAAAGTTTAACTTGACAGGTAACAGACTCCCCTCTCCTTCTACTTTGGTTTTGAAAGAAGAGGCTCAAGTTATGTTCACCAAAAACGATGAAAATAAACGTTGGGTCAATGGGACGCTTGGCAAAGTGATTGGAGTTGAAACCTATGAAGATGAAGAATCAAATGAAGAACAGACGTGTATTGTCGTAGAGATTTACCAAAATGACTATGTCGCTACTGTGAAGGTTTTGCCAACCAGTTGGGCAACCTTCCGCTATAAATGGGACGCAACAAACCGCACCTTAGAAAAAGAAAAAATAGGTGAATATATCCAATATCCTTTGACCTTAGCTTGGGCTGTCACGATTCATAAAAGTCAAGGGAAAACATTGCCTTCCGTTTACATTGATTTGGGAGATGGCGCCTTTGCCCCAGGTCAGGTGTACGTTGCCTTGAGTCGTGCTAAATCTTTGCAAGACCTGCATCTTGCACGCAAAATCTTGCCACGTGACGTGCGAGTAGATTTTCGTATCAAAGACTACTATCAAAAGCTTTTTGGAAGTTAGTCCAAAATGACTTCAAAGCTCAGCCATGAGGCAACAACCAAGAACGTGTCAAAGATGAGCAACAGCTTCCACCACGACCAAAATTCTAACTCACTGCCAGAAAAAAAGATGTAATTGGAGATTTTAACCGCACTGATGAGTCCGGGAACAGCAAGGGGGAACAGGAGAATTGGTAAAAGGATTTCTCTGCCCGGAATCTGTGAGGTGATGATAGAAAGCACCACTGCCACTGCAGAAAATCCCAAAGACCCAAAGACTAACACTGCAAAAAGCCACAGAAACGATTGGGGAAAGATGCTAAAGGCGACGCATAAAAAAAACATCATCACCACCAATGTCAGTAACAAAAAAAGAAAGGTTGCCAGAAGTTTGCTTAAAAACAAAACTCCGCGATCTATTGGGGCGCTGATTAATAAATCAATACGTCTGTCTATGGCTTCTTGACTGGTTTGTTTGTTGATGGCAAGCGTTCCTGCTGTCAAAAAAACAGCCCAAAGCATGCCGGGCGCCATCAATGCTACTTCTTGCGCATCATGGTCAAATGCAAAACGCAAAACAATCAGAGAAAGACTTGTGAAACAAATGATTGAAAGAACGCTTTCTTTCTGACGAAACTCAATTAAAAAATCTTTGTATAAAATGGCAACAATTTGCTGAATCATCTTACTTGTCAAATTGCTTGTCAAATGAAGAGCAACAACATTGTTGCTAACACCGCCAAAATCGTCATGCACCCGATTGGCATCACATTACCTTTTTTCGTGTGCCTCGTGCGGCATCTTTACGGATTTCATCTTTACGTTGTTCTTGAGCCTGCCATTCTTGTTGTTCTCCTTCTAATTTATTGCGTTCACTGACAACAAAAGAACGCATCGCATCTTGCTCTGACCCTGCAGGCATTTTGACCACCGATGTATGAATGATGGTTAAAATCTCATCTTTTTCTTTAAAGACTTCTTCAGAGTTTCGTTCTTTGCCTAACAACAACAATGAATCTCGTAACGCTTTAGCCGCCTGAGAGAGCTTGCCAAGAGCCACGTAGCTTTTGCCAATAGAAATCAACACTTCAGAACGTTTTTTACGATTTCGGTCTGGGGGAAAGTATTGCAATCCTTTTTCGTAGTATTTGATAGCTTCATGTTGCAACTCCTTGTAAATCTCTTTGACGGTCATTTTGTTAATGGGACCAGTCACGTCCTTCAGACGCCCCCGCTTTGAAATCACCAAATCTGCATCACGATTGTTACGGAAGATAAAATTTTGCAAAATCTGACCATTCTTAAAATCTCCTTCAAATGAAAAAATCTCTTTGTAAAGGTCACCTATGTTCAAATAAATCACACAAATTTTTTCTTTGATTTTGGGAGTCAGTGGCTTTTGGTTAAATAAAGATTCTAAAATTTTTTCATATTGGAACAACACATCAGCAAAACATTTTTGTTGAAGGAGCAGACTGGCTAATTTGTTTCTAACAGAAATGGTAGGGACTCCCTCTTTGATAGCTCGTTGTAAGGAGATGTTGAGGTTAAAAATCTTTTTTTCCCTTGACATGTGAGAAACGAACGCATTTGGCATTTTGGAGATGATTTGCAAGATCATAAAGGAAGGAATGTTGTCAATGCCCTCATCGTATTGCATGACCATACGTAAGCAATCTATGGCTTTGAACAACAGCACCACTTGTGTCCCTGCAGTTTGCCCAGTTTGCCTTGTTTGTTCTATGAGAAATTGAGCAATACATTTAAGGTCAGCAATGGCTTTTTGGGGGTCTTTTCTAATATAAAAACGCAAATGCTGGTCAAGCGTGCCTTCATTGATAGAGTTTTTTTTAATCATAGACTCCAAATCGTCCAACGTGACCTTTAAAGAACCATGTGCAATGGTGTCCATCATCTTACTAAAAATTCCCTTCTCTCTTTCTGATGTGTGAAATTCTGGATTTCCTGAAAAGAGCCTGTCTTCTTCTTTAAACTTGCCGGGAATCTCCAGAAACTCAAATGAACGGTTTTTTTTACTAGCAGGAGCTTCTTGAGGCACTTGAATTATTTACAAACGGATAGGAAGGAAGAGGTGTTGAATCTCAACAAGTCAAAATCAGGCATTCTCTAAAAAATATGCCCTGTTGTCAAGAAGAAATCCAGAGTCCATGTCATATGTTTTTGAGGTATTTTGAATGGAAGTTTTAAATCAAGCTAGTTTGGAATCCGCAAGGAAAAGGAGCGTTGGGGTCAATATGAACCCAGTTGAAACCAGTGACGTAAGCAGAGCCTTCAATAGATGGAATGATGGCAGGAATCCCCCCAACTTTTGTGTGTTCTTCTGGTTTGCCTACAAATTGAGAGCCGATGATGCTTTCATGCACAAAGTCCTCTCCTATTTGCAAATGTTGTCTGGCAACCAGTTGAGCCATTCTTGCTGACGTGCCTGTGCCACATGGTGATCGGTCAATGGCATTATCACCATAAAAAACGGCATTGCGTGCATGACTACCAGACTGCTTAGGCAGACCCGTCCATTGAATATGAGACAAACCTTGAATTTGAGGATTGTTAGGGTGAATAAATTCATAATGTTCATTGATACGTCCCCTCAAATCTCTTGCCATCGTAATCAATTCAGAAACTGAATAATCAGCCATGTCTTGAAAGTTTTCTTGTTCTTCTATGATTGCATAAAAATTGCCTCCATACGCCACATCAAAAGTCAAATGTCCTAAAAACTTAGATTCAATCTGCAAGCCTTGTGAATGCAAGAAGGAAGGGACGTTGCGAATTTTGACAGATTGCACACGATGCCCTTTGAGCTTGTAAGTGGCTTGCACAAAACCAGCAGGGGTCTCTAAATTCAAAACACCGGGAGTTTTGGGAATTACCAATCCATGTTCAATGGCAACAGTGACCGTGCCAATCGTTCCATGTCCACACATTGGCAAACAACCACTTGTTTCAATAAACACAATGCCAACATCACATCGTTCATCAGCTGAAGGAAAAAGCATTGCCCCCGATTGCATGTCATGCCCCCGTGGCTCAAACAACAACCCTTGACGAATCCAGTCAAACTCTTGCAAAAAATGTTGACGTTTTTCAAACATCGTTTGACCACAAAGCATTGGCACACCCCCAACCACCACTCTGACAGGATTGCCGCAGGTGTGAGCATCAATACAAGCAAAGGTTTTTTGCGGGATATTGGGGAAGGTCATGTTTTTGGGTTTTGTTGGGTTGCAATCCAGTGAATCGCTTGGGGCAAGATGAGACGTTCTTGTTCTTGAATACGTTGGGTCAGGGTGTCTAATGTGTCATGCTCGTCAATGGGGACAGCAGATTGAGCAATGAGCTGTCCTGTGTCAATTCCTTCATCAACAAAAAAGACAGACGCACCTGTGACCTTTGCTCCATAATCCAACGCCTGTTGCACAGCATTTAAGCCAGCAAATGCAGGTAAAAGCGATGGGTGAACATTGATGATTTTGTCCCTCCAAAGTTTCACAAACTCCGCAGACAGCAACCTCATAAAGCCTGCCAGCACAATCAAGTCAACTTGTGATTCTGACAGAATCTGATGCAGCATCATATCAAAATCAAGTCTTGAAGCAAAGGTTTTGCGGTCTATAAAGTGGGATTGAATCCCGTGCGTTTCAGCCCGTTGCAGTGCAAAAGCCTGTGCCTTGTCTGCAATGACAACCTGAATCTGAACAGGAAGTTTGCCTTGTTCAGATTGGTTGATGATTTCTTGCAAATTACTCCCATACCCTGATGCTAAAACGGCAATAGGCAGTTTCGTCATATTGAATCAGCACCTGACTTTGCATGATTGATGGCAACTTGTTGCTCCATGTCTATTTTATGCTGTTTCAGTTTAGCTCGTAGGTCTGCATGATGAACGGCAAGAATTTGGGTGGCTAAAATGGCTGCATTAGCACCGCCTCCAATCGCAACAGTAGCAACAGGCACACCCGGTGGCATTTGAACAATGGACAACAGGGCATCATGTCCCTCTAAACTAGATTTAATGGGGACGCCAATGACAGGCTTGATGGTTTGAGATGCCACGACCCCGGGCAAATGTGCTGCCATTCCTGCAAAAGCAATGAAGACCCCCGCCCCTGCATTTTCGCACTCTTGAATGAATTGCGTCACACGGTCAGGTGAACGGTGTGCAGAGGCGACGATGGCTTTGTAGCTGACCCCAAATTGCTTTAAAATCGCAGCAGATTTTTTGACAATTTCCAAATCTGAGTGACTTCCTGCCACCATGCCCACACAAATTTCAGGGTGATTTTTTTCATGGAAAAGCCCTTTTAAGCCAATATCTCTGCGATACGTTTTGCCCTTCCATTGAATTTTAGGGACTTGTTCATAAGCTCTATTTAGTGCCTGTTCCAATGTGTTTGCTCTGGTGGTGATGCTCAAAACCCGTCCCCCGTTGACTCGGAAGGCTTGACCATCTGCCACTGTGCCTGCATGAAACACCTTGACTGCTTCGTCATTGCAAACTTGCTCCAATCCTGAAATCACCTCACCTTTCACAGGATTCTTGGGATAGCCTTCTGCGGCAAGAACAACACATGCAGCGGCTTCGTGTAACTGTAGTGAGTCTTGATATTTAGCCAGCTGACCTTTGGCTGCGTCAAGGAACAACGGCACAATGTCATTTTTAAACCGCATCATCATCACTTGACATTCAGGGTCTCCCAGACGGCAATTAAATTCAACAACTTTGGGCTGACCTTCGTGAATCATCAATCCAGCATAAAGCACGCCTTGATATGGACGCCCTTCCTTTGCCATGCCTTCAATCGTGGGTTGAACAATTTGATCCAAAATTTTTTGTTCTACTTCCTTGGTGATGACAGGTGCTGGAGAATAAGCACCCATGCCACCTGTGTTCAAGCCTGTTTCCAGTTCACCAATGCGTTTATAATCCTGACTGTTTGGCAAAGTGACAAAGTCTTGACCATCAGAGATGACAAAATACGAGGCTTCCTCACCTTCTAAAAATTCTTCAATCACAACGGAACGTCCTGCCTCGCCAAACAACACGCCTGAAAGCATGCCTTCAATCGTACGTCCAGCTTCTGCAAGGTCTTGACAAATCACAACACCTTTTCCACCTGCTAATCCACTGGCTTTGACAACATAAGGAGCGTTGAGCGTGTGCAAAAATTCTACGGCTTGAGAGGTTTGATGAGACTGGAAGGTTTGAAAGTTTGCAGTAGGAATGCCATGTTTTTTCATAAATTCTTTGGCAAAGGCTTTGTCTCCTTCTATTCTGGCACTTTCTGCTGACGCCCCAACAACAAGATGATTTTTCTGCCTCAAAGCATCGGCTAGTCCGGAGACTAAATATTGCTCACTGCCAATCACTGTTAAGTCTATTTGGTGCGTTTCTACCAGCTTGACGATTTGTTCATTGGTCTCTTGTTCAGAGCAAAGCTCATGGCATGTTGCCACTTGTGCAATGCCTGCATTGCCCGGTGAACAAAAAAGTTCTTTGACAAGGGGACTTTGGGAGATTTTCCAGCAAAGTGCGTGTTCTCTTGCTCCATTTCCAACAACTAAGATTTTCATAATTTCCTCAAAAAGATAAAAGTTGAATTGATTTTTGATGATTCAAGTTTAGGGATTCAAAATAAAGTTTGTTGAGTTTGGGGCTGGCTTTGATATTTTCCTGTAAATTCCTTGTTGTTTTTTCTGTCTTGAAACGTTTTTCGCACGACATGCTTTTCTTGCTCTTCCAAAATTTTTGAACGTTCGTCTTCTGCATGACTCAAACGTTCTTGTGCCATGCTGACATAATTTTGTGAAATCTCAATGCCAAGATACTTTTGATTTAAGAGTTTAGAAGCAACTAAAGTGGAGCCACTGCCAGCATAAGGGTCAATCACCAAGCCTTGTTCTTCGTCCAAAATGGCATAAATGATTCTTGCGGGTAAAGCTAGGGGAAAAGGTGCAGGATGTGGATTGTCTCTTTCGGGAGAAAGACGCCAAATAGAAGTCAACAAAGCATGTTTAGATTTTAACTCCCGACCAATTTTTTGATTGTTGCAAGGTTTGTATAGCCAATAGATTCTTTCATCTATTTGCCAAAAACGCCAGCCTCTGATGTTTGCCGCAATCATTCTGTCCCAAATAATTTCCTGTTTGACAGACCATTTGCTTTTTAACAACCATTCCATCGGGTGAATCATTGCTCCTTGATTCCAGCGAGTCTTATGATTATAAAAAAATGACCCTCCTGATTTAGTAACCCTATACAATTCATTCAAAACCTCTATCTGATTTTGTTGATAATCCTCTTCCGTTTGAATATCACGCATCGCATCGTATTTGACGTTTTGGACAAGCCACCCTTTCTGCTTTTCTTGTTTGTTATAAGGTGGTGAAGTAATTCCCAAATCTACCAGTTCGTCAGGCAATTTTTTTAATTCTGTGAACGTATCACCTATTAAAATTTGGTTATGATATGGATTTGCCATGAAGCTCCAGTAGAGAATTTTAAAAAAATAATAAACTCTAACTTCAAGGAGCGATTAATTTTTCTGATAAGACTCCATTGACAGAAAGTTTCTCAATCAACCATGCTGGAACTCCTCTTGAGGTATTCAAACGAATTTGTGAAAGTTGTGCATTGTGCCATCTGATTTGATGAACCACAGAGTTTTGAAAGACAGACCGAGTCAGTTTGGCATGACCCAGATTGGCTTGTGCCAGAAATGAATTATAGACTTTAACCCCCTTCAAGTTAGCTCCCTCTAAATCCATACGATACAAAAATGAATCTAAAATGGTGACGTCTTCTAGTCTTGCTTGACAGGCAGTAGCTTGTTCTAAATTACTTCCAAAAAACTCTGCATTTTGAAAAATTGCCCCCGAAAGATTGGCATTTTGAAATTTGGAGTAATGCAAAGTGGCATTGGTAAAGTTGGCATTTTGAAGTTTTGCCCCTGTGAAGTTTGTGCCTGTGAGTGTCATATTTTCAAAGGAAGAACCTCTTAAATCTAAACCATTCAAATCTTTTTTTTGAAAATTGCAATGGGAGTAATCTCTCCACGGCTTGAATGAACGGCAATTTCCTTTCTCAATCTTTTGCAAAACAGGAGGCTTTTGTTTAAGGAGGCAAGAATAGGTCGGTTTTTTTATGTTCTTTTGAGGCAAGTTTGGTGATTGAAAAGTCTTTTGATTTGGTTCAGGGTGTGTTTGAATATAGTGTATTGTTTCTTGGAGTTGTTTGAGTCTTTTTTTGGCACTTTGATTGTCAGCATGAGAGGCAATTTGATAGAACTGCTCAGCTTGTTCTAAGTCTTTGGCAACACCATTGCCTTGTTCGTAAAGTAGCCCAAGATAGTAATTAGCATCGCTGACATCTTGGTCTGCCGCTTTTTGAAGCCATTGCAACGCCATTGAAAAATTTTGTTGAATGCCACGACCGTAGTAGTACATTAACCCCAGATGGTATTGTGCCATTGGAACATTTTGCCTTGCGGAGTGATAGAACCATTCAAAAGCATCAAAATAATTCCGAGCCATTCCATGTCCGTAATAGTGCATGATTCCAATGTAATACTTGGCTTGTGGATAATCAGAATTTGCACTTTTTAGGAATAATGGATAAGCATTTGCATAATCTGGTTGTGAATCTTTTCCTTTGTAGTAGATCATTGCAAGCTGGAATTGTGAACTTGCGACACCTGCCTCAGCTTCATCTAAAAGCCTTTCAAATTCTGTTTGAGGGAAAACAGGAGAAGAAACGAAGCTGATGAAGAGGACAGCGAGAGTATAACAACAAATAGATTTGATTTTGACTAAACCTTTCATCAATCAAAACACTATGAAAACATTTAAATTTTACCCCGTAGCACTGGCACTACTAATTGTGATGAGTGCCTGCTCAAAAGCAAGACATGCAACAGCCAAATTGGAACTCTCAGCAACTGAAGTCACAACTGAAGAAACCATTATAGGAAAAGCTGAAGGCTCCACTTACGACCGCCTTTACTGGTATGTTGGGGGAGTCCTGCAACCTGATTGCCAAAACAAAGTGGAATGCGAATTTATATTTGATGAAGTAGGAGAATTTGAGATTAAGCTAGAAGCATCGGTGACGCCCGTTTCAGGAGTGTCAGGCTGGCAAACCCGAACAGAATCCTCTTCAACCAAAACTATTATCGTTCAATAGGTGTTTCTAACTCCTTGAGACTCTTGAGTTCTTGATGTTTCAACACTGCTAATTTTTTAAATTGGTTGACCTCTTGGCTTCTTCTCTTCAACAAGTAATGAATTTTCAGATGCTCGCCCAACAACACCATTGCAGCACATAAAATCCCCAAAATAAAAGCAAGAGTTAAAGCCACCCACAAAGGAACTTTCACACTGAACAGCTGCAGATTGACAGTGTCCAAGTAAAATTTGATTAAGACTTCTTGCGTGTTATCCAAGCTGAAAGCCAGCACTACAAGCAAAGCGCCTGCGAAAATCATCAATTTCAAATACTTCAGCATCAGCTTGGGTTAGTATGCAAGGAATTTGAGAGAAAAGCTGGGTTTTTGAGAAAGAAAGTTTTTGGCACGTTTAATCTGCCCCAAAACATCTAACCAAGAAGGTTCAGAATCTTGGTAGAGAATCTGATAGCCACCTTCAAGCCCTAAATCTTCAACAAGTGTCCTCAGTGCATCAGAGGCACTGCCAAGTGCATCAACAAGCCCAAGATGATATGCCTGCCTGCCACTTAAAACACGTCCATCTGCAACCTCTACAAGTTGTTGACGGTCAAGATTTTTGCGTTGTGCCAGAATGGCGTCAACAAATTGCTCATGTACATCATTGACCATGTCTGCCAAGATTCTTTTTTCCTCATCGCTTGAGTCTCTAAACATAGAACCTGTGTCTTTGTATTTGCCACTTTTGACCACTTCAAATGTGATTCCCAATTTCTCAGATACCTCTTTGAGATTAGGAAATTGCATAATCACGCCAATACTTCCTGTAATCGTGCCGGGATTTGCAAAAATTTTCTCTGTGGCACTCAAAACATAATAGCCCCCTGATGCAGCTGCATTACTTGCAGAACCATAAACAGACTTATGCCTTCTCGCCTTCACAATGGCAGAATAAATTTCTTGCGAACTCCCTACTTTGCCACCGGGGCTGTCCACCTTGACTAAAATCCCTTTGACATAGTCGTCATTTTGGAAGTCCTGAAGCTGTTTTACAATGCTTTGAGCATTGTCAATTTCTCCGTGAATCTCCACAATCCCAATCGCATGTTCCGACACCTGATATTTTGACACTCCAAAAATCACAGAGGACAAGATGACAAAAAGAAAACTCCCAGTGAGATAAGGATGACGTTGTAAAACATTCATATTAATAGACTCAAATGTTAGGAAGGTTAGGGGGACAATCCAAATGATTGTATTCTCAATCAATCAACAGGCTATCATCTCTCAAAATGAAACGAAAATCAAACCAAATCCATTAAATCTAATGCTTGATTTGAGACAATCCAGAACAAAAACAAATCAAAAAAATGAATTGAAAACAGGAAAAGAAAGAAAGAAGGAAAACGTCTGCTCACTTTTGAAAAGAAAATCTTTCAAAGAAAATTGAACAATTCAAAATGATCAGATTTCTGCTTCGTGTGTCTCCAATGTCAAGTCACAGGAATGAACCTAGATGACATAAGCAGGCATGTTTTGAGTCAGGACGAAAGATTCTGGATTTGTTGTAGAGACAGCCCCGTGACTGATTCAATCAAGTCTTTGTCTAATCCTTGAGCCAGCATGTTTTGAGCAATTTGAATTTTTTCTTGCTCAATGCCTTTTTCAATTCCTTTTTCCATTCCTTCTTGTCGTCCTTGTTCAATGCCCTCTTGTTTTCCTTTTTCAATTCCTTCTTCAATGCCTTCTTGTCGTCCTTGTTCAATGCCCTCTTGTTTTCCTTTTTCCATTCCTTCTTGTCGTCCTTGTTTGATGCCTCTTTCTATGCCTTGTTTGACGCCTTTTTCCATTCCTTTTCGGAAGTTGAGTTGTTCAGCTCCTTTGATGACTGCTACAAACTCCTGTCTTTTATAGACCATCTCCAGCTCTTCAGGAGAAAGCCCTGCTTGGTCAACGACATGTAAGGCTTGTTGGATTGTAGGATTCAGGACTTCTGGAATGTCTTGTAGCTTTTCTGCATGCTTGATGAAGTAAATCCATTCTTCTTGCAATGCCTCCAATTCGTTTAAAGATTTTTGAAACTTAGGAAGTTCTACAAAGATGAGTTCTATGTCATCAGAGTATTGGGTCAGAGTCTTTTTGTCTAAAAGTTTAAAAGAATTGATGATGTTGTCATTGTCTTCAAACATGACGAAGTCTAGGACATTCAAAGCGATGACAGGGTTCAGCAGGTGATATTGGTCTCCTTTGACCAGTTGCATAGAATAACTTTTACAAGCATTGTAGAGGATTCGTTTCTCAAAACCATCGTGGTTGACAATCTGCATCTCAATCAACACTTGTTCTCCTGTGTCAAGTCTTGCTTTCACGTCAACGAAGGTGATTTTCATGCCTTGCAGTAAAGGGGGATTGTAAGGGTCTTGAATGGTCAGGTCTTGCACTTTCTGTTGATGAGGGAACTCTATCATCGCATTGAGAAAGCTGATAAGCAGCGATTTGTTCTTCTCATCTCCAAACAGCATCTTGAACGCATAGTCTGTCTTGATGTCTAAAAATCTCATGGCAGTTTTTTCATAGTAGTTTTATTGATTCAGTCAAAGAAAATCTTTCAAAGAAAATTGAAAATGAAGAAATGAGCAGCGAAGACAGAGGTTAACTTAAACTCTGGTTTGGGGAAGTGATGCGGAGTTGTCCTGATTCTTCTTCTAAAATGTAAATCCCTAAAGACTTCGCTTTTTCTAACACTTTGGGTTGAATCACTTCTGCTGCAATACCCAGACGAATGTTGCCTTTGTATCTGGGATAAGCCTGTTCTAAAAAATCCCGCTGCTTGAAAAGCTGGTCAAAGGTTTTCATCTTCGGATTGTGCTTCACTTCTATCAAAAACAGCTGCGTGTCATTACGCATGATGATGTCGCATTCTGTCTGAATAACACCTTCCTTCATAATCTGCATTCCTTTTTCTACATGGTCATAATGAATGCCATCTACTACCTCCATATTAGAAAGACTTTCTGCATAACGTTTTTCATACTTCTCGCTTTCAACGTCTGTGTAACGTCCTATTTGTTTGGCTAAATCAGACAACACCTGATCCATCTTTGCCTCCCGTTCTTTACGTTCTTGCTTCCATCTTTCAAAATCTGCATCACGTCTGGCTTGCAATTCTGCTTCTTGCTTTTCACGCTCTGCTTCTCGTTTCTCACGTTCTGCTTGTGCCTCTGCTTCTCGTTTTTCACGCTCTGCCTCTAGCTCTTTCTTCCACTCCTCAAACTCTGCTTCTCGTTGGGCTTTTGCTTCGGCTTGCTCTTTGGCAAAGGCTTTTTTCCACGCTGCAAACTCTGCGTCTCGTTGGATTTGTGCTTTGGCACTTTCTTCCAAGATTCTTTCTATTCTATCTAAACGTTCTGACATCACCACTCCTTGACAATGAATGCACAACAATCAAAAAACTCCAGTCTAACAGAGGCTTCTTAGGCATTGTTAAGTAATAAGTGATAGCTGATTATTCCGTTTTGCCATGAACAAAAGAACAGAATATTGTAATGCTTTAAGAGACTTGCTGTAACATTTGGTTTTCCTTCTCATTCTTGCCAAGAAATGTCTCAAGAGAGAATTATACCCTTCTATCGTGTATGTTTCTGCCTTGGAACATGTATGAATTTCTTTGGGAATGACTTGTTTGTAAGCCTTGCAGTGATCAGTCATCACCTGAAGAGGTTTTGTTTCCTTGACCTTGTCCCATAAATGCCTACAGGCTTTTGAGTCTCTGTTTCCAAGCACACAATTGATAAATTGCTTCCCACATCTATCAACAGCAATCCAGAGCCAGCAGTAGTTTTTTTTGACTGGATGTAGGTGTGCATTTCATCAATTTCCATAATTTCAATGTCTGTGTCCTTTCTTAATGCCTTGAGCTGTTCGCCAAAACTACAGACCCAATTATAAACTGAAACATGAGAACAATTCAGCAAACGACCGATTGACCTGAAACCAAGACCCTCCAAATACAACTCTAATGCTCTTCTTTTGATCTGTGGTGAGATTTGACCACGATAGGACTTGGTATATTGATAGTTGCAGGCATTGCAACGCCTCCTCGGTTTACCATATAAAAAACCATTCTTAACCGTCTTCTCACTTTCACATCTAGGACACAACTTCATTGCTACACCATGACTATCAATTCAATTAAATGAACTTAATATCGCATATCACTTATAGTTTAACAATACCAAAAAAAGAATGAGTCAGCAGAGAGGCTAACCTAAAACTAAAAATGAGGAAGGAAAAAGTCTGCTCACTCTTTTCAAAGAACATCAAAGAACGAATTGAAAACTAAAAAAGAAAGTAACGAAAAATGAGCAGCGAAGACAAAGTTAACTTAAACTCTGGTTTGGGGAAGTGATGCGGAGTTGTCCTGATTCTTCTTCTAAGATGTAAATCCCTAAAGACTTCGCTTTTTCTAACACTTTGGGTTGAATCACTTCTGCAGCAATGCCCAGACGAATGTTGCCTTTGTATCTGGGATAAGCCTGTTCTAAAAAATCCCGCTGCTTGAAAAGCTGGTCAAAGGTTTTCATCTTCGGATGGTGCTTCACTTCTATCAAAAACAACTGGGTGTCATTACGCATGATGATGTCGCATTCTGTCTGAATAACACCTTCCTTCATAATCTGCATTCCTTTTTCTACATGGTCATAATGAATGCCATCTACCATCTCCATATTAGAAAGACTTTCTGCATAACGTTTTTCATACTTCTCGCTTTCAACGTCTGTGTAACGTCCTATTTGTTTGGCTAAATCAGACAACACCTGATCCATCTTTGCCTCCCGTTCTTTACGTTCTTGCTTCCATCTTTCAAAATCTGCATCACGTCTGGCTTGCAATTCTGCTTCTTGCTTTTCACGCTCTGCTTGGGCTTTGATGCTGTCTTCTAAAATCTTTTCTATGCGGTCTAATCTGTCCATTTTCAAACACCTTTAAAAGTTAGATTTGAATAAGATCGGGTTAAGAGAGAATCTAAATAACTAGAATCCTCAAAACGTCAAAAATAACTATAAAACAAATTACAAAAAAAGACATTCTCAAATTGCATTTGAAATAATCAAAAAACAGAAGAAAACTAAAGAATGAATCAAAAAATGAATTGACAGACTAGAAAGAACAGAAAAAGAAAGAAGGAAGGAAGGAAAGAGCTGACTCGCTCTTGAAAAGAAAATCTTGCAAAGAAAATTGAAAACAGGAAAGGGACAGAAAAAGAAAGAAGGAAGGAAAGAGCTGACTCGCTCTTTCAGAAAAAAAAGAATGAGTCAGCAGAGAGGCTAACCTAAAACTAAAAATGAGGAAGGAAAAAGTCTGCTCACTCTTTTCAAAGAACATCAAAGAACGAATTGAAAACTAAAAAAGAAAGTAACGAAAAATGAGCAGAGGGAAGGATTAGTCTAAGCTCTGGTTAGGGGAAGTGATGCGGAGTTCTCCCGATTCTTCTTCTAAAATGTAAATCCCTAAAGACTTTGCTTTTTCTAACACTTTGGGTTGAATCACTTCTGCGGCAATGCCAAGACGAATGTTGCCTTTGTATCTGGGATAAGCCTGCTCTAAAAAATCCCGCTGCTTGAAAAGCTGATTAAAAGTTTTCATCTTCGGATGGTGCTTCACCTCTATCAAAAACAGCTGCGTGTCATTACGCATGATGATGTCGCACTCCACCTGACCTAAATCCTTGTTCGCAATACACATTCCCTCTTCTACATTGTCATAATGAATCCCATCTACTGTCTCCATTCTGGTTAGACTTTCTGCATAACGTTTCTCATACTTCTGACTTTCAATGTCTGTGTAACTGCCTAGTTGCTTGGCTAGATTAGACATCACCTCATCCAGCTTTGCTTCCCGCTTTTCACGTTCTTTCTTCCATCTTTCAAAGTCTGCATCTCGTTTGGCTTGCGCTTCTGCTTCTTTTGCCTGCCACTTAGCAAAGTCTGCATCTCGTTTAGCTTGTGCTTCTGCTTCTCGTTTTTCACGCTCGGCTTGTGCCTTCGCATTGTCTTCTAAAATCTTTTCTATGCGGTCTAATCTGTCCATTTTCAATCACCTCAAAAGTTAGTTTTGGATAAGAGTAGGTTTAAGAGAGAATCCAAGTTGCTAGAATCCTCACATCCAACACAAAATACGATAACTCAAAAATCAACAAAAAGACATTCTTAATTAGGATTTGAAACAATCCAAAACAAAAGAACACCAAAAAACGAATTGAAAACGAACAAGAAAGTCACAAAAAATGAGAATGGAGAGAGGAAAGGGTTAACTTAAACTCTGGTTAGGGGAAGTGATGCGGAGTTCTCCCGATTCTTCTTCTAAAATGTAAATTCCTAAAGACCTTGCTTTTTCTAGCACTTTGGGTTGAATCACTTCTGCAGCAATGCCAAGACGAATGTTGCCTTTATATCTGGGATAAGCCTGCTCTAAAAAATCCCGCTGCTTGAAAAGCTGATTAAAGGTTTTCATCTTCGGATGGTGCTTCACCTCTATCAAAAACAGCTGCGTGTCATTACGCATGATGATGTCGCACTCCACCTGACCTAAATCCTTGTTCGCAATACACATTCCCTCTTCTACATTGTCATAATGAATCCCATCTACTGTCTCCATTCTGGTTAGACTTTCTGCATAACGTTTTTCATACTTCTGACTTTCAATGTCTGTGTAATTGCCTATCTGTTTGGCTAAATTAGACATCACCTCATCCAGCTTTGCCTCTCGTTCTTTACGTTCTTTCTTCCATCTTTCAAAATCGGCATCTCGTTTGGCTTGTGCTTCAGCTTCTCGCTTTTCACGCTCGGCATCTCGCTTTTCACGCTCGGCATCTCGTTTGGCTTGTGCTTCAGCTTCTCGTTTTTCACGCTCGGCATCTCGCTTTTCACGCTCTGCTTCCCATTTCTCACGTTCTGTTTGTGCTTTAGCTTGTGCTTCAGCTTCTCGTTTTTCACGTTCTGCTTCTAGCTCTTTTTTCCACGCTGCAAACTCTGCGTCTCGTTGGATTTGTGCTTTGGCACTTTCTTCCAAGATTCTTTCTATTCTATCTAAACGTTCTGACATCACCACTCCTTGACAATGAATGCACAACAATCAAAAAACTCTAGTCTAACAGAGGCTTCTTAGAAAAAGAAGACACACCAAGACCTCAAGACTTCACAAACAAGAGCAAGAAAGCAAAAAACCTGCTCACTTCTGAAAAAACAATCAAAAAACTGATTGAAAACTAGAAAGGACAGAAAAACAAAGAAAGGAAAAAACCTGCTCACTTCTGAAAAAACAATCAAAAAACTGATTGAAAACTAGAAAGGACAGAAAAAGGAAGAAGGAAGAAAGGAAAGAGCTGACTCACTCTTTCAGAAAAAAAGAATGAGTCAGCAGAGAGGATAAACTAAAACTAAAAATGAGGAAGGAAAAAGTCTGCTCACTCTTTTCAAAGAACATCAAAGAACGAATTGAAAACTAAAAAAGAAAGTAACAAAAAATGAGCAGAGGGAAGGATTAGTCTAAACTCTGGTTTGGGGAAGTGATGCGGAGTTGCCCTGATTCTTCTTCTAAAATGTAAATCCCTAAAGACCTTGCTTTTTCTAACACTCTCGGATGAATCACTTCTGCTGCAATGCCAAGACGAATGTTGCCTTTGTATCTGGGATAAATCTGCTCTAAAAAATCCCGCTGCTTGAAAAGCTGGTCAAAGGTTTTCATCTTCGGATTGTGCTTCACTTCTATCAAAAATAGCTGGATGTCATTGCGCATGATGATGTCACATTCTGTTTGACCTAAATTCTTGTCAATAATCCACACTCCTTTTTCTACATGGTCATAGTGAACCCCATCTACAGTCTCCATTTTAGCAAGACTTTCTGCATAACGTTTCTCATACTTCTGACTTTCAATGTCTGTGTAACTGCCTAGTTGCTTGGCTAGATTAGACATCACCTCATCCATCTTTGCCTCCCGCTTTTCACGTTCTTTCTTCCATCTTTCAAAATCTGCGTCCCGTTCTGCTTGTGCTTTGGCATTGTCTTCTAAAATCTTTTCTATGCGGTCTAATCTGTCCATTTTCAAACACCTTTAAAAGTTAGATTTGAATAAGATCGGGTTAAGAGAGAATCTAAATAACTAGAATCCTCACATCCAACACAAAATACAATAACTCAAAAATCAATAAAAAGACATTCTCAAATTGCATTTGAAACAATCCAGAACAAAAAAACCAAAAAACGAATTGAAAACAGAAAAGGGACAGAAAAAGAAAGAAGGAAGGAAGGAAAGAGCTGACTCACTCTTTCAGAAAAAAAAGAATGAGTCAGCAGAGAGGATCACCTAAAACTAAAAATAGGTAAGGAAAAAACGCCTACTCACTCCTTAAAAAAGAATGAGCAGGGAAAAGAGACAAGAGAAAAGGACAGCAAGGCTATCCTTGACTTTTTGGGAACAGACTAGAAATTTCCGTTAGGCGTAGAATTTGTTGCTGCAGCATCATCTGTTGCTTGATTACCTGCTGAATCATAAACCCCAGACTTAATTTTAGCAGCAGAGAAAGTATCAGAACCACTAAGTGTTGCTAGTGTCCCAACACCACCACCAACAACGCTAGCAATAGGTAAGGTTAAGATTTTCTTGTCAGAATTAAAAGAACCAGCAGTAACTGTAAATGATTCGTTTGCATCAGAGTATCCAGTAGCACCTTTAAAAGTTGCTATTTCATTACCATTTGTTGCTGATGTTCCATGATAGATAGTAAATAAGCCAGAAGTTTGAGTATAGGTAATGTAATAATCAGCTTCTGCCGTACCGCCTACATCGCCATCAAAGTCAACATCTATAGCTTCAGGGAAAGTGATTGTTATCTTATCACCAACCTCAATTTTATAAGCTGTATTAGCAGAAGTCTTGCCAGCTATAGCAATAGAGGAGATGACAGGTTTAGTGTTATCGAAAGTGACTGCTAATTTAGAACTAGCAACTGAAACATTACCTGCTGCATCTTTGAGGAACAAATACAAATCTTTGCTAGCTCCAGCACTTGGAAGTAAGCCTGTATGACCTGAAAGATCAACATCAGTTTTATTCAAGTTTGTTGCTGAAGTGACTGAAACCCAACCGCTATTGCCACTAGATTTACTTGCATCTTTTGCTGGCGCAGGCGGTTTAGTCCCTCCTGTGGCAACTGAAATAGCATAGTAAGCCGTTACTCCAACTGTATCTGTTCCTGTGATGGTAAAATTATCACCAGCAGCCTTAATCAAAGCTGTCCCTGTTTGAGAACCAACTTTGATGGCTGGACTTGCTGGTGCAGTACTGTCTGGATTTGGCAGAGTGAACTTGGCATCAGTTCCAGTATGACTCGCAGCATTGCCTGCAACATCTTTGACCTTGTTTTGTTTAGGAGTCAAAGCATTGCCTGCTTTTATATCTGCCAAACTTCCACCAGACACTAAAGTTATGACCCACTCATCATCAGCTGCTCCACTTCCTGTTTTGCTGTCAATCGTAGAATTTCCTAAATTGGGTGTTCCACTCGCAGCAGTGCCTTTAACAATGGCAAAGAAAGTTGATGCTGTTTTGTTAGAACTGCTCCAACCATCTAAAGCTACTGTCTCATCAAATTTCAGTGTAATCGTGTCATTAGCATTATAAGCACTGTCAGTGTTTGTATCTGTAAAGACAACAGGATTAGAAGAGTCTGCTTTGGGAGCAGTCTTGTCTGAAGCTGGCAAAGTAAACTTAGCATCATTGCCAGTATGATTCGCAGCATTGCCTGCAGCATCTTTGACCTTACCTGATTTAGGAGTCAAAGTATTGCCTGCTTTAATGTCTGCAAGACCTCCACTATTCACTAAAGTTATGACCCACTCATCATCAGCTGCTCCACTTCCTGTTTTGCTATCAATGGTAGAAGCACCTAAATTGGGCGTTCCACTTGCTGCAGAACCTTGAGCAATGGCAAAGAAAGTTGAGGCTGCTTTGTTAGAACTGCTCCAACCATCTAAAACTACTGGCTCATCAAATTTCAGTGTAATCGTGTCATCAGCATTATAAGCACTGTCAGAGTCGTTATCTGCAAAGACAACAGGATTAGAAGAGTCTGCTTTGGGAGCAGTCGTGTCTGAAGCAGGAGCTTGCCCGCCAGCAGTTGCGATTTTTTTGGAGACGATTTGGCTTGCCATTTTGTTTGGAGTAGCCGCTTTGTCTTTGATGACGTTTGCTTGGAACTTGACGAAGACATACTTGCCTGCCACTAAAGCAGTTTGGTTAGGCAAAGTGATGGTCAGTTGAGTTTGGTCATTTTTTGCACTCCAAGCGATTTTTTTGGCAGTCAGTTTTGTGCCTGCAGAACTCCCTGCTGTGCCATCTACGCTTAACTCTGCAATCAAATTGCTGACTTCGGTGATTGAGGTGTCTATCACTTCACTAAATTCCACCACAACTTTTCGTCCATTGCCTGAAAATCTTGGGCTCACGTCTGCAAGTTCTGCAGTGGGTTTGGTTGTGTCTTTGACACCAGAGACAGTGATAGCATTGTCTGTTGCATCAGCCACAGCTGTTTTGGCTTCGATGAATCCTGCAGCGGCTGCTAGGTTGTAAGTTGTATCATCTGAAGACTTGGTTCCATTTGTATCTAAAACGGCATCAATCGCTGTTTTGGCAGTGCCTTTAAAAGTCACAGTGGCTTTGGTCGCACTATCAGCACCAATGGTAGTTGTATTATCACCAGAACCAGCAGCTAGGGTCACATCAGAACCCTTCCCTTGAACTTTTAGCTTAGTGATGTCCCAGCCATCTGTTGCGGTTGCCAAATCTTGCCCTGTGATGACTAACTTGCCAGTAGAGGCATCGTAAGTGGCACTTTCAATGACAGGGTCGCCTGCGGCAACAACCTTAATGGTGTAAGTGATGGTGACTTTGGAGTCTCTGTGTTTCTTACTTGAAAGAGTGACGTCCACGATGGCAGTGTTTGCGTCTGTGAGCTTGGCGTGGTCAAAAGTGATGGCACTGCTAGCGACTAAATAGCCATCGTCGCCTGTTCCTGGAGTTGAATTTTTCTCAACTTTTGAGACTGTTGGATTCACTAGTGCAGACATACCTGTTGCAGTTTTTGCTGAGGCTAAGATGTCGGCTGTGCTGATGGTGAGACCTGTTGAAGTGACAGTGACGCTTTCAGCTTTGGTAGCATCTGCTACTTTCGCTCCTTTGTGAGCTGTGTTGGAACATTGGATGTCAGAGATTTTTCCGCTTGAACTGACTTTGAGACAAAGGTTTCCTGCAGCAATGTAGTCATCGTGGCTTGAACTGTCCTTGGTGTATGTTTTCCAAGTGAGACCACCATCGGTTGAATATTCATAAGTGTAGCCTGATTTTTGACCATCAAAAGTGATTTTTCCATCGTCTCCCACACTGATTTTAGAAGGTGCAGTGTAACCGTCGTCTTCTGTCACTTTGGTTTCTTTTTTGTCAATCTGTTTTGCATAAACAACCCAGTCAGAAGCTAGGTATTTGCCTTCAGAGGCTTTGACACGGACGCCAAGTTGGTTGGCTTGCACTTGAGCATCACCAAAATTATAAGGTGCTGTACAATCTTCAATTTTGTCAGCAGTCGCACTTGAGCCTGCTTTGGTACATTCATACTTTGCACCTGTTACCATGGAGAATGAAAGTTCTCTTGCCACTTTGTCAATGTTATCGTCAGCAATGGCATTAGGTTTGTCCATTTTGGGAAGTGCCTGCTTGGCAACAGTGATTTTGGCACTTTTGGCTGCATCAGACGCCAAATAAGCTTTGGTGGCTTTGGTGCGGACACTGAGTTCTTTGTCTTTAATTTCTGCGAGGTCTTTGACAACATCATTGCTTTGGCAGTCAAACCAAGACTCTCCACCTTCAAGCTGGCACTCATAATAGCCGGGTGCATCTGCTCCAGTAGGTTTTGGTTTGTCAGCATTTGTAATCGTGATGACACCATTTGCGACTGCGACTGATTTAGGTGCAGTGGCTTTTGCAGTCACGTCTGCATTAGGCTCCACAGATTTTGCTGGTTTGATAGACAGAGTGATTGGATAAGTTTTTTTAATTGAATCAATGGCAGCGTTGGTATAAGTGGCTGTCACTAACGTAGAACACTTCCCAACAGCAAGCTTGGAGGCTGTGGCGAACTTCCCTTTGGCATTAGCTGTGTCTTCAATCGTGAAACAACCATTGTTGGCTGGGACGTAAGTTGCAGCCAAGGTGAACCCTTGTACATCTACGGTAGAAGACAACGTAAACCCTTTGAATTGTTCTGCAGCAACAGCATGCTTGTTAGCAACGATGGTGCTGAACAGATGCGTTCGGCTCTCTTTAGCAGTAATCAATCGCTTATTCTTTTTAGGATTGTCCGTTTGAAGTGCAGCTTTGACGACAACCCGAGTGACTTCTTCGTTTTGGGCAAATTCATCTGGATCAACATTGAAGTCAATCTTATTGATTTCAGCAGGGGCGTCTTTGACATGTTCCAAATTGATTCCGTTGGAGGGGTCTCCGTCTGCATCAAGGGTTTGAACAAAGCGTGCAAAGTTTTCTACAGCATCAGTGATTTGTTCACCATCTTCTACAAAGATGTCAGCAGGGCTGAGGATTTTGTCTGCCCCAGCCTTGCCTAATTCTGTTTCAGCAGGGACTTGGAATTTGGCAATCTCCACTCCACCGAGCGAGAACGCCACGTCTTTGCCTGAAAAGTATTTAAACTTTCCTTCTTTGTCAGTCGTGCCAGACTTGCTAGCAGACTTATAATCCACACCTGCCACAGCACTATCCACGAAGTATCCCACTTTCGCTTCTGCTTCTGCAGGTTGATCTCCAGCGACAGCTTCCTTCTTTTCGGAAGTGCTACTATCGTTGTTATTAGCACATGACAGCACCATCGCTGACGTCAAACCGAAAGCCGCAATGTATGCAAATTTTTTAAGCATGTTCATTATTTTCTCCTTAAATTTAATGAAAAATTAAAAAAACCTGCCCATAGCCATCTGCTTTGAACAAGTTCCAAACGAAAAAAGTTTTACCTCAAACACTTTCCTTGAAAAATGACTTTAAAAAATAAACTGCTTTCATCATCTCAAATTGACCTTGAGTTTTGAGCTAAGCAAGACAATGAAAAACCAGTCATTCAAAGATGAGTGTCCAGACAAAACTTAGACAGGAAAGAGATTATGCACGTACAAAAAAAAAAAACAAGCCTCAACGTTTTAAAAAGTTAAAAAAATGGCTTAAGCCTTGTCTGGAAAGTGTAAATTTTTCAAAAAAAGAATTATAAAAATCAAAAAGTTAAGCGAAAAAGAATCAGAACGAAAAAATTTGAAGAAAGTTTTGAAAGCTAAAAAAAGACAAAGCAGAAAGTGAGAAAGGGGAAGAGAGAAAAAATTTTTTCAGATGTTGACAACGACTGGGATTAGGGAACTAATAAAACAACTGGACAAGGGGCGTCTGGCAAGCTACACTATTGGCTTTGACATTTTTTGTGATTGAACAACCCCAATAATTAAGAGAAGGTGATGTCTGGAGAAAATCCGTATCTGACAAGTGTTGACGTCCAACCTCCCCAAAAATCTTACCGCCTCACTGTCAAAGGTGATGGCTGTGAGCAGGTCATCTCTGTCAATCCTGAAGATTTAGATGAAAACGGGATAGGATTGCATGGGTCGGTGTTGGATATTTTAGAAAAGGAAGGAATAGAAGTAGACCATGCTTGCGGAGGTCTTTGTGCCTGTTCTACTTGTCATGTCATTGTGCATGAAGGATTGGAAACCTGTAATGAAGCCACAGAAGATGAGGAAGACATGCTAGACATGGCACCGGGGCTTTGCTCTAAATCACGTCTGGCTTGCCAAGTTGTTCCCAATGGGTCAAGTGATGTGGTGGTTGAGATTCCTGAATGGAATCGTAATGCTGTCAGCGAAGCACCTCATTAAACCGAATGGGAGAGAAAAAATCATTTTAAGGGAAAACTTATGATTTCTTTAACAGAACAAGCGGCTCAGCAGATTCAAAAAATTTTAGACCAACAGAACGTTCCCAAAGGTGAGGCAAAGATTAGGGTGGGTGTCAAAGGCGGGGGTTGCTCTGGGTTTACATACACTTTTGAATTTGACACACAACGAAGAAAGTTTGATTTGGAATTTGAATCGCAAGGGTTTGAGATTCTGGTTGACAAAAAAAGCCACATCTACATCAACGGGACAGAGATAGATTGGAGCTTCAGTTTGAGTGATAGGGGTTTAAAGTTCAACAACCCTTCAGCGAATAAGTCATGTGGTTGCAAGACCTCATTTTTATTTGAATCTTCGCAAAAAGACCAGCCCCCTGCGCCTTGGACACTGAGTTTGTAATTTTATGGAATTTGAACTTTCCCAAGCCATTAAACAGGCGATTGAAGAAGCGATTCCCCAGTCTGTTGCAGACATTGAGTTGCGTGGTTCTCATGCTGCCATTTCTGTCACATCACCCGTCTTTGAAGGCAAACGTCTTTTAGAAAAGCAAAGGCTGGTCTATGATGTGTTAAAACCCTTCATGTCAGGAGACAATCCCCCTTTGCATGCAGTAGATCATCTTCAAACTCTCACCCCATCATTTTAAATTTAATTCTTAACATTCAAAGAGTTGTTGCCTGTGTTTGACAAATAGGCTGGCAATTTCTGTATCTTTTTAGTATGACTGAACAAATCATTGACATAGATATTTCTGAGGAGATGCGTGATTCCTACATGGAATACGCGATGAGTGTGATTGCAGGACGGGCGTTGCCTGATGTCCGTGATGGCTTGAAGCCTGTGCATCGCAGAATCCTGTTTTCCATGAACGAACAAGGTAATGACTACAACAAGCCTTACCGTAAATCTGCCACAGTGGTAGGTGACGTCATTGGGAAGTATCACCCTCACGGAGAAGCGGCGATCTATGATGCAATGGTTAGACTCACCCAAAGCTTTGCCACACGTTACCAGTTGGTAGATGGTCAAGGCAATTTTGGGTCAGTAGATGGGGATTCTGCAGCTGCCATGCGTTACACAGAAGTCCGCATGAAGCAAATCACAGGGGAGTTGCTGGCAGACCTGAATAAAAACACAGTGGACTTCATGCCAAACTATGACAACTCTAAGCAAGAGCCAACTGTGTTGCCTTCCAAAATCCCAACACTGCTTTTGAATGGATCAATCGGAATTGCAGTGGGCATGGCATCAAATATCCCCCCTCATAATTTAGGTGAGGTGATGAATGCCTTCCTTTATTACATAGACAACCGACAAGCACCAGACCTCTTGGAGATGATGAAGCTGATGCCGGGACCTGACTTTCCAACAGGTGGGACTATCATGGGAACTAGTGGAATTTACAGTGCCTACTCCACAGGGCGTGGAATCATTAAAATTCGGGCAAAGAGTCATATTGAAACAGAAAAAGAACGTTCTGCCATCATTGTGACAGAACTTCCTTACATGGTGAATAAAGCGGCTTTGCTGGAAAAAATTGCAGACCTTGCACGAGATAAAAAACTGGAGGGAATCTCAGATTTAAGAGATGAGTCTGACCGAAAAGGCATGCGAATTTTTATTCAAGTGAAACGTGGAGAGAACCCGCAAGTAGTGTTGAGCAATCTTTACAAACAGACGGCGATGCAATCTTCGTTCGGTGTCATTATGCTGGCGATTGTAGACCGTCAGCCCAAAATCTTACCACTGATTCAAGTGTTCAAACACTTCTTGGCACATCGCTTTGAAACCACCACCAGACGCATCCGCTATGATTTACAAAAAGCAGAGGCTCATGCTCATATCTTGCTTGGACTTTCCAAAGCATTGGAGCATTTGCAAGAAGTGATAGACCTGATTAAATCCTCTGCCAATCAAGAGGAAGCAAAGGAAACGTTGAAGGACAAATTTGACCTTTCACAAAAGCAGTCGCAAGCGATTTTAGAGATGCGCCTACAACGACTGACAGGATTGGAGCGTCAAAAAATTGCTGATGACTTAGCCAGCACACAGCAAGCGATTGAAGAATATCGCTCTATTCTTGCCGATGATGACAAGGTGTTTGCTATCATTCGTGAAGAGTCTTTGCAAATTATCTCAAAATATGTTCCAAATGACTCCAGACGTTCTGAGATTTCAATGCAAAGCAGTGACATTTCTATTGAGGAGCTGATTACTTGTGAAGATGTGGTCGTGACCATTTCACGCAGTGGTTACATCAAAAGGAGTCCTGTCAATGAGTATCGTGTTCAGTCCCGCGGGGGCAAGGGACGTATTGGAATGGCAACCAAAGAAGAAGATTTTGTGGAAAAGATGTTTGTTGCCTCTACCCATGATGTGTTGTTGAGTTTTACAACTCTTGGAAGGGTTTTTGCCATTAAAGTTTATGAGATTCCACCTTCAGGTCCCAATAGTCGTGGAAAAGCGATTGTCAATTTGTTGCAACTGGAAGCTGAGGAAAAGATTTGCACTTACTTGAACATCTCAGCCTTTGAAGAAAACAAGTACATTGTGTTGGGAACAGCATTGGGCATTTGTAAAAAGACAGCATTGGTTGCCTTTAAAAACATTCGTAACAAAGGGTTGCGTGCTATCAATCTTGATGAAAATGACACGATGATTTCTGCTCAACTGACTGATGGCTCGCAAGAGATTTTTCTTTCTACAAGAAATGGGTTGGGCATTCGCTTCCCTGAAGACAACTTGCGTCCGATAGGAAGGGCATCACGCGGGGTGATGGGAATTAGATTAAGGGAAGATGACCGTGTTTTGAGCATGAGTGCTTTGACACAGTCAGGGACCATTCTGACAGTTACAGAAAGGGGGGCAGGCAAACGGACGAATCTTGAAAATTTTACTTTGCAAAAAAGAGGAGGCAAAGGGTTGATGATTCTCAAATCTACTGCACGCACTGGCAAAGTGGTCGGGGCTTCAGAAGTTGCACAAGACACAGAAATTTTGCTAATGACCAAAAGTGGGAAGTTGATTCGCATCAGTGCCTCTCAAATTAGTGTGATTGGCAGGGTTACGCAAGGAGTGAAACTGATTGACATTGATAAAGATGACTGCGTCATAGATTTTGCAGTTGTTCCCAACGAGAATGACGAAGGAACACAGTGAACCAGACTCATTTGAGTTAGTCAAAGACATATCCTATTTGAATCTTGATTGTTATGCCTTATGTTTCTATGTTCTTTGGGATTATTATCAGAATGTTTCACAACGATCATAACCCCCCTCATTTTCACGCCATTTATCAAGGTCAAAGTGGCGTCTTTGATTTCAGTGGAAATATGATTAAGGGTCATTTAAGTTCAAAAAATGCTCAAAGATTAATCAAGGAATGGGCTGGTTTACATCAAAAAGAGTTAGTAGAAAACTGGGAAAAAGCAACGCGTGGTCAGCCTATCAATAAAATTGCTCCTTTAAACTAATTTTTATAAAGAATACTTATGGAATATATGCCCCAAGTCGTTGACGCTGAATATTTACAAAATTATCAATTAAAAATTGTTTTTTCTAATGGTGTAGAAAAAGTAGTTGACTGCGAAAAGTGGCTCAAAGGAGAGATATTTGAGCCAGTAAGAAAGTTGGAATATTTTAAAAAATTTTTTGTAGATGGTTGGACAATCTCTTGGGAAAACGGAGCTGATATTGCTCCTGAAACTCTTTATTTAGACTAAAAATCTATTTTTGAAGACATGAAAACGTCTCAAAAAATTCATGATACTCTTGGCACTTAACTTACAAAAATCATAGCAATTTGATGATTGTTTCTTCATGAAAATCACTGACCCTCTCAATTATGCTGGCAGAGATTTGGAGGCGATGACCTTTTCTGTCAATTATCACTATTGGATTTTTGAGCAAATCCAGCCGTATCTTGGGAAGAAGCTTTGTGAAGTGGGAGCAGGTTGTGGAAATTTTTCCCAAATTCTGGTGCAAAATGTAGAACACTTGACAGCTTTGGAGCCGTCAAATCAAATGTTCCCCTTGTTGCAAAAATATTTTGAGCATCATTCGCAAGTTGAAACGATTCATTCTACTTTTGAGCAAAAACATCAAGACTTCAGTTGTGCATTTGACTCCATGGTTTATGTGAATGTGTTGGAACATATTGAAGATGATGAACAAGAGTTGTCATACATTCATAGTGCCTTAAAACAGAGGGGGCATGTTGTGATTTTTGTGCCTGCACTCTCTTTTTTGTATAGCGACTTGGATCAAGAGATTGGGCATTTCAGAAGGTATCATTTAAAGCCATTGGTCAGACTAGTAGAACAGACAGGTTTTCGCATCAAAATTGCAAAATATTTTGACATACTGGGGATTTTACCTTGGTACATTGTTTTTGTTTTAATGAGGTCAAAGCAGAGTGCTACGAAAGTTAATTTGTATGACAAAATAGCCATTCCGATCGTTAAGAGATTAGAAAATTTGATCACACCTCCCATTGGGAAAAATATCCTGCTCATTGCCCAAAAATAAAGTTCATCAAGTGAATACTGATTGTTAAGACTCATTTTCATTTTCAAGCGGATTTTTTATGTTTTCTGTTGAACAAATTGATCGTGTGACTTCATGGCTGATTACTTTGACAGGTTGGTTGGTCATTTTGAGTGTTGTTGGAATTTTTGCCCTTTCGTTTCAAGTTGCGTTACCTTTGTTTTTGCCTGCCTCAATAGAACAAAGTTTTGAAAAACAAATCAAAACCTCTAAAAAAATTGTTGGAGTAGGTGTTGGAGATTATTTAGAAAACAGCTTTCTTTTGCAAGATAACGGCTCTTTGATTCTGTTTGAGAAGGAACAGCAAAACCAATATCAACTCACACCTCCCCAAGAAAATTTGACCATTCTGTCAGCCAAACTCTTATCCCAAAGTGTTTATCAGGTTCTCTGGAATGATGGAACTTTGACCCTTGAGCAAATCAGGTTTCAGCCTCAATTTACAGAAAAAGGTCGCATGATGACTTTGAAAGTAGAAAGATTGGGGAAATTTTCACTGACCTCAGATGCAAAAGTTGTGGGTTCTGGGATTTTTGGAGAAGAAGAATTGAAAAAAATTGCTGTTTCTGTCAATTCGCAAAATCAAATACAAGTGATGGTACAAACAGAGACAGAAGATTTTTTTGGAGAACGAACGATTGAAGAAGTGCAAATCAGTTTAAATCAGGTGTCAGGGAAGGAGGTGACAGCACTTGCTCTTGGGCAAGGAGGGGATTCACTTTTTGTAGGCACAAAATCAGGTCAGATGTTTCATTGGAGTCTTTCAGATATACAAACAGCAGAGTTTTTGGGAGAAGTTTCAACAGACTCCCAAAGTGCCATCAGCGCCATGGAATTTGCAATAGGTGGGATCTCATTGGTGGTGTCCCGTCAAGATGGCACATCTCAAGTTTATAGCAACTTTACCAACGATCAAGGTAGGCAGTGGGTTCAAATTCATCAACTCCCTCGCTTGGAAACCAGTGTTCAACAGCTGATTCCTGCCCCAAATAACAAGTCTATTTTTGTCAAAGATACTCAAGGTCGCATTCATCTTTTTCATCTCACCACAGAACAAGAAGTGATTCAGTTTGGTAGCAATTTTGATTTTTTTATTCCTTCCAACAGAGGCAATGGCGGAGTTTCGTTTTCAAAAGGTCAGGTTCTGCAAATCTGGGAATTGGACAACCCCCACCCTGAAATCAGCTGGAAGGCATTGTTTGGTCAGATTTGGTATGAAGGCTATTCTGAACCAGAATATATTTGGCAATCTTCAGCGGCAAGTGATGATTTTGAGCCGAAGCTCAGCTTTATTCCATTACTGCTTGGGACTCTCAAAGGAGCATTTTATGCAATTATTCTCGCCGCACCCATTGCTGTCTTTGGTGCCATTTATATCAGTCAGTTTGCCAAACCTGCTTTACGTAATGTGGTCAAACCTGTTGTAGAGATCATGGCGGCGATGCCTTCTGTGATTGTGGGGCTTCTTGCTGCGCTTTGGCTTGCCCCCCTTTTGGAGTCATTTTTGATTGGTGCTGTCGTTGGCACGTTGTTGTCAGTCATTGGAATTTGGCTTTTTCTAATCTGCTGGGAAAAACTGAGTTGCCAATATCATTCACTGACGAAACTAGAAGGCGGTTGGGAGTTTGTCTTACTGCTTCCCGTGCTATTGATTTGTTTTTATCTGGCAAATTTGCTTGCGCCATCAGTAGAATTACTGCTGTTTGGTGGCAATTTTAAGGAGTGGTTGTTTGCAGAATGGAAGACTCCTTACAGCCAACGCAATAGTATCATTGCAGGCTTTGCACTCGGATTTATGACAATTCCTATTATCTTCACCATTTCAGAAGATGCACTTTCTAATGTGCCAACCAGTTTGAAAGCGGCATCGTATGCACTGGGTGCCAGTCGTTGGCAAACAGCAGCAAAGATTACATTTCCTGCAGCAATTTCAGGAGTGTTTGCCAGCATCATCATCGGTCTGGGACGTGCCATTGGTGAAACGATGGTGGTTTTGATGACAACAGGGAACACGCCTGTGACCAGTTGGAGCATCTTTACTGGAATGCGAACGTTTTCTGCAAACATTGCTGTTGAATTACCTGAAGCCCCTGTGGACAGCACCTTGTATCGCTCCTTGTTTCTTTCTGCAATTCTCTTATTTCTCATCACGTTTGTTCTCAACACCATTGCCGATGCTGTCAGGCAGCATTTTAGCAAACGTTACGGAACGATGAAGTAATCCAAACTTTGCAATCATGGACTTCACTCAGAACAAAACAACTTAATTTTTATTAAATTAAACTAAACAAAATGACAAACGCAGGAGAACGTTGGGTCTGGGTCAGTGCCTGTGCCTTGACGTTGATTTTATTTGCAACTATCACAGTCATTGGAATTATTTTTATAAGAGGAGGAAGCACGTTTTGGGTAGATGATCTGGCTTTGGTGAAGATGCAAGACGTCCAGCCTGTGCTTGCAAAAATTCTTGCAGAAGATACGAATGTTGACACTGGAAACATTCAAGTCAACATGAAAGTTGGAAATCGTGAACTTTATGGAATAGATTTTCGTTGGGTGAATCGTGATGACATTTTGGAGTTGTCCTATCCGAAAGAAGCGATTGTGATTGAACGTTACGAGTATGGTGATTTTCACGGATTCCTTAAAAAGATTCAATCGCCAGATCCATTGTCTGGAAGTGTTTGGCAGCAATTCCAACAAGCTCAAGAGAAGTTTCATTCCATCGGCTTAGAAGAGATAGAAGAAGAGATCACAGACTTAGTCACAAATTCCAGATTTATCAAACGTGAGCAAAAAAAACTCATCTATCAGGGGAAAGAGAATACTCCAGAAATGAAGAAGTTAGATGCTGAAGAAAAAGCATTCAAGCAAAAACTTCAAGAATTAGTGAAAAAGCAAACAAGTCTTTTGGAAAGTGCAGAACATTATCAGCTTGAGTTAGAAACAGCAGGTGGTCAACAAATTGTCGTGCCAATCACCCATGTTGTCAGGGCATACTATCCTAACCAACTTGGTATCTTTGGCAAGCTGTTGCATTATTTGGTGAAGGTGAGAGAACTCTTGTTAGATGCACCCCGTGAATCTAACACAGAAGGGGGCTTATACCCTGCCATCTTTGGCACAGTCACTCTGGTCATGGTGATGAGTATTTTTGCTTTCCCACTTGGAGTGATTGCTGCAATCTATTTAAGAGAATATGCCAAAAGTGGCTTGACTGTGAGGTTGATTCGGTTGGCAGTGAATAATCTGGCGGGGATTCCTTCTATTGTTTATGGAGTGTTTGGGCTGGGTTTTTTTGTCTATGGTGTTGGCGGGGTGATTGACCGCACTTTTTTTCCTGAATTTTTACCAACTCCTACCTTTGGATCTGGCGGAGTGCTTTGGGCAAGTTTAACGCTTTCTTTGTTGACTTTGCCTGTCGTGATTGTCGCAGCAGAGGAGGCAATCGGTGCAGTTCCTGAAGAAATCAAAGAGGCGTCTCTTGCATTGGGAGCGACCAAATGGCAGACTTTGTGGCGTATCATTATTCCAATGTCTTCACCGGGCATTATGACAGGATTCATTCTTGCCATGTCCCGAGCTGCGGGAGAAGTTGCACCCTTGATGATTACTGGTGTCGTGAAATTAGCCCCATCTGTTCCCATTGATTCTGAATTTCCTTATATTCATCTTGAACGAAAGTTTATGCACTTGGGCTTTCATATCTTTGATGTAGGATTCCAGTCTCCTAATATTGAAGCGGCAAAGCCTATGGTTTTTGTAACCACTCTGCTTTTACTTTTGATTGTCTTGCTCTTGAGTGGGTCTGCAATCTATCTGCGAGCTTTTATGAAAAAACGATACACTCTCAAAGCATTTTAAGATTTTAAAACACAATTTTTTAAGAGAATGACAACACCAATAGACAGCCAGAACACAGGCTTTCAAACTCTCATTTCTACATCAGCTTTGGATTTATTTTATGGAGAGTCTCAAGCATTGTTCAAAATTGATTTGAATTGTCCCAAAGATCAGGTGACGGCATTGATTGGTCCTTCAGGTTGTGGGAAGTCCACCTTTTTAAGGTGTATCAATCGTATGAATGATTTGATTGACAATGTCAGGGTTGACGGAAGTATCAAACTAGATGGGTTGGAGGTCAATGATCCCAAGCTGAATGTGATTCAACTCCGCCGTAAAATTGGCATGGTTTTTCAAAAATATACGCCATTTCCCAAAAGCATTTATGAAAATGTCATTTATGGTCTGCGTATTGCGGGAGTGAAGGACAAGAGCAAGCTGGACGAAACGGCTGAAAAAAGTCTGCAAAATGCTGCGCTTTGGAACGAAGTCAAAGACAGACTTCATTCTTCTGCATTGGGTCTTTCAGGTGGGCAGATGCAGAGGCTTTGTATTGCCAGAGCATTGGCTGTCAACCCTAGTGTCATTTTAATGGACGAACCTTGCTCAGCGCTTGACCCTATTTCTACCTCCAGAATTGAAGAACTCATTTTGCAACTCAAAGGTCAGTACACGATTGTCATTGTCACACACAACATGCAGCAAGCCTCTCGTATTTCAGATTACACCGCCTTTTTTTATCAAGGTTATCTTGTAGAATTTGGGCAGACTAGCCTCCTCTTCACCAAACCTGAAAAAAAGGAAACTGAAGACTATATCACAGGACGTTTTGGGTAATGAGTCCTGACTATCAAATGAAGAAATGAGAAGAAGTGATGAGAATGATGAAGTTTGGATTTTAAAAAATGCTTTCTTCCGATTGTAGAATAGATTGGTCCCGCCACTGCTTCGCCTGCCTAAATCGTTCAATTAGTTTGTTAAAATCTTGATTTTTAATGTCTTCTTCAAGACTGTCAATCAGTTGACGGAAGTTTTGCAACACACCTAAAAACTCTGGATTGCTCAAAAAAATGTCTGCCCACATTCTGGGTTCAGATGAAGCGATTCTTGAGAAATCTCGCAGACCTGCACCAAGCCGTTGTAGGTATTCATCTCCTCCATGAGTACCAATCAGTTCAATAGAGCTGTATGCCAATAAATGAGGTAGATGACTGACATATCCAAACAACAAGTCATGCTTCTCAGGCTCCATTCTTTCAATCAATGCTCCAAAGTTCCGCCAAATGTCTTCAATAAGCAACATGGCGTCGGTGTCTGTTGTGGCATCTGGAGTTAGCACAAATCGTTTTTTCCAAAACAGGTCACGCTTTGCGGCAAGGGGTCCAAATTTTTCTGCACCAGAAATGGGATGTCCTCCAACAAAGCGAATACTTCTATACTCTTCTTTTTGGAAAAGCTGTAAGATTGGCATTTTGATACTGGAGGTATCTGTCACAACAACTTGGGGAGAAAGAAAGGGAGCGATTTGGGCAAGCACAGATTCAAGGGAGCGTGGGGGAACAGCTAAGACAACAAGGTCAGCATCAGATAAATGCTTGTCATATTGCGATTTTGCATCATGGACAATTTTGGCTTGAAGTGCCTGCCTGATGTGTTGTTCTGATGTGTCATAACCAAAGACAAACTTTGCCAACTGCCGTTCTTTTAACTCAAGGGCAATGGAGCCTCCAATCAACCCTAAGCCGATGATGACAGCATGGTCAATCAGAGGGACTTGGCTCATGGTTGTTCCTCTTTCTCTGGTGCGTGAAAAGTTGTTTTAAAAAACCTTTGTTGCAAGACAAGCAAAGGACTTGCAATGTAAATGGAAGAATACGTCCCAACTAAAACACCGATAAGCAAAGCCGCAGAAAACTGATGCAAGATTTCCCCACCAAAAAAGAACAAAGCTAAAACGACTAAAAGTGTTGTAACGGACGTCAACATGGTTCTGCCTAGTGTTTCATTGAGACTTTGATTAATCGTTTCCAGCAGTGTTCGGTTCCGATAACGTCCCAAATTTTCACGGATTCGGTCAAAAACGACAATCGTATCATTGAGAGAATAACCAATCACAGTCAAGACAGAAGCAACAATGGACAAAGAGATTTCAAAATCAAAAAAAGAAAACATTGCCAAAATGAACAGCACGTCATGTGAAAGCGTGATGATAGAACTCAAGCCAAAATTCCAATGAAAACGAAAAGAAATGTACACTAAAATCATGGCAAGTGTAATCAAGATGGCATAGACTGCGGACTCTTTCAGAGCTTCTCCCACACGGGGTCCAATCATTTCTAACCGTCTGATTTCAAAGTCAGTGTTTGGTAGAATCTCTTGCAACTGTACTGTAAGGTCAGAAGACCCTACGCTTTTTCCCACTTGAATCAAAGAACTGTCCACAGGCACAGAGATTAAAACTTCACGCCCTCCATCTTCTCCGTATGTTTGCAGTGAAAAAGATCCTATGTTGCCATCACTCAACTGCTGGCGGAGCTTCTCTAAATCTGGTTGATTAGCAAATTGAATTTGAATGTTGGCACCTCCCCTAAAATCTACTCCATACTTCAAACCACCTTTGACAATAATAGAGGTCACGCCTGCCAGTAACACAACCACTGAAAAAACCAGTGCTATTTTTTGCTTACTTAAAAAATCAATGAAAATTTTAGAGGAAATCCACCTGACTCCCAGACTAATTGATTTGATACGTTGCCTTCTCAAATAGACCAGCTCAAACATGAAACGAGTGACAAAGATTGCTGTAAACATGCTCACAAGAATCCCAGTTGCCAAAGTAACAGCGAACCCTTTGATGGGACCTGACCCAAATTGCATCAACACCAAAGCACTAAAAAGAGTGGTCAAGTTGGCATCTAGTATGGCACTAAATGCTTTGGAGAATCCTTCTGTCACTGCTTCTCTTGGGTGGGATTTTTTAGAGAGTTCTTCGCGTATTCTTTCAAAAATCAAGACGTTTGCGTCAACTGCCATGCCAATAGTCAGGACAATCCCAGCAACGCCGGGCAGTGTTAAAGTGGCTTCCAGCGCAGACAAGATAGAGAGAATCAGTAAGATGTTCAGACTCAACGACACATTGGCAAAGACCCCGGACAAACGGTAGTAGCCAAACATCATCACGATGACCAGACCACCTCCCAACAATAGTGACATCAAACCATCTTGTACAGAGTCTTCTCCAAGACTTGCACCCACAGTCTGCTCTTCTCTAATCTGGATTGGTGCTTTAAGCGAACCAGAACGCAAAACTAATGCAAGGTCACTAGCTTCTTTGATAGTAAATAGCCCGGAAATTGAGGCTTGCCCTCCTGTGATGGCTTCACGAATGACAGGGGAAGAACGAACTTTGTCATCTAGTACGATGGCAAGCCTTCTACCCACGTGACGTTGAGTGAGTTTGGCAAATTTATCAGACCCCGCAGAATTGAATTGAATTGAAACATAGGGAGTGTTGTCGTTGTGGTCAAACAGGACTTGTGCATCATTCACAAATTCACCTCCCATTTCTGGAATCCGTTTTAAAACAATAGGGGTTCTGCCAATGACCCTGCCAGTTTGGGGATTGATTTGCTCTTCATATCTGACAATAGTTGAATTAAGGTTGCGCGAGCTGTCTGTTGTATTCTCACTCACTAAGTGAAACTTCAGAACGGCTTGCGTACCGATTGCGGCAATGGCACGGCTCCGATCAGTCACTCCCGGTAATTGAATGATGATGCTGTTTTCTCCTTGCCTCTGAATAGAAGGTTCACTGACACCTAACCCATCAATGCGGTTGCGAAGGACTTCTAAGGTTTGGTCTACTGTTTCAGTACGGAAACGTTCCTCTCTTTCTGAAGTTAATGCGAACTCAACAACATTGTCATTTTGTGTAGAATCATAGTTTTGCAAAATCCTATCATAAGGAGCCACAGTGAAATCTATTTGCTCGCTTGCTTCAAGCTCCAAGTAGATTGTATTGGCTTCAATGTCCAAACCAAGATAGCCTGCACCTTGTTGTAAAAGAGCATCTTCCAAGTCATTGGCAGTGTTTTGCAAAAGATCGTTGAGTGCCTTGTCTAAATCAACGCCAAGGTCAAGATACATGCCTCCCTGAAGGTCTAATCCCAGATTGATTTTTCCAGCAACAGATTCAGGTTGGCTTGCTTGAAAATAGGCTTGGTAAGAGGGGAATGCAAAGTAAAGAGCCGTTGCAATAATCAGAGAGATGAATACTCCTTTGAATTGTAATTCCATAATTGAAAGTGCGAATGCTGGAGATAAGAAAGGAGTTTACTTTTTGTCAGATTCAGACTGGTCTTTGGCTTCGTCAACAATGACACGTGCGATTAAAGCACGTTCTTGCTCTATTTTAATTTTATCTGCAATTTCTAGTGTGATGGAATTTTCATGGAGTTTTTGGATTGTGCCGTAAATTCCTGCAGTGGTGACTACACGGTCTCCTTTTTTGAGTCCGTTAATCATGGCTTGGTGCAGTTTTTGCTTCTTCTGCTGTGGGCGAATGAGAAGAAAGTAAAAGATGACAAACACCAGCAGGAACGGTGCGATTTGCATCAAGAGGGAAGAGGAAGAAGATGCGGCAGAGGCTGTTTGTGCAAAAACATCAGAAGCGAAAAGATTCATAGAGTATCCTTAATTGATAGTGGAAAAATAATAAACGAAGAATTAGGTAAACCTGATATAATATCATGTTTTCAAAAACAATATCCATCAGAAAATTGAAAAGTTGATGATTTAAGCCTCTATGCCTGAACAATCTGCTACTCCTAAATCCATTGGGCTGAGATGCCCGGTTTGTCAAGCTCAATTCCGTGTCCCTCACGAACGCACCAAAAAGTATTCTTCTGCCAAATGTGCCAGATGTGGCTCTACCTTCAAAATTGCTGATGCCCTCAAAAATACAACATTATCCAACGCAGAAAAAGCCTACTTAGAAGCCACCACATTTGATAGCCAAAATCTTTTGGGAAGAGATTCTCAAGTCGCTTCTGATTTGTTCATGAATCCTGATGAACTCGCATCATTCCAAAAAAAACGCAGACCCGCACCAATTCAAGACCCACAAAAACAGCAAGAACCAGAGGCAGAACCTGACCCTTTTCCTCCAAGTACACAACAACAAGAACCAAAAGAACAAACCGACACAGAAGAAGAGGATTGGTTAGGTTCAAAGACTGATGCTGAGGAAAGTTTAGACATTGATGACCAACCAGAGGCAGAGCCTGACCTGTTTGAAGAAGAGTGGAATGAACTCTCTGCTGATGGCGATTTAGATGAATTGCCGTCTGTTGCAGAAATTGAGGAGAAGAAAAAGAAGTCATCATTGGTGACCAAAGCGTTTCTTGCAGTTTGGGCATTGATGTTTTTTGGAGGGCTTGGCGTCATTGCTTATGCCAGCCTCACGCACCCCATTTGGTTAGAAAATATCTATCGCTTTTTTAATCTTTCATTGCACGAAATTTCATTTTCTGATGAAAGTACCCAAACCTATGAGATTCACAACATTCATGGCAGAAGATCTCTTTATGTCGTAGAAGGTCAGCTTGTGAATCAATTTGACACTGATGAAAAGGTCAGTTGGATTCAGGTTAAAGGGGTTGCACTTGATGAGAATGGAAAAATGCTAGAGACGTCTATTGCTTTTGCAGGAAATGTTTTGACCAAAAAAGAACTTGCAGAACAAGAACTCTATCAAATCAAAAAATTCTACAAATACCCTAATGGTCAGGGTAATACCAACCATGAACTGAAAGAACAGCAAGCTGTGCCTTTTCAGATTGTGTTTTATGATTCAAGTCAAAGACTCAATAATGTGTCTGTCAAAATCATCAGTTATGTCAAAAACAGCCAAACCGTTTATCCTCAATCTATTAGTGTGAATTAGGCAAAATGATGCTTTGGGTTGTTGCTTTGTTTTGTGCTTTGGCGTTCAGTACTCTTGGCTTGTATTGGGCAGAGACCAAGCCTTATGTTCAGAAGCCTTGCCGATTTTGCTCTCATACACGCACATTCAAAGCATACCTTCCTTTTGTTTCTCATCAATCGTGGCAGTGTTGCCATGAGGCTCAAAGAGAACGTCCAAAATTTGAAGCCTTGCGTCTCTTGTTGATTGTGGGAATACTAGTCCCTTTGTGGTGGCAAAATTCCTTATGGGCATGGGCAAATGACATCGTTTTTTTTGCGTCACTCATTTTGTTGGCATTTGTAGATTGGCAAGAATATGTGATTGAAACATGGCTTGTGGTCTTAGTCATTTTGTTTCGCTTAGCATGGCTTGTTGTGTTTCAATTAGATGCGTTAGTAGATTTTGTAGGGGCATGGCTGATTGGTGCAGGTGGTTTATACTGGCTCTCCTTTTTCTATCAAACCATCAGAGAACGTGTAGGTATTGGAGAAGGAGACCCTGCCATTTTAGGCATGATTGGACTTTGGGTTGGACTGATTGACTTGCCTTCAACCATTTTTATTGCTTCTTTTTCAGGAGCGGCAGTTGGTTGGGTCATGCTCAGAAGGCAAAAACAGCCTGTTCACTCAACACCCATTCCTTTTGTCCCTTTTCTTGTTTTAGGAGGTCTGGCAACCTATGTCTTCCAAAAAATCTATCTGATGCCAATGACTTCCGCATTTCTCAAAATACTTTGAGTGATCTTAAATCAAAACTTTTTTCCCAAAACCGGCACAAGTTGCAAGTGTTTTAAGAAAGAGGCAAGATGCCGTTTTTCAATCTTTCAAGATTCACTTGTTTCATCTTCAGAAAAAGACTTTTGAGCTTTTTGATAGACATATCTGATAGGCATGTGGTGTTGTTTAGCAATTTGACGGCATTGTTCAAATTCAGGTTGAAAATAGGTGAGATCATCAATTTTTGTGCATTTCCCCTCAATCAGTCCCCATTCTGTTTGCACTTGACAAGTGCTTCGCTTCAGTGCATACCTTTGTACAGAATAAAAACGAATGCCAAGTGATGAGGTTTCAGAGAATAAAATATGATGAATCTCATGACGTTTTTGTGGAGTGTATAAGACCTGAACCAGTGTGGCAGGTCGGTTTTTTTTCATTTGTGCATGTAAAAAAATCACATCACAAGCTCCTGCTTCCAGCAATCTTTCTTGAGTGTATCCAAGCCATTCGGGCAGGCTATCGTCAATGTTAATTTCTGCACACTCCAGCCACTCTAGCTTTCCTAAATTCTGCTCAAAATGATGACACAAACTTCCTCTTAAAATATTTGGCACAGCATCAGGGTTTTTGGTACCCAACCCGATGCCAATGCGAGAAGGCGTCATTTTTTGATTTGCCTGCAATGGTGTTGCAAGTGCTTTCAAAATAGCTGCACCTGTTGGCGTGACTCTTTCAAACGCTAAGTCATCATAGACAATCTCAAGCCCGCACAAAAGTTCTAAAGTTGCAGGTGCAGGAATGGGCATTGTGCCATGAGCAGTCTGTACAAATCCCGTGCCAACAGGGATTGCTGACACTGTGATTTGCGAAATATCTAGTTCATCTAATGCGATTGCGACGCCTACAATGTCAGCAATAGAATCCCATGCACCGACTTCGTGAAAATGGACGTTGTTGATATTGCATTGATGCACTTTGGCTTCTGCTTCTGCCAGTTGTTGGAAGATGGCTAATGCTAGCTTTAACGCCCTTTTGTTTTGAATGCTACTTTGCAAAAGTTGTGTGATTTGCAAATAATTTTTGGATTCTTGGGGAAGGGTTTGGGGCTGGATAGAGATTTTAACGCCGCCAATTTGGTGTCTTTTTTCGTAAGTTTTTTGGACAAGAAGTTTGGGAATCTCTTCAATGGATTGGAGTGTTTCTTGAATCTTGTCTAACGATGCACCCAAATCAACCAAAAGTCCAAGCATCATATCCCCTGAAATTCCGCCTATGGGTTCAAGGTGTAGATTCTTTGCCATGAGTATTTATGATGAAAAATGGGCAAAGGCTACTTTCCGTGACATTTTTTAAACTTTTTGCCACTACCACAAGGACAAGGGTCATTGCGTTTAATCGTTTGAGACCTTTGGGCAGGCTTTTGCTTGGGAATTGATGAAGTTTTCTGCTCAAATTCACCTACTTCATCATGGGACATGACCATGTCTTGTGGAGGTTGAGGCTCGTGAGTTGGAACAGCAGAAAGTTTGACTTTGAAGAAAGTGGTTGTCGTTTCAATATTGATTCGCATGATGAGGTTAGAAAAAAGCTCAAATGCTCGTTTTTTATATTCTACGATTGGTTTTTTTTGTGCATAGCCAACCAAACCTGTTTCTTCTCGGACGTGGTCCATGGCTAATAAGTGGTCTTTCCAAAGGGAATCAGCAGTAGAGATTAAGATATGCCGTTGCAAATCCGTCAATGCGTTAGGAGCTTGTTCTGGTGGTAATTCTTGATTGAACACTTTTGTAAATTCATCAATTTGCTCTTGATATTCTACCCCTAAATGGTCAAAGAATTTTTGCATCATCTCTTCTTTTGAAATATCTTCTTCATACCATTTTTCGTGATGTAATCGCTTAAAGATTTGTAAATAGCTTTTTCTAAACCCCGAAATATCCCATTGATCGGCATATTTACCTCCACAGTGCATTTCAAAGTGTTCAACAAAAGTTTCATCAATCGCCTCAAGTAAAAGTGGCTTGGGGTCTTCTGTCATAAAAGAGCGTCGGCGTTGGTAGATGATAGAACGTTGCCGATTCATCACATCGTCATATTCAAGTAGGTGTTTGCGGATTCCAAAGTGATGTCCTTCCACTTTCTTCTGTGCATTTTTGATCGCACGAGAGACGTAAGAATGTTCAATCGGCTCATCATCTTCAATTTTTAACCTGTCCATCATGCGAGCAATCCACTCACCACCAAAAATGCGGAGCAATCCGTCATCTAGTGCAAGAAAAAACTGTGAAGCGCCAGGGTCTCCTTGACGCCCCGAACGTCCCCTGAGCTGATTGTCAATACGTCTGCTGTCATGCCTTTCTGTTCCAAGCACAAAGAGTCCCCCAGCCTTGCGTGATGCTTCATCAAGTTTAATGTCTGTTCCACGACCTGCCATATTAGTTGCAATGGTGACTGACCCTGTTTTTCCTGCATTGGCAATGATTTCTGCCTCTCGTTCGTGGTGCTTGGCATTTAACACTTCGTGCGGGACACCGTTTTGGTGCAAGATTTGACTGATTTTTTCTGAGACTTCAATAGACACTGTCCCCACAAGGACAGGTTGTTGTTTTTCGTGCAGTGTCTTCACCAATTCCCCAATAGCTTTGAATTTGGCATTAGAATTTTTGTAAATCACATCAGAACGGTCAATTCTTGCGATGGGACGGTTGGTTGGAATGGAGACAACACCAAGGTTATAGATCTTTTGAAACTCCTCTTTTTCGGTCAATGCTGTTCCTGTCATGCCCCCAAGCTTATTGTAAAGCCTGAAGTAATTTTGAAATGTGACAGATGCAAGGGTTTGGTTTTCTCGCTCAATCGTGACCCCTTCTTTTGCCTCCAAAGCCTGATGCAACCCGTCACTGAAACGTCTACCGGGCATGAGGCGACCTGTAAATTCGTCAACAATCATCACCTTGTTATCTTGCACCACATAATCAATGTCTTTTTTAAAAATGTGATGTGCTTTCAGTGCCTGATTGATGTGATGCAAGACCTCAATATTTTCATAGTCAAACAAACTGGTCTGTTCTTTGAGCAATCCTTTAAGATGACTTTCTATTTTGATAGACCCCCGCTCTGTCAAAGAAATACTTTTCCCTTTTTCATCAAGTGTGTAGTCTCCTTCGCAAACAACCTCATGTTCTTCAAAGTGATTCCAATCTTCAACAATGTCATAGTCTTCAGGATTAGGAAGCCTTGCTAACTCCTCCTTACGCAACTCACGAAACAACTTGATACGTCTGATGACTTGATTGATTGTGTGATATTTTTCAACGTTGTCATCAGTTGGACCACTGATAATCAAAGGAGTCCTAGCCTCGTCAATAAGAATACTGTCCACTTCGTCAATGACAGCAAAGTTGTACCCACGTTGGACGCATTCTTCTAGGCTAAACTTCATATTGTCCCGTAAGTAGTCAAAGCCAAATTCGTTGTTTGTGCCATAAGTGATGTCTTGTGCATAAGCAAAATGCCTCTCGTCATCTCTCATGTCATGCTGGATTAAACCAACACTTAAACCAAGAAACTGATAGATTTGTCCCATCCACTGGCTATCACGTTTGGCAAGGTAATCGTTTGGAGTCACGACGTGAACTCCCTGACCAGATAAAGCATTTAGATACACGGGACAGGTGGAAGAAAGTGTTTTCCCTTCACCTGTTTGCATCTCTGCAATGTTGCCATCATTCAAAGCCATTCCTCCGATTAGCTGGACATCGTAATGTCTTTCACCAATAACACGATCAGCAGCTTCCCGAACCAGTGCAAAGGCTTCACTTAAAATGTCTTGCAGTGATTCACCATTTTTTAAACGGTTGCGAAAGTCTTCTGTTTTTTTAGGAAATTCGTCATCTTGTAACTGTTTCATATCGTCAGCAAGAGCATTAATTTTGACAACAGAATTGCGGTATTGACGCAAATTTCTTTCGTTGGAGCTAAAATATTTGAAAACCATGAAAAACCTTTAATTTTGAATTTGGATTAGAAAGCCAGTCAATTTTAATTGCGGACTGTTGAGGGTAAACAAAGAAGTTTGCAAAATGAAGACAAAACCTTTAATCTTATCTTTCATGGGTTAGAAAGACAAGCCACTTGATAAAAAATTCAATGATTTTCATCAGACTTCTTCCTGCTTTATTATTTGTTTTTGGGGGTCTTTCTGTTTATGACCAAGAATGGAGTCTATGGCTTCATCAAAGGGATTTTCGTCCCTTTTCTCAATGGTTTGACCAATCGCTGTTAAGTGGTCAAAACTTCGGAGGTGCTGATTTACCAGTCTTTTTGGCAGTGTTCTCTGCGTTGCTTTATGCTTTAAGTTTGTTTGAACCTTTTGGCAAATTTCGTTCGCATTCATGGACTGCTTACCTGCCTGCCTTGCTGGTTTTAACAGCAGTGACAACACATGCCCTGAAAATTTCCATAGGGCGTGCAAGACCTTACGACGTTTGGTCTGGAAAAGAGGAGTATAGTGAATGGTTTCAATTTGGGTCGCATTGGATTGGAGAAGGAATCTTTTCAGGCAGTTTTACGAGTGGTCATACAGCTGCAACTATCACTTTTTTAGGAATGGGGTGTTACCTTTATAACCATGAATACGTGAGAAAGCGGTTGTTCTATCATTTGGGTGCATTACTTTTTGTGATTTTGGCATTTAGTTATATGGTTGCCATGGGCATTTCCAGAAGCATGCTTGCCTATCATTGGATCACTGACACTTCTGGGTCTATTCTCATTGGCATAGCTTGGAGTTACCTGCTGTACTTCCACATCTTCAGAATCCATGAGCAACGTCTTTTTTATCAGAAGTATAAAAGAACAGCTGTTTTGTCCAGAATCTGGGAGGTTTTTTCGGTAGGCTATTTGGTGGGCATCATCTTCTGCTTTGCCGTGCTTGTCATTTCAATTCGTGCAATCTGGACGCAAGACCCGCTTTTGAGTTTGTTGGCTGTTCCTGCATCCGCACTTTCTTGGTGGTTAGGAAGAAAATTGAAACTTTTGAACGAACAAGTGCAATATGAATTGAATGCTTAACGGTCGCATTCAAGGTACCCCCAGCATTGTTGGTAAATCTCCTTGTCTCTGCTGAAACGGTGTTGTTTTTGCAGAATTTGAATTTGCACTTGTTCAAACTGTCTCCATGATTTTTTTTGCTCCTCCGTATAATTTCCCCAGTTCGCAGGCAGTGTTAATTGGGCAGGTGGAATAAGTTCTTGAAACATCTGTCTCATACTTGGTTTTTTTGGAATTTCTGTATCAGCAGATTGTGAAGAACACGCCATGATGAAAAAGAAAACCAGATAACAGCTTTTGGTTTGTTTAAGTAGAGACATAGTTACTCAAAAAATTGTCCAATTTCATTGGGCTTATTATTACTCCCAATTAATTTATTTTTCTATGATTCAATCTTTTTTACAAAAAACACGTCACATTGTTCGTCAAAAAATTATTGACCCTATTTTCAAAAGTCAATCACCAGTTAAAGAAGTCAGCTGGGGTGTGGCAGTTGGCATGTTTTTCGGGCTGACTCCAACAATGGGGATTCAAATGTATATTGTCACAGGAATCTGGTTGATCCTACGTTTTTTCCCAAAAGGTTCATTCAATTTGCCTGTTGCCTGTGCAATGGTCTGGATTAGCAACCCGTTGACCGTGATTCCGATGTACTATGTTTTTTTTGTAACAGGAGATTTATTACTTCACGGAACAAGTCAGGCTGGCTCTTTTGTGTGGTTTCGGTCTAAAATAGAACAGATTCAGGAAGATTTTCAAGGCATAGAATTCATCATCAAAATATTAGAATTTTTAATCGTTGATCTTGGCTACCCAATGCTTGTTGGGAGTTTACTTTATGCCATTCCTATCGCATTTGGTTCTTTTTTTATCACAAAACGTTTGCTTACCAGAAGGGGAAAAACCGTATGAAGTCTCTTTTCAAAAGTTTTTTAAAAAGTGGTCAAAGTGTGTTTCAAAATAGGAAACTTCAAAAATTCCACAAACTTTGCCAAACGAAACCTCATCAGGCGCATCGCTTAGCATTACAACTGCAACCCCAAAACTTTTCACCTGAACAGTCCTACATGATTGGCAACAAACTTTATGAGTTTGGTGAAGAAGTTCAGGCACAAAAGTTTTGGAAGCATCTTGAAATCACTCAAGAACGGGTTGTTCTGAAATACATGGTCAGTTTTTTAACAACTCTTAGTATTTTATTCTTTTATTTTCTGATTTTTCAGTTGAACCCACGCACAGATTTTTTGGGGCAACTTGCATTGCAATATGAACAAGACCAAAGCAAAAGGTTGGATAACTTCTGGCAAACTTACAGGCAGTCCCAAACGAGGCAAAGTGAATATATGGGATTGGGTCAAACATGGCAACTTTTTAAACAGAAGTGGGAACAGCTTTTTTCGTCAGAAGAAGAAAAGTATGCGTCTCATTATGAGCTGCTTCAACAGCTCCTGAGGCGTCAACGGCATCTCCAGTTTAGCTCTGGTCCTGTGACTTTAAGGCAGGCTTTGGGTCGTGGTTTTGCTGATTCTCGTTCTTTTGATCTGGCAATAGCACAACTTCAACAAAACTTAAAAGAAGCAAAAAGTTCCTTTGAAAAGTCTCAAATCTATGAAGAATTAGGTACGGTTTACTATTACCAAGGATACCTCTTGCAACCCAACGGTCTTGCTAAATATGATCTGGCATTGGTACAAAAATCTGTTGAAGCCTACGAACAAACAATCCCGCAATCTAGGAGTCCATATCTCTATGGCAATTTAGGTTGGGGATATTATCTGCTTGAAAAATATGAGCAATCTTTGGAAAGCAGCCTGAAAGCGCTGGCTTTGCAACCCAAACTAGTCTACGTCCGCATGAATTTAGGTTTAACCTACCTGCGTATGAAACAGCATGAAAAGTCTTTTGAAACTTACAGCAATTTTATTGAGCTGGCTCAGTTTTCAGATTACGAAGGAGCAATACGTGACCTCAAAGAGTTGTCAAGAGACTCTAGTCAATACCCTTTTGCAACCTTCATCACCGGTTATTTATACATGGAATCTAAAAATTATTACTATGCAAGGCAGTACTTCAAAGATTTTTTGAATCGGTGGAGTGGAAACATGAAATGGAGAAATCAGGCACGTCAATTTTTAGAACAAATGTCGTCGTAGCAGAATTACTCTGTGGCTTTGCTGTCATTGCCAGCAGAGCAGACGTATCAACCTCTTCTTTCCGAGTCATATCTTTTTCTGGTCGTCTCATCTTTGAGAATGTCATAAGCCTGTTGTACAAGTTTTGACTTACTCTCAGCCTCTGCTTTAATCCATGAATACTCAGAACTTTGATGTAAATCTGGGTGATATTCTTTCATTTTTTGGTAATAGGCTGCTTTCACTTGAGCGGCAGTCGCATTTTTTGAAACACCTAAAACAGAGTAATAATCAGGAAGTGGTTCTGATGGGGCTTGGGGAGGAGGCTCTTGTTGAAACTGAAGACTTTGCACAATTTGTTGAATTTTGAGCAATTTTTCTGTGAGTGAAGGGTAAGGAGCATGAGCGTCATTAGTTTTTTTGGCAATGACTGCAACTTCTGCCTCTAATTCAATCAAACGATGGGTATGTTGCCCCTGTTCTTTGGCAATCCGCAAAACTTCTTGAGTTTTAGAAAGTGTGTAAACAAATTGTTGTTTTGCCTTATTAGGTCGTCTTTTGGAATGTAAATTTTGTTTTAAAGGCATTGGTTCATCTTCAGAAATGCTAAACCATTGACCAATAGAGGCACGGTAATTCCTAAAGACAAAAGCTCCTCCTGTTCCTAAAGCGATGAAAGCAAGAGACATGAGCGTCCATTTAAACAAAGACTCTACAAAATTTTGCTGTTCAATTTGAGCCACTAATTCCAGTGCTTTGTCATGTGTTGGCTCTTCCCTTAAAACCAGTTGCAAAAGGGCGAAGGCTTTGTCATTTTGACTTCGCAACATGTCATTTTGTGCTTCTTGAATTAGTTGTAAAAAACGGATTTGTTTTTCAGCAAAATCTATCAGATACCTTGCCTCATTAAATGGCTGTGCAGTACGGGCAATCTGCATTAGGGTTTTGATGCCTCTTTCAAACTGCTCTTCTTCAATTTGTTGCTTGCCTTTTTCAAACAAAACCAATGACTGCGTCTGGTCAATCAATTTTTGAACTTCCAGTATTTCGTAATGATTTGGAAAGAATTGCAGTGCTTCTTGCATGAGTTTTTCAGCTTCTTGCCAGTTTTTGACAGCAAGGGCATCGTTGATTTGTTGCAGGTAAATCTTAACAGAAGGCAGGCGTTGTCGCTCAGTCAGCTCAAAAGTGGTTGGAGTTTCAAGCTGATTTTGGTACTTCCTTGCCAATTCTATACGATTCTTTTTTTTCAACTGCTGAATGTATTGGACAGGAGGCATCGGACGTGGTGCTTGGTAAATTTCAATGGCTTTAGAATCTTCTGCGATGGCAATAAATTTACCTGTTGCACTGAAGTCAATGGCATCAGGAGCAATCAAAGGCTTGGACTCTAACAACTCTGCTTCTTGGTCTAAAAAATGAGTTTGAGACTTGGTAGCAATGGCAAAGGTCTGACTATTTCTTGATTGTTGAATTGACACTACCTCTTCGGTAATACTTTTTAAAAGCTGACCTTTGGTTTTGAGACGAGATTCAGGATTGCCCCATGCGATGTTTTTTTCTGCATCAATGGAGACCAAAATGTTGGAAGGTGTAAATTGTAGGTCTGTCAATGGAAAAAAGTGATAATCCATGGGCTTGCTCGTGTATCCTTTTTGTAAGTTTATGATAGAAATAGAGCCTTGTTTTTGAGAAAGTGATGCCAGCCATTTTTCATCTGATGAAAGACTAAACAAAGCATGAGCCTCGTTGTCTATCGTCCAAAGCAGGGAAGGAGAATAAGGTGGGGCGAGTTCCATCTGCAAAATTTGATTCCGATCCACCCAGACTAATTTTTCTTTTTTCTGAGAGAAGAGAACAGAAGGCGGGTTGGAAGTCCTTGCGTCCCCACTCCAAAGCACATGAGAGTCAGGAAATTCTCCTTGTACTTGGATTGGAAGCTCTTCCAAATCCCACAAGGTGACTTGATTTTTGGACACCAGAGCCAGCTTTAAAGAATGAGGAGAAAAAAGAACTTTTTGGATTGTTTGGTCTTCAATAAGAAAATCAGAAATCGGCTTGCCAGTTTTTCTGTCGTAAGCTGTGATGAGAGAATCTTTTTTTTGAAAGGAATTTGATGCGGCAATGATAAATGATTCATCAGGACTAAATGCAATAGAATGCACAGCATGATTGGTTGCAATAGTAGATTGATGAATGAGAAAAGGAGTAGATGCGACAATTTGTGGAATAAAAATAAGATTGATGAGGACAATTCTAATCAAAAACATTCAATTCAAAAGACAAAAAGTGGCAGAAAATATCCTTCAAAAGCCAAGCAAATTTTAGTCCATTTTACCAAATGCTATCTTGAAATAACTCAACCCTCGTTAAAAAGGAATTTGATGCTTGGTATTGTAAACCTTGAATCGTTTTTAGCACCGCTGTTCAGTAGCTACTGCAACACTTGATGGGGAACTCTTTTGCAGTAGGTGATGGATTTTTGCTTTGGCAGGAGTCATAGGAAGGTTTTATGAGTCATTGAGCTTGCTTTTGCAAGCCTGAAATGACTCAAAGAAGTTTGATTTTGACTGATTTGAGCTTGCTTTTTACCCTAATAGGTCTGCAACATCATCTCTTTCTTGTTCTAGTTCTTGAGCAGAAGCGTCAATTTTTTGACGGCTGAAGTCGTTAATTTCCAAGCCTTGCACAATGCTAACATTTGAACCATCACTTGTCAGAGGATAACTAAAAACAAGCCCTTTTTGGATTCCATAACTTCCGTCAGAGACAATGCCTGCACTAAACCAGTCGTTTTGGGGGGTAGGATTGAGGATACGTTTGGCAGTATCTAAAGCAGCGTTCGCTGCAGATGCAGCAGAAGATGCTCCACGTGCTTTGATGATTGCGGCACCTCTTTGCTGGACGGTGCTGATGAAGTCATTTTTTAGCCATGCTGTATCAGAAATCACATCTGTTGCAACTTTGTCTGAAATTTGAGCATGATAAAAATCTGGGTATTGAGTCGCACTATGGTTTCCCCAAATGGTCATATTAGAAACCTCGCTGACTGCAACATGTGCTTTTTGAGCAAGTTGAGACTTCGCCCGGTTTTCATCAAGTGCTGTCATGGCAAACCATTGACCAGAGGCGATTCTTGGGGCATGACTTTTGGCAATGAGGCAATTTGTATTACATGGATTACCAACAACAAGAATCCTTGCATCATCTGCTGCGACAGCTTCAATGGCTTGTCCTTGCTCCACAAAGATTCCAGCATTTTTACGCAACAAATCTTTTCTTTCCATACCTGCCTGACGTGGAGCAGAACCGACTAGAAAAAGCCAGTTTGCATCGGCAAAGGCTTCTTCGGCACGAGATGATGACTTGACGCTTGCAAGCGTATTGAAGGCACAATCGTCAAGCTCCATCTGGACTCCTTCTAATGCTTTCAACGCATTCTCAATTTCTAAAAGTTGTAAATGGACTTGTGTCTCTGCCCCAAAAAGCTCACCTGAAGCAATACGAAACAAAAGTGAATATCCAATATTTCCTGCCGCACCAGTTACGGCAACCCTGATTTGCTTAGTCATATAAACCTAGTCAATGAATGAAGTAAAAATTTAAGCTGTGAAACCCGTCATTATAAGATGTTGTGTCACCTTTGGCAAGATTTGTGAGAGAGGAGAAGGTAAGTTTTTTTTGAAAGAAATGTCAGGTAGAAAAGGAATAGCAAGAAGTGCTATTCCTTTATAGAAGCGGGATTTTAAGACTCTGCTTCAAACTCTGTAATTTGTTCTTGAATTTGTCTTGCAAGGTCTTTTTGAAGGATGTTCAGGTCATTGCCAGCAACCTCCAAATATTTTTTAGCTTTTTCTAAGTTATTTGGTGGAGTACCACATGTAGGATTTGAAGAAAAATAAGCGGCTAGTGCAAGGCTTGCGTCTGTTCTGAGTACGTCTTCTACGACATCAGGGTTGAGTTTTTCTTCATCTCCGCATAACTCGTTAAAGTTACCCCTTTTGAGAAACGCCATTGTAGAAAGTCTGACCACTCTGACAATCGCATCATCAGGGTCTCGCTCCACGGCTTGATTCATCAAATCCATGCCCTTGCTAAGATTCAATAGTTTAGGAATCCCCCAAGTCAGATCAATAGCAGCACCTGCTTGTTTGATTGTATTTGAACCCATCCACACTCCCGCTAGTGCATGATTTGGGTCAACTTGCAGAGCCTTCTCCAGTACTTCTTCTGCTTCGTCCAGTTTGTTGTACGAAGAAAGCAATGCCCCGTAGTTAGCAAGAATCTCTACATCATTGGGACTTTCTTGCAAAAATTCTTCATAACCCTGAACTGTCTCTTGAGTTTCCTGATCCATTGGGATTTCATCAAAACTCCTAGGATAAGCACCCAGAGACCAACTGACAATGTTGCCTATCAGAAAAGAACTGACCAGTATTTCTACAACCCCAATACCTCTTCTTCTTTTCTTTGTTCTACGATTACTCATAATCATTTTTATCTCCTAATTTATAAATTGAATATCATTTTATTGAAAGAATTGAAATACAAACCCATTATTCAAACGAGTTGTTCAGTAAAAATGTCTTGTTTTCCGCGTGCCTCCTTACAAATTAAAAATTAATCAGAAAAATAAAGTAATTGAATTTGTTCTAAGTATTCTTTGTATTTTTGCCTGCCTAAACTGGTCAAGCGATAAGTTGTAGTTTGATTTCTCCCCGCATTGCTTCTGTCCTCTAAGATGTAATTTGCTTCTACAAGTTTTTTCATGCTGATACTTAAGTTACCATCAGTTGTGCCAATTCTTTTTTTTAAATTGACAAAATTGGCTTCTCCTTCTTTTGCAAGAATTGTCATGACAATCGCCCGCAAGCTAGAATGAATCAGCTTGTCAAGATTACTTTTTTGGTACCTGTTATTGTCTTCTTTTGACATGCTGGCTTGAGTTTTTTTGAAGAAAATAAGTCAAAGTCAGAGCAAAAAAACAAGAAAGACCCGCAACCAAATATCTTTGTGTAAAGTCTTCTAAAAGGAGACTAACCAATGCAGAAGCACACCAAAAACCGACAATCCATCTAACCTGAGGAAGAGCAAAGATCAAGCTAATCGTCATATACAAACTTGCCATCAAGATTGCAAAAACAAAGGGATAGACCTGAAACATGGCAGATTCCATTGAACTACTAAAGCCGATAATGCTAAGCAAAACCCCCTGAATGATCCAAAAAACTGTGAACTGTTTTCTGGGGGTAGAAAGCGTATGGAGCTTTTTGTGTGAACGCCTAACCGAAACAGAAGTTACCAGCCATCCAAAACCGATGATAATTGCCCAAAGAGCTGTTTGATACAACAGTTGATTGACTTCAAAATATTGCACTCGCCAGCTGACGGTGAAACAAAGCCCCAGTAAAACATGCCAAAATATTGCAATATTAGGGAGAATATTGATTTTTTCTTGTGCGGTATGAATCCACTCAATCAGGTTCTCAATTTCTTGTTTCGCTTCTTTCTTATCCATATTTTTTAATAATTTGAGTTAATCAGTTTAGAACTTTCACTCAAATTTCAATTTCATTTGCTCCTCCTATGGTCTTTCACGTCAATCGCTTTTAACACAGCTTAAAGAATAAACTGAATCTTGACGATGTAGGCATTTTGAAAAGAAGACATACCATTTTCTGAATAGTCGTCTCCTACGCTACCTTGAGCAGAAAGAGTGACGGTATAGTCTTCTTTAGCAAACTCTAAGTTCATTTGAGAGAAATAGCTTTTATCGTCAAGATTATAGAGTAAAACGGGGGTAAGTTCAAAATTTTTAAAAATTTGACCTGTTGCAAACCGCGTTTTGAAATAATTTTGACGATAGTTGCCTATTCTCAAAATCGTTAAATTCCTCCTTAGAAATCCCGCATACGGATTGCCACCGTCTCCCTCAAACCGTTTATCTTGATAGGCTTTGCCCTCGTGAGCAGATTCTAAACCGTCCCTGATCATTTCCGCTTCATCATCATTAAAACCTGCACCATGATAAAAGTATTCAGAGATGAGACTCCAAGTGGTTGCTCCTGTATGCTGGAATCCGAAGACGTGGGAGTTATAGATTTGTTCAGGGTCAAATTGAAATTGATAGATTGCAGGTTGCACGATAGGATTCCGTTCGCTGACAGGCTGTTGTGGATTAGCAGGTCTTGCAGCGGCAGTTTGTTTTGGTGCAACTCTATACTTATTGATTGATGAAGAGGTTTGAAAATAAACGATTGTATCTCCTCCAACCTCACTGGAAAAAATTGCACCTACGCCGTTTTGACCATCAGTGACACCTCTCAACAAGAATGAAATGTCAGCCGCCCCCTCAAAGAAGTTTTGGCTGAATTTTAAGACAACCTGTTGCTCTGAAAACTCATCTTCAAAAAGTGTTTCCCCGTAATAATCTGCAACGACACCTTCTACTGAAAAATCTCCAAAACGGCGGCTGACTCTGAACATGGTGTTGCCTGTCTTGAAATCGTCGTTGATTTTATCTTGTACAATCTCGGTTTCAGTGTTAGGAAGTAACAAATCTGCGGGATTGTCAAAGTAAGAGGTTTCTACTGATTGAATATACTTGCCAACCAGCACATTGGTTTTTCCAAAAACAGTGCGATAGTAAAACTCACTCAAGTACGCTTGATCTTCATGGTTGACGAGCGTCCCCAAGACACGAGCTATCAAGGCAGAACTCACTCCTTTCTTATAAGCAAAATTCAAATCAGGGACAACTTTGAGGTTAGTCTCATCTAGTTCTACTAATTCTCCATCAGGATTATTGACGTTATCCTTGCGAGCGATACTTCTGTCCATGAAAAGATTCAGCTCGTGAGAATGGCTCAAACGATACCCTTCTTGTTTTTTTAGTGAAAAGGAAGGTGATGCAGAATAAATCAAGCTGGGCATCATCAAGCTCAACACAAGCATTTTAGAAGTTTTCATAAGATTTTCTCCACAACAGGTCAATGAATTTGAAAGCTATTTAGAGGTTGACCATCATTTCTTTGCTGTAAAAATTATCAGGCAATTCCACTGGCTGATAATTTAAAAAATAGACAAATGTATCGGGTTCTTTTCTGATTTCATCTTGCACACGCAAGACAGACTGTAAAACCTGCCCATCAAAGTCTTTGTATTCATCATAAAAGACTGTTTTCAGCATCTTCCCTGAAATGGCAAAATGCTGGCTCTTTTTTGCCTGATAAGTCTTGTGATCTATCCACAGCATGATTTTTCTGTATTGAGCATGTTTTGTCTTTCCCTTTAGCTCTAGCACCCGCAAGTTAGGGTCTTCAGGGTCTGGCTGCATGTCAATAGGTTCGTAATCTAGGGAAAAGCTGACTGAAAGCACATCACCCACGCTGACACGACCTGTCAGCCTCTGTGTTTGGCTAATTCGCACAAGACGTTTGTTGCCCGGTATAAAGAACCAGAGGCTTTTAATATCTTCTCTAAACATGGTACGCCCCTTTTCTTTGGCAGGTACCGTGAACTTCACTATGTTTTGAACGCCATCAGTATAGGCTTCTAGTTCTCTAGTCGTTTCACCGGGTGCAGAAATCCGCAAGTAGGTGAAAAAGTGAGGAGTACTTAGGGAACGGTAGCGGTCTGTCTTTTGCAGAATTTCTTCTAAATTTTGAGCGTATGTCAGACTTGACATAAACACGACCCCAACCAATGGGGCAATCAAAAGTTTAAGGTTGTTCATCATTTTTTGTCCTATTAGTTTTTAAGGTTAAAAATTGGCTAGCCAAAAACAGCTAGCCATAGGGAAGCTAAACATACCGTAGAGCTTCAGTGATTTTCATTTGACTGGCTTTAATAGAGGGGTAAATCCCTGCTAAGAAAGCAGTGATGGTACAAAGAATCAATGCTTTAGCTAAGGCACCATATTCCACAAAGAAGCTAAGTGGAATCGGACGGTTGGTATTGGGAGGAGGAGGTAACTCAATACGCAACTCACTGATTCCATTGGCGGCAAAGTAACCGATGGCAATGCCTATAGCCCCCCCAATGAGACCAATGTAGATGGATTCAATTAGAAACAGCAACACCACTCTCAATCTGGTTTCACCCATTGCCCGTAAAGTTCCTATCTCTGGCACACGTTCCATCACATTCATAGTCATCGTATTGTTGATGAAGAAGATGACGACGATAATGATAATGACCTGTAACACATTGAAAATCGTACCTAGAAATTGACGGACTTGCCGATAAAAGTCTGCCAGTTCTTGCCAAGTTTTGTACTCTACTTGAAGATTTTGACCTTGAATGGACTGCGTCAAATGACCCAAAAATTGATCCACTCTGTCTGTTTCATCTAACAAGAAGATCATACGGCTGTATGCCTCTACATCGTACAAGCGGTTGATGTAGTCCAAATTGGCGTACAAAATTCTTTCATCAATCTGAGTAATGCCAGTTGTGATAATTCCAACAATGGTGACATCAATCGCATTGACGTAGCCCTCAGCAGTCGTTGCTAACAAGGTGAAAATATCACCCACGTTGGCTTTCAGATTTTTGGCAAGTCCTGCACCAATATTCACACCATCTATGGTTTCTGAATCAAACAACTCACCATCATCTACTTGAATCGCAGAATTGATCAGATTGATATTGTCTGCTTCTGCTCCAACAATGATAGTGGGTAGTGAGTTTTTACCATTAGAAAGCAATCCTGTAATATTGGTTTGTTTAGAGGCAATGGCAAAGTTTTCATGCTCTTCTGCAATGGCATTGAGAGACTCTACCATTTCTTCTGACATGAGGTATTTTTCAGGTTCAACGCTAGAAAATTCATCAAACCCTTTTTTATACACTTGTAAATGTCCCAAACCTGTTCTAATGGTTGTTTCTCTCAACCCATCAATCATAAAGGCAAAATAACCTTCAAACATGACTAATGCGGCTAAACCGAAAGCGATTGCAGAACAGGTTAGAAAAGTGCGTCTCAAGTTACGCGTGACGTTCAATAAAGGAACTTTAAATAACATGGCGATTCTCCGTAAAATGAAATGATGATACTAAGGAAAAAGTGATTAAAGTTTCTCTTGCGCTCTTTTGCTCCAAAACCCTGCATCTTGATCCACTGCTATTTGATAGAAACGTCGAGCCTCATCTTCATCGTCTTTTTCCATGACCAAACCTAGTTCGTATGCACTTTGTGCCGCAAGTTGAGGAATCTCATCCACAGTGAGTTCATGCACCTTTTTCCAGTCTGCAATGACATGCTTGCGTTTTTTAAAGAGTTTGGGCAATGTTTTGTATGTATTGGCACGAATCAGGAGTACATTGATGTCCTCAGGGTTTTTCTTCACCAGTTTATCCAGAGAAATGCTACATTTTCTAACTTGAAGCATTTGCTTGCCTGTTGTGTTCTCAAACAAAGCTCTTCTGCAAATGCTTGAACCAACAATAGACTTGATGTGTGCATTCTCTGGATTCTTCTTAGAAAGTGCATTTCCAATTTTGATGGTTTCTTCATTGACTTCTTTAGTTCCCCCTAGCTGGTCAAAAAGGGTCAAACGTAACAGTAAAAACTGTTGTGATTCTTTCAAATTCATTGAATCTCCTTTAGCCTCCAGCTTTTTGAACAACTTCTCCATTTTTTCAGGACTGCTTGGTATGGGAATGAGCTCAGCAAATGCCACTTGAAAAGGCAAGGTCAGACCCAACACGCAGATTCCACGCATGATTTTTTGATTGATTTTTTGAGAAAACATAATGACTCCTTTTGAATGATTTAAATAAAATTAAAATTGTGTTTGATTCCTTCAGGTTTGAGAAGCGCATCGTCTGGGCTTTTTTTAGAAAGAATTTTGCCCATCTTGATACTTTTCTCATCTCCTTCTAACACAATCTGATTGAAAAGAGATAAACGTAGCAGTAAAAGTTGCTTCGTTTCTTTCAAACTTCTTGAATGTCCTTTGGCTTCCAGCTTTTTTAACAACTTCTCCATTTTTTCAGGATTGCTTGGCGTAGGAGTGGATTCAGCAAATGCCATTTGAAAGGGTAAGATAAAACCCAAAACGCAAATTCCACACATGATTTTTTGATTGATTTTTTGGGAAAACATAACGATTCTTTTTTAAGTTAAAATTAAGATTGTTTGATTTCTTCCAAAACAGCACCGTCCACCATTTTAATCACCCGACTTGAACTTTGAATAAAAAGGTCATGATGAGATGCGGCAATAAAAGTAATCTTTTTTTCAGTAGAAAGTTGCAAAATGATTTGAATGATCTGTTCTGAATTTTTAGAATCCAAGTTAGCCGTCGGTTCGTCTGCAATGATCAGTTCTGGAGAACCTGCAAAAGCACGTGCAACAGCGCATCTTTGCCTTTGCCCTCCTGATAACTCATTGGGCTTCATCTTTGTAAAATCCTGCAAACCAACTTTCTCAATCATCTCCATAGCAATGGCACGTGCTTTGGGATTGCCATTGAGATTGAGTGGATACATCACATTTTCCAAAACTGTTAAGACAGACAGCAAATTAAAGTTTTGAAAAATAAAACCAATCCTCTCCCTTCGGATTTGTGAAAGTTGACTGTCAGAGATTTCTAAGACAGGATAACCAAAAATGGAAATTTCTCCATCGGTTGGGACGTCCATGCAACCTATAATGTTTAGAGCAGTAGATTTTCCGCAACCGCTAGGACCAATTAGTGTCACAAACTCTCCTGTATTGACCTCTATATCAAAGTGATGTAGTGCCTGATAGTCCAGCTTGCCTACACGATAGTTCTTCTTAATGTTTTTCAACAAAGCGATTTGACTCATTGTTTACCTCTTTTAAAAGTGAATCTATAACCAAATATTTTTTATCAAGTGCCTTTTTCAATTTTTTGCAACACTGATCAATCGTTCAGCAAATAAACGATGTTTAATACTTTAATAAATAAAGAAAATGCTGTCAAGTCTTTTTTCAAAGTTTTTTTTGAATAGCCCTGAAATTTGAAAAAGGGACTGATTTCTATCACTCATTACAAGTTTTTTTTACAAAATTACTCAAAACCATTCAGCAAGTAGATGATGTTCAATACTTTAATAAACAAAGAAAACACTGTCAAGTCTTTTTTACAAGTTTTTTCAGCAAAGAATGAACTCAATGTAAAGCTGGTCTTTGGAATCAATCTGACTTGGGTAGGATATTTCAGCTTGACAAAAAATACTTTTGTAGTGTGTAATGCCTAATTTTCAGCTTTCTTAATTTTTTTGAAATATGAATTCTTACACACTGAATGATTACCAACGTCCTGTTTTACAGGCTCCGGAAGGTGTCAAAAAGATTTTACTGCATTCTTGTTGTGCCCCTTGTGCGGGTGAGATTATGCTAGCCCTTGCCTCCTCAAAGATTGAAACCACTTTATTTTTCTACAACCCTAATATCCACCCCAGAAGTGAATATGAAATCCGTAAAAATGAAAACAAGCGATTTGCTGACAAGCTCCATTTTGAATTTATTGATGCAGATTATGATGTGGATTATTGGTTTGAGTCTGTCAAGGGACTAGAGTTTGAACCCGAACGTGGCAAACGTTGTACGGCTTGTTTTGATATGCGTTTTGAAAGAACTGCAGAATATGCCAAGAAGCAAGGTTTCCAAGTGATCTCTAGCACGCTTGGTCTTTCCAGATGGAAGGATATGGAGCAAATCAATCAAAGTGGCGTGAGGTCGGCTCGTAAGCACGATGTGGAATATTGGACGTTCAACTGGCGCAAAAAAGGTGGTTCTCAACGCATGATTGAGCTTTCAAAAACAGAACAATTTTATAAGCAAGAATATTGCGGCTGCGTTTATAGTCTTCGTGACACCAATCAATGGAGACTGCAAAACAACCGACCTAAAATTAAGCGAGGTCAAGAGTTTTACCAACATAGCTCAGACATCACAGCGTCAGGTAATTGATGTTGAACGTCAGGCTCACTTTCCAATAAACTCTGCATTCCTTCCTCTAATGTGTGATTGATGAAGTGGTGTCTATGCACCCCTTGGGCAAGTAAGAGTGTGTCAAAGCCTGCTGTCTTGCCTCCTACAATGTCATGGTGCATGGAATCCCCAACTGCTAGTATTTTTTGGACAGATGGCTTCAGCAGGGATTTGATATGGTCATAAACCAGCTGATGAGGTTTGCCATAGTACGAGCATTGACCTCCCAAACTTTCATAGTATTTTGCCCAATAACCGGGGGCGTGAATGTTTTGCCGACCTTGCTGAATTGCAGAAAGGTCAGGATTTGAACAAATCAAATAAAGATTTTTTTGAATGGCTTCATCAAGCAATGCCTTCATATCTGGAATGTTGTTGTCAATTCCTGCCAGCAAAATAAAGTCTGCATCATCAAGATTGTTGGTCATGCTGATAGGTGTTTGTTCAATACACCTGTGGTCTGTTTCTGCACTGACAATCAATGCTTTGTTGCCAACTCCATCAGGTAATGCTTGATGACGATTGAAGTGATGCCAAAGAGCCTCTCCTGATGTCACCACATCATGCACCCACTTTCTAGGGATTTCCAGCCTTTCAATCAACAAACGATTATCTTCTGAACGTCTTCCTGAATTAGAAAGCATCATCACCTGCAAATTCTGAATCTTTTCCAAACATTCTAAAACTCCTGAATAGAGAGCATATCCGTTATGTAAGACACCCCATTGGTCTAGGATGATGGCATCATATTGTGAGATGATTTGGCTGAGTCCTGATGGATATTGAATTTTGTTCATACTTGTTGTCCTTTTTTTTCTGATATTTCCTTTGCTAGTGTAATCCAACTAACAAAAAATGATAACAGAAGTAGATTTTGAAAGCATTCTGCAAAAAGATAGCTTTCAGAATGCTCTTGTTTTTTCAGCAAAGCATGTTATCCTGTTTGGCTATTGTTTTCCATTAATTCTGTCTCATCAAATTTTCTCTTCAAACTTAATTTTTTTAAAAAACCAATACAGTTTGACCTGCTTTCAATGAGAAGATTTGGAACGTCACATGAATATTAAGCGATGAAAAAGCAACCCGTTTCTTCAACAAAAACAGCAGGAGGTCATCACTTGACTCTTGGTTTACTCTGTCAAAAATTGAACCTTGAGTTTGAAGGCACTCCAGACTTACAGCTTCATCAAGTGTGTAGTTTGGAACACATCAAATCTCATAGTGTGGGTTTGATTCTTTCCGACGTTTATTCTCCTCCTGATGATTCATCTATTGCGTGGGTGATTCCCCAAAAATCTCAACTTCCTCAAAAGCTCAAAAGAAATTGGATTTTTGCAGAGGACGCAAGATACATTCACGCACAGATTTGTCAGATCCTGCATCCTTTGCCCCATTATCCCTCGCAAATTCATCACACTGCTATCATTGGAAATCATGTCACTTACGGCAAAGATTGTTTTATTGGGGCAAATGTTGTGCTGTATGATGGTGTTTCGTTAGGAGATAGAGTGACAATTCACTCAGGAGTTGTGCTGATGGAAAATGTGTCTTTGGGCAGTGATAGTGTGATTTATCCCCAAGTTACAATCTATAGAGACACTGACATTGGTGAAAGATGTATCATTCACGCCAACACTGTCATCGGTACAGATGGCTTTGGGTTTTTGAAAGATCGGAATGGACACGCTTATAAAATCCCACAAGCGGGGAATGTTGCTATTGGAGATGATGTAGAAATTGGTGCATTGTGTGGTATTGACCGTGCGAGATTTGACACGACTACCATAGAACCAAGGGTCAAGTTAGATAATTTGATTCATGTTGGACACAATGTAAGCATTGGTAGCGATACAATGATTTCGGCTCAAACAGGGATTTCAGGCAGTACCAGCATTGGGAGGCGTTGTATGATAGGAGGTAAAACAGGAATTGTAGATCATCTTCAAATTGGCGATGATGTGGTCATTTCAAGTTCTAAGGTCACAAAAAATCTTGCCAAATCTGGCACGTTTGGGGCAATGATTCCTGCAATGCCTCTAAAGGAGTGGTGGAAAACGTGGGCGTACGTTCTTCGGCTGAAAAGCCTATTTCAACGTGTTTCTAATTTAGAAGAATCAATCAAAAGCACAAAGACCCAGCATGACAACGATTAAAGCAGACTTGATTCGTTCCCTTCAGCAACAACAAAAAATCCCGCTTGAAGAGGCAGAACATGCGGTTAACATATTACTGGAAGTTTTGAAACAAACGTTGGAAGACGATGAGGCAATTTTGATTAATGGATTTGGTAAATTCTCAGTACGTCTCAAAGATGCTAGACCGGGAAGGAATCCTAAAACGAAGGAAGAGTATAAGGTCAGTGCAAGAAAAACGGTGATCTTTCATGCCTCCAAAGCGTGGAGGCGTCAATTTTATCAGTAACTACAGGCGATATTCAAAGTTGCCATGTTCTGTACGTATCTCCAATACATTTTCTGCTGATTCATTTTCAATACAACGACCGATGATCTGACAACCCACTCCATGTTGGCTGGCAACTTCTTCTACGATTGGGAAGAGGTCTTCTTGACCAATGATTTCCATACGATGCCCCATATTGAATGTTTCATACATTTCACGCCATGGAGTGTTAGAGCTTTGTTGAATGGTAGCAAAAAGTGCGGGGGTTTCAAACAAGTTATCTTTGATATAGCGAATCTTACGACCAGATCGTAAACACTTGGTTTGCCCCCCTCCCGTGCAGTGAATGATTCCAGAAATTTTGCTCCTCACAGATTTAAGTAATTGGGTAACAATCGGTGCATATGTTCGGGTGGGTGAGAGTAAGGCTTCCCCTATGTTTAAAGGCGTACCGGGCAAAGCATCTGTCAGTCTAAACGTCCCGTTATAGCAATATTCTTTTGGAATGTCAGGAGAAAATGTTTCAGGATAACGCAAATAATATTGGTCTAAAAGTTCATGGCGAGCAGCAGTGAGACCATTGCTTCCTATGCCACTGTTATAGCTATCTTCATAGTTTGAATTTTGGTCACAAGCCAGTCCAATAATGACATCACCAGCCGAGATACCTTGGTTGTCTAAAATGTCTTGCCTCTTACATCTAGCAATCATTGAGGCATCAATAAAAGCTGTCCGTGCTAGGTCTCCAACATCTGCTGTTTCTCCACCTGCAAAAATGATCTCTACCCCTAAATCATTCAGCATGTCAACAGTTCTTTCAAAACCTTGAATCAAATGCTTAATGACCTCACCATTGACTTTAGAAGCATTACGACCAATGGAGTTTGACAACAAAAAAGGTCCTGTCATTCCAACGCATAGCATGTCATCTAAATTCATGACGATGGCATCTTGTGCAATGCCTTCAAAAGCAGAAGGATCACCTTGCTCTTTATAGAGAAGGTAGGCAACAACAGACTTCGTGCCAGCTCCGTCAGTATGCAAAACATTGCAGTATTCAGGGTCACGGCATAGGGCATCAGGAACTACTTTGCAAAATGCGTTTTCAAAAAGCCCGGGATCAAGCTGCGAAACGGCTAAATGAACATCTTCTTTTGTAGGAGAGACACCGCGAATACGATACCGACTCATTTTAGATTCAATCTTAGGAAGATTTGGAAGGCATGGAGCATGTCCCCTCAATTTGAGAACCTTCGGCAATAATCAAACCACCTTGCGGAGCAATGATGTCTCCAAGTATTTGAGATTCTGGTAAAATTTCCAATAACTCTGATGCTCTCACAGCACCTCTCACAGCACCTCTCACCATGAGTTTTTGGGAGTAAACAGAGCCTTCAATGCTAGCTTGTGTTTCAAGTGTAACAGAAGACTCTCCAACCACTTGACCTATGATGTGTGCGTTAATTGTTAGGTCTTCCTTTGAGGTCACTGTGCCTTCAATGACGGTTTGTTCAGACAAATAGCTTGTTTTAAGCGGAACGGAAAGAGGATGAGCCATAAATATTATCTTAAAGGGTCCTTGACAGCAAATGAACGAACGAGAGTCATCGGATTGATATGTTTTCTATTGATAAAGATTTCATAATGCAGGTGAGGTCCTGTGCTTCTACCAGTGTTACCAACTGTCCCAATCACTTGCCCTCTCTTGACTTTCTCTCCTTGCTTAACAAGGATCTGATGCAAATGCCCATATCTTGTCGTGTAATTCACCTTGCGTTTTTTATCATAGGACAGCCCTTGTCCATGATGGATTTGAATAAACTTACCGTACCCCCCTTTGACACCTGCAAAGGTCACCCTACCATTTGCAGCAACATAAATTTTCGTGCCTGTCTTTTTGGGGAAATCTGTCCCTGCATGGAACTCCCACCTTTTATTAAAAGGGCTAATTCTCTTGCCGTAATGGTCTGAAATACGTGGGTTAGCAACGGGTATGAAAGTGGGTGTATTTGCCCAAAGTTCTGATTGTTCTTCAACAGAAGAGAAAGCTGACTCAAATGACTCAGAAACCACGTTATAATACTTTTCTGTTTGTTCCAAATAGCGATGAAAGTTGTCTGTGTCCATATAATCAATGTTCTGGTATTGATCTTTGGGGTCGCTACTCGGTCCACCTCTACCACCTCTGCTTCTGCTGGTTAGAAAATAATCTTGCACGGGGACGGTGATTCCTGTTGCTTGCTTGATTTTTTTAGCAAGAGCCATGATTGCTTGTTCTTTCTTTTTCAGCAATTCAAGGCTAGCGGCAATTTTACGGTCTGTCTTAGCAATTCTTTGTTGAAGCTGTTTAATAGTCAGTTCTTGCTCTTCTGCTGCAAATTGACGCCGAGCAAATTTTTCAACAAGAACTTGAAACTCGTCAAAATCTTGTCTGGCTCCACTCATCCATAAGATCGCATCATCAGGGGACGACAGCTTCGCTGTATCTAGTTCTGGACACTCACGTTTGAGAGTTCCACAAGTTTCCTGGTGTAGCTGCTTCAGTGATTCCAAACTTTGCTTATAGGCACCAGCATGTGCCTGAAGTTTTTCTAATCGTTTTTCAGCAAGTTCTTTAGATTGTTCTAATGACTCCTTGAGATTAAAAATCGTGGATTCTTTGCTTTGCAATCTCGCAATTTTTTCCTGCAGTGATTTTTGATACTCTGAATCTTCTGAAAGCATCGCTTCCTGTTTGAGAATCAAGGAGTGCTGTTGGTAGAAAAAAACGGCCAACCCAGTCAATAGCAAAATCAAGGTTAAAGCTAAGAAATAGAGAGAGCGGTAACTGACAGAATAACATTGAGCTTGGGCATCTGATCCCTTGAGCAAAATGAATGAAAAATTCTTCATGGCTAAAATAAAAGGTCAACAATTGAATGTAGTTGGTTCAACACAAACGGAGTATTCTGAAGAAAATTAGCCAAAGCGTCAAGTAGTAACTTCATCTCCATCTTTAAAAAAGAGATAATTTGATGTCTTCATCCGAATCTTTTCAGAAGGTTTCCATTCCTGAATAGAAGGCAAACTCACATTCACCTGATGTTTTGAAGCAAGTGAAATTTGTAAAATCTGATGTTCCCCTGCAAAAATAATCTTTTGAATCGTGCCATCTGCCCGGCTTTCATCTTTGACTTTATCAAGCTGCCAATGTTCAGGGCGAATCATCACCAATGTTGATGATTCTGGTATTTGAGGAGATTCAGAAGTTTCTCTTAAAAGATTCCTCACACTTTCAAAAGGCAAAAAGTTAGATTCCCCAATAAACGATGCCACCCAAGCATTGCAAGGGGTGTGATAAATGGAAGCAGGGCTTCCTTCTTGAATGAGCCTGCCACGTTGAAGCAGTAGGATACGTTCAGCAAAGGCAAAAGAATCATGTTGGTCGTGCGTGACAAAAATGGCACTGGTTTTTTCATTTTGTAAAATGTCTCTGACTTCATGTCGCAGCTGGACTCTTAATTTTTGGTCAAGATTGCTGAAAGGTTCATCTAGCAAAATCATGCGAGGTGATGGAGCAAGTGAACGTGCCAGAGCCACCCTTTGTTGTTCTCCCCCTGAAAGCTCATGGGGCATTTTTTTGCTGGCATGAGGCAAACCAATCAACTCCAACATCTGCGTAATACGTTTTCGTTTATCAGAGGATTGGCCATGTAATCCATAGCCTATGTTGTCAGAAACGTTCATGTGAGGGAACAGTGCAAGGTCTTGAAAGACAATCCCTATTTTCCTTTTTTCGGGTGCGATTGTCGTGCTTTTTGAAGAAGCACATGTTCCGTCAAGCGCAATTTTTCCGTAGTCCACATTTAAAAAACCACTAATTAAATGTAATAAAGTGGTTTTGCCACAACCTGACGAACCTAAGACCGATAGCAACTCTCCACGCCTCATCTCAAAGCTGACATGATCCACAACATTGATGCCATTGTATGTTTTACAAACTTCATGACATTTTAAAAGTGGCTGATTTTGTGATGGTGTGTTCATGCAATGTTTGACCTAAGGCACTTGTCTTTTTGCATCAATGGAATAAATCATAATAACAGGAATCATGCCACAAATAACGATTGCTAATGCCCCAAGAGCAGATTCTTCCAACAATCCATCACCTGCGTATTGATAAACATAAGTGGCTAACGTATTGAAATTATAGGGTTTGAGAACCATTGTTGTTGACAATTCTTTCATGGTATCCACAAAAATTAAGATTCCTGCAGCAAAAATACTGTTTCGGATTAAGGGCAAATGAACACGCCATAACGTCTGACGTGCGTTCACCCCTAAAATTTGTGAGGCTTTGTCAAGAGAAGGCTTCACACGCATTAAACCAGATTCCACTCCCCCAATTCCCAACGCCATGAATCGGATACAGTAGGCATAAACCAAACCGCCTACACTTCCAGTGATAAGCAACCCCAAAGGCAAATCAAACAGCTTTCTTGAAAGACCATCAACGAAATTGTCCAACCCTGCCATAGGAATTAAAACCCCCACCGCTAAAGCTGTACCGGGCAGTGCATAGCCCATCATTGAAAATTGACTGGCTAATGCAAGATTCTTAGATTTTGTCACTCTCACCCCATAGACTAAAAACAAGGCAAAAGTCAATGTTGCCAATGCAGTTAAGCTAGAGACTGAAAAGGAATTCCACGCAAACTCAAAAAATTCAGATGTCCAGTTAGAATCAAAGTATTGAACCGAATAGCTGAACAAAATACCAAAAGGCAAGAGAAAACCCAACGTGATAATCGTCAAACAAAATGCGAATGCAAGCCACCCTTTCCAACCAGAAAGTTTAATAGAAATTTCTGCAGGTCTGGAATGTGCTGAAAGCTCGTGGTAGGACTTTTTAGCACGACTTCTTTTCTCTAAATAAATTAAAATTGCAACGAACGAAAACATGACAAGAGCAATTTGTGCTGCCCCGGAGGGAGAATTCATTTCAAACCAAACTTCATAAACTCCTGTGGCTAGAGTATGCACAGCAAAAAAAGAAGCTACTCCAAAATCATTGAGTGTTTCCATAATGACGATGATGAGACCAATCACGATAGAAACACGAGCCAGAGGTAGAGATAGCCTGAAAAATGTTTGCCAACTGGAATAACCCAAGATGCGAGAGGCATGCCATAAAGATTGGGATTGGTCAAGAAATGCAGAACGAGCCATCATGTAGACGTAAGGATAGAGAGTCAAAGACATGCAAACGATCGCCCCACCAAGTGAGCGAATATCAGGAAACCAGTAATCTCTAGCACTTTCCCAGCCAAATAAAAATCGTAAAAAAATTTGAACATTGCCTGCGTATTCTAGTTGGTCTGTTGCAACGTAGGCAAAAATGTAGGCAGGCATTGCCATTGGCAGTAACAATGCCCATTGAAAGAGATTTCTACAAGGGAAACGGCAAAGTGCCACAAGCCATGCGGCAGGAACTCCTAGCAAGATGACCCCTATTGATGTTCCAAGCATCAATAGAAAACTGCGTTTGATCAATCCAAAAAGAATTGTCTCGCTGAGATGCTTCCAGATTTCTGTCTCTGAGGAAAAAGAAAGGAGAATGACGGAAAAGATAGGCAGGAGGATCAGTGCAACAATCCCCCAACCCAATCCAATCCAGCCATTCCAAATAGAACGAGTAGCATGATTCTTCAAAAGAATGCCACGTTCCATGTTTGGAGGGATTTAGTCAAGTTCGTTAAAATTAACTTCATTGACCAGCTCTATTGCTCTCTGACGGTTGTCAGCAATTTTTTGCAACGGAAGGTCATCAGCTTTGAATGTTCCCCATGATTTGACAAGAGAAGACCACTCAACACCGGGCTTGACAGGGTATTCATGGTTCACTTCTGCATAGATCTGCTGAGCTTCTTCTGAAATCAAAAACTCAATCAATTCAACAGCTCCCTTTTTGTTTGGTGAATGTTTTGCGATTGCCGCACCGCTGACGTTCATGTGAGCCCCTTCAAAGTCTTGATTTGGGAAAATGATTTTAGCAGATTGTGCCCACCTGTTTTGAATGGCATCCTTACCTGATGCTTCAAGCATTTTACCCATGTAATAAGTATTTCCAAGAGAAAGGTCGCATTGTCCTTCATAAATGGCTTTCACTTGGGCGCGGTCGTTCCCTTGAGGTTTACGAGCGAGTTGCCCCTTGAGCTGACGAAGGTAGTTTTTTGTGTAGCCTTCACCACGTTTGGCAATGAATGAAGCCCATAATGCAAGATTATAAGCATTTTTGCCATCACGGATACAAATCTTCCCTTTCCATTTGGGGTCTAGCAAATCATCGTATGTTTGAACCTCTCCATCTTTGACTCGGTCTTTGGAAGCATAAATGACACGAGAACGGGAAGTTTGAGCAACCCACAATCTGTTGGGGTGACGATATTCTGCAGGAACTAGTTTATTGATTTTAGTAGAATTGATTCTTTGTACAAGACGAGATTCTACTAACGTGTTAAGACGCCCAATATCTACCGTTAATACCACATCAGCAGGAGAGTTGACACCTTCTTGCTTGATTCTTTGGATATGCGTTTTTTTATCGTACAAGACATTCACCTTATACCCGCTTTTTTCCTCAAATTTTTCCAGCAAAGGCTTGATAAGAAATTCTTGTCTGTATGAATAGACTGTGACCTCATCTTCCCCTGCCATGAGAGGACTTGCAAAAACCATCACTGAAGCGATGGCACCAATCGTTTTTTTGACTTTCATTTTTTCTCCTTAATAATCAATCAAAAGTTAAATATCAGAACAAAGCACCATTGCCTTGTCCAACCCGGTATTCTACAATCCTAATTTTAGAAAATCAACATAAAGAATTATTTTTAATTTGCATATAAAAATTGATCATTTAAATAAAACCCTCTAAAACCAAATGGTTTGTGCAAGTGACTAAAATTTGTAGAGATTGTTTTCTCTCTTGAGCAGACGAGTCTTGTGGAAGGTGTAGGCACAGCGCATAATCTGTTTTACCCCAGTTGCTTAAAACAGGTGCTGACATCGTGTAATCTGAAGCAGAAAACATACAAAAATAACCTTGCTTATGCGCCTCTTTGACTTCTGACTGAAACTGCAAAAATTCCACTTCATGGCTGTCAAAACATAAATAGTCCTGCAAAGGTATAAATTTAGAGGCAAAGATTCTACCTACGATAGTTTGAGTGATAGAAAAAGCAACGCCTAAAGGCAAGGCATGAACAGAGTGCTTTGATTCATAAATGGTCATGCAAGAAGTCCCTATCAGCTGAACAAGTGAGCAAGTTTGTAAGGTTTCTTTGGCGAGGTCGTTGCAGGCTGACTGAAGCTGACCTAGATAGCGATGTCTGGAATTGTACAAACTACCACAGGCAAAAAACTTGGGAGAAATAAAGTATTTACCCTTGCATTTAGTTAAAAAATGAAGACCGACCAACTTCGTTAGTAAACTATGAGTCGTTGACAGTGGAAGACCTGCTTGAAGACTAACCTCTTTGGCATTCATGGGCTGTCTGAAGGAAGCCATGGCATCAAATACTTTTGACGTATTTTCCAAACTATCTCCACGTTTTAATCCCATTCTAGCCTTTCTTTGAGAACTTGTTTGAAAATGGGAATCCTGAAAAGATTGACCTCTTCACTTAAAAAACCTTTCCAAGACCCTCTTGACCACACGCAACTTGAATGAGTTTATTTCTTTGTAGAGATAGGAGAAGGCGGAAGGATATTTTCTGCAAAGGCAGGATGCTTTAAACAAAACTCTTCAAATTGCTTCAGTTTTGGCAGAGGGAATGTTTGCATCACTTCTGGAATCGCAACATTGGTAAATTGGAATGCGACAAAAACTGCAATATCTGCATGACTCGGGCTTGTCCCATTGACCCAATTGACTTCGGATTTAAAAAATTCTTCAAGAAATTCAAACCCGTTACAAATCTGTTTCGTTGTGTATTCAATGATTTTAGGAGAACGAAATGGCTCATCACGTCTTGTCAGCTCATAGAATAGACTGACAGCTTTTTCAATGAGAGACACACCAATACCCTGTTTTTGCAAAGAGGACAACGCTGTTGGAAACAGAGATGGTGAGAAAGTACGGTTAATCCATTCAACGATAATGGAGGAATCATACAATGACTCACCATCTACCTTTAGGACAGGAAGCCTTGCTTGTGGGTGCAACTGTTGTAAACGTTCCTTGCCCCCAGCTGTTCCTAATACTGTTTGTTGATAAGGAACTTCTAACAGGTCAAATGCTAAAGTCAGCCTCCTTGAAAATGGAGAAAAATTTGAACCAAAAATTTGTAACTGCATCTCAGACTCCAGAATAAATTTAGAATTGTATCAACAAACTCCAACAAATTCTAATTTAAAATTCTTGATTTTGTTGCTCTGCCAAGATTAATATCTTCTGTTTTAATTTAAACTGATGAAAGGTGTAGTATGCGAACGAGAATTGTCAATCAGGATATGGGTTGGATTCAGCACACTGGGGACATTGATGGAGAGACATCTCCAGAGTTGATTCAACACGTTTCAGACTTATTAGAGCAAAACGTGGCGTGTATCGTGTTAGATTTGACAACCACAGATTTTATTTCTAGCTCTGGTATTGGAATCATAGCTGTTGCAAGTAAAGATGCCAAAAGAAGTGATACAAATTTTGTAATGGTCTGTGCTGAACCAAGATTGTTGTCTCTTTTTGAAATCACAAGTCTCAGTAAAATCATACCTGTTTTTGAATCGTTTGAAGATGCCCAAACAAGTTTTTCAAACCAAGCTTGAATCTGCTGACATTTTAATATTAAGGCAAGTGGACTACGGGGAAAGCGACAAAATCATCAGCTTTTTAACTCAAGACAAAGGCAAAAAATCTGGTATTTTGCACGGTATAAAGAAAAACAAATCCGTTCACTTTGGTAAAGCAGAACCTCTGACACAAGGTCAAATCTTTTATAAAGAACGATCTTCGTCTGACCTTGTGCAAATTAGAAAATTTGAAGTCAATACCAGTTTTTATAGCTTATACTCCAAATATCAGACGATTGTCTTTGCCTTGTATTGTGCAGAACTTGTGGAGTGCTGTGAGTTTCCTGAACATGAGTCTAGCCAATTTTTTTTTACTTTTACAGCAAACTCTCAAACAATTTGCGATAAATCCTTCTCCGCAAACTGTCAAAACCATATTTGAGTTAAATCTACTAAACCTTTTAGGCATTGCTCCTAACTTTTCTAGTTGTTCATGTGGTCAGGGTCTAGGTCAGGTGAAAATTTTTCAGTTAGATTGTGCCTCTGGAACTTTGCGTTGTCCCAAGTGTTTAGCGAATCATCAGTCAGTTGTTGCGATCAATTCTGACACACTCGTTGCTTTGTCAAATCTTTTGTCTTTGCCTCTCTCGCAAAAAGCGTGCTTCCAATGGGACACAACCTTTGGTGTTTATTTTCAATTTCATTACAGACGCTTACCAAAATCTCATAAACTGCTTTTCCACTCATAATGTGTCCTACAATGCATTCTATCCAAGCAAACCTGTTCTCAACAGAATAAATTTAGGGATTAAGTGCAGATTTGGTCTTGTTGCTGTAATCTTGTGCTTTGCTGAAGTTGAGAAGAATTTGAAAATGCAGGTTGAGGGCATGGCATGATTTTACTTTACTTTTTGGCTCAAAACTCATAGACTAGCCAGTCTTGCTTTTTAGCACCCGTAGCTCAACTGGATAGAGCATCTGATTGCGGTTCAGAAGGTTTCAGGTTCAAACCCTGACGGGTGCGTTCTTCTTTTGGTTTGTTCTTTCCAGCAAAATCACAATCACTGCCCCACTCATCATCACTGCCAACGAAACCAGCAAACCAGAATTGATGTCAGGAAAAACATTTTGATCCCTCAACACATATTCCTTATCCCTAATCCATCTTGAGTCTATCACTTCTTTCCAAGGCCAAACCTTACGCAAAGCACCAATCACTGCTCCTGTTAAAAATGCTAAAATCCATGCCTCAAAAGAATTGAGTGCGAGTTTGAGCAGTCTTGCAAAACTTAACAAACCAATCAATGCACCTGATGCGAAGACTGCCACGATGATAAAATTTTCTAGTGCAAATGGATTTTTAATGGCTCCAATAATCAATTCATATTTGCCTAAAATTAACAGCAGAAACGAACCGCTAATACCGGGCAGAATCATTGCGCAGATTGCAATCAAACCACACAAAAAAATAAACCAATAAGATTCAGAGGTTTGTCTGGGGATAATGCCTGTGAGCCAATAAGCAAAAGCCACACCTGCTGTGAAAAACAGAACATTTTGAACGCTCACTTTCCCTATCTGATTCATCAAAAATGGGACAGAGCCAAGAATCACTCCAAAGAAAAATGACCATGTTTGTTCAGGATATTGGTCTAAAAAATAGTGAACCACACGGGCTGTACTTAAAACAGCTAAAACAATACCCAGAAATAATGTGAGTAAAAAACGGAGGTGAACGCAGGCAAGAAAATTCTTGAATTGCAATGCTAGTAAGAATTTAACCGCACGAACGTCAAAAGAAGAAAGGGCATTGAGAAGTTGTTGATAAATTCCCGTAATAAATGCAAGCGTCCCCCCTGATACACCGGGAATCAGGTCTGCCACACCCATTGCAAACCCTTTACAGACTAAAACGAAAGACTCTTTCTTTGTTGTTGGACCTTCCGTTTGAAGCCATGCTTCACGCCAATTCAGATGACCTTTCATTGATTTTTACATGACAGATTGACTTTCACTTTCATTGACAAAAAAATAATTCTCGTAAATTTCTGTGATTTCTGTCTGAAATGCTTCCTCGTGCTTGGGATTTGAAAGTAATTCTGCCAGTGCATCGCAATAGACCCTGACTTTTAGAGAAGACTCTGCATTGGTGCGGATAAATTGATGAGCAAAAACTTGAAGTTCCCAAAGAAAGTTTTGTAAATTCAAGCCAAGCAACAAACTATCCTGTGCACGTTCGCTGATGATGTAGGAGGCAATATAGTCCACTAATACAAAAAATGACTCTCCCAAAACATTCAAAGATTGGATTTCATCATCTTTTAGATGGGTACTCAAATTATCCAAAAAGTAACGATATTCAAAGTCTTGATTTTCTGGGTAGATTTCAAATAATGCTGAATCCATTTTTCTATTTTTGATAAGGTTGATTCTTCGTTGGATTTGGCTCATATCTATTTTGTGAAGATAACTACAAACCGTCGTAGGTGAGTCATGCAATGACTATGCAATCAACATGAATTTGATCAAATTTATTTAAGTTTGTATGCCTATATCTGTTGAACTTTTGGCATACCATTCAAAATAACTCCTGACCATTCTGTCAAATTACAAAAGTTTTTTAAACAAAAATCTTGCGAGTCTTTGAGGGATTGAATAGAATGAGAACTTTTTGTTTTATTTAAAAAATTTTTGATGGAGCTAGATTTATGATTCAAGCATTTAGAAATCAGACACAAAGCGTTTTCTTTCGTGTCATTTTGTTTTTTGTGGCGCTGACCTTTGTCATTTCTTTTGGTTGGTTTTCTTCTGAAACTCAAAAAAATGTTGTGGCAACTGTCAACTCTGAAGATATTCTTTTTCAAGATTACGACATTGCTTATAACCAAAGGTTGGAGCAGTTAAGGCAGACATTTGGAGAGAATGCAGAAGCCCTTGCGAGCCAACTGAATATCAGTCAAAGTGTTTTAGATTCTGTCATTTCCCGACGTTTGCTGCTCCAAAATGCTAGAAAGCAGGGGATTCTTGTTGCTGATGCCGAAGTGATTGAACAACTCAAATTGGTACCCGTCTTTCAAAAAGACGGTCGGTTTAGCAAAGAAGTTTATCAACAACTTTTAAGACAAAATAGGGTATCTCCTGAATCTTATGAAAAGTCTGTCAGAGAAGATTTGCTCCTGCAAAAATATCAACGACTCTCAACCGCAAGGCAACTATCAACGCAAGCAGAAGTCCAGCGAATCTATGATTATGAGCAACGTGTCATCTCCGTTGAGTACTTAAGGTTCTCTCCTGAACAATTTTTTGAAGATGTCGTCATCATTGAAGAAAATTTGAAAGAATTTTATGACAACAATTCACAAGATTTCATGAGTTTAAAAAAATATCAGATTGAATACTTCACATTCGGCTTTAGCGACCTTGGAACACAAGAAGACCCTAGCGAACGTATGATAGAACGTTACTACGAAACTAACCCTGCAGAGTTTTCAAATGATGATCAAGTGAAGGCAAGACATATTTTGATGAAAGTGTCATCTGACATGTCTGAAGAAGCACGTGAGGAAAAACGCAAACAACTGGAGAGTCTTTTGCAAGAAGCACGTGCAGGAGCATCTTTTGAAGAACTGGCTAGGGAAAACTCAGAAGACTTTAGTGCGATAAGAGGAGGAGATTTAGGCTGGTTTTCTGCTGGTGAGATTGATGAAACTTTGTCAAACGCGGCATTTGGTCTTCAAGTTGGAGAAGTCAGCGAAATTGTTCAAACAGGTTTTGGTTTTCATATCGTCAAACTAGAAGGCAAGAAAGATGCTGAAACGAAACCACTGGAAAGCGTCAAAAGTGAAATACGGCAAAAGTTAATTGATACTAGACAGGAACGAAAGCTCAGCCAGACCTTGGAAACTATTGAAAATCAGTTGACAGAAGGGCAGGCATTGGAAGAGATTGCAACGTCTCTTGATTTACGAGTCAAACAAACAGACTTGTTCCAAGCAGGAGATGTGATTGACGGCATTGGTTCGGTTGATGATCTAATTTCAGAGTTAGATTCCAAAGCGAAAGATGAGACAGGCAAGTTGTTAAAAAATCCTGTGCAAGGGCATCTGTTTTTTAAGTTGATTGACGTCAAAGATCCACAGACGTTGCCGTTGGAAGAGGTTAGAGAAGAGATTGAGAGAAAATTTCGCTATGCAGAATCTGTCAAAATTGCAAAGACAAGCGCTGATGATTTACTCAATGAATTGGAAGCTGGCAAGGATTGGCAAGCTATTGAAATGCCTACACCGCCACAATCTGCCAAAGTGAGTGTGTTGACTGCTCAAGTTCAAGGCATAGGTAATGCTCCAACTTTTCAAAGTCAAGCTCTTGAATTGAATGATGCCCAACCCTTTGCCTCCGTGCAAGTTGGAGATGATTCTTACTTGATTCGTTTCATTTCAAGTGAAATTTCACTTGAAAGAGAAGATGAGAAGATGGAAGAAATTCGTAGAAGGTTGACTTTCGTATGGAATAACATCATCTTTGAACGAGAAATTGAGCGATTAAGAGCAAAAGCAGACATTGAAATTTTAAACCCAGCACTTGCAGGTGGAGTTCAAAGTTCTCATGGCAGTCAAATGTAAGGTTGGGGTTTTCTGTCTTGCTCTAACACTGTTTGCTTCCTATTTCAAGATTAATGTCAATGCACAAGATTTTGGTTTTGGTTCGTTCTCAAAAAAACCAAATTTATACTTAACTGCAGGTTTTGAAAAACCATCTACCTCAAAAAACTCTCCTGTCAAATTAATCATTTATGGTCAGCTTGAAGAAGGTTGGCATCTCTATTCGGTTCAATCACACCCCCATCTTAACATCATTCCCACGTCTGTTGTTTATCAAAATATCTGGTATCAAAAACAAGGAGGGATTATAGAAAGCCAAACAGAGCTTCTCTTTGATGAGGCTTTGGGAGTAGAAGTCCAAACGCATCGCAAACAATTTCAGTTACAACAAACTTTGTTGATTCGTAAAGATGCACCTGTGGGAAATTTAGATTTAACAGGTTACGTTCAATACCAAGTCTGTAACCAAAAGGTCTGCTTAGAACCTCAACAAACCTCATTTGTTGCCACAATAAAAGTTGTGAAGTGAAGACTTCTACTCATTTGGGCTTGTCTCTCAAAAATTTTTCCTTCCATGGGAACTTACCGTAACGTTCGCACTATTACTTTTTTTACGTTTCTGTCTCGCATTTTTGGTGCAGCACGTGACCTTGCCATCGCACATGTTTTCGGTGCAGGACTTGCCAGTGACGCTTTTTTGCAAGCTTTTGCGATTCCTAACCTCTTCAGACGTTTAACTGCTGAGGGTGCAATGACCTTGGCATTTATTCCAATTTACACGGACGTTCGCTCTCAGGGTGCTGATACTAAAATTTTTGCAACGCGAGTGTTGGCAGTTGTATTGATTGCTAGCTGTTTCATTGTCAGTTTGGGTATCATTTTTAGCTCTCAATTAGTCAAAGTCATTGCGTGGGGATTTGAAAATAATTCTGACAAATTTCAGCTGACTGTAGAATTAACTCAAGTGATGTTTCCATTCCTCATTTTGACTTCTCTCACAGCATGGGCTTGCGGGGTACTAAATGCGGAAAAGAGATTTACGGAACCCGCTTCAGCTCCTATTTTACTCAACTTCGGTATGTTATTTGGGGCATTTGTGATAGCACCTGTTTTAGAAGTTCCTATTTTTGCAATGGCTTGGGGTGTTTTATTAGGCGGAATGTTACAACTTCTTTTGCAGATTCTTCCACTTTGGAAGTTAAGCCATTCCATCATTCCCAAAAATCCATTTCATGATGAAAATGTAGTCAAGTTGCTTAAGTTGTTTGCTCCTTCTTTATTTGGTGTAGCGGCATATCAAATTAACATTTTGATTTTACGAATACTGGCAAGTTTTCTTCCAGAAGGTCAACTGACTCACTACTACAATGCGAACCGTTTGACTGAACTTGCTTTGGGTGTCTTTGCATTTGCATTGACAACTGCTAACTTTCCTGACTTAAGCGAGCAAAGCTCTCATAAAAATTGGCAACAAGCTCAAGCAACATTGCATCAAACTTTTAGTTCTATGTTATTTATTATCATACCTGCAACTGCGGGGCTTTTTGCCTTTGCAAAACCCATTGTTGCGATGCTGTATTTGCATGGTCAATACACATGGTCTGATGTAGAATCTACCGCTTTAGCTCTGCATGCTTTTGCCTTAGGGATTCCTGCAGTTGCAGGAGTTCGTTTGTTAGTCTCTGCATTTTATGCGGTCAAAGATTCCAAAACGCCTGTCATTGTTGCATTTTTTGGGGTCATCATCACGGCAATATCAGGTTGGGTTCTGTCACAAGATTATCAGGTGCTTGGTTTATCTGTCGCTCTTTCTTTGGGTGCTTGGGGTCAATATATGGCGTTACAAATTTTGCTCTTACGCAATCCGATATGGGCATCTCACATTTTTCCATTTTTGAAAATCGTGCTGTATGTTTCATGTTCATCAGTCATAGGGTTATTTGCCTACCAAATGTCTAAATTTGGAAGGTGGGAACAAGGAGCATTTTCATTACAGAATTGGATTTTGTTCTTGGGAGTCTTGTCAGGTTCTGTCATGTTGTATTGGACTTTAACGCTAGCTTGCAACGATGAACATGCACAGGCAATTCTTGCGTTTTTGAGGGGGAAATGAATTTGAGAAAATTGATTAAAAGCATTTGGCTACAAGAAGATGAAGATCGGACATATTTGCCCAACCCTTCTTGGGAAGTGTGCTACAATCTTAGAATCTGGTAAACAGATTGAAAGAATTTTAAAGAATTTTGCTGAAAAAGTCTGATGACTACTCACTCTCGTTTACGAATCCAAATTTATACAGATGGGTCATGTTCTCCTAATCCTGGACAAGGAGGCTGGGCTGCTGTTTTGATTTCTCCCTCTCAAAATCATGCACGTCTTGAAATATCAGGTGCAGAGGCTCGTTCCACAAATAATAGAATGGAATTGACTGCTGCGATTGAAGGACTTAAAGCAGTTAAAAAACCCTGTGTTGTTGATTTGCATACTGATTCAAAATATGTTCAACAAGCCTTTACACAAGGTTGGTTAGAAAATTGGCAGAAAAAAGGCTGGAAAAACCAAAAGCGAGAACCCGTAGCAAATCAAGATTTATGGCAAGAACTTTTAAAACTTTCAGAAGTGCATCAGATTCATTGGCATTGGGTCAAAGGACATTCTGACTGCACAGAAAACAATCGTTGTGATGAGCTTGCCAATCAAGCAAGACGTTCATTGTGACACATTTACCAAGTATGATATGATCGTTGGATTTCCTCATCATGCTCCTGAAATTGGAGGACCTGGTACTTTTCAAACTCATCTTTGCTACAGCCTCCAAAAGAATGGGTACCAAATTGTTTATCCTGAAAATAGAATTTTACCCGATGTGATCTTAGTAGTAGGGGGAACTAAAAATTTAAATTGGCTTTGGAAATGTAAAAAAAAGGGTGCGAAAATAGTTTTAAGACTTGATGGATTATGGTGGAGCCACCGTCTTTTACATTCAAAATTGAGTTTTCATTACTGGAACTGTGAGGCTATCAATATTTTGGTGAAAATCATACGCCAATATCTTGCAGATGCAGTGGTTTATCAAAGTGAATTTATTCAGAAGTGGTGGCAATTTCGCTATGGGTCATCACGAAAAACTGAGTTTATTGTTTATAATGCAACTGATTTAAAACAGTTCTATCCCACCAACCAAACTAAAACTTCTCCTACTCTTTTGTGTGTTGAAGGAACGATACCAGATAATCAAGTCAGTAGAGAAATCTTGTCTCGCATTCCTCCAGCATTGGTAGGTTCTGGACTATACGAGCAGTTTAAATTGTACGGACATGCTGACGCAGATTTACTTCATTTCATTAAAAGTATTGATTCAATAAATTATTGTGGGGTAGTGAAAAGACTTGATATGCCCCAAATTATGAGGTGTGATGGTGTTTTTCTACCACTTGAACTACAACCTCCCTGTCCAAATGCTGTAATTGAAGCTCTGGCATCAGGACTGGCTGTTGTCAGCTTTAATACAGGTAGTTTGGAGGAACTGATGACTGAAAAAGTAGGAATGCTTGTCCCTTATGGAGGAGATGCTTGGGCAATCAATAAACCTGATATTGAAAGTTTAGAGAACGCACTTAAAAAAATTGTCCCCATTCGGTGTCAATATCAGTTGGAGGCTAGAAGGTGGGCAGAAAAACGATTTGACCTTCAAAGAATGACAGAAAAGTATATGGAAATTATCCAGCAAACAGTATTTTCTTAGAGTAAATTAATAAAATTTTAGCGTATGAAATTTGTCTATATCGTTGGCGTTTTCGTCTTTTTGTTCACAAACTTATCTACTCAAAACGTGTTAGCGAGGCATCGTTGTCCCCAAACACCTGCATCTATTATTTCATCAATTACAATGGCTCCCCTTGCAACGATTATTATGACAACGAAAGCATCAAATACTTCAGGTTGCAGAGACGGACACCCTTCAAGCGACTTTTATACTCCACCGTGGGCAAGGTATTTTGAAGAGTCTTTTGAGCAAATTGTAGAAGAATCCTCGCGGGGAACAAATAGCTATCTCTACGCACTGACAATGCAGCTGGGTTGCCCAACTTCATCTATTGAAGATTTAAGGCAAGCTGTCAATAAGAATCATCACCTTCTATTGTCCCCCCAAAGCCGCTGGCGCACTTTTGAGTCTATTCTTAAAAAAAATTCTGATTTGAGCCAAGTTTGTCAATTATCCTGATGGCTTTGCATTGAGAACAATCTCTTTATCTGTTAGCATAATCCATTTGTTTTCATGCCCCGCCCCAGACTAGCACCTATTGAAAGGCGGCTATTTGCGTTTTTATTAGATTTTGTTCTTGCCGTTTTAATTGTCAATAGTGCCTTGCAGTTGACCCGACCATTGAAATGGGATTTGATGGATTCGGTATATGATGAAAAAAGCCTTGTTTCTTATTATTCACTTTTGATTGTGATTCTTTTATTGAAAGACGTAGTTTATGGCGTCAGTCTAGGCAAATTCTTATTTGGAATGGGCGTCAAACAGGTTCTAAAAATAGAATCCCCGCCTCCTTTGAGCATCAGAATTTTGAGAAATTTAAGTCTTTTCATTTTACCGATTGAAGCAGTGATTTGCTTTAAAAGCCAGCTTTACCAAAAATTAAGCGATCGGTATTTGGGAGTGTTCGTTTTACAGCTAGAGTCTCCTGCAAGTTTACTGAAACGTTTAATGTTTGCAAATTTCATATTTTTTGGATTTTTCTTTTTTGCATGGATGACTCAAGATATTCCGATGAAACGGACGGACGCTTATCGTGTTGTCAATCAACATCTAGCGTTGAAACAGAGTTTGATTTTTCAAAAAATTGGTGAATTGAAAGACAGACAAGGAGAAGAAATGAGTTTGGATTTGTCACAGAAAGGGCAGGGGCTTTTTACTGCTGATTTACTAGGAAGCAACGGAAAGACAAAAGTAGAAATTGAACTGGTTTTACTTTCAGTTCCCGAAAAACATTGGCAGGTGAAACAAATGAATTTTGTACCCCACTAGTTTTCCTTACCATGATTATCAGGAGTTTGGCAAACTCTCTTAAAATATGGCTATCGGCATTCTCAATATTTTATTTTCCTGTAAGCAATGTTGCCAATGCCCAACTTACACCAGCCTCCGAAGTCTCTGGTTATGAGCCAACAGTGATACAGTATTCATTGGTTGTTGGAGGAATTGAGCGAGGAGATGGATATTCTGTTCCCTCTGTCGCATTCAAAGTTTCTGGAACCCCTGAAAATGGTTGGGAGTTTTCTTATGCTCAAGGAGGTTTCAAAATGGGAGATACGTTTTCAGAGAAAGAAACACTCATCACATTGGGAAACAGGTTACAGCTGACAGAAGGAGTCACCAAGTTCATTGTTGGTATTAATGGTGGTATTGTCCAGACCGAGAACAAAACGCAAACCAAGTCAGATAGTTCTGAGTGGTTTGCAGTTGGCAATTCATTTAGCTTGGAGTTGCCGATTGCTGGCATTGGTATTCGTGCCGGTATAGATAGTATGCTGGTACCATTACAAATTTCAGTCTTGGGCGTTAGAAGTTTTTGGTATGCAGGATTTACATTCTGATCAAGGAAAAATCGTTCACAAGATTGGAAATGATGAAACTCCTCATTTTTTTGGTATTTATTCAGGTCTTGATTTCTTTTTCAACCTTTGCTTTACAAATTTCTCTGGAGCCTGAAATACCTACATTTGTCAATTCTTTCACATCGCAAGGGGCAACCGTTAACCTGACTACTGTCAGAGTCAGGGTCTTTGAAGACTATGAATTAAGTGTTTTTAGATCTTCTGCTGTGTTGGGAGCTAGTTTTGAAATCTTTGAAAACATCAACGACCAATTTTACCTAAAATATGGTGCATTGATACCTCTGGGAGTAAGTTTAAGTATGGGCTATATGATCTTCAAAGATTGGTTTTTATTTGAGACCTCCAATTTGAGGTTTGAATATAAAACGTCAATGCACTTTGGTCAAAGTGTTTATGGTATAGATGCACCAAGTCCCCGTTTCATTCATTGGGTTTCATTAATGTACTCCTACAGATTTTAAATTTGTTCAAAGTGCCTGCTTTTTCCAAGTTTCAACCTGTCATCGCAGTTGTTGTTGTGTTTCTCACGCAAACAGGGTTCATTGTTTTTAGCACAAGTGGTGGTGTTTTAAAGTGGGAGGTGAAGCCAGAAGAGACAGTTCCTTTGATTCTTGTGACAGAAAACTGTCAAAAATGTTCTTCCCAACAAGAAGCCATTGAGGCTTTCAACAATGGCATCAATGCTTGGAATTCGGTGGAAAGTTCTTTTTTTCAGTTTGAGGGGAAAGTAGAAGCTGGAGCAGTAGATGTGGAAGACCAGATCAATGTTGTTGGCTTTAGATCTTTGCAAAAAGGGGTGTTAGGGCTAGCTAGGTTTTACGTTCGCAGCGGCTCAATTACGGAAGCTGATATCTCAATAGATCAAGATATTGAAGTTTCCAAACTGGAGTCTGTTTTAATCCACGAGATAGGACATGCTCTTGGTTTGGGACACGATCATGTAGATTTGAAGTCTATCATGTCCTATTTTCGTTTTGACAGCAAATCAGGTCTTGGAGTTGATGATATTGTTGGAGTCAGCTATCTTTACCCCGTTGACAAAGATAGTGAAGTGCAACCCACTTTTGGCTGTGGTACAATTACGGGTCATCACCCCCCTTTTTTAGGTCAAAACTTCATTAATTTTTTCATACTTTTTGCTCTCACTTTTGGCTGGATTTACATTTCTTCTCGTCACCCAATTTGGATAAAGCAGCGACTGGCTGGCTTGCGAAAATATAAAATGATGACAGGTTTCTTCTTTTTGGGAGTCATCATGCTTTCATGTGGCAGAGGACAACAAACAAACCACGGCATCAATTCACTGCAACTTGAAAATCTTGCAGGACAGACGCAACCTGACGCATACAATTTGCCTCATGTGGAACAAACTGGACAAAATTCCTTTGTAGTGACATTCTTTTTTCCAAAAACATGGCATTGATTAGACACTTTCACAGAATTGCTTTTTTGATTATTTCGTTGCTGGGGTTTTGTTCAACTGCCATCATCTTAAGGCTATTTAACAAATTTGAACGCTCCAGAGCAAATACTTTTCTCAAACTTTATGGTGATTTAGTGGTCAAAGTCTTTCAAATTCATATAGAATTACAATACCAAAAGCCAATTTCATTGATTCCAAAGACCCCTTACATCATCATGGTCAATCACAATAGCTTGATGGATATTCCTGTTATTTTAAGCACCTTGTTAGGTCCACTGGGAGACACTCGTTTTTTAGCCAAAAAAGAATTGTTTCGTATCCCCATATTTGGTCAAGCACTTCGTCAAGCCAACATGGTTTCTATTGACCGTCAAAGCATGGAACAAGCCAAAAAAGATTTGCTCATTGCAAAAAAATCTTTGGAAGATGGCATGACATTAGTTGTCTTTCCAGAAGGGACACGTTCTAACGATGGTCAGTTGCTACCTTTCAAGAAGGGTGCATTCTTTGTCGCTATTGAGATAGGAGCAACGATTATCCCCGTCCGCTTGAAAGGTGTCTCAAAAATTCTTCCTGCTCGCTCACTTAAAATTCAACCTAAAGGCGATGTTCAAGTGCGTATTGGGGGGCCTATTTGTTGTCAAGGTTATACTATTGAAGATCGTGAGGATTTAGTTCAAAAAGTTCGTCAAGCCATTTTAGATTTATGAAAATTTATCGTCTGTTTAAAAATATTTTTTTGTCATTGATTTTTTGGATATTGCTGACTGGGCAGTTGTCTAACCCCATTGATGATTCTAATGTCGTAGATGGTCAGTCTCAAGATGTCAGTAACTTTTTTCAATCTTTCAAATCTACTTCTCAGCAAAAGACTCCTACATGGGTTTATATTGTGAGTGTAGTGGCTATTGTTGGTGGAATTTCAGGCATCATTGCATTCCAGGCTTACACGAAACGTATGAATAAGCTGAGAATGCAAAGAGCAACTGATGAAAAGGCTGCTGTGCATTTTGAAATGTTTTTGAAGAATAAAAAACTTTCTGATGCTGATACCAAGCTATTAGAACAGATTGCTGGATCTAAAAATCCATCAGATTTATACCTTTTAAGCCAAGAACCAGAAAAATTTGAAGAGAGAGTTGCACAACTGAAAGAAAACCCCCAAGTTTCCATAGACGCCAAAAAACTTTATAAGTTAAGGCATCGTTTAGGATTTTACTTTTTAAATACTAATGTTCCATTTGTAGCGACTCAAATGCTGACACCGGGTTTAAAACTGGAATGCCAAATTCCTCATAATGAAAAAAAGATATTGTTTGTTTCTCCCATTTTACGTGTGACAGAAAATGAAATTATGTTGAGACCTCCAACTATTAAAAAGAAACCTGTGAACTTAAAAAGGTTTCCCCACCTCACCTGCCGTATCAGACGTCAAAACATAGACTATGAATTTAATTTATCTATTCTCAATCAAATCAGTGAAAAAAATCATGTCGTTGTAGTAGAACATAACAACATCATCAAAAAACTTTTTGTTCGTAATTATGAAAGAGTAGAGTTGAATCTTGTCTCTCAAATTGAATATGTTACATCTGAATACTATGAATCAGTCAAAGGGCAGCTAAACCATCTTGTCGGGTTAGACTTTTTTGAAGGCACGATTATAGATTTAAGTCTTGGAGGTGTCAAAATAGAAGCATTAGAGATACCTAAGGAGCTTCAGCAAGGTCATATTTTACTTTTCCATTTAGATGAAGCAAAAATCAGGCAGAAACTCCCTGCAAAACTTTTGAGAATCCATGAACTAGAACAAGGGGTTTCATTACATCTTTCCTTTGTGCAGATAAGAGAATTGGAACGTATGAAATTAAGAAAATTTGTTTTAAAGCTCCAAGAAACATAAAAATTATATTGTCTTTTGAGTATTTCTTTCATCAGTAAACTACTGCTTTTCTATTTCTCTCTTTTTGTAATATCTTCATCGCTTAATCAATATCTAGCCAAAAGATATTCCTTTCAGCTCAAATACCTTCCTAAAGTTTCTTGGGGATTTTCTGTTTATTTTCTCATTTATATTGTCTCTTTCCAATTAGAATTTTTTATCTGGCAGGTTCATTTAGCATTGACGATAGTCATATTGTTATCTATTTGTATTTTTGTCGGTACGTACATGATTTATGGGACTCTTTCTAAATGGCAGTTTCTAGTTCATCTGGTTTTATCCCAAAAAATATTACTGGCTGCAGGTTTCACTTTAGCAGTAGTGATGGTGATTCAAGGAGTCTACTTAGAGTTTCCTTCTGATCCTGTTCATCATTTACTATTCACACAAGATTGGTCCACAGCATTACAATTTGGACAAGAAAGTGTGTATGACAATCTTAAAAAAACAAGCTTTACTTATTTTATCAATAACTGGTTGTTACAAAATAGTGGTCTTGCAGAAGGAAGTTATAGCGGATTGAATTTGTTGACTGGATTATTAACAGGTCTCTTTTTTTTTCAAATTTTAAAATTTATTTCTCTTTGGATTTCATCTAAATCTCTCATTTTACTAGGAGGATTGTCATCATTCTTATTATTTGGCGTGTCAGATTTTAGCTTTTACAAGTATTATACTCTCGCACCTGTTTTTTATACCTACTTAATTTTTTTAGAAACTTTAGTATTACTCATCATCTCTATTTTAAAAAATCAATATAAATACCTTGCTTTAACTCCTTTACTCATTTATTTCACGTGGCAGAATCATAAACAAGAGACGTTATTTATTCTAGTTGCTACTTCTGCATTGATCGCAGTACAAACATTACTTTTCAAAAAAAGAACATCTTATTCTTTTTATTATTTCAATGCTTCCTTATTTGCTATTGGTGTTTTGATCTTAATGGCACTTCTTCTTCACAACAAAAATACAATTTTTGCTGAAGGTGAACAAGTTTTGTTCCATTATTTTTCAATAGGGGGCTATATTTTTGAGTGGTTTAAACCAGCCATTAGTTATGACGTTTTAGGAGTTTTAGGAATCACACTATCAATATTTGCATTTCTATTAATCTTTAAAAAAGAGATACCAAGAAAGTATTTGCTTCTCTTTGGATTGTGTATCACCCCTTTTTTGATTTTGTACTCTGCTTTGTCAATAGAGGTTCTGAAAATTCCCATTCCTAATCCTTTCAATTACTACCGTCTTTTTTATGGGGTGCCATATTGGATCATTCTTCCAATATTGAGTATGTTTGTCTTCTTGATTTTTCAAAAATATGGAATTTTTAGAAAACAATATTTGGTCAGAAAATATTTTATATTTCTTTGTTTCGTGATGCTTTTGTTACCTGTGGTGATACCTAACAGCAAAGCATTGGGAAGATTGAGGCATTTATTTCTACCATCTCCGCAAGCAGATGGTAGAGAACTAGCCCGAGTCATTCAATATCTGAATCAAAACGCAGGTCAAGAATGCACTGACCCTTTCTATGTCAACTCATCTAATGCGAAAAAAAATACAAACCGGAATTTAAGAAGTTACATCATTACTGAACCTTATATTGGTCAAGCCTTATCATTTACAGGTTACTTTTACCCTTTGATGACTCGCGAAAATGAAAGTTATTATTTTTTAAATAATGTAGAACCTTCACAGTTAAAAACCCGTGTTGGTACAACAAACTGGAAGTGGTTAATGGAGACTAACCCATCTGACAGGAATGTCTCACAGTTTGTCTCTCTTCTTAAAAACATAGAAGCATGTTACCTTGTAGTTTCCACACAGACAGAGTTTCCCACCAGCGTTTTAGGCAAAACAACCCGTCATTGGAACGCAGAGATAAGAAAAGACAGCTCATATTTTTCTCTCAAGTGGCTTCAATGGATTCGTTTAGCTCCTGATTCTTTTCTTTTAGTCTTTGATGACTCCCCTTTTCAAGTTTACCAAATCAAATAGTCCATGCAATTCCCTCAAGATTTTGTCAACAAAAAAGATGTATGGTTCCCCAAGGATACAGATGACTCTATTTCATACTCTGACGGGACTGAATCAGAAAATTACCTTGAGCAGGTGTTCTTATCTTCTAGGGACAAAAGTTATTATTCACAAGAAATCGCAACAGCAATCAGAGACTGGCCTTCTAAATATCACTTGGACGTCCGCAGGGCAAACCTTCTCAAACCTCTCAATTTGCAACCGCATCAATCCATTTTAGAACTTGGTGCAGGTTGTGGAGCAATTACTGCCTATTTGGGAGAACAAGGAAATAATGTTTTTGCAGTGGAAGGAGGAGTGAGGCGTGCAAAAATCAATGCTCTGCGGTGTCAAAACTTTGCAAATGTCAAAGTCATTTGTGCTAATTTTCAAGGTTTACAGTTTGATCAAAAGTTTGATGTTGTGACGCTTATTGGTGTTTTGGAATATAGCGGCGTTTACCTTGACAGCGCTAAACCACATCTTGAGGCATTGCAACTGGCAAAATCACATCTTAAACCTGATGGAATTTTAATTTTAGCCATTGAAAATAGGTTAGGCTTGAAGTATTTCGCTGGTGCTTTGGAAGATCACACCGGTCTTTTTGCAGATGGTCTTGAAGGCTATACCAGCGGTACAAAAATTTGTACCTTCGGAAGAAAAGAGTTAACAAAGCTTGTCAATGACGCAGGCTTTCAGCATCTTAAATTTTTATATCCTTTTCCTGATTACAAACTCCCCCACGTCATTCTGAACCTTGCTGAAGCCAATCATCAACAAAGCCCTCCGTCGCTTTATCAACAACTTCATTTAGAAGCTAATAACTCCAACGGACAATATCCTCATCATGTTTTCCAAGAATACCTTGTTTCAAAAGAACTGGAAAAAAATGGACTACTTGCAGATTTCTCAAATTCATTTTTGGTGATAGCAAGTCCATCTTGTCAGTTGGATACCTTTGAAAATCAAGGAATCCTTGCATGGCGATATAACACGAATCGTGCAAAAAAGTTTGCAACAGCAATGCAAATCCAACAAGATGACTTAGGAAACAAAAGCATCACTAGACAACATGTTTTTTTAGATGAATCTATGCAGAACAGACAAACAACTTACTCCCAAAAATTGACTAAGTCAGATGCTTGGTATGAGGGGAAGTTGCTTTCAGAAGAATTACTATTTGCTATCAAAAGTGATTCATCAGGAAAAAAATTGACTGGATTACTGCAAGAATGGCTTGATTTTCTTAATCAAGTAAAATTGCAAAGAGAGCAACTTGAATGTGTCCCTCCAAATTATTTTGATTGTAATCCCAATCATTTAATGAGAAGGAATGACGGCAGTTTACATTATTTTGATGATGAGTGGGTTGCCCCTAATCCAATAAATATCAAATTTGTCGTCTTTCGTGGTTTGATGCACTTACACCCCGCGTACGCCACTTGGGTCAATGCCTATTGGAAAGCATTGATTCCAAACCCCTCTGCAAAGTGTTTTATTTCTTGGGTTTTTGCACAGCTTGCTTTGTCATTATCAGATGCAGAAGTTGACACTTTTTTACAGCAGGAAGCTGACTTTCAACAGGAAATCATGCTTGCATCACCTGAAACTTATGAAACTTTGAGGCAACATATCTTTTTTAAAAAACATGACAAACCCACTGTTGAAAAAGACTTACTGCCAGAAACATCACACGAGAAAAGCCTGCTACAAAAAATCAGAGAAAAATTGAAACTTTTCTAGTCACCATCAACGAATACACTTTTTATCTAGCTAAATTTAGCTCTGAATGGCACACTCTCAAAAGCAAGTTTGGTTGTAAATCTTTTGTAATGGAAGGTGTTTGATTTCTATATTTTTAATTTTTTGAAGTGAGGAGACAAAACTCTTTGCCCCTTCCATTGTGGTAAAGTAAGGCAAGTTGTAAAAAAGAGCCAGCCTTCTCAAATGGTTGCTTTCTATCCTTCGCCTACGAGATTCTGTGGTATTAATCACGAAAGCCACTTCATCTTTCTTGATATAGTCTTCAATATCATTGTCCTCCATTAAACATGTAGTCACATCAATCCCTTCATTTTTCAAGGTATTTGATGTCCCTTTCGTGGCTAAAATTTTATATCCCAATTCCCCAAGAACTGTTCCGAGTTCTAAAACTTTTGCTTTGTCTTGGTCTAAAACGGCAATGAAAGCATAGCCTCGTTTCGCAATATCATGGTACACCGCTAGTTGTGATTTGTAATAGGCTTGTGCAAAGTTGTTTCCAAGACCCATCACCTCACCTGTAGATAGCATTTCTGGTCCCAAAGTAGTGTCAGAACCTTCAAATTTGGTAAAGGGGAAGACGGTCTCTTTGACAGCATAATGCGGTAAGTTACTCCATTGATACCCAACCTGCTCCAAAGTTTCACCAAGCATCAGACGTGTTGCATATTTGATAAATGACACACCACGTGCCTTGCTGATAAATGGTGCTGTTCGCGATGCGCGCGGGTTGACTTCTATCACATAAACTTCATGACCTCTGACTGCAAATTGCAGATTCATCAAGCCGATAACATGTAACTCCTTCGCTAAATCGCAGCTTTGTTGACGAATTTTCTCTTGCAGTTCACCAGATAAACTGTAAGGAGGCACGACGCAAGCACTATCTCCAGAATGAACCCCTGCTAACTCTATATGTTCCATCACTCCACAAACCGTCGCCTTCTCTCCATCACAAATGACATCAACATCAACTTCAGTGGCATCATTTAAAAACTTATCAATGAGGACAGGGGCTTCTTCAGAAACTTCAATCTCACTTGCAAAATATTGGCTGAGTTCCTCTATGTTTTGAATGATTGCCATAGCACGCCCACCCAAAACATAAGAAGGACGAACTAACACAGGAAAACCGATTTTCTCTACAATTTCTTTGGCTGATTCTTCAGAGTGAGCCATGCCATTTGCGGGCTGGTAAAATCCTAATTGATTGAGAAGCTCAACAAATCTCTGCCTATCCTCACAACGATCCACGCTGTCAAATGAGGTTCCTAAAATGGGAACACCAGCATTTGACAACTGTTTTGCAAGTTTCAGTGGAGTTTGTCCGCCTAGCTGGATGATGATTCCATCAGGATTTTCCAACTCTATGATGTGCATGACATCTTCAAATGTAATGGGTTCAAAATAGAGGCGATTTGACACATCATAATCTGTGCTGACAGTTTCAGGGTTGCAGTTCACCATGATGGCTTCATAGCCTTTTTCCTGCAACGCCATTGAGGCATGAACGCAACAATAATCAAATTCAATACCTTGACCTATTCGGTTTGGTCCACTGCCAAGAATGACAACTTTTTTGTGTTTTGATGGAATAGATTCATTTTCTTGTGCATAAGTAGAATAGAAGTAAGATGTTTCAGAAGGGAACTCTGCCGCACAAGTGTCCACTTGTTTAAAGACAGGCAACACTTTCAACTGATTCCGCTTTTCCCTCACTTGAGCTTCAGAACAGTCTAATAATTGGGAAAGTCTGCAGTCTGAAAACCCTGACTTTTTCCATGATGCTATTTGGCTTTTTGCCACTGATGATAAAGAAGTGTTGCGAATTTCATCTTCCATTTCCAAGATCATTCCAATCTGCCTGATGAACCAGGGGTCAATTTTTGACCACTCGTAAACAGCACTTTCTTTCCAGCCACGTCTTAGCGCATCAGCAAGATACCATAGCCTGTCACAAGTGGGTCGTGTCAGCTTTGCACGAATGACCTCCTCCATGTCATCTTGGTTGAAGTAATCAGGTTCTTCAAAACCTGCTGACCCAACTTCTAGCGACCTCAATGCTTTTTGCAATGCCTCACGAAAATTTCCGCCAATAGCCATCACTTCTCCAACGGATTTCATTTGTGTTGTTAGCTCTGGGTTGGAGTGTGGAAATTTTTCAAAGGCAAAGCGTGGAATTTTGACAACCACATAATCAAGAGTTGGTTCAAAACAAGCAGGTGTTTGCTTGGTAATATCATTTGGCAACTCGTCAAGCGTGTATCCAACAGCCAATTTTGCAGCAATTTTGGCAATAGGAAATCCGGTTGCCTTGGAGGCAAGAGCGGAACTCCTTGACACTCTGGGATTCATCTCAATCACAATAAATTCTCCCGTTTTGGGATTCACTGCAAATTGAATATTTGAGCCACCTGTTGCCACTCCGATTTCTCTGATAATGGCAATGGAGGCATCACGCAATGCTTGATATTCACCATCGGCTAAAGTTTGTGCGGGTGCTACCGTGATGCTGTCGCCAGTGTGTACTCCCATTGGGTCAAGGTTTTCTACTGAGCAAATAATGGCAACGTTATCACAAGAATCCCTTATGACCTCATACTCGTATTCTTTCCAACCTAAAACTGACTCTTCTAACAAAGCACTTTGAGAAGGCGACGCTTTGAGGGCGTGTTCAACAATTTTTTGTAGCTGGTCTCGGGTTTCAGCCACTCCTCCACCTGTTCCTCCTAATGTAAAGGAGGGACGCACAATGATTGGTAAACCTATCAAATCCATTGCTTGTTCTGCTTCTTGCCATGAATGCACTAAACGGCTTTTAGCAACACGCAATCCAATTTTTGCCATGGAATCGTTAAACTTTTGCCTGTCTTCTGCCTTTTGAATGGACTGAATAGACGCCCCAATCAACTCAATCTTGTATTTAGCAAGAATCCCTTTGGCATCAAGTTGCATGGCTAAGTTCAGTGCGGTTTGTCCACCCATTGTTGGGAGAATAGCATCAGGTTTTTCTTGCTGAATGATTTTTTCCAGACTTTCAACAGTCATTGGCTCAATATATGTCGCATCAACAAGGTCTGGGTCTGTCATAATCGTTGCTGGATTACTATTGAGCAACACAATGCGGTATCCTTCTTCTTTCAACGCTTTACATGCTTGAGTTCCGCTGTAATCAAATTCACATGCTTGTCCGATGACAATCGGACCTGATCCAATCAATAAAATAGTTTGTATGTCTGTTCGTTTAGGCATAATGATTCAGTAAGTGATAAGGTAAGAACCTTGCTAGTATCAAGGAATTGATAAAACTTGGAAGATATTTTAAATTTTGTGGAAGAGACGAAGAATCAATCATCTATGGGGCTATTTGGAGCAAGAGACCTGATACACCATCGCTGATTTTTGTTCTTTCAGAGAAGGAGATATTGTATCAAATGTATTGTGAATAGAGAAGAACACCCTGTATCTTTCTATCTGATGAGTTTGTCAGTGTTTAATTTCATACTTCAAAATCAACAAACATGAAAAGAATTGTCTTTGATAAAAGCATTCCCAAAGAATTGCTAGAATGTTCTTTGTGTAAAGGAGACTCCATGCTCATTTTTTCATCGGTGGAAGTGGGAGGCTATTTTTTATTGGAATGCAGGGAGTGTGGGGCATATTCCGAAGTGATGGACTCAGAGGTTTTAGAAAAACACTTGCACCAACCACCCAAAAAAATTGGTGACGGTCAGGCACGTTGGGTTTCACAAATCTCTACAAAAATCAAAATGAAGCATAAACTGAAATTCAAATAATATCAGTGATGATTGAATCTACTTCTTAAAAAAGCAGGCTTCATTTTTGAATTTTTTATCAATTAGAATGAAATGATTCCACCATACTCTACAAAGAATGGCACGAAAACAAGACTTAAAATTGCAGAGAGTTTAATCAGGACATTTAAAGAAGGACCTGACGTGTCTTTGAGGGGGTCACCTACGGTGTCTCCCACGACTGCAGCTTTGTGATTTTCTGAACCCTTTCCTCCAAGATTTCCCGCCTCAATGTATTTCTTGGCATTATCCCATGCTCCTCCAGAGTTTGCAGAGGCAATGGCAAGCACACCACCTGCTGTTAATGCTCCAATCAAGACACCTGCTAATGCCTGAACACCAAGCAAGAATCCAATGACTAGGGGAGTACCGATAATCAATGCACCGGGCATCATCATTTCACGCAGCGCTGCTTGTGTGGAGATGGCAACGCATCTTTTATAATCAGGCTCTGCCTTGCCTTCCATCAAGCCTGTAATTTCTCTAAACTGTTTTCTCACTTCCTCAATCATATCCCCTGCGGCTTTGCTAACAGATTGCATCGTCATAGCAGAAAAAGAAAATGGCAATACTGCTCCGATAAAAATGCCTGCCAAAACAAGTGGGTCAAGTAAGTTAATTTTTTCAAGAATTTGGGCATCAGGGTCTAGCGAATTAGCACGGGTCAAGAATGCGGCAAATAATGCAAGTGCGGTCAAGATAGCAGAACCAATCGCAAATCCTTTTCCGATTGCCGCCGTTGTGTTCCCTGCAGCGTCAAGGTGGTCTGTGCGTGAGCGGATTTCTGAGCCAAGCCCTGTCATTTCTGCAATCCCTCCTGCATTGTCTGCGACTGGACCATACGCATCTATTGTTAATGCAATAGCAAGAGTTCCAAGAGTTCCAAGCGAGGCAATAGCAACCCCATACATTCCGCCAAAAGTAAACGAGGCAAAAATCACTGCTGCAATCACTAAAGTTGGTCCCAATGCACTATGATAACCAAGAGCAAGCCCTGAAATGATCGTTGTTGCCGCACCTGTGTCAGAAGATTGTGCAACATGCCTCACCGGCTTATAGTCGTGCGAAGTAAAGTATTCTGTTAAAAGTCCAATGAGCAAACCACCCACTAAACCAAAGAGAAAGCAAAGATAAACTCCTATTCTTGTGTATTCACTGCCATTGATGACAAATTGTTCAGGCAACACCCAAAGGCTCACAAAAAGTGCTACAACTCCCATCAAAACGCTGGAAACCACAAGCATTTTTTTAAGGGCGGGATTGACGTCATCAGCACTTTTGACCTTGACTGTAAGAATTGTTAGAAAACTGACAGGAATTCCAGCCGCAATCAATAGAATAGGATAAAGCAAAGCATTCATGCTGGAAGCAAAAACAGTTGCACCAATCACAAGAGCGGCACAGGCACTTTCTGCACATGAACCAAACAAATCTGCTCCCATGCCTGCAACGTCTCCAACATTATCTCCAACATTATCAGCAATGACAGCAGGATTGCGGGGGTCATCTTCAGGAATGCCTTGCTCCACCTTACCTACTAAATCCGCACCAACATCCGCCGCTTTGGTATAAATTCCACCACCGACACGAGCAAAAAGGGCGATTGAAGATCCACCCAGACCAAAGCCTGCAATGATTTCCATCAAAATATGAGTTTCAACATCACTCAACAAAGCCTGCATGATAACAAAAATGGCAATCAATCCCAAAGTTGCCAGACTGACCAAAGCAAACCCCATGACTGCACCAGATTTCAAGGCAACATCAAATGCTTTTTCAATGGAAGACCTTGCCGCTGTCGTTGTACGAACATTGCCAATAGTCGCAATCTTCATTCCAATAAAGCCAGACAAGATAGAAATGACGCAACCCACAACGAAGGCAATCGCCGTGTAGATTCCTGTACCTGCAACATGAGGGTCGCTCACCAACAGACCTATCACAGCTGCAAACGCTATCACGAAAATTGTGAGATAGCGATACTCTTGCACCAAAAATGCGATAGCTCCATCTGCAATCGCTTGGTGAATAGATTTGAGTTTACGAGATTCTTCAGCATTCTCTGCCCCTTGATCCACAGGAATTGCAGAAACTTGTTTTGAGTAAAATAACGCGACTGCAACGCCAAACAAACCACATGCAGTGATAATTGCTGTTACCATAAAATAGATTCCTTTACAAATAATTGGGTTTGAGTTTCAAGAAAAATACGGACTGGGTCTACCTGGACTTGAACCAGGGACCAACCGATTATGAGTCGGCCGCTCTAACCAACTGAGCTATAGACCCAAACAAAACTGGACATGCTAACATGAAGCCCTCTAAGCACGCAAGAGATTTTTTGAAAGCGAGATTTTAGCACCTGTGAAATAGAGTGGCTAGAATGACTTGACAAATGAAATTGAGCCAATTATCCTATTTTGTCATTCTTTGGTGCGAAAGTAGCTCAGCTGGTAGAGTCCCACCTTGCCAAGGTGGATGTCGCGGGTTCGAACCCCGTCTTTCGCTCCATTTCCTCTAGTCTAACACTTCAACTCTATTACTTTTCCTTTTTGATTGCAGTCTCAAGCCAACTTCCCTAACCTCATTTTTAACAAAATCGGTCGCTTTCTGGAAGAGACACAAACTTACTTGCACTTGTCTCATCGGTTTAGTAAATTGGCTGATGAGTCCAATTTGAATCATCAATTTTTGGTATGACATGGATTCTTTTGATGTTTTACTTGGCTATTTTTTACTAGGTGCATTTTTTCTTTGTCTTTTGATTCTACTTTCTCCACTCATTGCTTTTGTTTTGTTGATTTTTCCTATCATTTATTTTTTTGATGATGGACTAGCAACGGAGATCAATACAATATTGTTGCCTTTCATTCCTGAACCTATGATCCCTTTGACGATGCCTCTTGTCTCTTTTGTTGCCCTTGTGATACTTATCAAAGTAGGTAGGTGGTCACAAAAAGATGTTGAAAAATGGGAAAAGATTTTTGATCGTCTGAAGCAGAAATATTTGTAAGCACTAACTCCCGCCAAAAGCCTGATTGATGCCTGATGCGATGGCAGTTTGCATGTTTTTCCAAAAATCTTGTTCGTGTTAGTTTTAACAACTTTTACGAATCACAAACTGCCCTTGTGAAAGCCTTCTTAAACCAAATAGATTTTGTTCTAAATAGAGTCTCATCAACTCAAAGGCTTCTTCTGACATGAGACGTGTCCTTTGACGAATGGTGGAAAGTTGATAAGAGTCCCAAGAAGCCATTGGAATATCGTCAAAACCAAAGACAGCCATTTCTTCAGGGACACTCACGTCCAGTTGATGTCTCAACGCATCTAATGCTCCCAGTGCTATCAAATCGTTTCCTCCAATGACGGCTGTCACTCCCCTTTCTCTTAAAGCAAACTGATGATCCACAACCACTTGGTAAGCATCACGATAATTTTGCTGACACTTCAGGATTAAAAGTTCAGGAAGTCCTGCTTGCTTCAAATAATCCTGCACACCATTCAAACGGTCTTCAAATGTTGGAATTTCAGAATGGCTCGTAATGAATGCAAACTGACTATGATTTTTGTGATGAAGAAATTTTGCAACTTGGTAAGCAGATTCTTGGTTATCGCATGCTACTGCAGAAACATTGAGGAACTTTGTTGGACGATTGATTAGCACCAATGCCATTCCAAATTGAGAGCAGAGATTGGGCAAAGTGCTATTTGGTGAGATAGAAGCAGCAAAAATACCTCTGACTTGATCTTTTTTTAACGCTGTCAGTAATGCTTTGAGCTTCGTTGGGGTTTCATTTTCCAAAATGTGTATGGAAAGCAGATGATATTTTTTGCCTTCCATCATGTGTGAAAAATCCTTCATCAAACTGCTAAAAAAAGGGTTGTGCATCTCTCCTACAACGAATGCAAGCCTCGTCTGTTCTTCCTCCAACAAAATTTTTTTTGCTTGGTCTTGCTTGTATCCCATCTCTATTGATTTTTCCAAAATCAATTTTCTTTTAGCAGATGAAATGGGTGATTCTCTGTGAAATGCCCTAGAGATAGAAGGCTGTGAAACGTTCAAGGCATGAGCAACATCTGTTGCTGTCATTTTCTTTCTTCTCATGGTTTCTTTGTATTGAACTTCAATTTTAAATTTGCAAAAAATGCAAAATATGGGTTGACATTCATCAAGAACTGGTTTTTAATGAATGGAATTTATATTTTATTCAAAATGATGAATAAATCAACCCCTTAATTCTTAAATACAATATGAAAATTATTAAGCAAGGTTTGACTGATACTGCCAAACAAGAGCGAAATGCCCAAGTGAGAGAAGTTGTTGAAAATGCTTTGCAGGAGATTGAAAGCAAAGGAGATGAGGCAGTGCGTGCCATGTCTCAAAAATTTGACAAATGGTCTCCTGAAAGTTTTAGAGTGTCAGCCAAGCAAATTGAAGAATCTTACCAGCAACTGACCAAGCAGAACATAGAGGATATTCAGTTTGCACAAAAACAAATTCGCAATTTTGCACAAATCCAAAGGGATAGCATGAAAGATGTGGAAGTAGAAACGCTGCCCGGTGTGATTTTAGGTCATAAACATTTAGCCATTGAAGCAGTTGGTTGCTACATTCCGGGTGGCAAGTATCCTCTGGTTGCCTCTGCTCACATGGGAGTTGTCACGGCAAAAGTTGCAGGTTGTAAACGCGTGATTGCATGTGCGCCTCCTTATCAAGGCAAACCTAGTGCGCCAATTGTGGTGGCGATGGATTTAGCAGGAGCAGATGAGATTTACTGCCTTGGAGGCATTCAAGCAGTTGGGGCAATGGCAATTGGAACAGAATCTATTGCACCTGTGGACATGCTTGTTGGACCGGGCAATGCTTTTGTCGCAGAAGCTAAACGTCAGTTGTTTGGAAGAGTGGGAATTGACCTTTTTGCAGGACCAACAGAAACATTGGTGATTTGTGATGACGCAGTGGACGCAGAACTTGTGGCAACAGATTTGTTGGGACAAGCAGAACATGGAACAAACTCTCCTGCGATTTGTTTAACAACCTCTCAAAAAATTGCTGATGAGCTTCCCCAAGAGATTGAAAAACAACTTAAAACATTGGAAACTGCTGATATTGCAGGGGTGGCATGGAAAGAGTGCGGGGGAATCATTCTTTGTGAGAATCATCAAGAAATGTTGCAGGTTGCTGATGAAATTGCATCAGAACACGTACAAGTGATGACCAGCAATGATGATTATTTTTTGAATAATATGCAAAATTTTGGTGCATTGTTTGTGGGAGAAGAGACCAATGTTTCATACGGTGATAAGGTCATTGGCACAAATCACACGCTTCCAACAAACAAAGCGGCAAGATATACAGGCGGGCTTTGGGTAGGAAAGTTTATCAAAACTTGCACTTACCAACGCATCACAAAAGAAGCCTCTGTCATGGTAGGACAATACTGCTCTAGGCTTTGTGCATTAGAAGGCTTTATGGGGCATAAGGCGCAAGCAGATATTCGTGTGAAACGTTATAGCAAGGAGCGTCATCAATGAGTCAATATGCGTTAGTTACAGGAGCAACAGGAGGCATCGGTCAAGCGATTGCTCGTGCCTTAGCTGAACATGGGTATTCCGTAGCTATTGGCTACAACCAAAAACAGCAAAAAGCCCAAAACATTGTCAATTCTCTTGCAGGCAAAGGACATCTGGCACTGCAATGTTCAGTAGATCAAACTAGTTCTATCAAGCAAGCCTCTCAAACGATTCAAGAGACTTTTGGAAGTCTTGACATTTTAGTCAACTGTGCAGGATTCACTCAATTTATAGAGCATTCTCAAATTCAAGAATTATCTGATGATTTGATAGATTCCATTTTTCAAACACATGTCAGAGGAACGTTTGCCTGCATCAGAGAATTTGAATATTTATTCAATCAAAATGCGTGTGTTGTGAATATAACTTCTATTGCAGGAGAAAGTGCAATGGGTAGCAACATCGCCTATTGTGCGGCAAAAGCCGCAGTGGACAACATGACCAAATCACTCGCTAGAGCGTTAGCCCCTAAGATTCGTGTGATGGCAGTCGCGCCAGGTCTTGTGGATACAGAATTTGTCAAGGACATAGACCCCAAATGGCGTCATACTCAAGAACAAAGCACAACGTTAAAACGTCTAGCCAATCCCAAAGAGGTGGCAGAGGCTGTCATTGCATGTGCTAAAATCTTAACTTTTTCAACAGGTCGTACCATCTACATTGATGGGGGGAGACATTTAGGTTAGTTTGTAATTTTTAAAAAGACAATATGAAACAAGGACAAAATTACTCTCCATTGAGAGAAGACAATATTTCTCCCAAAGGAACACTACACGGGCGGTCTTATACTTATGCAGATGTCATGGCATTATCCCGTGAAAGAGAGGAATCACTCAAAGGTTTTGAAGAGCATTATGGGAGTCTGGTGGACTACATTTTGCGAATCACCTATCGCATCTGGGAAGATAAAAATGTCGGGCTGGTTTACCAATACTATGCTGAAAACATTGACCTCTACACTCCTCTTGGCTGTATTGATTCTGCACAAACTGTGGTAGAAGACACCACCCGCACTTTGCAAGCCTTTCCAAATCGTCAACTTTATTCACTCAATGTCATTGGTGGTGGGAATGACGCTGACGGCTATCTTTCTTCTCATCTGATACGGAGTGTGATGACCAACACAGGCGACAGCATCTTTGGCAAGGCAACGGGTAAAAAAGTTGATGTCTTGACTATTGCAGACTGCCTTTGTCAAGACAATCAAATTGTTCGTGAGTGGCTTGTCCGTGATAATGGGGACTACGTCAGACAGCTTGGTTTTGATATTGAAAACATTGCAGAACAACTTGCACAAGCAGATTTACAGGCAAATCGTGTTGCTTGGTTTGAAGACGAAATGCAAGAGAGAGTCAGCCAGAAAAGACAAGCACCTCAAGTGCAGGGGCGTCCTAAAGGTGAGCATCATGTAGAAGAAGTGGTCAAGGCAATGTTCTATGATGTTTGGCAGGCACAACATTTTGGAATGGTTGATGATTATTATTTTTTCAACGTGCAAGTGCATGGTCTTGGTGGCAGAAGTCTGTGTGGCACACCAAACTTGCAAGAGTTTCTCGCTCAGTTCCATGCGACTTTTAGCAATGCAGATTTTCAAATCCACCATGTGCAAAGTATTGACTCTGATGCAGGAGCAAATGAAAAATTTGTGCATGTCCGTTGGTCTATTTGCGGAAGTCATGCCTCGTGTGGTCTTTTGGGGATTGGCACAGGGTGTCCATTATACATGATGGGCATTTCTCATTTTCGTTTAATCAGGGGAAGGATTGCTGAAGAATGGACTCTTTTTGATGAACTTTCGCTTTGGAAGCAAATCAAGCTGGCACAACTCAAAATGAAAAAGACAGAAATCAAGAATCAATAAACGCTACTCCAAAATTCACAAGATATGATGACACTTAAGCAAAAATTTGCAAATTTTAAAAAACCAATTATTGGAGGTTGGGCAAGCATCGGGTCAACCTTCAGCGCTGAGATGTTGGGACATGCAGGCTTTGATTGTGTGACTGTTGACATGCAACATGGATTGACAAGCGATGCTAACGCATTGCAGATGATTCAAGCCATTTCTGCCACACCTGCAGTGCCGATGGTACGTGTTCGTTGGAATGACCCTGCCAGCATCATGCGACTACTTGATTTTGGAGCAATGGGTGTCATTTGTCCCATGATCAATACATCACAAGACACACAAAATTTTGTGCAAGCATGTCGCTATGAGCCAAGAGGTTTCCGCAGTTTTGGACCAATCCGTGCGGCTGTCAAATATCCAAACTATTTTCAAAAGGCAAACGACGCCATTGTCACGTTAGCAATGATTGAGACCAAACAAGCATGTGATGATTTAGAACAAATTCTTGCAGTCTATGAACTTGATGGGATTTTTGTTGGTCCTAACGACTTGGGAATCGCCTTGGGCTACGGTGCCATCTTAGACCAAGACCATCAAGAATTTGATGAAATCATAGAAAATATTGCAAAAGCAGCCAAGAGGTTTGACAAATGGACAGGTATTTTTTGTGGTAGTGCATCAGGAGCAAAAAAAAGAATCGCACAAGGCTATCAATATGTGGTAGTGGGTAATGACAACATCTATCTCAAAAACGCATCAAAACAAGCCATAGACCAGATGCGAGACATATAGGTCATCATTCAGATTTCAGTAAATCTTAAAATGAAGTGAGAATATGAAAACTCTAGTCTGCTTGTCTGGTCTACTTTGTGATGAAAGACTATGGAAAGACCAACAAAAAGCACTACAAGGGACGTATCAGTGCTTGTTTCCGTCTATCAGCACGCATGAAAGCGTTCAAGATTTAGCAAGCTCCATTTTAGAAACGACACCAGAACGTTTTTGCCTTGCTGGCATGTCTGCTGGCTCAGTTGTGGCATTGGAGATGTTGCGACAGACTGAAAAATCTGCTGACAAGCAGATTGAAAAATTAGCCTTAATTGCCGCAAATCCTCATGCTTTGACTGACGAAATCAAAAACTCCATGTTACAAAGCATAGCGACCATTGAAACAACGGGTATGGAACAGTTTGTCATGCAAGACCTTTTGCCTCACGGTTTAGGTCAGGCAAGCCAAAACAATCATCGCATCAGATCCTTGATTGTGGAAATGGCAAAGAGTGTGGGACTCAAAGCGTATAAAAACCAAGTAGCAATGCTCAATACAAGGTCTGGTGCGCTGGAACTTTTAGCAAGAACTGATGTTCCCATTTTGGCAGTCTGTGGAAAAGAAGACCGAAAATGCCCTCCCGCATTCCATGAAATCATTGCCCAAACAGCACCTCATGGCAGTCTCGTCTCCCTAGAAAAAACTGGACATTACATCAATTTAGAAAATCCTGAATCTTTAAATCATGCACTTCTTCAATTCTTGACTAGCTAAAAACTCACATGCTAGATAGTTTGACCCTCAATCATTAGGAAATCTTGACAACAGAAGCAAAAAACTATCGTCAAAGCCAATTATTCTATGCAGAATTTAAAGGTGAGAAGCCAAACCAATAAGGTTTTGAAAAACCAAGTCATCTGTGGAGATGCCCTAGAATTGCTTGATGAGTTAGAGGACAACTCTATTGATGCTGTCTTAACAGACCCTCCGTATTTTTTAGATAGATTGGGAAGTGATTGGAATGTCAAGAAAGTTCATAACCAAAAAAATTTAAAGGTTGTGCAATCCTTACCTGCGGGAATGAAGTTTGACCGAGAACAAGGGCAACAGCTTTACAAGTGGTATCTTCAAATTTCCAAAAAACTTTTTAGAGTTTTGAAGACAGGGGGCTTTTTCTTTTCATTTTCAAGTCCAAGACTTTATCATCGTTTGGCATGTGCAGTGGACGATGCAGGCTTTGAAATCAGGGATTGCTTCATCTGGCTTTACACTCAAAATCAAGCCAAAGCCATGAGTCTTAACCATTTTATAGATAAGCTAGACATTGCAGAACGGGAAAAAGTACAATTAAAAAATCAATTAGAAGGCTGGAAGACTCCGCAACTGAAAAGTTGTTTTGAACCCATTGTTGTTGCTCAAAAACCTGTTGACCAAACTTACTTGAATAACATGATAAATCATCAAGTCGGCTTGCTTAATTCTCATGCTAAAACTCATCAAAAAATGTTCCCTTCCAATGTCATGTCCACTGATGAAATTTGTGACTTGATTGACAAAACATTTCTGGTTTCAAAACCAACAGCCAAAGAAAAAGGAACGTACAATCATCACAAAACTGTCAAACCTTTAGACTTGTGTAAACATCTTTTAAACTTATCGGTGTTTCATCAAGACGCAGTCGTTTTAGACCCTTTTGCAGGCAGTGGCACAACATTAGTTGCATCAAAGGAGTTAGGATTCAACTACGTCGGTTTTGAATTAAACCAAGCCTACGTAGACATCACTCAAAAAAGACTAAAGTCTTTGGATGTTGAAGAATCCCCTCTTTTTCAATCACACGCTTCAAACACTTAAAACTTTTTATTCCACTTACAACATTATGACAACAATCACACAAGAACAATTAGACCGCTACACTATCCGCTCCAGCCAATTTGTTTCATGTAACCAAGCCTTTGTAGATTGCCGAACACCGGGATCTGACAAAAAAGAAAATTATTCATTCATTGGTCCGGGCGTCAGCCAGTCAGCAGACCAGTTTGTGAACTTAAAAGAACGGCACGGCTTTAATATCGGAGCCGCTGCCATGCCCAAAGGTTGTGTCAATAGTCTGCACACTCATTTTACTGCAGAAGTGTTTTACATCTACAAAGGAGATTGGGAGTTTAAATGGGGAAACAAGGGAGAACATACAGCAGTCTTGCCTGAAAAGGCAGTCTTTTCCCCAATGACGTGGATGTTTCGCGGCTTCCGTAATGTTGGGGTAGATGATGGCTTCATTTTCACAGTGCTTGGAGGTGATGAAACGGGGGGGATTATTTGGCATCCTGATGTTTTGAAAGAGGCGGCAACTCATGGATTATTCCTGTCTGTTGACAATCAGCTTTTGGATACTGTGGAAAATCCTGATGCTCTCAATGGCGTCCAATTATTTGAGCCACTGACAGAAGACCAGATGCAACAAACCATGCACCAAATCTCTCCTGAAGAGATGAAACAACGTATTGTGCTTTTTGAGGATTTGGTTTGGTCAGATGAGGCGTTGCTCTGTTCTAAAATTGATGAGCATCAATGCAGTGTCGCTCCCGTGATTGGCTGGGGAATGAGTGAAGACAAAAACCACGTGCCTCCCATTTATACACCACATACTTTTTCGGTAGAGTGGCTCAAAATTCCTGTTGGCAATTCTGTTGCCATGCACCGACTTGCAGAACACCAAGTTTTAAAGTTGCATCAAGGGACTTTAGAGGTTGTTCTCAATACGCAAGACGAAGGTCAAGTCTCCAACACCATTCAATCCAAAGACATTCTTTCTGTGCCTCCTCATTCATGGCGGACTTTCAAAAATGTTGGAAATGAGGACGTTTGCGTGATGGTCGTTTTAGAAGGCGATGCCCCTAAACATATTGAATGGTCAACAGAAGTCATTCAACAGGCACAAGACCAAAACTATGCACTAGATCATTGTGGATACATCACTTTGCACTCTCTGGTCAAACACGCCAAATAAAACATGAAAGCAGAAAATAAAAAAATCAGTTAAGCAGTGAAGAAATAAGTCATCTAACAATGGAACATAGAAAAAATAAATCAGTTTTATAAAATTCAAAAAAATGAATCATCAAAATTTTAAAAAACATATAGAAGATATTTTAAAAGCAGATACAAGACTTTGGTATCAAGAAACCCACGAAGACGGAACTAAAACCACCAAATTAGACCAAATCTTACTCATTGATTTAGCTGAAAAACATGATGCAAGAATCTTGTCTTTGCTCTTTGCTGATGAAACTTTAAAAGAAAAGTTTTTTGTCAAAATAGGAGAAAGTTATGTGTTTAGAAATAGAGACTTTCAATTCTTTTTAGAAGAAAACAAAGTGGATAATTCTTATACAAAATATAAAAACCGTATTGGTTTAAGTGATGGCAAAAGGTTCTTAAAAGACAATAAAGAAGTCGTTTTAAATTTTCCTTTTAAGGATTGCACTTTAGAAGGTGGACAATCAACAGAAGAAGGACAAGATAGCTATTTTGAGATTGCGGGTCAAGCCCGCAATGACGGTCACAGTCATTCCGCACTTGATGCGGAATCTCCAGAGATTTATAACCAAAAACAAGCCAAACGCAAAGAAATCTTTTTTAATGAAATTTTAGCAGCCGATGAGATAGACCGATTAAAAGATGAAAAAGCCTTAGTGAATTGGCAACGGTTTGATGTTGATGATAAAAATGTAGGGACAGACCCACGTGTCTGTCCAAATGAAAACGGACAAACAAATTTACACGATGGACAAACACATAGGTTTGTCCCTACGGAAATAAAACGAGACCAAAACGGCACGATTAAAGAAAATCTTATCATTAAAGGCAATAACCTTTTGGCTTTGTATTCTCTCAAAAAACAATTTGCTAAGAAAATCAAACTCATTTACATTGACCCACCTTATAACACAGGAGGCGATGCCAATATTTTTACTTATAATAATAATTTTAACCATTCTACTTGGTTAACCTTTATGAAAAATAGATTAGAGGTAGCAAGGGAATTATTGAGGGAAGACGGATTTATTGCCATTGCCATAGACCATTGTGAACTTGGCTATTTGATTGTTCTAGCTGATGAGATTTTTGGAAGAGAAAATAGATTAGGGATTATTACTGTTGTGCATAATGCTGGTGGTAGACCTGATGCAACTTTTTTCTCTGTTTCAAATGAGTATATGCTTGTTTACGCTAAGAATAAAAGCTATGCTAAACTTAAAAATTTTGATTTGCCAGATGAAAAATCTAAAAAATATAGATATAAAGATGATAAAGGTTTTTATAAATTAGATATTTTTCACAGAGCAAGTCATAATTCTAATAGAGAAGATAGACCAAATTTATTTTATCCAATTTTTTACAGCAAAGAAAAAAATATACTTTCTACTATCAAGAAAGAAAATTTTATAGAAATTTATCCAATAGATAATCATGGAAATGAAAAATGTTGGAGATGGAGTAAAGAAAGAACACAAGAAAATATAGAAGAATTAGTTATAAAAAAAATAAAAAATCAGTATAGAATTTTTGCTAAAAGCAGATTAGAAAACAATAAAGGAGATAAACCAAGAACTTTTTGGAACGATAGTAAATATTCTGGAAGCAGTGGAAGTATTTTATTAAGTAAACTATTAGGACACTCTAAACCACTTTCATTTCCCAAATCCCTTTACACTATTTTAGACACTCTCAAACTAACAACAGAAAAGGACGACATTATTTTAGATTTTCATGCAGGTTCTGGAACAACGGGGCATGCTGTTTTGGCTTTGAATAAAGAGGATGGAGGAAACAGGAAATTTATTTTAGTAGAGCAGTTAGACCAGCATATAGACATTTGCAAAGAACGAATACAGAAAGTATTAGAAAAAGAAAATATTAATGATTCTTTTGTCTACTGTGAAATTGCCAAATGGAACGAACAAGCGAGGGAGCAAATATTAGCTTGTCAAAGTTTAGAACAACTAAAAACTTTTTTTAGTGAAATGGTAGATAAATATTTTCTCAATTACAACCTGAAAATAAAAGAGTTTCAAGAAAAAGTTTTGCAAGAAGATGAATTTAAAAACTTACCTTTGAACAAACAAAAAGAAATATTTATCACGATGCTAGATAATAATCAAATGTATGTGTGTAGAAGTGAGATGGAAGACGCAAAGTTTGGCATTAGTGAGGAGGACATTGAGATGACGAGGGAGTTTTATGGCAATAATAATTAAAAATTTTAATAAAGGATAAGAATATGAAAAATGAATTAAAAATATTTATAAGTTATTCACATCAAGATGAGGAATATGTTACTGGATTTGAAAAATATTTTGAACCGATAAAGAATAAATATAATTTGAAGTTATGGCATGATACAAAAAATAAAGCAGGCGATAAATTTCAGCAAAAAATAGATAAGAATCTAAATGATTCAGATATTATTCTTTTATTTGTTTCTGCTAATTTTTTTTCATCTGATGCTTGTAAAAAAGAATTAAAAGAATCTTTAAAATTAAGAAATGAGAAAAATGCTATTATTGTTCCTATCATTTTATCTACTTGTGCATGGAAAGAAACAGAATTAAAAGATTTATTATGTGTTCCAAAAGATGGAAAACCTGTATCAGATTTTGAAGACAAAAATAAAGCATGGGAGGATGTTAGTAACTCAATTAAAAAACATATTGAAGAATTGAATCAAATAAACAATTTAAAAATAGAAGACAGTTTTAAAAAATTTTTAGAAAGCTGTGAAATTTTGGAAAAGGCTCATCAAAATAAACAAAATGTTTCATTAGAAGATATTTTTGTTTCTCCTCAATTAGAATGTTTTGATGAACTTAGAGAATCTGAAGAGACAACTATTAATTATCAGGAACTAGAAGAAAATATTACTGATTACAAAGCTATTGTTATAGCAGGAGATGACCAATCTGGAAAAACTACTCTATGTAAAAGATTATTTTTAGCACTAAAACAAAAAAGATATTTACCAGTTTATATTTTTGATAAAGATAAAAAATTACAAGGAAAAATAAAGAATAAAATTGAAAAGGAATTTAAAGAACAATATAACTCTGAAAATATAGAATATTCAAAAATTATGAATAGGATTATCCCTATAATAGATAATTTTTACTTGGCTAAACAAAAAGAAAATCATATAAAAAATCTATCTGAATTTAAATTTTCTATTCTTATCATAGATGATATTTACGGTTTAAATATCAAAGACAAAGATATTATCAAAAAACATAAGCATTTTAGAATAAAAGAGTTTTTGCCTACTTTAAGAAATGATTTAATTCAAAAGTGGTTGCAATTAACAGATAAAGATAGTCATAATAACGATTCTTATAAAGAATTAGATGAAAAGACAAAATTAATAGATACAACTTTAGGAAAGATTATAGGTAATGGAATTGTTCCATCATATCCATTTTTTATATTAACTATCCTTAGCACTTACGAAACAGTTAAACCTTTAGATGAAAACATTACTTCTCAAGGGCATTGCTATCAAGCATTGATTTACATTGCTTTAAGAAAAGAAATTGATAATAAGGATATAGATATTTATCTTAATTTTATGAATGTGATTGCTTATAAGTTCTTTGAAACTCAAAAAAAAGAATTTAATGAAGAGGAATTAAATAGTTTCATAACTGAATATAAAGAAAAGTATAATCTTCCTTTTCAAGAAGACAATTTACTTTCCAAATTAATCAGAGTAAATATTTTGAAGAAAGATTCTTTTGGCAACATTAGTTTTAAATACGATTATTTATATTTTTATTTTGTAGCAAAATATATTGCGGAGCATATTGATGAAAACAAAAAAACTATTGATAATATCATCGCTAATCTCCACAAAAACGAAAATGCTTATATTACTATATTTATATCTCATCATTCTAAAGATAATTATGTTCTTGATGAAGTAGTTTTAAATGCTATGTGTTTATTTGATAAATATGAATCTGCAACTTTAGAAAAAAAGGAAATCAGCTTTTTGGATAATGAAGTAAAAAATATTATTGATGCTTCACTCCCTAAACCAGATGAAAGTTCAGAACAACATAGAGCGAAACAATTAGAAATAGAAAGTCAAATTGAAGAGTCAAAAAATAAAAAACCTTTAAATGAAGATGAACAAGATATAGACCCGCTTGATTTAGAAATAAGACGAAGTATTAAAACGGTAGAAGTTATGGGTAGAATTATCCGAAACCGTGCTGGTTCTTTAGAAAATGATAGATTAAAACAAATTTTTGAAAATGGAATGAATGTTCATCTAAGATTCTTAAAATTATTTTTAGAGTTGATGAAAGATAAAGATCAACAAGAATTTATTATAGATTTTATACGAGATAGATTAAATAAAACAGTTAAAGAATCTAAAGAGAAGATATCAGAACAAGAATTAAAAAAAATAGCTGAAAAAATATTTTGGAATTTAAATTTTCAATTCTTATATGTTGTTATCAATAAAACAATACATTCATTAGGATCAGATAATTTAACAAATATTACTAACAATGTGTGTGATAAAATAAATACTCCTGCTTCTTTTTTAATCAAACACGGTATTTTAATGTGGTATTCTAAAAATCTTCAAATTGATAGTCTTTATAAAAAAACAACAGAAAAGACGTTTTCAGATACAGCAAAAAAATTAATAAATTATTTTATTGTATCTTATTGTTATATGCACAAAATAAATTATAAAGATAGACAAAAATTAGAACAAAATTTTGGCTTTTCATCTAAAAAATTACTTCTTAATAAACCTCAAAAACCAACGCAATAATGACCCCTAATCCCACAATCAAATCCCGCAAGCCCAACCGATTAAAAGGTTATGGTTATTCTAAGGAAGGTTATTATTTTGTTACGATTTGTGTTCAAAATAGGTTGTGTTTGTTTGGGGATATTATAGGTGGCAAGATGGTTTTGAACAGTGCAGGAGAGATGATTAAAAAATGGTGGTTAAAATTGCCTGAGAAATTTGAAAATATTTGTTTTGAAGATGTATTTGTTGTCATGCCAAACCATATTCATGGAATTATCATTATTGAAAATAATAAACCCATAAGGACAAATCCATGTGTCAATGTAGGGACAGACCCACGTGTCTGTCCAGAAGATAAAAATATCAATTCAACAGACCCATCCGTCAATGTAGGGACAGACCCACGTGTCTGTCCAGAAGATAAAAATATCAATTCAGCAGAGGACAAACACGCGGGTTTGTCCCTACAAGGTTTGTCATTATCAGAAATGATGCAATGGTTTAAAACCATGACCACAAATGAATATATCAAAGGGGTAAAAAATCAAAATTGGCAGGGTTTTGACAAAAAATTATGGCAAAGATCATTTTATGACCATGTCATTAGAGATGAAAAAGCATTATTCAATATCCAAAATTACATTATTGAGAACCCGTTAAAATGGGAAAATGACGATTATAATTTAAATAAGATATGACTCCAACTAACAACCTACACCAAACCATCTCCACTCAAAAACAAGCACTTAAAAACTTTCAACCTGAAATTTTTGAGATACCGAAATACATTACTGATAATCTCAAACATTCTTTTTTTGATTGGCAGAGAGAGGCATTTGAAAATTTATTATTTTACGAACATCCAAATTCCAAGCTAAAAAAATCCCCCACTCACTTAATGTTTAATATGGCAACAGGAACGGGAAAAACACTGCTGATGGCAGCAAGCATTTTGTATTATTACAAGCAAGGTTATAGACATTTTATATTTTTTGTCAATCAAAATAACATCATAGACAAAACAGAAAATAATTTTATAGAAAATACCCACAACAAATATTTGTTTACAGAGAAAGTCATTATAGAAGATAAAATTATCCCGATTGAAAAGGTCAATGTTTTTAGTGATGAACCGCAGGGCATAGAAATCAAATTTACCTCTATTCAAAAGCTCTATAATGATATTCACCTACAAAGAGAAAACCAAACAACTTTAGACGATTTACAAAGCAGAAATATTGTGATGCTTGCCGATGAAGCACATCATCTCAATGCGAATACTAAAAAAAATGAACAAGAAAGTTTGATACACACAGAACTAAAAGGGAACACAGGAAAAGAAATAGTAGAGAGAAAAGGTTGGGAACATACGGTTATAGAGTTGATATTAAACAAGCAAGGTTATCAAGGACAGGAACAAAATAAAAATGTATTATTAGAATTTACAGCAACCATTCCTGATAATAAACAAGTAGCCAATAAATACCAAGACAAAATCATTTATCAATTCACCTTAAAAGAATTTCTACAAGCAGGTTATACCAAAGAGATTAATCTTATCTCTTCTACTTTGGATAAAAAAGAAAGGGTTTTACAGGCATTACTTTTTCAGTGGTATAGGCATCAAATTGCACTTAAAAACAAGATTGCTAATTTTAAACCTGTGATTTTGTTTAGAAGCAAAACCATTGAAGAATCTAAACAAGATTATGAAGAATTTTTAACTTGTATAGAAGATTTAGAAAGTAAAGATTTTGATTTTTGTCAAACCATAGCAAGTAAAATTCATCAAGCTCATAAAACTAACCCAAATGAAATCGGAAAATCCAGAACAGAGCAGGTTTTAAACTATATCCAAAAAAATAATATTCAATTTGTAGAGATTAGCGATTGGATAAAACAAAACTTTAAAGAACAAAATACCATTATCACTAATTCTAAAACCAACACAACCAAAAAGGAAAAAACAGAAGAAGAGACAGAGAAATTGCTTAATTCTTTAGAAGATAAAAACAACCATATCCGAGCTATTTTTACGGTAGATAGATTGACAGAAGGTTGGGATGTGCTGAACCTTTTTGATATTGTGCGGCTGTATCAAGGGCAAAATACAGGGGGAAGCACGAAAAAGACCCCTGAAGCTACTACCAAAGAAAAACAGTTGATAGGTAGAGGGGTACGGTATTTTCCTTTTCAATTTCAAGATCAACAAGTCAACAAAAGAAAATTTGATAATGATTTAAACGATGAACTTAGGATTTTAGAAGAATTGTTTTATTATACCTATGATGAAGATTCAAAATATATTTCACACTTAAAAGCAGAATTGAAAAAAGATGGTTATATAAAAGACGATAGAACCATTAAAACCTTTGATTTAAAAAGTGATTTTAAACAAAGTTGTTTTTATAAAGAAACTATTATTTGGTATAATGAACAAAGAGATAACCCAGAGAGAAAAAAGAAGGATTTACAAAATATCAAACAAGATTTTAGCTTTGAATATAAAATTCAAGACTTAGAGCTAACAGAGCAAAAAGGTATTTTAGATAAAACAGAAAGTCAAGAATCATTACAAATAGCTGAACAGAGAAATAAAAGAATTAGTAAAAAATTTAGTGAGATTGAAAAACATATTTTTTACAAAGCAATCAACATCAAAGCAAAAGCAGAGGGTTCTCTTTTTCAATTTGAGAATTTAAGAAAGGAATTAGCCATTACAAGTATAGATGATTTAAGGAAAGATGAATTTTTAGGGAATTTGGAACTCAAAATAATTACCAATACGAATTATGAAGAGATAAGCAATAAAGATAAATTAGATTTAACATTAAAATTTTTAGATAAAGCTATCAATCAACTAAAAGAACATATTCACCCCAAAATAGGCAGCGAGTTTAAAGCAGGCAATTTTGATACATTTTTTAAACATCCAAAAAGGAAAAGTATTGAACAAAACAATTTAGATCTAACTATTCCAAAAGACAATCAATGGTATGTTTTGGATACTTTTGTTGGAACAAACGAAGAAAAAGAACTTGTGCAATTCATCAAAAATAGCATCAGCAATTTGGAGGAAACCTATCAAGAGATTTATCTTTTAAAAAATGAAGAAGTCTATAAAATTTATAACTTTAAAGATGGAAAAGGCTTTGCCCCAGACTTTCTTTTATTCCTGAAAACAAAGGACAAACAAAACACAGGCGTTGCCAGCACAGAAATTTATTACCAAATTTTTATAGAACCAAAAGGGGATCAATTCAAAGATTTGGAAGGTGGCTTTAGAAACTCTAAAGAAAGTTGGAAAGAGGAGTTTTTAGAACAAATCACCAAAAAATATGGTTTTGGTAAGGTAATAAAGGCAGAAAATCCAAATTATAGATTGATAGGTCTGCCTTTTTATAACAAAGCAAGTCAACAAATCTTTGAAGAGGAATACAACAAACTTTTAAAATCTGATGAGTTTTGAGATTTGGCAACTTGCTTTACTTGGTGGTGTAGGAATTTTTGCAGGCTGGCTGAATGTGCTGGCAGGTGGGGGGTCTTTAATGACTATTCCAATCATGCTGTTTATGGGGATTCCTGCTCCTGTTGCTAATGGAACAAACCGCATTGGCATTTTGTTTCAAAACCTTGCTGCAATCTATGGTTTTTTTCAAAAAGGACTTCATCAGGTGAAGTTAAGTTTAAGTTTGGCAGCATGTGCAACGTTTGGGGCAATCATCGGTGCTTCTTTGGGTGTTCAAATCACAGGCAAGTTGTTTGATTATTTGTTAGCGGCAGTCATGCTGGCGGTGATGTTACTCACAGCACTAGGGAACAAAAGTGAAAGCCGTGACCAGTTAGGTAACCCAAAAAATTTGATGCTAGGACACTTCTGCATGATTGGTGCGGGGGTTTGGGGCGGAATGATTCAAATCGGCATAGGGTTTATCTTAATGCCTATTCTCAATCGCATCATGGGCTTCAACTTGGTTCACACGAACATGCACAAGGTCACAATCGTTGCCTGTTACACGTCAGCAGCATTGATTGTGTTTGCTATTCACATACAAATTCTCTGGCTACCGGGAATCATCTTGGCAATAGGGACAAGCACGGGGGCTTATCTGGGTGTCCACACAACGACTTTAAAGAAAGGAGAATATTGGATTAAATGGGTGCTTTACCTCACTATCACTGCTTTTATTGTCAAACTCTTGCTTTTCTAACTCATTCATATTAAAGTCTCTGGTCAATGTAAACCTGCACTTATGAAAAGACAATGGCACGTATAGAGTTAAAAAATTTGACAAAACGTTGGGGGAGTTTTGAAGCGGTGAAAGAGACTAGCATTGACATTCAAGACAAAGAATTTTTAGTCTTGCTTGGGCCCAGCGGTTGTGGAAAGACAACAACAATGCGAATGGTGGCAGGGTTAGAGTCACCCACGTCAGGAGAAATCCTAATAGATGGGAAGTTGGTCAATGACTTAGAACCCAAAGACCGCAATGTGGCAATGGTCTTTCAATCCTATGCACTTTATGCACATCTCACCGTTTATGAAAACATTTGCTTCCCCTTAAAAGTCAGACGCATTCCCAAAAAACAATGGAAAGATGCCGCTTTGAAAGCTGCAAAGATGGTAGAGTTAGACCATCTTTTAGAAAGATACCCCAAAGAGCTTTCAGGGGGGCAACGTCAGCGAGTTGCTTTGGCAAGAGCCATTGTTAGGCAAAAGCCAAGCTGTTTTTTGATGGACGAGCCTCTTTCTAACTTAGATGCCAAGCTTCGTGTCACCATGAGAACAGAAATCAAACATTTACAAGAACAACTTCAAGTGACGACAATTTACGTCACACATGACCAAATAGAAGCTATGACTTTGGCAGACCGTGTGGCACTCATTAAACATGGCGTCATACAACAGCTTGGAACGCCCCAAGAAATTTACAACAATCCCCAAACTCTCTTTGTTGCAGGCTTTATTGGCAATCCTGCTATGAATTTGATTCATGGTGAGCTAGTTGATGGCAAGTTTCGCTCCGATGGTATCCAAGCAAAAATGACTGATGGTCTTTCCAAAAGCAATGTCATTTTGGGAGTTCGTGCAGAAGATTTGCAACTGCAAGCCCCTGGAGAAGGTGACATACAAGGACAAGTCTATGCCTTTGAACAATTAGGCGAGTGCAATATGGTTGTCATGGTGCTAGGAGAAGGCAGGTTGTCTGCCAAAGTAGATAAAAACCAGTTCTTTAAAACGGGCGATGCAGTCTCTTTTTCTGCACCTCAAAATGCTTACTATCTCTTTGATGGTGAAACTGAACAAAGAATCTATTTAAAAGATTGATGTCAAATTTTCAAGCCAACAAACAACTTGTCTTAGATTTATATCGCGAGTTAGAAAAAGCACAGGGAGATGAGCTAAAATCTGTGTTCTGTCGTTACGCAAGCCAAGATTACCATTGGCGGGGAATGCACCCTTTTCACGAGCAGCAAGGCATTGATGCTGTTTGCGAGGTCTTTTGGAAGCCATTGAAAATGTCATTCACTTCTTTACAAAGGCGTCCTGATGTCTTGATGGCAGGGTTAAACGATGTGGACAATGGGCAAACCGAGTGGGTTTGTAGCATGGGGCATTTGATGGGATTGTTTGACCAAGCATGGCTAGGTATTCCACCAACAAAAAAGATGGCATTCTTCCGTTATGCCGAATTTCATTGCATTCAGAAACAAAAAATCACTGAAACAGCTTTGTTCTTTGACGTCATTAGCATCATGCAACAAGCAGGGCATTATCCCTTACCTCCGCAAACAGGGGCATTTTTCATTCACCCAGGACCCAAAACGCATGACGGATTGCTGTTTGACAAACAAGCCTCTGATGAGTCCCAAAAAACTTTAGACCTAGTTAAAACAATGTGTTCTCATTTGGCTGACCTAAATGAAAGTAACGAACGTTGCCCCCCTGAATTATTAGCACAAACTTGGCATGATGACATGGTCTGGTATGGTCCTGCTGGAATTGGTGCAACCTATACCATTCCTAGATACCAAAAACAACACCAATACCCGTTCCGTGACCATCTTAAAAACAAAGTGTTTAATGGTCATGTCTGCCGTTTTGCAGAAGGGAAGTATGCGGGTTTTTTTGGCTGGGCTAATTTAACGAATACACCCACAGGGGGCTTTTTAGGGTTACCTGCTAATGAAACACGTGCCGATATGAGAGTCGTAGATATTTACAGACGAGAAGGAAACAAACTTGCAGAAAATTGGGTGTTCATGGACTTGCTGCATTACCTCAATATGCAAGGCTTGGATCTTTTGAAACGTCTCAAAGACCTCACTGGCTAAAACTTGACCAAACCTATAAACCTCTAATTAAAGATACAAAATGATGACGGAACAATCCCCAATCGCATTGATTCACAACTACACTCAAGAAGCCATTCAATGCCCCACTGAAGAGGTGTTGCAAAAATACTTTGCACCCGATTTCAAGTTTCATGCAGGGTATCCCATTGATGATTTGCTCACTCTGACTGATGTTGCCACAAAATTTTGGCAACCTTTGAAAGATGCTTTTGAGGGCTTAAAACGGATTGAACATATTGCACTTGATGGAACTTGTGCGATTGACGGCAAGACATGGGTTGCTTGCACAGGTCGCTACGTTGGGAACTTCACCAAGCCTTTGCTTAGCATTCCTGCAAATCAATCTTCTGCACACCTGCGTTTTGGTGAATTTTATTGCATAGAAGCTGGCAAGATTGTTGAAGTGTATACGTTGTTGGATTATGTGCATTTGATGAAAGATGTAGGTGTGTCTGCCCTCCCCAAAACGCTTGGCTCTGACGAAGATGTCCCACCTCCCCAAACATCAGATGGCTTGCAGTATGGTGATGCTGACCCAAAAATGAGTCAGCAAAGTCTGTCATTAGTGATGTGCATGCTTGCCGAGTTACTGGTTGATCGTCAAACCTCCAGTCAACAAAGAAGCTATTGGGCAGATGACATGGTTTGGTATGGACCCTCAGGGATTGGGACTTTTCGCAGCCTCAAGTCTTTTGCTCTCTATCGGAGTGCTTTTTTAAATACTTTCCCAGACCGTGATTATGGCAATCATCATGGCGTCATCTCAAAAAATGCTTATGTTGCAGTAGTCGGGTGGAAGGGAGTGCATGCAACGCATCAAGGTTCAGGTTGGTTTGGACTTGCTCCAACAGGTCAAAAAATTACATTGAGACTCATGGATTTTTGGAGGCTGGAACAAAACCTGATTCAAGAAAATTGGGTTTTGATTGACATTCCTCATTTTTTCACGCAATTAGGGATTGACCTGTTTAGATGTATTAATTATCTTTACCTGAAATCTCCGTTTGAAGTGCCTCAATCTTCTGGCAAATCTCCTATTGAAACCCGTGAAGATGCGCAATTCAAACAATTTTTAACCAAATGTTACCAAGAATCGCTGTGATAACATGGTGACGTTTTTATCTTTAAATCAAAAGGAATCAAAATGAAAAATTATTTTAAAACAATGATGATGGCTTCTTTAGGAAGCGTGATGGGTGCAAGTGTTGCGTTGGCAGACAAGTGTGACGTCAGTGCCAGCGGAACGTATGGGTTTATTTCAAACTCTACTCCTCTGTTTGTGGACTTTGGAAAAGAATTGAAATCAAATTGCGATGTTGATGTGCAATGGAAGGCGTTGGTTGAAAATAATCCTCCAACGTTAGAAGGATTGTCTGTTCCCAAGTCGCCATTTGCAGGTGTGGTGTTGTCTAATAGTCAATTTGGAGATTACAACTCTCAAGGATTGTTGAGACCTTTAGATGATTTGTTGAAAAAATATCGCAGTCAGTATTCATTTTTGACAGACAATATGTTGATTAAGGTTGATGGGAAAGTCTATGCGATTGCCTTTAAATCTAATCTGCAACACTTGATTTATCGTAAAGATTTGTTTCAAAAATACGGAATTGAAGAACCCCAAACCTTTGATGAAGTCATTGCTGCTGCCAAAAAGTTACGTGGTAAAAAAGACGTAGATTATGCTTTTGGCGCAGCATTTAAATCAGGTTGGAACTTAGCAACAGAATTTACAAACTTGTATCTTTCTACTGGCGATGAGTTTTTTAAATCAGGTTTTCAACCAAACCTTTACAGAAACAAAAATGCCTCTCGTGCCTTAAAAACACTAAAGAAACTCTATGGGTATTCTTCCCCGAATAGTCTTGCTTTAGCGTCTGGAGACGTCACGTCGTTGTTTCAAAGTGGTCAGATTGGGATCATGCAAATCTGGGCAACACGTGCTTCTGCTACTGAAGACCCTAAACTTTCTAAAGTGATTGGAAAAGTTGAGATAGGAAGTGCAGCAAAACTTTCTGCAAGTGACCCCTACACTGCCTCTGCTTTATGGTGGGACGGCTTTGCTATTCCCAAAACAACAACCAACGACCCAGAAACCACTTTTAAGTTATTCATGGAACTTTTGGATAAAGAAACAGTGTCTAAATCATCTGACAAAGCAGTTTGGATTTCTCCTTACTACAAGGCTGGTCAATATTCAAAAGGAGTCACTAAAACGATTGCCAATCAAGTAAGAGTCTGGCCCAATGAACCCCAATTTTCCATTTTACATAGTGCTTTGGGTAAATACTTGCCTGACTATCTGCATGGTTCTCGTACCTTAACCCAGACTATGAAAAGGGTAGAAGCTGAATACAAAAAAGTAGCTAAAGAAAAAGGCTTCCTTTAATCCGTCTAATCCATTCAAAAAGACATTGCAACGTTTTTTGAACTTCACAATGTCTTTTCTTCTCATATCTTCAATTTTCAAGCCCATCAACTATGGATCGCAAGACATTCCTCATCTTTATCGCACCAACTTTAGTAGCAATGACCATTTTGATTGCATTGCCACTGGTGGGGGTCGTGTACATCAGCACCTTAAATTCTTATGTTAAGACAGAGCTGAAGGAAGTAGAAGAGACCAATCCCCTGTTGGGCACTGTGAAAAAAACAATCTCTCAACCTGTTTTAGATGAGAACGGGAATGCCATCAGGATTTGGGAAGATGTGGGAATAGACAATTACAAAAGTTTGATAGGGCTAGAGGCGATTTTAGAGGCAGTGTCGGAAGAAAAAGAAGATGGGTTGAATGTTTTTGGGTGGCTGTATCAAATCATCTCAGATGTCGCTTTTTTGAGTGCCTTAGAATTTACAATCTTATATGTTTTGGTGACCACTCCTTTTGTGCTGGTCTTGGGCTTTTTAAGTGCCTTAGCAGTCAACAAAATGACTCGCTTTTTAAAAGCCATCTTTATCCCCGCAACGCTCTTGCCATTTATCATCACTCCCGTCGTTGGAGCATTATCTATTAAATGGCTGTTTATAGACAATGCTGTCATCACAGTCATGTTAGAAAATATTGGATTGGGCAAAATTTATTTTCTTGAAAGCAAATGGACTACACGTTTCTTAATCATACTTTATGGAGTGTGGCACATGACCCCTTTTGCCTTTGTGGTGTTATATGCAGGATTACAAACCATTTCAGAAGATGCACTAGAAGCCGCTAGAGTTGATGGGGCATCAAAATTTCAGTGCGTTTGGTATGTAGTGATTCCGTCATTAGTCCCGTTGTTTGTTTTTATTTTGTTGATTCATGTCATGGATGCTTACCGAGTGTTTGAGCCTGTGTTGGTGTTTTCTGGAGGCAATAATGCAACCTCACTCCAATTCTTGACCTATGATATTTTGGCAACAGAAAGCAACTTTTTTAAAGCGTCAGCTGCTGCAGTTGCGACAATAGTTGGAGTGATTTTGTTGCTTTCTCCAATGATTGTGCGCACCTATCGTGAATATCGTAGAGGTCTTTAATGTTGCAAAAACTCAATCCTTTCATCTCTAAAACTGCCCTGTCCACTTTGTTAATGGCATGGCTCATCGTGGGGGTCTTTCCGTTCTTGTGGATGACGATTATTTCATTTCGCCTGCCTGTTGATGCCTTTTCAAGTTCTCCGACTTTGTTCACTTCTTATACTTTAGAAAATTTTTATAAAGTTTGGGTAGAAGATGCGTTTTACTGGAATTTTTTGAACACCATCATTGTTACTGCTGGCGTAACTTGTATTTCTTTAGCATTAGGTTGTTTGGGCGGCTATGCACTTTCTCGCTATACAGGGAGCTTGGGTTTTTGGATTTTGTTAGTGGCTCTCATCTTTCGTGCCTTACCATATACTTCATTATTGCCTGCCTACAAATTAGTCTTTCACGAGCTGGGAATCATCAATCGCTATGAAACGATTATTCTTGTGTTGGTGGTGTTAAACCAACCGTTTACTTTGTGGATGTTGCGTTCTTTCTTTGTAGGGATTCCCAAAGACCTAGATGAGGCGGCATTAGTAGATGGATGCGGTAGGATTAGTGCTTTTTTTAGAGTGATTATGCCAGTCATGTGGCCTGGGGTTGTCACAACAGGTCTTTTTTCTTTGCTGTTGGCATACAATGATTTTGTCATCTCCAGTCAGCTTTTGGTAGGAGACAAGCAAACAGTGGTCTCTGCATTGAGTATCTACATGAACGCAGATGATGACCAGTATTTATTGATGCAGGGGATTGCAGGTGCAGTCTCTGTAATGATTCCCCTCGTGGTTCTTGTCATCTTCTTTCAAAGACGCATCGTTGCAGGGTTAGTGCAAGGTGCTGTCAAAGGTTAGCAGGTTGATTTTTTGACCTGCTCTTGTCATCTTACAAAGTCTTCTTAAGACTCCTTTTTTAGCTTGGTCTAAGCCATTGAGATTGGCTCACTCATTGAGATTAAGCCACTTCATTCAAAAATCAGTTTTTAGATTTTCTGGAAAAACGATGTTAAAAGTCATGTTCACAGGAGGGGGTTCAGGAGGTCCAACAATCCCTTTGATTTGTGTATATGAAACACTACAAAACAAATTAGGCAAGGACAAGGTTGATGCTTTGTTTTTGGGAACGTATGGTGGGGTGGAAAAACCTTTGGTGGAGGAGGCAGGTCTTCGGTTTGAGCCAATTCCTTCTGGCAAATTAAGGAGGTATTGGAGCTGGCAAAATTTGCGTGATCCTTTTTATATCGTGGCAGGTTTTTTTGTGGGATTGCTCAAACTGATTCAGTTTCGTCCAAATGTTGTGGTGTCAGCAGGCAGTTTTGCAAGCGTCCCTGTGGCATACGCCTCAAAAATGCTGGGCATTCCTCATCTCATTTTACAGATGGATGTCAAGGCAGGTTTAGCAAATCGTTTGATGAAATTGGCAAGCGTCGCCGTGGCACATTGGTTTGAATCGTCTGCCAAGCAATTTCAAGGGATTCCAACGTACCAGATTGGAATGATTGCACGGCAAGCAGTTAAAAATGGAAGCCCTCATCGTGCTAACGAATGCTTTGGCTTAAAACCTGACCAACCATTGCTTTTGATTACAGGGGGCGGACAAGGTGCGTTAGGACTCAACTTGGCACTGGAGAAGGTTTTGACGTTTTTACTTGAATCATTTCAAATCATACATCTGACAGGCAAGTCTTATCAGCCAAAAACTTACGAAGGCTATCAAACTTTTGAATTGATGACAACACAGATGGGAGATTTGCTGGCACGTGCGGACTTAGTCATCACACGTGCTGGAATGAGTGCCATTGCAGAGTTAGTGAGTTTGCAAAAGGATATGATTGTCGTACCACTGCCTCATTCACACCAAGAAGACAATGCCAGACAAATCCAAGAAGGTGCTTTTTATTTGGCTCAAGAGGACATCAGCCTCCAGTGGTTTCAAGATTTTTTAAAATCTTATCAAAAAGGTAAAATCAAAAACCTTTCAACACTTACAAATGGTGAAGAAGCCTTTGCCTCTCTCATCTTAAAATATGCAAAAGGCAACACTCTAAAAACTGCATGAGCTTCATCAAAAAAGCATGTGCTGCTACAAATCTTCAAAGGCTTCAAAATTTCCATAACCAAAGGGGCTATATACCCTGATTTTGACGATGGTTTGAGTGGTTAATAATTTTTGGTCTTCCAACTTCAAAGAAAACGTAGTCGTCTCCCCGTTCAGCATTTTGATTGGTTCTCTTCCCCTGTCAACAGACATAAAAAAGATGGGTTCATCGTTTGCGGCAAAGAAGACTAGCAAAGGAGTCAAGTCAAAATCCCCTTCTTCAATATTTTCGTTGTGTACATGTTTGTTAGTCCAAAGACTCAATTCACGCTCTGGGGCATCGTTTTTTAGTTCAGTGTGCTTAAAATCTACATCAAGTTTGACAATACTATTAAAATCATCTACTGCTAGGTTTCTGATAGCAGTTGGTCGGACAGCTACCTCGGGTTGATAGTATTTTCGTTTGTCATAGGAAATAGACTGAATGATAAAACGTAGACTAGCAAAATCATTAGGGTCTCCACTCAGTGTTAAAGAGGCTCTAATATACCCTGTTTCTCCTTTTGCCAAACATGAGTTTGACCCCGTTTCTAAAAAGCCAAAACTTCCCAAGATAGGAATACGATTTTTCTCCTGATTTGATGGACTATCGCCATACTTGGTTGCCAAATTCAAAACTCCAATCCAACAATAGCCTTGATTTCCCACATTTTTAATGGGAATGGTCACATAACCCTGTGTAATTCCTAACCCAACAAGAGGGACATACAATGTTGCATTTTGGACGTTGAAGTCAGACGTCGGGTTGGTGACAGAAACTGGCACATTACGCCTCAAAGACCCTCTAAAACCTGCATTGCTGAGTGTCACAGCAGACACTTGGTTGGCTGGAAAATCTTGATAGTTATTACCTGCCTTAAATTCTTCATCTTGTGGCATTTGATCATCAAACTCATTTTGATTCTTCTCAGCACAGCCTGTTGCGATGAGCAATAGCATCACAAGACAAAACCTAAACAACCAAGAGACTTGTTTCAACATAAATTCCTCTGATAAAAATTGTATTTTTTGATTTCTTGCTTCGGTTAATGATTTTTCTCACTTGGTGCTTGGCTCTGCACTGAAACAAATGAAAAATCATCAAGCATCTTCAACGTTTGCGTTATATTGATTTTGTAAAACTGCATTACAAGATCAATTATTTATTTTTATAATTTTCTCCTAAATTTTTTAATAAATCATAAACTTTATCTCTTTTTTCAATTACAAATATAAATATAAAATCATTTTCTACTTTATATTCATAAATAATTCTATAAAAATTAACTCTTACACGATATAAAAAATATCCTTTTAATCTAATACAAGAATCAGGTAAAGGTTCATCAGTAAGTTCTTTTATTTTTTGAGAAATATCTTTTGCAACCTTTACGTCTCCTTTTTCTAAAAATTTTAACTTTTTTGTAGCCTGTTTAGAAAATCTTAAATTAAGCATTTTGAATGCGGTTTAACAATTCAATAGATTCCTCATGACCTATGCTATCTTCTTTCATTGCTTGAGATGCAAGTTCTCCCCATGCTCTATCTTCCAACTCTCCAAAATCACGAAGAATATCTAATATGCAATTATTTAAACTTTTTCCTCTTGCTTCTGCTAACTCTTGCAAATCTTCTTCTAATTCCTTTGGTAAATCTAATGTAACCATAATTTAACTCCTAAAAAATAAAATAATTAAACAAATCAATCATAACCATAAATTTATAAAAATCAAATTTTTTACCCTCTAAATCAAAATCCCTTTCATATTCTTGATGATTTAGAATAGATTAAAAAGGGTTACCAAAAAAGGCAGTCAGTTGCTCGCCCTCTTCTCCTGTTGCATAATCCAAACGCAAGATGACTCCGCCTAAAATGATACGGAAGCCAAGACCTGCTGAATATTTAAACTCTTTAAATTCTTGTGTTCTGGAGACACTTCCTACATCAAGAAAAGTGGCAAGTTGCAAAGCATTGAACAATCCCTTCTCAATCACCCAATCAAAATCCCGACTGCTTTCTGCAAAATAAAATCGGTATTCCATGCCAAAGAAGGCAGTGTTAGAGTCCCAAAACCTTCCGACTGGGTAGCTCCTTAAACGTCTGGCACCACCAAGAGTTGTTGACCCCATCGTGTCATTTTTTTCCAGCCTCAAATAACGGTCTATTCCTGCATTGTGAACTAAACAGAACTCAAGGGGTGTCATCGTTTCAGGGTCATATCCTTCTTCTTCCTCTTTGCCTGTCTCTATGTTTGAGATACATTGATTGACGTCACGTTCTTGGTCGCTGCTAAAAAAACGATGGTCTTTTTGAGAAGACACGGCTTCAGAAAAAAAGAGATTATACACAAAAACATCTTGCTTGTTATTCATGTCAATAAAATGAGTCCATGAATAATCATTGATAGTGAAGTTAAAAACGTCTTCCATAAAACCTGATGTGTATTGTTCAAACCCTACGGTAAAGCCTTCTCGTGGGTCAACAGCATCGTCAGTATTGTCCCACTTCGCACCAGCTCGTTTGATGACGGGTTTAAACACATTCAGAATCTTGTACAGGTTAGCATCTTGACTCACAGCCTCTGAGAACGACTCAACTTTGCGTTCTTTGATAGATTTGACTTTGAAAACGTTGGCAGAATATCCAAAATAAAATTGCAACTGCCTTTCCCAAAAATACAGCGATAACTCTGCACCAAGTAGCTGTGAGCTTTCTAACTCAACATCAAGAATCGGTTCTTCAGAAGAATCTATCCCGCGGTCATACATGGTAAACGTTCCTCTGTCTATCGTGGCTCCCGCAAACGAGAACGTAAAATGTTTTGTAAAAAGAGGAATATCAATCAATGCCACCGATGTAAAATCCCATTCTCCCTGAATCTTCACCACCGAAAAATTGAAATCACTGTACAACCAACTAAAACCTGCACCATATCCTGTGCCAACACCGGGCACCGTGTAAACAACAGGATAAAGAAAATATGAGACGTCGTCATTCTCTTTTGCTGGACGATCCACGATAATATCTGCAAAAGCACTGCTGACCACCAACAAATGAAACCAAAAAAATAAATATTTCATCTAAGAATATCATTCAAATTAAGTTGATAGATTGAAGGACGCAAGAATTAACCTCTTTGGACAAAGAAAACCATTTAAACACGAAAATTGAGCAAAGCAAGAATCAGCCCTTTTTTGAACAAAAAGCTGAAACAAAAAACTTTTAGAAATTGACCATCAAAAATATTGAAGACATCAATATAAAGTGATGAATTAAGAAATGCAATAATAATTACTTTTTAGTAAACTAAACTTAAAATAAAAAATATTAAAAACTTGACATCATAAGAAACTTTTTTTAAAATGCTCTGTTAAATAAATTTTTACCACCTTAACCAATGGTCTTTATTATGAAGAAGTTTTTAGCTTGTGCAGTTTTGCCTTTGACTCTTGCTGCTTGTGGAGAAATAGCTGTGGAAGAAAAACAGACTGAAAAGCCTGAAGAAATAAAGGTCACAGAAGCAACCTATCATGTTTCAGACAATCTTTTAACGTTGGTAGGCTCAAACCTTGACCAAGCAACAGATAGTCAGATTGAAGACCTCAAACTCAGTTGGCAGTCTTTTCAAAAAGAGTTAACCGATGGTCAGTATTCTGCGACAGGAAACAATGAAGAAATAGCATCAGCAACAGATGCTGATGATTTGGAACAAGGTCAGTATGCTTATAGAGAGACTCACAAAGATCAACTATGGGTTAAACTTGCAAACAGCGATGCTTTGGCTTTTGAAGACTTTGCAGCGAATGAAATTTTGGAATTAGCTCAAGGCAATACTTCAGCAGTGAAGCTAGGCGTTGGTTCAAATGCTTGGGGAGGGTTAAGCACTGACGCTACCATGAAAGTCACTATCAGGTTAGGCAATCCCTCACCCAAAAAGAAGCCCTCCAATCCACCGAAACAAGAACTTAATCCTGAGATACCTCAAAAGAAACCTTCCAATCCTCCAAAACAACAATCTAGCCCCAAACAGTCTCAACCCAACAAGGCAAAGCCCCAAGCAAATGTCAAAGTTTCTGACCAAAAACCACTTCTCTGGTCAAAAATTTTGGATAAAACAGAAACGTGGAGACCCCAACGCAGACATCATGCCAGCGTGTCTTTTCAAGACAAGATGTGGATTTTCGGAGGAAATTCTGCGAGATCTAGAAATGACATTTGGAGTTCTGCTGATGGCAAGAATTGGAAGCGAGAGAAAGAACATGCAGAATGGCCTGCCACCAACTTCTTGAAAGTTTTTGAATTTCAAAACAAGCTCTGGCTAATTGGGGGAAGGCGTGAGGGTGATATTTGGGTGTCTTCCGATGGTGTCCAATGGACTAAGAAAGCCTCACCAGATTTTCTAAAGAACTTATGGAGATTTGATGTGACGGTGTTTAACAACGCTATTTGGATCACAGGAGGATACGACTGGGAGGAAGAGGTGACGAGAGGTGCGACCGATGGAGTTTGGACATCGGCAAACGGAGTAGAATGGACTCAAGTGACGTCTGACAGTGGTTGGGAACCTAGGCTAGAACATACCACTTTCGTTTTTGACGATAAATTATGGGTGATGGGAGGAAATGCAAGATTTTTTACGAATGATAAGCCTCTCAAAGACCTTTGGAGTTCCTCTGACGGCAAAAGTTGGACAAAAGAAAAAGATGACTTGAACATTGACTTCCCAGAACAAGTTATTTTTGACAACAAGATTTGGTTGTTAGATTCCGATGACACAGTTTGGTACTCTACGAATGGTCAAGATTGGCAAGATCAAGCCCAAATTCAAGGATTTGGATTGCACGAGTTTAGCAGTCTGGTGTTTCAAGACAAAATCTGGGTGATTGATAAAGATGCACGGAGTCTTTTAAGCTCTGCTGATGGAAAGACTTGGAATATAGAATCGCCAAATTATTGGGCGCCCAACACATCAAGTGTTGTTTTTAAAGATAAAATATGGACACTGGGCGGTTTTTGTGGTCAGGAGTGTTGGAATAACAATGTTTGGAGTTCTGCTGACGGAGTCAACTGGACAGAAGAACAGGCAGCAGCACCTTGGAAACCACGTTATAATCACACGAGCGTCGTGTTCAAAGATAGAATCTGGGTCATTGGTGGTTATCAGTCATGGGAGGCTGACATCTGGAGTTCTGCTGATGGAAAAACATGGCAAAAAGAAGTTGACCAAGTGGATTTTTCTGATAGTCAACGTTGGATTATTGCCAGAATGACAAGTCTTGTCTTTAAAGACAGAATTTGGGTTCTAGGTGCAGGAGATACACACAACGGAAACTACAAGAAAATTTATAGCTCTGACGATGGTAAGAATTGGAGGGAAGAGGGAACTTTTAACTTTCCTTTTCGTCATGCTAGTCTTGTCTTCCAAAATAAAATGTGGATTTTAGATAGTGAATTTAAGGGGGCTTGGAGTTCTGCTGATGGCAACACTTGGACGAAAGAAAGCACACTTCCAAGTGATTCATTTAACAATTTTTATGCTGTTGTCCTAGACAAAAGAATTTGGATTTTTGGAGGCTCTAGTAGCACAGGAAAAAACAGCCCTGTTTATAGTTCTGCTGACGGAAAAACATGGCAAAAAGAAAAGACCCCTGTGCCTTGGGTGGGAAGTAGCACACTTGCATCCGCCCTAGTCTTTCAAGACAAAATTTATGTCTTAGGTGGGTTTAATGGACAAAAAGTAGAATATGAAAACATCGTTTGGAAAGCAGAATTAGAAACCGAATAATTGCCTTGAGTCTTTTTAAAAAAATCTTGTTTTACAACTTTTTTTATGGCATAGCTTGTCAAAAAAAACAATATAGTTATACTTTTCATATAAATTTCAAAATCATAACTTGTGAGGACAGCATGAAAAAGTTGCTTATTTGGAGTTGGTTGCTATTTTTTATTGTTGGATGCGGAGACCAAGAAGAAGAGAACATCAATACTAAAGTCAGTGAAAAAGTAGAGAAACTACAAGAGGAACAAGAACCTCCAGAATCTTCAAAGGAGGAGGAGGAACAATTCCAAGACAAACAAGAACAACATCAGAATTATAAGGAATCTCAAGATATTCCCTTGAAACGTCCTGCTGTTCAAAAGAGTAAACCCAAAAAGGATAAAACTCCGAAAAACCCCGTTGTTCAAAAAAGTAAACCTAAAAAAGATAAAACTCAACCCAAGCCAAAGCCCCAAGCAAATGTCAAAGTTTCTGACCAAAAACCACTTCTCTGGTCAAAAATTTTGGATAAAACAGAAACTTGGAGACCACGAAGAAGTTCTTCCGCTGCTATTGCTTTTCAGGGAAAACTTTGGATTTTTGGTGGGAGCAGTGTTGGTAGAAAAAATGACATTTGGAATTCTGTTGATGGCAAGAATTGGACAAGAGTCAAAGAATTTGCCGAATGGTCACCGCGTCTTTTCCATGCTGTGTTTGAGTTTAAAAACGAGCTTTGGTTGATAGATCGTGATACTAGACCCAAAAACGATATTTGGAAATCTGCTGATGGCATCAATTGGACTTTGGTCAAAGATGCCTCAAAAGTGATTGAACGTTTTTTTATTCCTTCTGTTACGGTTTTCAAAAACCAAATTTGGATTATGGGAGACGTTAAAACTGACTCTGATGATTCATCTAGTGAGATATGGGTTTCTTCTAACGGTACAGAATGGACACAGATCGCAGTTGACCAAGATAACATATGGGAAGCCAGAGACTTTCATCAATCCTTTGTATTTGATAACAAAATTTGGGTTGCAGGTGGAAGAGAATTTTTAGGTAAAAGGTTTGAAGATATTTGGAGTTCTGTTGATGGAAAAGTTTGGGTGAAAGAATTTGATGCCTCTCAAGCATCAGAATCTGACAGTCCTGACCATATTTACAATGCTGATTATGTTGTTTTTGATAACCAATTGTGGATGTTAGATTATACTTGGGATGATGAAACATACGCCTCATCAGGAACGGTTTGGAGTTCTGCCGATGGTCAAACATGGCAAAAAGAAGAGCAAATTCAAACATTCAATTCGTCAGAGTTCAATAGTCTAGTTTTTAATCATCAACTTTGGGTGATTGATTCAGCTGAACGCGATATTTGGAGTTCTGTTGATGGAAAAACTTGGAAGATAGAAGTTCCTAATTACTGGGCGCCCCATCATGCTAGCACTGTCTTTAAAGACAGAATTTGGATCATGGGTGGTTTTTGTGGTTCAGATTGCTGGAACAACAATGTTTGGAGTTCTGCTGATGGAATCAATTGGCGAGAAGAACTAGATCATGCGGCTTGGAAACCTCGCTACATGCACACGGGCGTTGCCTTCAAAGATAGACTGTGGGTTATAGGTGGTTATCAATCATGGGAGGCTGACATCTGGAGTTCTGCTGATGGAAAAACATGGCAAAAAGAGTTTGACCAAACGAAAAGTCCAGAGCGATGGATTGGTCCTAGGATGACGAGTCTAGTTTTCAAAAACAAAATCTGGGTATTAGGAGCAGGAGATTATGATTCTAATACTGATAGGAATGGTAAGGAGGTTTGGAGTTCTGCTGATGGCAAAAACTGGCAAAAAGAAGCAGAGTTGAATATGCCTTACAGTTATAGACATAGCAGTTTTGTATTCCAAAATAAAATCTGGTTCTTTCCTACTACATGGATTCAGACTAAGGATTACTATAGTTCCACAGATGGTCAGAAATGGGAGAAATCAGGAGAATTGCCTCAGCTGCCAAACTATAGCTATGTTGCTCCTTTGGGCGACAGAATTTGGTTTTTTGGAGGAGAAAAAGGTCAAGATCCTGATACCTCAATTGTTTATAGCACCCGAGATGGCAAAACATGGTCTAAAGAAAAAAACCCTGTTCCTTGGAATGATCAGGGACATAATTACGGTTCTGTTCTGACATTTAAGGATAAGCTCTATTTATTGGGTGGATTCAATGATGAAAAGTCAGAATATGAGAATGTGGTTTGGCAAGCAGAATTAGAAACCGAATAATTGCCTTGAGTCTTTCTCACAACAAACCTTGTCACCTAGTCTTGTTGACTTTGAAAGCCTTGCTTAGGTTCTTTGAGAATCTTTAATGTTTTAAAGAATTAGAAAGATGTTAAGTTTTTGAACATCTTCAAACTTAACGTTGTCTTAATTTGGTTCTTAAATTTTAATTTGACGTAAGCGATTGGAGTTTAGAACGACAGTGAGAGATGAAAGAGCCATCGCAATTCCTGCGATTGTAGGGTGTAACAACACCCCAAAGAATGGATACAACGCACCTGCCGCAACTGGGATTCCAAGGACATTGTAAATGAATGCGCCAAACAGGTTTTGTTTGATGTTACGCATCGTCAAACGAGCAACTTGAAGAGTGTGTAAAATGGTGGTTGATGAATGTTTAAGCAAGATGATGTCAGAAACCTGCAAGGCTGTGTCAGAACCTGAACCGACAGCACAACCTACATTGGCTTGAGCCAGTGCTGGGGCATCGTTAATTCCATCTCCTACCATACAAACAATCGCTCCTTTGGTCTGAAGGTTTTTAATGAACTCTTGTTTGTCTTGGGGGAGCAATAAGCCATGATGTTCTTGCACCTGAAGTTTTATAGCCACGTGTTCTACCACTTCCTGACGATCCCCTGACAAAATCACTGTGCGAACTCCAAGTTTGTTCAGTTTTTGTACTGTCTCAAGAGCGTCTGCTTTGACAGCATCAGTCAAGAAGATTGCACCAATCATCTGCCCATCAACTGCTACAAAAATAGGAGCAACGCCTGCTTTGGCAGGTTCTAACTGTAATAACTTGACTTGTCGTTCTTCAAAGAAACGACTTCCCCCAACCAAAACTTGTTTGCCTTCCAGCATTGCTTGTACCCCAAAACCTGAAAAACTTTCAAAATCACTGACAGCTTGCAACTCTAAATTTGTTGCATGTTTGACAATGGCTTTGGCTAAAGGGTGTTCTGAGTGGGTTTCAACAGATGCCGCAATCCTCAACAATTCATCTTCTGACATGGTAGGTGAGATAATTTGTTCAACAATAGGTTTTCCCTCTGTCAACGTCCCAGTTTTGTCAAAAATCACATGTGTCAACTTCGCCATGTTCTGCAAGGCATTGCCATCTTGAATCAATGCCCCCACTTCGGCAGCTTTGCCGATCCCTGCAATCACTGATGTTGGCGTTGCCAAACCCAAAGCACAAGGACACGCAATGACAAGCGTTGCAAGACCTATGACCAGCATATAATTTGGAGCAAAGAAGAACCAAATGCTCATAGCTAACAATGCAATGCAGATGACAGTCGGTGCAAAATAATGACAAATCGTGTCAGCCAATTTGGCAAGTTCAGGCTTGGTATTTTGTGCATTTTTAACAGCACGAATGATGGCAGATAAGACGGTTGACTCACCTACATTTTCTGCACGAATGATGAATGACCCCGAATGATTAGTGCTTCCTCCAATCACTTGAGACCCCGTTTCTTTATTCACAGGCTCCCATTCTCCAGTCAGCATAGATTCATCAACAGTGGAACGACCTTCTATCACTACTCCATCAACAGGAATTTGGTCGCCCGGACGAATTTTCAAGCAACCTCCAACCTGAATGGCTGACCATTCAATGATACGTTCTTGACCCTCTTCAATTAAAGTTGCAGTCTTTGGTCTTAAATTGAGCAGGGATTCTACCACAGAAGAAGTTTTAGTCCGCGATCGGATTTCTAGGGCTTTACCAAATGAGACGAAACCTAGAATAAAAAGTGCAGTTTCAAAATAAAGATATTGAGAGTCTTTTGGAATTTGTTCAGTGAAAAGAATGACGACCATAGAATAAACCCACGCCATACTTGTCCCCAAAGTGATGAGTGAATCCATGTTGGCAGAGCGATTTTTGAAAGCCTTCCATGCTCCAGCATAACGTTTGTGTCCTGAAAAGTACATCGCCACTGATGAAATGATGGCAATGAACCACACGGCAATTCTGTCTGTTGTCAAATCAATTTGGTAGGGAGACATAGACCATGCCATGATTCCAGAACCCACCGCCAAGCTGATGATTGCCGCACGGATTGACTCTTTCCATTCCTGATTTTGGTTGGCTTTAGACTGTTGCAGTGTGGCAACATCACTTTCCACCAATGTTGCCTCATAACCTGCCTTTTTCAACAAAGACACCACTTGCTTGGGCTTGAAAGAAGACAACAAAGTCAACTCTTTTTCTGCAAAATTGACTGATGCTGAATCTACCTCTTGTTGATTGGTCAAAAGACTTTCAATCGTTTTAACACAACCGCCACAAGAAATTCCTGCTAATGCAAATCGCATTTGATGTGTAGCCATATAATCGCCCTTAAAAAATTAAAATTTGATTTTCCTAAAACTGACTTTGCCTAATACGATAGATTTCAGGCCACAATGATTTAACATGTTTTAAAACTGCACGGATTTGGTCATCGTTCAATCTTCCTTTAAACCCGACCATTCTTGAGTTTGGATCCCCAGAACCATTTTTGATGATGCTGAATAACACTTCGTCAGAATGATGCCATGTATGACCTGTCCCGTTCAAGGCAGGCGCAATCAAAAGACCCGCAGCACTCATGCCCCCGCGAGGTTGATTAGAATTTTCTCCAATTCCATCTTTTCCATGGCAGGAAGCACAATTTTCTGCAAACAACTGTTTGCCATCGTAGCTCACACCAGATTGTAAATTTTGGTTAAGATTAAACTCACTTTGTTTCGTCTGCTCATAAAAATACCATACCATGCCAATCGTCAAAATGGCTCCTAAGACGATGGCAAGTTGCCTTTGGTTTGCTTTTTGTCTCTTAGTTGATTTGTTTTTTCTTGACATAGTTGAAAAATAAGGTAGGGGTTTCAAGAAATAGAATAAAGTTTAACAAGCTCTTGAATCATTGCCTGTTTTTTTTCAGGGGTTGACTCTAGCGTTGCAGCATAGACACAAGATTCCAGATGTTTACCAATGATTTTTCGCTCTGCTGAACAAATTGCAGAACGTGCCGCCTTGAGTTGCATCAAAATATCTGGGCAATATCTTTGATTTTCAATCATACGTTTCACACCTTCAAGTTGTCCAATAATCCGATTGATCCGAACCAGCTCGTTTTCATGGCAGGGTGGCTTCATTTTTGACCTCTCTTTGAAATTATTTTAAATCAATACTCTATACCCCTATGGTGTATATTGTCAAGATAAAAAATTTCATAGAAACTAGGAACAATGATTTGAGAAAAAATAAAGCTATTTATAGAGAAGGGAAGGCAGGGAATCTACGATTTTTTGGGAGGGAGATAACGACTCAGAGACTAGACGACTGACAAAACAGACTTTGTTCAATTTCAAAAAGTTCTCTGAGAGTATGCGACTCGTGGAGGTGAGTCTTAGCCTCTTCTCCAACGATGGAACTTTTCAGAAAAGTTGATCGCCCATTCGGGAATATGTTTTTTCCTCCAAACTCCAGCAACATATTTGTTTGCTTCTGCATAAGAAGGATACAAATGAGTTGTTGCTAAAATATGGTTTAGTCCTAGTTTATGTTTCATTGCTAGAACAAACTCTGATAAAAGCTCAGCTGCATGTTCACCTACAATGGTCACACCCAAAATTTTGTCTTTGTTAACTGGTGTCAAGACTTTGATAAATCCATGGTTGACTTGGTCAACGATGGCTCTATCCAAATGGTCTAAATCAAACTCGGTTACTTCATAGTCAATGCCCTGAGATTTGGCAGTGCTTTCATGCAGCCCAACATGAGCAACTTGAGGGTGAGTAAAGATACAATAAGGCATGATGGAATGGTCACAACGAAACCTTTTGAAGGGAGAAAAAAGAGCATTCATACTGGCGTACCAACCCTCATGTGCAGCTGCATGAGTGAATTGAGGAGGACCTGCGACATCTCCGCAAACATAAATGGAAGGTACTTTTGTCTGTAAAAAAGCATCTGACACAACCCCTTGCCTGTTGACTTCTACCCCTAGCTTTTCCAGCCCCAAACCCTCAACATCTATTTTTCTTCCCACTGCAAACAACACTTGATCAAATGGAATTTCAATTTCTTGTGCTTGATGTTCCGCAATCAGAACATTCTCTCCATTTTTCTTTTCAAATTTGATTGTTTTGGATTTGCCGTAAAGTGTAATGCCTTCTTCTTGAAAACGTTTTTCCATGAAAAGAGAAGTGTCAATATCTTCCCTCGCCATTAAATGCTCTTCAAGAAACAACATGCTCACTTTTGAACCTAAGCGACTGAAGGCTTGTGCCATTTCGCAGCCAATAGCTCCTGCTCCTAAAACCAAAAGTCTTTTGGGCAGAGTGTCTATCTGCCACAAGGAATCACTGGTCAAGTAATCTATGTCTTCTAAACCTTCTATTGGTAACACATGAGGCGTGGAACCTGTTGCAATGACAATGGCTCTAGTGGTTAAAGTGCGACCGTCCACCTCTACGGAGTGAGGGCTTGTGATAGTAGCATGCCCCTGAAGACATTCTACTCCAAGCTGCGTATATCGCTCAACGGAGTCATTTGGCTCAATTTTTTTGATTGACTCGTGTACTTTTGCCATCACATTTTTGAAGTCAAAATCAACATCTATGCTTTTTAAGCCAAAATCTTGTGGAATTTTGGCAAGGTGTACCAGAGAGGCAACATTAATCAAGGCTTTACTTGGAACACAACCCGTATTCAAGCAATCTCCCCCCATTTTATGTTTTTCTATCAAAGCAACTTTCGCTTTTGAAGCACTGGCAATGTAAGAGCTAACCAATCCACCTGCACCTGCACCGATCACAATCAAGTTATAGTCGTATTTCATCGTTTTTATTTAGTTTTAGGTTTAAGCATTGCAAGCAATTTCTTGGAAGCAATGGGAAGTAATCCAACGAGGCTAAAGGCAATCGCTAACTCCAAAGATAAAATATCTGAAACCTGTTGAATTTGTGAAAGAGTTGTGCCAGCGTAAACATAAACAGCTGTCCCCAAAAGCATGCCGATTTGAGACACCCAATAAAAATGAACAGCCTTCACTGGTAAAAGAGCCATGAGCATATTGACTAAAAAGAACGGAAACAATGGCACAAGCCTTAACGCAAACAAATACCACAGTCCTTCCTTTTCAAAGGCTTCATTACATTTTGTAAGTGCATTGCTATATCGCTTTTGCACAGCCTCTTTGAAAAGATAACGTGTAATCAAAAAAGCAATAAAAGCCCCGAGTGAGCTGGCAAATGAGGCAATGGGAAGTCCTAACCCAAATCCAAAAATAGCTCCTGATAACAAGGTCAGCAAAGCCGCAATAGGCAGAGACAAGGCACTAGAAGCCGTGTAGATTGCAAAAAACACAATCACCACCGTCCATTGATTTTCAGCATAAAGATTTTGCCATTCTTGATAACGTTCTTTGATGTATTCTAGGCTCAAAACCTCTCCTAAACCTGAGAGAAAAAAGCCTACGATTGCCAAAATGATCGCAAGCACTAACAGTGGCTTCAAAAATTTTTGATATGGTTTCATGGTAAAAATTGTTTTAACCAAGACAGTCTTTTGCACGATGAAAATTTTTGATGTAAGGTAACCAAATCATCTAAAGTCTCCATGTCAAGTTTGTTGTCTAGGTAGTGAAGAGTTGTAGAAAGTTGATGTATAAACTGCTTAAAGGTGTCATGTTGTGAGTAAGCAACATTCTTAAAGACAAAGCACGGCAAAAATTGTTTTAACCAAGATAGCCTCTTGCATGATGAAAACTCTTGATGCAGGGCAATCAAATCATCTAAGGTATCCACATCAAGTTTGGTATCTAGGTAGTGAATGGGAGTTGTAGAGAGTTGATGCACAAGTTGCTTGAGAGTGTCATGTCGTGAATAGGTAACATTTTTAAAGACAAAGTCAGGTAAGTCTATCGCCCCCCCAAACAAATAAAAACCACCATCTACACTTGCACCAATAACAATTTGCTTCGGATTTTGCTCAAGATGACGAGATGCCTCAAGCAATAAATCAGATTCTAATTGGGGACTGTCTGTCCCGATGATGATGACTGAATCGTAATTTTGTTTGAGATGAGAGTAAATACTGTGCAGTCTATCGCCCAGAGTCCCTTGACCTGTCCAAATGACTTGAAAATCTTGTTCCCGGTGATTTTGCCAATATTTATGAGTGACGCCTTCTTCTTCTGCAACTGCAATGTATAAATCAATTTGTTCACTCTTTATAGTTCCAACAGTCTGGCAGACCTGTCTTTGAGATTGATGATAGAAACACTCTGCCTGATCCTGACCAATACTTTGTGCAAGCCTCGTTTTGACTGGGGAAAGTCCAACTGTCTTAGCAAAAATGGCTATAGCACACTGAGTTCGAGACATAGATTTGGGAAATCAGTTTGAAAAATAAGCTAACATAGACATCAGAGTCTCATCACACTACGAAAAGACAAAGTCTTAAAAACAGTCTTCAATTATATTGACCACCAGACTAAAAGTCAATCTAAAAATAACATTTAATTACATTTGCTGTCAAACCGAAAGCCGGTGTGAATGAAAAAATCATCTCTTTTTTTGAAAAAGATAACGTTGCTTCCACCACAAGTACTGATGTTGTAAGGTGATTTTAAGCCAACCATAAGCCATATATTTTCTGGCACTGGTCAGTAGTGGAATAGGTATCTTATTAAAAGGAATTTTCAAAAATTTTGCTTGTAAGGTCAGTAGATGATCTTCACCATAGAGGCAGTTGACTGGGTAACCTTGTAATCTTTCAAAAAGCTCACGATGCAAACAAAAACCTTGATCACCAAAAGGGGCATGAAAGAGTTTGGAGCGAACATTTGCTCCTAACGCGTTGAGTCTCATCAATTCTTGAACAAAACGTTCTTTCAAGCCAACCGACTGAAAAGGCATAAAGGCTAACTGAAAATAATGAAAGTGTTTTGGATTCTTTTTTAGGGATTGAATCAGTTGAGACAACACATTCTCTGGCAAAAAGCTGTCAGCATGTAAGAACCACAAAAACGGATATTGAGCCAATTTTGCACCTGCATTTAAAGCTAATGCTCTTGGATTCAAGCCTGCCTGTGCTTCTGAACACTCAACATGAACCCATTTAACGCGATCGGAAGGCACTGAGCTTTGTTGTTTAATGAGGTTTTGGGGGCTGCACAAAAGGATTTCATAGAGGCAGTCGCTGCTGGAAAAATCAGACGTCAGGCTTTCGTAATGTTGCTCAACTTGGTGAACCAACCTTTGCCAGTTTGGCTCATTGGGTGCCAGAGGAATGATGATGCTAATCATTTCATCAAAACTTCAAGCATTGCCTGTTTTTGTGGTGGAATGGCATTTTGAGGGGTGAGCAGTGCATTGCATAAAGACATTCTTTGGGTGTCGTCAATGGGGGGCAAATCCTGCTGGAGCAACTGGCATAACAAAGATTTGGCTTTTTCTACACTTTGCCCATATCGCTGAATCACATCGGAGACATTGACGTGTTGGTCGGGGTTGTCCTTCCAACAATCATAATCAGTCACAATCGCAATCGTGGCATAATTGATCTGCGCTTCTTTGGCTAAAAAGACTTCAGGGACATTCGTCATACCTACCAAATCACAGCCTGCAGTTCTTAAAAAATGGCTTTCTGCTTGAGTCCCTAATCTTGGTCCGTCAACGCAAGCGTAAGTTTTGTTAGTGTGCATGGTGAGCTTCATCGCTTGTGCTTGGGTTGCAATCCACTCGGTCAAAAGTTCGCAAGTAGGTTTTGCAGTAGAAACGTGAGCGGCAAGTCCTTCGCCAAAAAAAGTCTTTTCACGATGTCCTTTCACGAAGTCAAAATATTGACTGGGAATCACAAAATCGCCGGGGTGGATGTCCTCTCGCAAAGAACCCACTGCTGAAAGACCAATGATTTGCTTCACTCCCAATGACTTTAGGGCATAAATGTTTGCCCTGTAATTGATTTCATGTGGTAAAAACTGATGATTTTGCCCGTGCCTTGCCAAAAAAAATAAAGACTTCTCTTGATAAGTTGCTTGAATCACTTCAGCTTGACCAAAAGGAGTCTGAATTTGTTTGACTTGGTCAATATGTAAATTTTCCAGCTGATAAATTCCTGTTCCACCAATAATTGCTAGCATCGTTTGTTTATTTTTGAGGATTAGTCCAAGGTATCCATAGTAAATTCCACAGATTCGTTTTGTCAAAGTTTTTGTATTCGTTTAAACCCAGAACCATTTTTTCCTGCTCATATTTAGGATGGGCAGTGTAAGTCCCGAACAACTTATCCCAACATGCCAAATGAAACCCAAAGTTGCTATGATGTTCTTTGGCAATCACAGAATGATGAATGCGGTGCATGTCTGGAGTGACGAATAGGTAATGCAAAACTTGGTTAAGTTTTGGAGACAATTTGATATTGGAGTGGGTGAACATTGCCATTACATTCAATACAATCTCAAAAAGAAGCACGGCTTCAAAAGGGATTCCAAAGACAATCACAATCAATGCTTTCAAAAGTACAGACAACAGAATTTCCAGAGGGTGAAACCTGATCCCTGATGAGACATCTAAATCGTGGTCAATGTGATGTACTTTATGAAGACGCCAAAGTGCAGGGACCCAATGAAAGACGACATGTTGTAGATAAATGAAAAAATCTAGCAGAATGATGCTCACGGCAACAGTAGTCCAGTAAAGCCATGGCGTGTTAATTTCAAGAAGGTTGAAAAGCCCCCAGCTTTTTTGTTGAGCTAAAATGGCAACTCCTCCAACACTAAATGGTAGCAGATACTTTACAAGCAGTTGGCTAATAAAAAGCAGACCAAAATTTCTAACATACCTAAAATTTTGCGGATAATTCCATTTTCTTTTGGGAACCCACCTTTCCAAAAAAAATAAAATCCCCAATGTACCTAAAAAGATAGCAATACGCCATAAGCTACTGTCGTTCATCATTTCTTAATTATATTGGATTGTTAAATGATTAGGTGATAGTTGATGGTTTCTTTTTTAAGAAATAGATACAATTTTTTAGTCTAAACTACCACTGCAAGAACTTCCAGCTCCTGCAGTGCAACCATAGCAGTGACTTCCCAACGCGATCCCTTGACTTAAATCTGAAAAATCATTGATGCCCCAAATGGTTGTTGGTTTAGAGTCAATTGGTATTTCTAACATTTGATTGAAATCACAATCATAAATCTGTCCATCCCAACTGATAGACACTAAATTAGTACACATGACATTGTGAGCAACATCTGGGTTAAAGTTGTTGGTGAGTAACTCCATATACTCTTGAAACTTTCCTTTCCTTTGAAGCCACCACAAGTACCTTTTAATCGGCATATTGGTTATGGTAAATAACTGATTGAACACGATGCCAAAATGTTTTTGTAAATGCTCTTTATATGCTTCTTCCAACGCTTTTTGGTCACCGGGCAAGACATTGCTGGTTGGATTGTAAACCAAATTTAAATTTAGACCTTTTTGACGTCCGTATCCTAGTTGATTGAGTTGTTGCAAAGACAAAATGCTTTTATTAAAAACGCCTCTGCCTCGTTGTGAGTCCACATTATCTTCCAAATAACAAGGGAGAGATGCCACAATTTGCACCTGATGGTCTCTCAAGAAAACGGCTGTGTCTTCATACCCTTTCTCCTGCAAAATCGTCAAATTACAGCGATCTATCACCTCTTTCTTCATCTGCCTTAGCTCCTTGACAAAATAGACAAAATGAGGGTTCATCTCAGGAGCGCCACCAGTGATGTCAATCGTCTTGACAGATGGTGCATGTTCCAGCAATTCTAACAAGCGATTGACCGTTGTCAAAGTCATGTTTTCTGTTCGTATCGGGCTAGATTCCACATGACAATGCGAACATGCCTGATTGCAACGTTTACCAATATTAACTTGCAATGTTGTGATTATTTTTCTCTGCAACGTAATACGATGTTCTTGTAATTTTTTAGCGAATGGTGTGAACATAGGAGACCTAAATCATAATATTTACTTAAATTCCCCACATTGTAACATATAAGATAAAATTTTGACTAAAAAATCCTATCTTATAAAAAAATTGGCATTGTTAAGTAATAAGTGATAGCTGATTATTCCGTTTTGCCATGAACAAAAGAACAGAATATTGTAATGCTTTAAGAGACTTGCTGTAACATTTGGTTTTCCTTCTCATTCTTGCCAAGAAATGTCTCAAGAGAGAATTATACCCTTCTATCGTGTATGTTTCTGCCTTGGAACATGTATGAATTTCTTTGGGAATGACTTGTTTGTAAGCCTTGCAGTGATCAGTCATCACCTGAAGAGGTTTTGTTTCCTTGACCTTGTCCCATAAATGCCTACAGGCTTTTGAGTCTCTGTTTCCAAGCACATAATTGATAAATTGCTTCCCACGTCTATCAACAGCAATCCAGAGCCAGCAGTAGTTTTTTTTGACTGGATGTAGGTGTGCATTTCATCAATTTCCATAATTTCAATGTCTGTGTCCTTTCTTAATGCCTTGAGCTGTTCGCCAAAACTACAGACCCAATTATAAACTGAAACATGAGAACAATTCAGCAAACGACCGATTGACCTGAAACCAAGACCCTCCAAATACAACTCTAATGCTCTTCTTTTGATCTGTGGTGAGATTTGACCACGATAGGACTTGGTATATTGATAGTTGCAGGCATTGCAACGCCTCCTCGGTTTACCATATAAGAAACCATTCTTAACCGTCTTCTCACTTTCACATCTAGGACACGACTTCATTGCTACACCATGACTATCAATTCAATTAAATGAACTGGCATTGTTAAGTAATAAGTGATAGCTGATTATTCCGTTTTGCCATGAACAAAAGAACAGAATATTGTAATGCTTTAAGAGACTTGCTGTAACATTTGGTTTTCCTTCTCATTCTTGCCAAGAAATGTCTCAAGAGAGAATTATACCCTTCTATCGTGTATGTTTCTGCCTTGGAACATGTATGAATTTCTTTGGGAATGACTTGTTTGTAAGCCTTGCAGTGATCAGTCATCACCTGAAGAGGTTTTGTTTCCTTGACCTTGTCCCATAAATGCCTACAGGCTTTTGAGTCTCTGTTTCCAAGCACACAATTGATAAATTGCTTCCCACATCTATCAACAGCAATCCAGAGCCAGCAGTAGTTTTTTTTGACTGGATGTAGGTGTGCATTTCATCAATTTCCATAATTTCAATGTCTGTGTCCTTTCTTAATGCCTTGAGCTGTTCGCCAAAACTACAGACCCAATTATAAACTGAAACATGAGAACAATTCAGCAAACGACCGATTGACCTGAAACCAAGACCCTCCAAATACAACTCTAATGCTCTTCTTTTGATCTGTGGTGAGATTTGACCACGATAGGACTTGGTATATTGATAGTTGCAGGCATTGCAACGCCTCCTCGGTTTACCATATAAGAAACCATTCTTAACCGTCTTCTCACTTTCACATCTAGGACACAACTTCATTGCTACACCATGACTATCAATTCAATTAAATGAACTTAATATCGCATATCACTTATAGTTTAACAATACCAATGAACTTAATATCGCATATCACTTATAGTTTAACAATACCAAAAAATTTAATTTGAGGATACTTAACTCAAAGTTATACTAAGATAAAAAATGGTTTGCAATAGCTGAATTTGTAAAGATTTTTTCAATTTCATTTGAAAACTATGCTAGCTGAAAATTGCATTTTAAACTAATTTAGTGGAGAGATTGAATGGGAAATGGAATTTGAACATAAAGGGTATTGGATTGCCTGAAAACTTTACAATTTTGTAGTCTCATCAACTGCATGAAAAATGTGGAAGCTGCTAAAAAAAATTCGGAACGTTTAAAAGGTTCTTGTCCAAATTTTTTGCACAATTCTTTTCCTGATTCAAAAGACTGCGCAAGATGTGTGAGTTCTTCCAAAGTATAGAAGTGTTTGGGATGAGACAGGCTTAAAAAAAGATTGGCAAACTCCTGCTGAATTTGCAGTCCCCAGTGGATCTCTGACTTTTCTGTGGCAAGTTCAATTAGCGAAAAAATCCATGTAATAAAAAGGTGGTGCATAATTTTAGCATCTCCGACAATCTCTTCTTGCTTTAACAATTCTTGGTCTAAAATCAAAGAAAGTTTTTGCTGCCTTGCATAATTTCCTAGCACTGCATGGCATTCAAACATTAATTCTTTGACATTAAAGGTTTGATAATTCCATTTGAGCAAGTTGTTTTGTTCAAAAACCCGCAAAACACACTCATTTGTCCAAGATTGAAGCAATAGCAAATAGAGATCTGAGAACATGTTGACCATGACTTGATAATCTTCACCAGAATTGATGAGTTCTTTGACACGGTGAATTAACCTTCCAATCATGCGGTCTGTTGGTAAATATTCTGCTCTAAAATAATAGCAATGCTGTTCTTCTGACTGACAACGCTTGACCAATTCTTCATTAGTTCTTCTTAGTCTTGTCAATTCACTCCTAAATTGATTGAGAGGCTCAAAGCATGCTGGAAGCTCCACCTTAGCATCTCCAAAAAAGCGATTTAAAGCATCAATATTTTGTGGCTCACCATATCGCAACATTTTATTCAATCGCCAACAATACAAGCCAAATAAAACAAACGATGCCACTTGCAATAACTTGGTGACGTTAGACGCACTGATGACTGCTTGAGTGGCATAAATCTCCCAACTGAAATCAAGAGTCCCCCTATTAGAATCAAAAAAAGTTTTACTCCCCTGACCCAATACCTTGCTGACTGTCCCTGCTTTCCAGACTTTTTGATCTTGCTTTAAAGCCACTTGCAGACCATCAATTCCAAGCTGCTCAATGAGAGTATTCAGATTTTCCATCATGCGAGATTTTAAATTCCCTTGAAGGTTCATCGTTTGAATTTTGTCAATCATTTTGAGGTTGATGTCTTGGACAGACCTCTGACGTCCAGTCTCATAGGTCAAATGTACTATGTCAGAGATGAAAAGATGAAACACCACCAAAAGGACTAAACAACCGATGAAAGTGAAAGTTTTATTTGAGGTGTGACTCATTTGAATGATGGAATTGCTTTTTGAATTTGCAGAGTCAGAACAGAGGCAATGCCTGCTTTGATAAGGTCTCCTGGGATATAGACTAAAGCAATCATCAATGCCTCAAACAATGTCCTGTCCATCTTCCATGCCATCCATGGAACACCAAACAAGTATAAGACAAAGATACCTCCAATAGTGCTACATGCAAATAAACAAAAGAAGTTTTGTGGGTTTTTTAAAGATTCACAAAGAAACCCTATCATAAAAGATGCGATAGAAAAGCCTAAAAAAAATCCTCCTGAAGGTGATGTGATGACTGCTAAACCTCCTCGCCCCCCTGAAAGCAATGGTAAACCTGCAGCCACCAATAAGCAAAATAATGCGATGGATAAAAAGCCCAAACGTTTTCCAAGTAAAAGACCTGACAACATCACACCCAAGGTTTGTGCAGTGATAGGAACACCTATTGGGAGGGGTATAGCGGGAATTAAACCCAAAACAGCAGTCAATGCGGCAAAACAAGAAATATAGACGATGTGTAATGTTTTCATGATGCAAAACCTCTTGCGTCAAGGGCATTTGATAAATCTTGTGCCATTTTTAAAATAGCCACAATCCAAGCAACAAAAATAAAGAAATGAAAACCTTGCATTCCTCTTGATTCAGCACTCTCTTTGAGTGCCTCAAACATAGCCAATCCACAAGGAATGAGACGCAAGACTAATGCACAACAAAACGCTACTTTTTGATGAGAAACACCCAAAGGACTTAATAATTTAGCGGGGTATTCAAAAACTCTGATCATTTCAGAAAAGGGCGTAATGTACGTCACCCATGCAGAGATCATAATCAACAGCGCCAAGCGAGTTGACGTAAAAAGCCCGTATTGGAAGCCACCGAACAATGATTCCATGACCACCAATAAAATGACCCAAAAAGCGATGAGTTTGACAACTTGTAAGGTCTGTTGACATGGAATATGAGCATAGCAGAACAGTGAAAACACAACCACTACACTCCCTAACATGAGGTAGAACTCCCACGCAAAAATGCCTGCGCTAGAGTTGTATTCTAATAGTCCATAAAATAACATGCTTGCCAATAAGAAGAGCATTTTGCATTCAGTATTGACAAATCGCAAGGCTGTCTTTTGACCGTATGTTGCCCCTAAATTTATTGCCATGCCAACTGCTGATAAGTCTTAAAGGCATCTTTCGGGAGTCCTTCAAAAATGAGCTGACCTTCATGTAAAACAAGAGCATGCTCAAAATCTGCCACATCTTCCAAACGATGCGTTGTAACAATCATCATTTGTTCTAATTTTTGCATGATATTCTTCCACTCACACTGCCTTTTTAAATCCAAAAAACACATCGGTTCGTCAAAAACTAAAACAGTGGGATTCATTACCAAAATAGACAACAAGGTCAGTAATTTCTTTTCCCCACCACTTAATTCATAACAGTTTTTTTTTCTGAAGGCTTCCCACTTAAAATGCTCAAGAATACCTGTGGTTTTTTGCTCAATCACACCTGAGTCATATTTTTGATTTTTGAGTCCAAAGCCCAATTCTTCTTCAACAGTTGGAAAGATGATTTGGTGTTCAGGGTTTTGAAAAATCAAACCGACTTGTTCTCTAACTTGTTTGGTATTTTGGATTGTACAATGCTGATTGACTAAAATTTGACCTAAAGAAGGAGCAATTAATCCGTTGAGAGTTTTGAGCAAAGTCGTTTTACCCGACCCATTCAAACCAAAAATTGCAACTCTGTGGTGAGACAACTCAAAAGATAGTTGATTCAGAATCGTCTGACTCTGGAAAGAGACAGAAACATTTTGAAATTGAATCATTTTGAAAGGCGTGAGCATAGCCCGCTAGAAAGGCAGGCTATTTTGAATCCGATAGGAGAGCGATTATTTTTTGGGTCTGCGATCGTTGGGTTGGTCAAAGTACTCCCATTTTGACCCATCAGGAAGTGTAGCGTCCATGTCAGTCAACGCACTGTACAAGTCAGGTCGTCGGTCTTTGATGTAATCGCTTTGTCCGTAGGGGTGAGTATATTCATAATCGCCGGGAATACAGTCAACAACAATCAAAGTCTCCACATTTTCTGCACGTGCAAGGTTATCTCCATAAGGGTCAGAAACCGCACTATTGCCCATGTAAACACCGCTTAAATCACCATTAGTCCGCCATTCCCACAAAGCACGATTACTATATGCGGCAAAAACCTTGTTTTGTCTGGCATTAGCAGGAATCACTTGCAATGTCGCATCAGGATAAGCCCACATGCTCCAAGAATCATCAGGAAGTTTGACGCCAACATCTGCCGCAGTTGGCATGACAATGAGTTGAGCGCCTTTGAGAGCAAGGATACGATAAAGGTCTGCAAACTCTGCTTCATAGCAGTTCAACAGTCCAACATTGATTCCGTTGACTGGAGCAACAGGATAGGCGTCTTTATGCTCATCTTTATCAGCATAGCCAAAATGCCAGTTTGCTCGTTCGCAATCACCCCAAAGCGATGTTTTACGGTAGTTTGCCAAAAATGAACCATCTTGGTCATACATGATGATGGAATCATAATAACGAGTCTCACCATTCCTCACTTCTTTTTCTGCATAAGACATGACAATTCCCATTTGATGCTCTTTGCCAACTTCTGCCATACGTTTCAAACGTGGGTCATCTTGGGTGACACCTACATTTTCAATATCGCCCGGCAGAATGTTGTAACCGCAAAAATAAAGTTCAGGGAACACCATTAACTGAACACCATGCTTTGCACCAATCGCCACGCTTTTTTTAAAAAGCTCAAAGTTTCTCTCAATCGCCTCTGCATCACCGACCCAAGCACTAATCTGGTGCATTCCTAGACGGATTCCTTCACCCTTTTTGGGAGCTTCTGCTCCACCGACTTTTTTTCTAATGACCGGGAAGTCAAACTGAAATTGTCCCATAATTCTCCATAAATTAAGAATGATTAAAAATAAAAATTAAAGCCTGCCTGCATCAAACATAGATCTACGTTTACGACCGCTTTGAAAGCGATCCACGACTTGTTCCATGTTTTGAACGAGCTGATAAAGTTTGTCTCCTGTAATATTTTGCCTCACAACAATTCTCAGGACGTCCATGCCGTCAGGTTCTTCATGGTCATGTGTGGGGAGTTGATAAGTTGGGATAGTCCAGCCAAAGGTTCGGAGTCCATCAGAAAGCTCTTTCATTGTCCAACCTCTTTCCCCGTGCCTCCATTTTAGAACGATGATGGGATAGTGGTCTAAGTCGCTGATATTTTCAAACCATTGGTCTAAGATTTGGCTTTTCTCAAGGTCGCTTACAAACTTTCTTGCCCTTGCGACGCTGCTGCAAATCACAGAACGATACCCCTCCAAACCTAGACGCAAAAAATTGTAATACTGCATCAAGATTGCATAAGTTCCCCTTGAGAAGTTGACGGTGTAGTCATAAAAATTCCCTCCCAAGTAGGTGATGCGATAAATCAAACTTTGGTCAACCACTTGGCTATTGCGAAAAATCACAGTTCCAAGACCCGGATAAACTAATCCAAATTTGTGATTGGAAATGTTAATGGATCTAGCACGAGGCACATCACGAAAATTAAACTTCACATCATTTGGTCCCCCGTTGTTAGTAAAAGGCAAAGTAAAACCGCCACTTCCTGCATCTACGTGAATTGGAATGTCAAGCTGAAGCTCCTTTTGCTCTTCACAATAGCGATCTATTGCGTCAGACGCACCTTTCACATCATCTGAATTGCCTGTAAATGTTGTAGCGGTTGCACAGCCAACAGCCATGACTAATTCCCCAACCGTTCTATTTTGCAAATTTTCCAAGTATTCTTCAGGATACTCACAAAACTCAACAATTTGGTCTCTGTAAGGACTATCCTCAATCGTGCTAGACAACACTTCGTAAACATCATCTTCTGTCATGATGAACTTATCATCATCAAGAGGAATGTATAAAACGCCTGCATCAAAGTAACGACCAAATTTATCCCAACAGGTGTGCATGTGTGTTGTAATCACCACAAAACATCGGTCATAACGACTACTTTGGGGATTCAGACGAATTTGCTTAGACCAGTTTTTTTTATGGGCAATCAGACTCAGCATGATAGCCTCAGACGAACCAATCGTTGTTGAGCCGTAGTAGCCTCTGGCATGATTGGGGTCTGCATCTTTGGCAGTAAACTCCACACCATACCAATTCCCCATCATCCAGATAATCCTTTTTTCAATCATGTTAGATTGAGGGTATTCCTCGTGGTTGATGAAATTTTTATCAAGATGCTCTACACCAATACGTGTCCCCCATTCGTCCATCCATGTATTGACAAATGTTGCCAAGTTTAAAGAGGGGCTGCCATCAAAATGAAGCTCTTCTTGAATCAGCTGATAAGCTGATTCAGGCTCCATAGAAGACTCAGGGATTCTGGTATGAGAGGAAACTTGTTGAAATTCTTTGCGAGAATAAAGCGGAGTGAGATAAGTATCGGTCATGGATTTATTGAACTTGAAAAACAGGCTTAAAATATTTTGGGGCTAAAAAGTTTTCGCGTGGGAAAAGACCTAAAGTATCGGCATTGATGACGTAGATTTCTGGACCAACATGCCTCAATACAGGTTTGCCTTCCAGCACTCTGACAGCTTGGTCAATCGCAATTTTGCCTTGTATGACAGTAGAGTCTGTTGGAGATGCCACGACACTACCTTGAGAAATGGCATCGTAAACGAAGGGAGTTAGGTAGTAAGACAAGACTTTGATGTTTTCAGAACGATTGACCTCTTGCAAATACTTTACTGCTACCTCTGCAGTCACAGCAGAACCAACAATGTAATCTACATCAGGAGTCTTTTTTAGGACATCTTTCAAGAGGTCTAATTGTTCTTGATTGCTTAAACCACCATAGTTAACAGAGGTGATGGAAACAGCCCCCTTGCTTGTTGAAGCTGTAAAACCCTTATGAGCAGCACTGACAAAACCTGCCCCTTTGGGTCCAGGAAACCATGCAATATTGACATTGTTAAACCCTTTAGGATGCCTTAAAACAAGGTAGTCTCCCACACTCCTACCCATATCTACAAATGACACCAATGATTTGGCAGACATTTGTCTTGTGGACATGCCGTTGATCATATCCACCACCACAATTCCACTTGAACGTAGCTGACCAACCAGCCCATTTAAACCATCATACGAAATCGCTCCGACAATCACTGCGGCTGCATTCTTTGAACAATCCTTGATTTGTTGAATCTGAACAGGTAGATTGCCATACCCTCCAGCTTCTACAAGATTGATCTTGACGCCAAGCCTCCTTGCTTCCTCTACAATCCCATAATTCACTGACACCCAATAAGCATCTTGCATGTGAGGAAACGAAACGCAGATTTTCCAAGCAGAAGTCGCTTTTGTCAAAGGACGATACTTGATTCCGATGTTCGGGCTTTCAGAGTTAAAAGGAGGATGCCAAACTCGGATATCATAATCCCATGAATTAGCCCAAACTCCCATATTCAACCAGCTGAAACCCAAGATCAATAAGCCAATTTTCAATAACATAAACCTCCTTCAATCAAGGCACAGTCAATAAACAAACTGACGATTCTGACATAGTCATCAACCGTTGTAAAGTCTCTTATTCGTGAAAAAACTTTTAAATCTGCAAATTCAAGAAAAAGCACAGCCTAAATTTGCAATTTTGGCAACGCAGGTGTTTTAGGTTTGACAAACAGGAGTATCTTTCGTCAAAGACTTGTTTGGTAGAATGCCCGTTTTCTTGCGTATCCTAAATGGTCATCAGATTCTCATCTTGCTGCTTAACCTCAAATCGTCTAGTATGTTGCGTTTCAAGATGCTCTTTTTCCAAATCATCTAAATTCAAATGGCATGATTATTCTCGCATCAGCTTTTCATGCTTCTTTTCTCTCTGGATTGACTGTTGGAAAAAGTAACAAGAAAAAACTCTGACAAAATTATTTTTACTCTAGCAAGATTTTAGTGATTTATTTAAGAGGTATAGAAAAAACCTTTCAAGATGGCAAATCTCAACGCGTGTTGTTCCAAGACTTAGACTTTACGGTAGAGTCAGCTCAGAAAGTTGCCATTACAGGGGCAAGTGGAAGTGGAAAAACAACCCTGCTCTATCTGCTAAGTGGTTTGGAACAACCGCAAAAAGGGACAATCCAAATTGGTTCACTGGAAATGACTCAGCTTTCTGAAAAAGAAAGGACGCTCTTCCGTAGAAAATCGGTCGGGTTTGTCTTTCAATCTTTTCATCTCATTGAGTATCTTTCGGTTCAAGACAACATTTTAGTCCCATTAGAGTTAAATCAGATGGAACTAAAACAAGACCACTTTCTTTCATTGGTTCAGACCTTAAAACTTCAAAACCTCCTCTATCGTTATCCCACAACACTTTCTGGTGGCGAAAAACAAAGAGTTGCCATTGCCAGATCATTGATTCATCAGCCATCTTTTGTCCTAGCTGATGAACCGACAGGCAGTTTAGATGCAAAAACAGCAGAAGAAACTTTAGAAATGTTGCAAAACGTTGCCAGACTCTTTCAACAAACTTTAATTATTGTCACGCATAGTCCAAAAACTCTTGACTATGTGGATACTGTTTTTCATTTGGAAGACCAAAAGCTCAAACAAACGCAATCATTATGAATTTTGTTTGGAAGACAATGCTTTTGTTTTATAAAAAGCATTACTTTTACTGGCTTTTGATGATTTTTAGTTTGTCAGTCGGAGTAGGTGTTGTCGTCAGTGTGGATTCTACAATCTACAGCATCTTCAAAGCATTAGAAATTCAAGATGATTACTTGATGGGTAAAGCAACACATTCTATGATTTCTCCAACTCAAAATATTCCTGAAACTTTTTATCAAAGTTTAAAACTAAATTCGGGAGAAATCATTGCAACACCTTGGATCAGTGGCAAAATTAAGTGGCAAAATCAAGATTGGAATTTAATAGGAATAGAACCCATTCAAGAAATTAAATTAAGAAACCATTGGTTCAATAGTAAAAGTGACTTCCAAATCATTGACTTCTTCAAAAAACCTAATGCCACAGTCATCATTCAACAAAATCCATCTCAACTAGAATCCAATGAAATTCAGATTTTAGGTGTGACAAACAAGCATACTTTACACGTCATTGATGTCATTCAAAAGCCTTCTATCCAAGAATTAGATCAAACCTTGCTCGTTGATATTGGTACCGCACAAACTATTTTAAACCAAGAAAAAACAATTCAGAGAATTGACTTAATTCTTAAAAATCAAAAAGAATTTCAAAGGGTTTCACAGTGGTTAAAAACATACCCTTCTGACATAAGTCTGCAAGAGGTACAACAAAATTTTCAAGAATCACAAACCTTAATTTCTGCATTCAAAATGAATTTACAGGCATTAAGTTTAATCGTTGTTATAGTAGGTTGTTTTGTGATTTTGAATACAATGTATTTTTTGATTTTGAAACGTAAGGAGGTTTTAGAAATTTATTATACTTTAGGAATGACGAAAGCAGAGATATTGCGTTCTTTGCTAGGTGAGGCACTTCTTTTAGGAATCATTGGTTCGGGGCTTGGTACTGTTTTGGGTAGAGTTTTTAGCCACTTTTTGATCACACAAGTAACGCAAAATATTAATGATCATTTTTTTGAGGTCAGTGTCAATCAAATTTACTTTCATCAGTTTGATTTTATCAAAGCGTATTTGATTGGTATTTCTGCTTCTTTAGTGGCTACCCTTTTACCTGCATGGGATATTAATAAAAAAATCACAGGTCAGACATTCTCTCAACAAACTAAACATACGACACTGCCTCAGTCTTCTTTTAAAATCGTGATTTATGGATTGCTATTTTTTCTTTTAGGCTTTTACTTAGCATCTCATACTTCAATTGCTCTGCAATGGAACATTGTTGGTTTTTTTCTTCAGTTTTTAGGGATACTTTGCTTTTTTCCAACATTGAGTCATTCCATCTTTTTAGTTGCTCAAAAATATAGTCAAAAATCATTCTGGTTAAAATGTTTATTTGCAACACTCTTGTATTCTTCCACAAGAATCCGAATACTTTGCATTGCAGTCATTTTGGCATTAGCAACAATGATTGCAGTAGAAACGATGACTTCTAGTTTTAGAAAAACTTTTGTTGAAGTAATGAACCAGACAGTTCAAGGAGACTTCTATGTGTTTCATCGCTTATCACAAAAGACTTTTATTCTACCAAACTGGTTAGTAGATTTTCAAAACAATGAAAAAGTAAAAACAATCACGACTTACTTTTTGACTCAAACTACTTATCAAGAAAAAAACTATCCTCTCTATGTTTATGATGTTTTAAGAGGGGACGACTTTCAAGGTCAGATTTTAAAAAACCCACCATTGCAACTGAAAAATAATAACTTGCCCCAAGTAAAAGTCTCAGAAGTCTTGCAAAATAGACTTCAAATGATGCAAGGAGATGTCATCAGTCTAGCAACCGATCAAGGAACAGTGAATTTTTTTGTAGCAAATATCTTTTATGATTATGCCTATCCTCAGGGTCTTATCTCAATAGATGCAAAAACCTACCATCAATATTGGCAAGGAAACCCCCAAGAAGTCAACGGCTTTGCCTTAGAATGGCAAGACAACACTCAGCAAAATCCACTTGCCAATCAATTCATCAAAAAGCTAGACAATATGGAAACTTTGGAATGGAAAAATCACCAGATGATTAAACAAGCCGCATTAAAAATTTTTGACAGAACTTTTGCAATTACTGCTGTTCTTAAAACAATCGTTGTGATTGTGGCATTAATTGGAATGTTAAGTACATATTTTTTACTGCAATTTGAGAATTTAAGCACGTTCGGTCTTTTTAGAGTTATGGGGGTTAGCTCTCAACAAGTGACAGGTTTTATGATATTGGAGTCTCTTATATTGGGAGGAATGCTAGGTTTTTTGTCATGGCTGCCGGGGATTTGGCTGTCGTGGATTTTGGTGGACTTTATCAACGTCAAAGCCTTTGGCTGGAGTTTTCAATGGCAAATAGACATGGGGATTTTGTGGCAAGCATTGTTTTTAAACCTTATTGCAACATTATGTGCGGTTTCTATTCCTAGCTGGTATGTCTCTCAAAAAATGCCAATCCATTTGGTGCATCATGAATAAACAGCCGCTTTATATTCAACTGCTAGTGACTACTAGTTTGTTTTCTTTGTTGCTGATCTTTCCTCTATTTTACTTTCAGGAATCCAACAAATCACTCTCAGACCAAGAGTGGTCTCTTCAAGAGACTCTAGGCACAGCTTCAGATGATGACCTCTTCCAAAAAGCAGAAACACCTGTCAACTTTCAATTTCCCAAAGATCATGGAGGACATCGTCAGTTTCGCAACGAGTGGTGGTATTGGGTTGGGCATTTGAGAACAAGAGAAGGTCGTGAATTTGGTTATCAGTGGACAATTTTCCGCACCTCTCTTTTTCCTCAAGATTCCGCACAAGCCCAATCATCTCCTTGGCAATCACAATCTATGTATATGGGACACTTTGCCGTTTCTGACATGCAAGAAAACAAATTTTATTCCTTTGAACGTTTTTCAAGAGAATCACTGGGTCTGGCAGGGGTGCAAATACAACCCTTTCAGCTTTGGTTGGAAGATTGGAAATTAGCAGAAAACCCAAAAAAACCTTTGCAATGGACATTGCAAGTGCAACAACAAGGCTTGGCGTTGAATCTTCATTTTCAAATGGACACACAACTCATCTTGCAGGGTCGTCAAGGTTTAAGCCAAAAAGGTTCTCAACTAGGCAATGCCTCTTATTACTATTCATTGCCACGCGTCCAAACTCAAGGCACAGTCTCTATTCAAGAAGAGACATTTGAGGTGGTTGGTGAAAGTTGGCAAGACCGAGAATGGAGTACAAGCTCTTTGGAAAAGGGTTTGGAAGGTTGGGATTGGTTCGCTATTCAACTTGCATCAGGGGAAAACATTATGGTCTATCTACTCAGAAAACGAGACCAATCCAAAAGCCGTTGGAGTTCTGGCATTTTTATTAGAAATCAACAAACACAATCTTTGACAGCAGAAGATTTTCAGATTGACGTTTTAGAAACATGGACTAGCCCTAAAACAAATAAAACCTATCCTTCTGGCTGGTTGCTCAAAATTCCAAAAGAGCAACTGACATTGACAATCATGCCTAAAATGAAGCATCAAGAACATCTTTTTCAATTTCATTACTGGGAAGGTGCAGCTGACGTTCAAGGTACATTGCAAGACCAAGACACAACAGGCAATGCTTACGTGGAACTTGTTGGATACTGACCTCAATTTTTGTTGTTGAGTCTTGCCCTCAAAATCATTTTCTAAAAAATGAAACGTCCAGTCATTTCAAAACCTGATGAATCAAAAGTACCACTGGTTAAAAGTCCGTAACTGAACCGAACCATTGCAATCGCAGATGGAGACAAAGCTATGCCAATCGTTTTGCTTGTTTCGTGATAGCTGTCAGTGTCAGTTTCATCAACGGTTTGAGACGCTACATTTTTTGCACCATAGTCCCCAAAAATGATAAGTTGCTTGGAGATTTGTCGTTCTGCATCAATTTTGTAACCCGATGAAGCTGCTGTTGCAGAATCCTCATTGTTTGATTCAGAGATGAAGGACAACTCAAATTGAGTTTGAGGATCCAAGTTTTTCCCAAAGAAAAAACTGAGAATATCTCCGTTACCTCTGCGATCCTTAGAGGACATTTCGGCAAGAGTGGAGTCATCTGACATGGACTTCATTTTCATTGTACACGTCTTTTTAGAGCTGACTTTAGGGGTCAAGATAGCACCAAGAGTAAACCCTTGTTCTAACTCAACTGCACCACCAAAACTTAAAACAAAAAAGTTATGACTGACGTCACATGGTGTGATTTTAAGCTCTTCATCTGTGAATTTGAATTTGACGCTGGAATAAATCTGCTTTCGTGTGAAGCTGAAAAGTAAACGTTTTGATTCCTCCAGTAGATAGTCCACAAAGACTCCCATATCTGTGTTTTGCTGTTCTGCTGTTCCAACAAGAGTATCAGAGGAAGACTCCATTTCCATTTTTATCTGGGAATAACTAGCAGACAACAAAAGAGGGTCAGAGAAGCGTCCGTAGTATGAAAACTGCACACCTTTTGTTGGTTGATATTCTGTGTCCTCATCATGAGAATTTGTTTGAAGCTGTGTATAAGCTGCTGAAATGGCATGTCTTTCTTTGATTTTAGAAGTTTTTAAGTCAAACATCGTGCCTTGATTGGCTAGAGGGGTGAGCATAACAGGCTCAGCATGTGAAAAGCCACACCAGATAGAGGAGAGGAAAAATGGAAGAAACCAGAGCAACGAGGATTTGGCAGTAAAATCAGATTTTTTAGAAAAACTCAAAAAATCTGTATTTTTGCTTGACTTTTGAAAAATCTGATTTAGCCTACAATAGATTGCGGATTGCGGATTGCGGATTGCGGATTGCGGATTGCGGATTGCGGATTGCGGATAAATTTTGCATGGTACCTAGTTGAAATAAAATTAAAATAACAAAATAAGCCAATCTTAACGAATTAGGTAATCATCTCAATTAGCAGGGAATTTAGTCTCGTATAAGATAAAAAAAGAGTCAAGTAAGAAATGTCAAGTCTCACAGCCTTGACAAAGCCTTATCATTCCTTGAGTCAAACGACTTTTGTTTTTTGAGATTCCGCATCAAGTGCGGAATGACTGAGAGGTTTTGTAGGCGTGTCTTTTCGTCATTGCGTGCTTGTGTTTCCGTCATTGCGTGCTTGACCCGCAATCTCTCTTGTTTTCTATCCGCGTCATCGCTCACTTTGAAAACTGTCATTGCTGACCTTGACCCGCAATCTCTCTTTTTTTTCTTAAAACACAGGACAAACACTTGGGTTTGTCCCTACTCTGCCACCTGCTTGCTTTTCATCATTTTTCTGTTTTTTGACCTCCCAATCTGCTTACTTTTCAGATTTTTTTGAAAAATCTTCAAAATTTCTCAAAATTCCTTAAATTTTTTTCAAAACCCCTCAAACCCTCATCTTTCCTGACTTCCTGATCTTCCTCTTTTGACAAAAAATCTTCAAAATTCCTTAAAAAACTAAAAAATGACCCAAAAATTAAAAACGTTGGCTTGTTTTTTTTTTTGTACGTGCATAATGCCCGTTTTGGCTTTTCGCAAAACTCTCATCTTGAAAACAAATGAGGTTTTCATTTCAAGAGAAGAGTTTTTGGTGTGACAGCACCCGCAGGGGGTGCTGTTGTTTTGTTAATTTTTTCATTTGTTCATCTCATTCAATTTTGTTTAATAGGTAGGTTTTTATGCAAAAGCTCATCAATCGTTGTCTTGTTCATTTGGCATCTGTTGTCAAACCTTCTGTTGTCCAGACAGGTGTTTGCCTGCTGTGCATCACGACTCTCTTTGCCTGCAGTAGTGACGATGGTGGTGCGTCTTCAGGAGGAGGAAACACCCCAGCTGCCATCTCACCAAAGGAAGCAGAAAAAGAAAACGAAGCAGAAGGGGGTCAATGTTTGCAGATTCCTAAAACCCTGACGCAAGGCACAGGCAACCTTGCCATCTTCAACTCACTAGATGAAGATGTCCTGCTGTCGTATTCCAGCAGTCTGAATGCTGATGATGTGATGGCTGTCATTGGAGGCAAGCAGAACGGAGTGAAGGTGGACATTTCACAACGAAGTTCTTCAACGGTCATGGTGTTTGGATTCAAAATGCCAGCAGTCAAGGACTACCTGAAAGCAGACTGCGATGAGACCAAGATGCCAACAGCTTTTGTGCAAAGTGAGTTCATTCCCACAGCCGAATCTAGTTTTGTGCTAGAAGCCAGCGAGATGAAACAAGATTACGGAACATTGCTGATACTCAACAAACGTTCTGGTCTGGTGTCTATTTTTCAAGGCAGTTCAAGGAACAAGCAAATCGGAGTGGTTCAGGCTGGTCAGTCTAACTATCGGATTCAAATCCCCATCGGCTACAAGCAACTCGTGTTTTATTTGCACAAGGCATCAGGAGGCATTGACTTTACAAAACCTGTCTTTTCCAAAAATCTGGTCTTTAACAAAGGAGACACTAAACTGGTGTTCATTCCCAACAAGACCATTTTCAATGGTGCGAAGATCAAGTTTCTCAATGCCTCTGCCCAAGATGTGATGCTGATGGTGAGAAAGAGTGATAGCCCGTTGTCTAATGTAGAGTGCAGTTGTGAGGTCGTTGGCAAGGAATCGGCTAAACCTGTGATGATTCTGGTGCAAGACAAGTATTATTCAGCTGACTTCTTCTTTTCTGTGATTAGTTTAGACACAGGTCAAACCTTGACAGAGAGTCAACCCTTTGAGTTAGATAAAAAAACGAACGTGCAGTTTGAGTTGAAAGCAGATTTGTCTCTGAAGAAGACAGATTTGGGCAAGAATCAAGTTGTTGTGCCAAATGAAAAACCCAGCACCCCAAGTGAAGTGAAAACAAGCGAGGTCAAAGCCAGCAGTGTCAAAGTCAGCTGGTTGCCTTCAGCAGATTCAGATGGTCAAGTGGAAGGTTATGAAGTCTCTTACAAGACAAGTAGCGGGTCATGGACAGGAACACAAACCACCACGCAAACCAGTCTGATTGTGTCAGGATTACAGCCTGAAACCAGCTACGCTTTCCGCATACGAGCCAAAGATGATGAGGGAGACTGGAGTGCTTATGAAGAAAGCCAACCTGTCAAGACGCCTGAAGCTGCCAATCAACCACCCAGCAAACCTAGCACCATCAGCACCAGCCAAGTGACAGACTCCAGCATCAAGGTTTCATGGACTGCTGCCACAGACTCTGACGGCAGCATTTCTGGCTATGAAATCTCTTATCAGACAGGTAATGGGTTTTGGAAAGGGGCAAGGACGATTACTGGCACCACTTACACTTTTTACTCACTGCAGTCTGAAACTAGCTACACTTTCCGCATTCGTGCCAAAGACAATGACGGACAATGGAGTGCTTACCAACAAAGTACCCAAGTTAAGACTCTTGCACCCCCAAGCAAACCCAGCAACATCAGCACCAGCAACATTCAAAAGACTAGCATCAAGCTGTCTTGGACTGCTGCCACAGATTCTGACGGAGTCATTGCAGGCTATGAAGTCTCTTACAAAACAGGCAACGGGGCATGGACAGGAACACAAACCACCACTCAAACGTCTTTAATTGTGTCAGGATTACAGCCGAACACTGCCTACACTTTCCGCATTCGTGCCAGAGACAATCACAGACAATGGGGTGAGTATTTGCATGCCAGCGCTAAGACTCTTGCACCCCCAAGCAAACCAAGCACCATTAGCACCAGCAACATTCAAAAAACTAGCATCAAGGTCTCATGGACTGCTGCCACAGATTCTGATGGAGTCATTGCAGGTTATGAAGTCTCTTACAAAACAGGCAACGGGTCTTGGACAGGAACACAAACCACGACCCAAACCAATCTCACCGTGTCAGGATTACAACCGAACACTGCCTACACTTTCCGCATTCGTGCCAAAGACAATCACGGACAATGGAGCGATTACCAGCAAAGTTCTGCTGTCAAAACCGATCTTGGCATCTCCAAATACACTTGGAAGCAAATCAAAGCCAATGACAACACAGGCTGGTCTAAACGACTTGAGCCTGCTAGTGTGGTATTTGATGGCAAACTCTGGGTGCTAGGGGGATATGATGGAAGTAAGAAAAACGATGTATGGAGCAGTACTGATGGACAAACTTGGAAACAGGTAACATCCTCTGCAAGTTGGTCTGTTCGTGATGATCATACAAGTGTCGTATTCAATAGCAAACTCTGGGTGCTGGGGGGAGGTAGCCACAAAAACGATGTATGGAGTTCTTCTGATGGCAAGAATTGGACAGAACACAAGATTCCAGCAGGCAAAACTCGTTGGTCTGCAAGAAATGGTCATACAGTTGTCGCGTTCAATGGAAAACTTTGGGTCATGGGAGGTGAAGGTGGAGTCAGGAAAAACGATGTATGGAGTTCTTCTGATGGTCAAACTTGGACACAGGTAACACCCTCTGCAAGTTGGTCTGTTCGTGATGATCATACAAGCGTCGTATTTGATGGCAAACTCTGGGTGCTAGGGGGATATGATGGAAATAGTCGCTTCAACGATGCTTGGAGTTCTTCTGATGGCAAGAATTGGACAGAACACAAGATTCCATTAGGCAAGACTCGTTGGTCTAGGCGTGAAGATCATACAAGTGTCGTCTTTGATAGCAAACTCTGGGTGATGGGTGGAACTGACGGAGGAACAAAAAACGACGTTTGGAGTTCTCCTGATGGTGTCAATTGGACAAAAGTCACTGACGCAGCAGGCTGGTCTACTCGTCTGTATCATATAAGTGTCGTCTTCAAAAACAAAATCTGGGTGCTGGGAGGAGGGGCAACCAGCTCTAATCGCAAAAACGATGTTTGGGCATTTGGTCCTTAGGCATTCTCAAAACTTACCCAGCTTGCTTACCATAAGCAAGCACCTCTTGTCTTTTGTCATTGCTCACTTTGAAAACCTTCATTGCGGGTTTGACCCGCAATCTCCTTTGTTTCCTAAACGACCCCGTCATTGCTCACTTTAAAAAACCGCCATTGCGGGCGTGTCTTGGTCATTGGGGACCTGACCCGCAATCTTCTTTGTTTTTTCTTCTTCGTTCACTTTTTTTGAGATTCCACATCAAGTGCGGAATGACGGAGGACGTTTGAGATTCCGTGTCAAGCACGGAATGACAAAGAACGTCTTTACCTTGAAACCCGTCATTGCGGGCTTGACCCACAATCTGCCCTTGTCTTTTTCCCAATAATTCCTTTTTTTTAGATTCCGTGTCAGGCACGGAATGACGGGAGCATCATTGCTTAACTTGAAAACTGTCATTGCGGGCTTGACCCACAATCTCTCTTTTGTTATAGCTTCTTCTTTTTTCCAAAAATCTGCTAGGCTAGGTATATTTTACTTTTTAGAATTTTAATTATTAAGGAGACAAACAATGACCGATGAAGAACTCAAACAGCTGGTGGCTTCGTTAGCCATCTCACAAGCCAAAACCGATGAACAACTTGCTGAAGGAAATCGGCAAATTCAAGAATTCCGGAGTTCCCAAGCAGAAACGACTTTGCAACTTCAGGGACTTAGAGCGGCAGTGGCAAGCATAATGAGCATGAGTCTGTGAGTTTTTAATTTTGTGGCTTTCATCAACAATTAAAAGGTCTATCTTGAGAATATTTTTGATCGTGTCTAATCCTGTTTTTCTGTTTGTGCCTTTCCATAAAGTCTCAGAAAGCAGACTGTAAGGAATGATGGCTTTGCTGTAACGTCTTGGCCATTCACCCTCCATGTCTGTTTGTGAAACACAGTACTGGAGTGTCTTGCCGTCCAGTTCAACAAAATCTTCTTGAAATCGTTTAAATTCCAAACTCCATTTGCGATCTATGACCAAAGGTTTAGGACAGATGACAAACACGTTTTCCATGGTCTGACGTGCTTGCAGTTCTTTAAAAATTAAGCAAGTTTCAATGGTTTTTCCAACACCCACATCATCGGCAATCAATAGTCTAGGAGAAGACGCCTTCAGAAACTTCAAAACAGGTCTGTATTGATAAGGCACAAAGTCCACATCACCGCTATTAGGAGAGCCGACCAAAAAAGTTCCCGGTGCATGCAAGACTTCTGCTGTGATTCTTGCCTTCAAAAGTTTCAAACTGGCTTCAGTCTTGACCTCCTCAAAAAGAGTGAGTTGCTCGGCATAAAACTTTTGAATAGAGCCATTGATAAAAACAGAATATTGAAAACTTTCACCAAAACGTTCGGCTTCTACAATCACTCCTCTCAGCTCAGGGTTAGACTTCACTTGAACAATGTCGTGTTTTTTCATAATTTTTTGCAGTTAAAAGATAATTTAGTCAAATGTTCATTACAAACAAATCAAGATGATGAAATGAGATGAGACGGTTGATGATGCGATGATTCAAAAAAAACTTGCGATTCAGAAACGCTTATTTTCAGAAGTGAGTTTCAATGACTTTTAAGACTTCTGCAGGAGAGATGGAATGCAGGCACAGTCTGTCTTCTTGGATTTGGCAACGTCCCTGTCCTGTGCGTGAGCAGGGTCTGCAAGGTAGGTCAACCTCTAAGACATGACTTTGGGGCAGGAAAGGAGCGTATCCCCATTGTTTCACAGTCGGTCCAAAAAGAGCGATGACAGGCGTCTTGACTGACTCTGCAAGATGCACGACTGATGAGTCATTGGACACTGCCAGCTTGGCAAACTTCAAGGCTGTTGCTGATTCTAAGATAGAAAAAATTCCTGCAAAACAAGCAACATCGCCACCTAAATTGTCTTGCAAGTCCCATGCTTCTTGGTCTTCTGCACCACCCAAGATGATAAGGTCATAACCTTTGATGAGCAGTTGTTCTCCTAAAGTACTGAATGAATCCAAAGACCACTTCTTGCCTTCAAACGAAGCACCCGGTGCCAGTGCAATCAACGGTTTGGTTAAAGAGACTCCAGCTTGTTGCAGTTGTGCTTGGACGTCTGATTCCATCTCTTGAGACAAGAAGAGTTCAGAGGTGGGTTGTTCAGAGAGAGTTGCCCATTTGGCAAGCGGTGCAAGGAGCATCTGCCTGAAGGATCGTTGAGGCATCAGGTCTATTTTGAATCGTGTCAACAGGGTTCTTTTCCAGCCATACTTGCGAATGCGTATCAGCTGAAAACCCCGCTTCAGCATTCTGACCAAAGACCTGCTTCTCAATGACGAATGGGCATCATAGACAAGGTCAAATTGCTGTGTTTTTAAATCTTTGCCAAGTTCTTTAACTCCCAACTTCTGACTTCGGTCTAATCCAAAAACCTGATGAATGTAGGGATTATTGCTGACCACTTCTACAAATTCTTGCGAGGTGACAAAAGTGATTTGTGCCTCAGGAAAGGTGTCATATAATTCTTTGAAGAGTACCGTCGTTAAAACAACATCTCCTAAAGAACTAAAGCGAATGACAAGAATTTTGGAGATTTTTTTCTTTTTCTTAAACAACTTCTTTTTAGTAATTTATTTTTGAAAAACTTCTTTTTGAATTGATTTTGAACAACTCATTTCACCATTGTTCTTCTCATTATTTCATCATTGTTCAAAGACAATGAAGGACAATTTGCTTGCAAATTCTCATCAAAGTATCATACTTTGAAAATTTTTGGGCAAGGTTTGCCTAATCAAATCAATCAAAAACACTCGTTCTACTGAACAACCATGGCGACATTACAACAACACTTGCAAACACTAAAGGAACATTCGCATAACACCAGGGAACAAGGGGCATCGTTTGAAAAGCTGATGCAAGCCTTTTTGTTGAAAGACAAAGAACAACAACAACGTTTTTCAAATTTTAAAAAACTCCAGCATTTTGTCTTTTAAATAGAAGTTTGTTAGGCTTATCTACGTTATGAAACAAATATTAGTAGTCTATCTGACTTTAAGTCTGATTGGTTTTGGTTATCTTATTGGATATGTCATAGAAGAAATAGCCACCGTACAGGAGTTATCATTCTTATTTTGGGGACTTTTTATTGTTCATATCAGTAGTCTATTGGGTTTATATCTTTTAAAAGGAGACGATTAAAATGCTAGAGCTTATCACTGTGTTATTTGTTGCTTGCCCTGTTGCTTGTCTTGTCATTGTCATATTAGAGAAGCGAAAAAAGAACCAAGTCATTTGAACAAGATTCAAGGAAGAATGACAAGCTATCTCATCATCGGTACAACCATCATCTTTAGTGTTTCATGTGCTAAAGAGATTTACATCGCCTATAAAAAATCATCAAAATCTAATCAGTAAAAAGGAACAAGATGCTGGCAACAATGGTCATATCAGCCGCTAGTATTTTTTAGTGACAACATGATTTGGTTGTTACTTTGCCATCTCAAAATCACAAAGTTGACAACTTCCCTGACTGATGACTTCTTTTTTCCAAGAGCTTAAAAAATGATTTGACTCATTGTAGCTTCAGCTTGTTTTAGTAATCTACCTTCTAAATAATCCATTTCATCATTTTTGGAACGATTCATCATCATCATTGTTTTTTGTTCTTTTGATTGTTCAAAGTCAATAAAAAAATAATCAAGGTCAATCAAGGACAATTTGCTTGCAAATTCTTATCAAAGTATCATAATTCAAAAATTTTTGGGCAAGGTTTGTCTAATCAAATCAATCAACAACACTTCATTTCACTGAACAACCATGACGACATTACAACAACATCTGCAAACACTAAAGGAACATTCTCACAACAACAGAGAACGAGGACTTTTGTTTGAAAAGCTGATGCAAGCCTTTTTGCTAAAAGACAAAGAACAACAACGTTTTTCAAACGTCTGGCTTTGGAGTGAATGGGCAGAACAGCAACAAATCTCAAAAACAGACACAGGCATTGACTTGGTCGCACAGCAACGTGACGGAACGCTTTGTGCCATTCAATGTAAGTTTTATGACGAACAGCATACGTTGCAAAAGTCAGACATTGACAGTTTTTTTACAGCATCAGGCAAGGCATACAATCAGCAGACGTTTCAAAACCGTTTGATTATTTCAACCACTGACAAATGGAGCAAGCATGCAGACGAAGCCTTACAAAAACAGCAGATTCCATGCTCAAGACTAGGCGTGCAAGATTTGACTCAAAACTCATCTATCAAAGATTGGGGTGATTTGCAAAATCCTCAAAGCACCATTCAAGTTGATGAGCGTAAAAAGACCCCTAGACCGCACAAAGGGACGCCATCAATGCCGTGTTACAAGGATTGCAAAGTGCTGATGAGGGCAAGCTCATCATGGCTTGTGGCACAGGCAAAACCCTGACTGCTCTTTGGGTTATGGAAGAATGGCTTAAAACGCAAGAGTCTCAAGACAAAGAAGGCGTCAAAAATGACCAGTTTGTCTTGTTTCTTGTGCCTTCACTGGCTTTGCTTTCCCAGACGATGAAGGAATGGGCAAGGGAACAAAATCAAGGCATGCCGCAACGTGTCTTTGCTGTCTGTTCTGATGCCAAAGTTGGCAAGAACGAAGAAGATTTACAAATCTCTGACCTCACCATTCCCCCAACCACTGATGCCAGCGATTTGGCAAAGCATCTGAAAACGATTCAATACGGTCGGGTCAATGTGGTCTTTTCTACTTATCAATCCTTAGCAGTCATTCAAGAGGCTCAAAATGAACATGACGCACCAGCTTTTGACCTAGTGATTTGTGATGAAGCACACCGCACCACTGGCATTGATAAATCTGCAGGACTTGACAAAGCCCAAGCAAGCAAGGTTGTCAAACCCTCTCATTTCAATTTAATCCATGACAAGGAGGCAATCCAAGCCAAGAAGCAACTTTACATGACTGCTACGCCAAGAATTTATGCAGACAGTGCCAAATCCAAAGCCAAAGAACACAACGTGCAAGTCTTTTCAATGGACGATAAAGCAGTTTACGGTAGCGAATTTTATAGGCTGGACTTTAGCGAAGCAGTGAAAAGAGATTTGTTGACCGATTACAAAGTCATCGTGTTGAGTGTGTCTGAAAATGCGGTTGACTTGGCAATGCAAGGAGTTTTGGCAACGTCAGGCGAGCTAAAATTGCCAGACCTTGCTAAGCTGTTTGGCTGTTGGTCTGGACTGGCAAAAAAGATTGCCACACCTACAAAAGAAGAAGCTGATGCCCTCAAGATTGACCCACTTCCCATGAAACGAGCCGTTGCTTTTTGCAAAGACATCAAAACCTCCAAAGCCATTCAAAACAGCTTTGCCAACATGCTGACCTATTTTGCCAAAAATAATCCTGAACTGAACATCAATTTGCAATGTGAAACGCAACATGTGGACGGCACCATGAATGCGTTGCAACGAAACGAAAAACTACGTTGGCTCAAAGACGAGTCTGAAAAGCAAAATGAATCTGCAAATGTTTGTCGGATTTTGAGTAATGCACGTTGTTTGTCTGAAGGAGTGGACGTGCCTGCACTGGATGCCGTGTTGTTTTTGAACCCCAGAAAGTCGCAAATTGATGTCGTGCAAGCGGTGGGTCGTGTCATGCGGAAGTCAGAGGGCAAGAAGTATGGCTACATCATTTTGCCAATCGCAGTGCCTGCCTCTGACTCACCAGAGGACTCACTCAATCAACAACAAACTTATGAGGTAGTCTGGCAGATTTTACAAGCATTGCGTTCTCACGATGACCGATTCAATGCCATGATTAACAAGCTGGAACTCAACAAAAAGAAACCGCACAATCTCATCATTGGAACTCCTGAACACTTGCCTGATGAAAAAACTGAACAACTGACGATTGACTTTCCCCTTGATGACTTTTCTAATGCCATTTATGCCAAGTTAGTCCTGAAGTGTGGCGACCGCACCTATTGGGAAAACTGGGCAAACGATGTTGCCACCATTGCACAGCGAAACATTGCCAGAATCAACAACCTCATTCAACACAATCAAAGTTGTCAAGATTTGTTTGCTGAATTTTTAAAAAGCCTTCAGGCAAACCTCAATCCCAGCCTTGACCAAAATGAAGCGATTGAGATGCTGGCACAACATGTCATCACCAAACCTGTCTTCAATGCCTTGTTTGAAGGTTATGACTTTGCTGAACACAATCCTATTTCTCAAAGCATGCAAACGGTGCTGGATTTGCTGGAAGACGAAGGCTTGGACAAAGAGACAGGAGATTTGGCAAAGTTTTATGAAAGCGTCAGAGACCGAGCCAAAGACATTGACAATTTAGAAGGCAAGCAACGGATTATCATTGAATTGTATGACAAATTTTTCAAAACCGCTTTCCCCAAAGTCACGGAACGGCTGGGCATTGTTTACACTCCTGTTGAAGTGGTGGACTTCATCTTACACTCGGTGCAACACCTCTTGCATCAAGAATTTGGACGCAGTTTGTCTGACGAAGGCATTCATGTTCTTGACCCCTTCACTGGCACAGGCACGTTCATCACAAGACTTTTGCAAGACCCAATGCTCATCAATGATGCTGACCTTGAACGCAAATACAACCAAGAACTGCATGCCAACGAACTTGTTTTGCTTGCTTACTACATTGCGACCATCAACATTGAAAATGCCTTTCATCATCGTTTGGAACAAGCAAAGGGTAATGGCAAAACAGGTCAACAAAAGCACACCCGTCATTCCGTGCTTGACACGGAATCTCAAAACAAGAGTGAGATTGCGGATCAAGTCCGCAATGACTTGGGAAGCGAGGGGAATGAAGAAAGCCGAGAACACCAATATCAACCTTTTCAAGGGGCTGTCTTGACCGACACTTTTCAAATGGCAGAAAAACAAAGCAACTTTCAAGACAAGATTTTCCAAGAAAACCGAGACCGTGCCAACCAACAAAACCAAGCACCGATTCAAGTCATCATTGGCAACCCGCCTTACTCCGCAGGTCAACGGTCTGCCAATGACAACAACCAAAACCTCAAATATGAAATTTTAGATGACCAAATTGCAAAATCTTATGTGAAAGAATCAAGAAGCACAACCAGAACCAGTGTTTATGATTCCTACATCAGAGCGATTAAATGGGGAAGTGAACGATTGGGAAACAAAGGCATCATGGCACTGGTCACCAATGCAGGTTGGATTGAAAGCAATTCAGCAGATGGCATGAGAAAATGCCTACAACAAGACTTTAGCAGCATTTATGTTTTTCACTTGCGGGGGAATGCACGAACACAAGGAGAGCAAAGACGCAAAGAAAAAGATAACATTTTTGAAGAAGGAAGCAGAACCCCGATTGCGATTACTTTTTTTGTGAAGAATCCAGAGTCCTCATCAGTCATTCCGTGCCTAGACACGGAATCTATCGTCAATCAAGGCGTGGATTCCTGCTTCGCTCCGAATGACGAAAGAAACGAGAATGAGATTGCGGGTCAAGCCCGCAATGACAAAAAGCAAGTCCGCAATGACGAAGACAGTGCGGGTTGCCAAATCTACTATCACGACATTGGCGATTATTTGACAAGAGATGAAAAGCTAAAAATCATCAAAGGCTTTGGCAGCATGGCAGGCATTTCATCAGGCAAAACGTGGTCAGACATTGGTTTTCATTCTGAAAAAGCAAGGTCTTTACAAACAGGCTGGCAAACCATCACACCAGACAAACATCACGATTGGATCAACCAACGAGACGACTCTTTCAATGACCACCTTCAAATTGGAAACAAAAAAGACAACACAGGCAAAGTTTTTTTTAAAAATTATTCAAGTGGTGTGATTACACAGCGTGATGTGTGGGTTTATCATTCTTCCAAAACGGAGTTGGAAACCAATGTCAGAGCCATGATTAATTTTTACAATTCCGAAGTGCGACGATGGCAAAAGTCCAATCAAAGTTTAGATGTCAAAGATTTTGTCAACAATGACCCTACTAAAATGGCTTGGATTAAGAAAAGTTATGATCAATGCAGACAAGCTAAAACTCATTCTTATCAAAGTCATTTTTTAACAATAAGTCTTTATCGTCCCTTTCAAAAGCAGTGGTTTTATTCTGATCTTTCATTAAGTCACAGTTTTTATTCCATGCCCCAAATCTTCCCTAATCCAGATTTGCCTAACAAAGTGATTTGTGTGAGTGGTGTTGGTTCTAACAAAGATTTTTCATGTCTCATAGCTGATACGTTGCCTGATATTCAGGTTATGTTTAATGGTCAATGTTTTCCGTTGTTTTTGTATGAGAAGGAAAAGAAAGATCAAAAAGAAATGTTAGAGGAAGAAAGACAAATTTTTCTGGAGAATGGAGAGAGTTATCGGCAAACAGACGGCATCACTGACTTTGCGTTAAGGGAGTTTTTCGCGTTTTACTCTTCAGATGATTCCCTCCAGACAAGGAGGGTTAGGGAGGTTTTGAACAAAGAAAATATTTTTTATTATATTTATGGGATTTTGCATAGTGTGGAATATCGTGAGAAGTTTGCAGACAACTTAAGTAAGCAGTTGCCACGGATTCCAAAGGTCAAAAGTTTTGTAGACTTTCAAAAGTTTTCTCAAGCAGGTCGTGAGTTAGCAGACTTGCATTTGAATTATGAAAACGTCCCGCTTTATCCTGTCTCTTTTCAAACTTCATCAGCTTTGGAAGGCTTACAAGCGAAACCTGACGGGATAGTCCAGAACAAGAATGAGATTGCGGGTCAAGCCCGCAATGACGCAGGAAGCGAGGGAAATGAACACCGCCAGCAATTACGTTCACAAGATGAAATTTGCCAACAAAGCAGACAAAAGCATCGTCATTTACAACGAACACATCACGATTGCAGACATTCCACTGGAGGCTTACGATTACATCGTCAATGGCAAACCTGCGTTGGAATGGGTGATGGAAAGGCAAGGAGTCCGCACTCACAAAGATTCGCAAATCACCAACGATGCCAATTTGTTTGCTACCGAAACGATGCACAATGCCAAATACCCGCTTGAACTCTTCTGCCGTGTCATCACCGTCAGCCTTGAAACCATGAAGATTGTCAATCACTTGCCAAAATTGGAGTTTTAGATTTGTCTTTTGCTTTGCCTGTTCATTTTGCGTCAGGCAGGCAATCAATTCTTTTTCTTTGTTTTGCCCTTGTCCCGTCATTGCGGGCTTGACCCGCAATCTCTTTTTTTCATTTTGTGTTCACTCTTTTTTGAGATTCCGTGTCAAGCACGGAATGACAGGAGGATTTTGAGACTTCGTGTCAAGCACTCAAGTGGCTGAAGAAGGTTGCATCAATCATCAGGCAGGCACAACCATTTTATCACTCATAAAATCTTCTAAGGTTTTGATGATGTCTTCGTTTGCCCCTTGACCTTGCAAAGTTTGTTTTAAAACTTGAAAATCAGCATGTCTAAAGCTGTATGCTGTTCGTTCCCTATTTTCTATGGCTTGTTTCATCAGCCCAATCAGCTTGTCTTCTTCATCTTTTGGCATAGGAACGTAGTCATCTCCATTTTCTATGGATTCAATCAATTCTTTTTCTTCGTCGTCAAGATAAGGGAAGTCATCAGTTTCTCCCCTTAAATATCTTTGGTATTGTTCTCTGTTTTTTTCTGTATCACGATGATTCATAATGACCTTTTAACGTTATAGATTTTATTATATTTCCTACTTTGATAGATTGTTTTTAAAAAAATTTTTGACCCATCATATACAAACGGGACGCAATTAATGTAATTTTCAATGAGAATGATTAACATCTTTTGATTTTTATAATTTGGGTTATCTATGATGCCAATATATTCATTTTGTCTTATTAGATTGGCAACCATCTTAAAACTGATTCCTCTTTCTCTCTTGAGCCAGTCATTTTTTAGTTCATTCCATTCAATCGGTATTTCCCCTATATTTTCAACCTCTAAAACTTTCATTTTGCATTAGGCATTCAATCCATTCTTTTTCTTTGTTGTCCCCTTGCCCCGTCATTACGGACTTATTCCGCAATCTCACTTCAGTTTTTGAGATTCCGTGTCAGGCACGGAATGACGAAAGGAGTTTGCAGTTTGTTCCTTTAATTCAAAAAATCTTCTAAATACAAAATTTCTAAACCTTCAATCACTTTAAATTGTTTATCATTTGTAACTATTGAAGAACAACCACTTTGTATTGCTGTTGCGATATGAATTGCATCAAAAAGTTTTATTTGATGTTCCGCTCTAATTTCTGATGACTTGATCAAGATTTCTGTATTTATTGGTTTACATTGGATGTAAGAATTAAAAAGTATCGCTTGCATATAAATCTCTTCTAATTTCTTATCTTTATCTCGTTTTGGTTTGACCAAACATTCTGCAAGTGTCAATGAACTGGTAATCATTCCATTGACTCCAGTATCCAAATATTCAAGAAATTGATTTGCTAAATTTTCATATTTGCCTACTTCTTCAATCGCATATATGAATATGTTGGTATCAAAATATAGTAAATTACTAAAATAGTTGACTGTCATTCACTTCTTAGATTGCGAATAAATGCATTCACTTCTTCAGTTGTTTCAAAACTCCTATGTTCTTTACCCATTCCCCACATACTTTTTAAATCAATATATTTCTTTTCTCTTGGCTGTATAGTTTGAGGCTCCAAAATGATTTTTCCATTTTCAGCTTTGGCTTCTAGGGTGTCTCCTTCACTAATTCCAATCTCTCTACGAACTGCAACAGGAATTGTAATTTGGCATTTTTGTTTGACTTTGACATAAGGCATGGCATTCTCCAGTTTGATGATAGAGTTAAAAAGCAAGAATTTAACAGATGAGAGACTTCATTGTAAAGACTTTGTCCTTCCTCAAATTCAAAAATTCTCTTCAAATCAAAGCCTTGTTTTCTTCCTTTGGGGAATTTATTTTTGACTGGTTCTTTAAGCGAGGAACAAGAATTTTTTAGGGTTTCAGGAGATTTTTGATTTTTTTGGTAACTCTTTCCTAACAATCTGCTATCATACTCTGGAATCGTTTGAAGGTTTGAAAATCAGTTGAAGGAATGAACATGAAAATATCTTGGAAGCACCTCATCATCTTGGCAGTCATTGCCCAAAGCAACTTGTTGGCACATCCTCATGCAACTCTCACACTTGAAGACTTTTGGGTCAGGTGGGTTCCCCCTGTGTCTAAAGTGACAGCGATTTTTGGAGAGATTCACAACCCAGATTTCAAAGATGATTTGTTGCAGGACGTGACGTGTGGAGTCAGCGAAAAAGCAGAACTCCATCTTTCTAAAAAAGAGGGAGGTGTTGCCAAAATGATTCGTCAAGAGACTTTAGAAGTCCCACCAGAGTCTTCCTTACTCTTGAAAAAAGGGTCTTATCATATTATGCTGATGGGGTTAAAAAGAGAGCTAAGTCAGGGCGATGAAATCTCTTGCACTTTTTCTTTTGAAAGGGCAGGACTCATTGATTTAGACATTCCTGTCAAAAAGCAATAACCGATTTCTTCACATCAGTATCTCACTTTCCAAAATTGAATTTTCCAAGAACTTCCAAAGGCATTGTCAACGCATCTCAGATGAAAAAATTAAAAACAAGGTTTCATCAGTTTTTAAGTAGAGATAAGAGGCACTTGCGTTTTTTGAGTGCATTGAACCAGAATTAAGCATGGCAAACTTATTCCAAAACATAGAACCACATCCACAAGCCCCGCTTGGTATTCACTGGCACGATGATGTCATCACGTTGGGGATTTATGTCAAGAATGCCAAGACCGTTGAGTTTTTCTTTTATGACATTGCCTTTTGCACAGAACTGAAGCCCCAAGAACCTCTGGACTTCATTGTTTTAGAATCAGACTCAAATTTTGGTGAATTTTGGGGAGTTAGGGCGAAGTTGACACCTTCTACCTTCCGAAAGTTTGGCGTTGCCATCCGCATCTGGATTCCTACCGAAGATGTCACAAAAGCCTTTTGGATTCTTGACCCTTACATGAGAGAAAGCATTGGCGGTCAATTTTGGGGGAATCCAAGATGTTTTGAGTTCACCAATGCCCATGCCAGAATGACGATTAAGCCTCATGTAGAACACCCTTCTCGCACCACACGTCGCCTGCAAGTCATTCGTCCTTCTCAATACAAACCTCGCCCTCTCAAACCTGACACCCCCAGAGAACGTACAGTCATTTATGAGTGCCATACTCGTGGCATCACCAAACACCCCTCTGCCCAATTTGCTAGTCCGCACTCTGGCACATTTCGCGGCTTGACTGAATTGATTCCCCATCTGAAAGACTTGGGTATCACAGCGATTCAGTTGATGCCTGTTTTTGATTTTGATGAAAGTGAGAATCCTTTTTCTGCCCCAGATGGCAGCAAGCTGTACAATTTTTGGGGATATTCACCAATTAACTTTTTTGGGATTAAGCAGAATTATGCCTACGACAAAGCACACCCATGCGACGAGTTTAAGTTCATGGTGGACTGCTTTCACTACGAACGAATAGAAGTGTATCTTGATGTAGTGTTTAATCACACGGCAGAAGGTGGAGCAGGAGGGGCGATAGATCATTTTAAGGTACTCAATCCAGACTGGTATCATTTTGACGAACAAGGGAATTTTCAAAATTATTCAGGGTGTGGAAACTCTGTCAACGCTTCTCACCCAGCTGTCAGAACAATGATTGCTGATAGCTTGTCTTATTGGTCTAACGAGATGGGGGTAGATGGCTTTCGGTTTGATTTGGCTTGTGTTCTCAACAGAGACGAAGGAGGTCGTTTTGTAGAACGTTCGTCTTTCTTTCGTGCTTTGCAAGCAGACCCCAGATTGCAGGGAGTCAAACTGATTGTAGAACCTTGGGACGCCGCAGGAGGCTACCAGCTTGGAGATTTTGCGTATCATGCAGATTGTATGGAATGGAATGGTCAATATCGCGATGCGGTGAGATGTGCCATTCGTGGTGACCACGGTGTGTTGCAGAACATCAAAAATTGCTTATTGGGTAGCCCTCACATCTACCAATCTCCCCAGAAAGGTCAATCCTGTTCTGTCAACTTTGTCACTGCACACGATGGCATGACCTTGTGGGATTTGACTGTTTACAACACCAAGCACAATGAAGCTAATGGAGAAGACAACAGAGACGGTACAAACAATGATTATAGCCATAACTGCGGGGTAGAAGGAGAGACTGATGATGTGGAAATCAATCACCTGCGATTGAAAAAAATGCGAATGGCATACGCCTTGACTTTGATTTCGTCAGGGATTCCGATGTTCTTAGCAGGCGATGAGTTTGCAAGGACTCAGCAAGGCAACAACAACGCTTATGCACTAGACAATGAAATCAGTTGGGTCAACTGGGATTTAAAAGCCAAAAATGAGAGTTTATTCCAGTTTGTGAAAAGTTGTATTGCTTTCAGGCAACTTTATCGCAACTTTTTTGATGTCAGGCATGCCAAATATGAATGGTTTAATTCAGAAGGGAAAGAAGAAGATTTGGGGCATTACATCAGAACATTAGCCTTTCAACTTTCTAATGACAGGCAGGAATACCTCAAAAATCTCAAACTTTATGTCACCCTTAATTTTCACGAAGGAGAGGTTCAGTTCACCTTGCCCAAAGGAAACTGGCAACTTGTGTTAAATTCAGCACCTGACACACAAGAGTCATGCGAAAAAAGAATGCCTGCCAATCTGGTGTCTGTCCCTGCCTTTTCTCTTCAGGTTTTCAAACAGGAGTCTTGATCAAGTGAACGTTGATTGATTTGACGATTGAGCTGGATTGAAGAGACCTGCTGTTTCAGGAAAGCCGTGCATCAAGTTCAAATTTTGAACAGCTTGTCCACTTGCCCCTTTGAGCAAATTATCAATGGCAGTGACAACAATCAGATTCTGATTCTGCTCATCAGCACAAAATCCAATGCCACATCGGTTGGTGTGTTGCACCATCTTTAAACTTGGCAAGTTTCCATGTTCTGTCAAAAAAACAAAGGGGTTCTGTTCTGCAAACCTTTGAAACTTTTTAGAGACTGCCTCTGGTTGAATGGGACTTTTAAATCGTAAGTAAATGGTGGACAAGATGCCTCTGTCAACAGGCAAAAGATGAGGTGTGAAAAGAACTTGACCTAAACGTCTGGACTGATAGCTTCCAAATCTTTCCAACGCCTCTTGGATTTCAGGTTGATGTTGATGCTGGAAGACCTTATAAGCAGAGAAATTGTTGTAAACATTGATAAAGGAAAGACTTGGGGATTCTGTGCGATTGCCTGCCCCAGATGCCCCAGATTTTGCGTCAATGATTGGAGGACTTGCAAGGTCTGAAAAGTAAGGAGCTAATGGAAGCAGTCCCAACAATGCCCCAGTGGGATAGCAACCGGGGTTCGCAACCAACGATGCACCTTTTAAATCGGAACGTGCATATTCTGACAACCCAAAGACTGCACGTTCTAATAGTTCTGGTGCAGTGTGTTCCAACGCATAAAACTTTTCAAATTGCTTCACATTGCGCAAACGGAACACGCCTGAAAGGTCAATCAGTTGTTTGTTCTGCTTCAATAGCTTTGGCACAAGATTCAAACTGGCTTCATTTGGTACTGCTAAAAAGATGACATCACATGCTGAATAGTCTGTCTCGTGTGGTACAACCTCGTAAGGAAGTCCTTGCAATGAAGGAATCACTTGTCCAATAGAACGTCCTGCATGTTGGTCTGAAGTGAGAATTTTGAGCTGAACGTGAGGGTGGGCATGCAAAATCTTTGTCAGCTCTAATCCTGACAAGCCTGTTGCTCCAATAATGCCAACATGAACCATATCTTTTCATCTCCTAAAAAATCAAAAAATGTTTAAAGTAAAGGGTTTCTGCCCCTTTTTCAAGACCAATTTTTTCCTAACATGAAGATTTTATTAGTCAGTGCCAATTTCCCACCTGAGGTCAACGCCCCTGCCTCCCGTGGTTGGGAACACTCAAAGCGTTGGGTCAAGAGAGGTGAGTTTGTGGAGGTTTTGACCGCTGTGCCAAGTTACCCTGAAGGGAAAGTGTATGAGGGCTTTCAAAACCGATGGACTCACACTGAACAAGAAGGGGTAGCTGTGGCAAGAGTCCCTATCTATCCATCAGAAAACAAGGGGACGTTCAAACGCATTCTAGGCTACCTTTCATTTATGATGAGTGCCATCGTTCATTCTTTCAAGTTGCAAAACAAGCCTGACGTGGTGATTGCAACCTCTCCACAATTATTCACAGCAGTTGCAGGATATGTGATTGCTAAAAAATTCCGTGTCCCTTTTGTGTTAGAAATCAGGGATTTATGGCCTGAATCCATTGAGGCGGTTGGGGCAATGCTTTCTTTTGCTCTCAAATGCTTCTATCAACTGGCGTTCTTTTTATACAAACAGGCAGACCAAATTGTTGTTGTGACTCAATCTTTCAAAGGTGAGATTGCTGCTAAGGGCATTGATGAGTCCAAAATCCACGTGATTCCGAACGGTGCAGATTTGGAATTTTGGACACAACCAGAAGAAAAAGATTTACTGGCATCACTTTTTGAACAGTATCAGATTGATGAGGATCGCTGGATTGTTGCATACATTGGCACAATCGGCATGGCACACCGTGCAGACATTTTGTATGAAGTGGCAAAGCAAGACCCTCATCAAAAAACGCTTTACTTGGTTGTTGGGGCAGGAGCAGAGTTTGAAACTTTGCAACAGAAGCCGTCTTTGCCTAACTTCCGACTGATTCCCAAAATTTCCAAAACACAAGTGAGACAACTCTTGAAACAGATTGATGTGTGTTTCATTCATCTTAAAAAAACACCTCTTTTTGAAACGGTTATTCCCTCCAAAATCTTTGAAGCCATGGCTGTTGGCAAACCGATCATTTTAGGTGTCAAAGGAGAGGCACAAGAGCTATTGTTAGAATCAGGTGCGGGGATTTGTATTGAGCCAGAATCTGTGAAAGACCTCATTAGTGCTGTGCAAAAGATGAGGACTGATAAAGAGATGGTCAAACAATATGGCAAAAATGGTCAAGATTATGTTAGAAAACATTACAGCCGCGAACAACTAGCAGAACAGTATCGCTTGCTCCTTCATCACATCTTTTCAAAAAAATAAAAAACATTTAAAAACAAAAAGAATCATTTGAAACAGCTGGATTGAAAAGTTTTTGAAGAAATGGTTCAAAAGTTGATGATTTTAAAAAAATTTTATGGCAACTGTGTTATCCTGATTGACTTTTAACAAAACAACATTGCAACATTGAGGATTTATGAAAATTAACACGAACTTATCAGGACAGCCACTTTCCCAGACTTCAGAACGTGCCAACTCTCAATCTCCACTTTCTGCAGACCGTGTGAAGAAGATTAGGTCTGATTTTGAAAGTGAGAATCAAAGTTTACAGCAATCTTTAGGAAGTGAGGGCTTTCAAGCCACGCTTGTTGCAGTCTATGAAGGGACAGAACACATGGTCAACAAACCTTTGAGCGAGTTTGACATCGCCAGCTATTTGGAAACCATCAAAGACACTGCGCAATCATTGAGTGTACAGGGTGTTGGAATCAGTCAAATGCGTTCTACACTCATGCAACGTGCCAAAGATGAAGCATACCTTTTGTTGAAAAACATTTGAATCCTTGAACACTCTTTTTGCAAAAGGTTTGCAAAAACCCCGAAAAGTCATTGAGGAGTTGCCCCTGCGACTTCGGCAGTGTTTAGTTGGTATTGTCATTGCATGTGAGAGTGAATTTGAGGAATGGAAATGAGAAGTTGTCATCATTGTGGGAGTCAGACTTATATCAAGAATGGAAGTTACAAAGGGGTTCAGAGGTATCGTTGCAAGTCATGTCAGAGAGCATTCACCTCAAATGGTTTGAGAATCCCACTAGAGACCAAGCGTCAAGCCTTAGAGATGTATGTCAATAGTGTAGGCATCAGAAAGATCGCTCGTTTTTTGCAGGTGTCTCCCGCTTCAATTGTCAACTGGATCAAAAAAGCTAGAGTGTCTCAACTTCCAAAAGACGCACCAAGTTTCCATGCACAAGTAGATAGTATAGAGATGGATGAGATCTACACTTTTGTTCAAAAAAAAAGCCAAAGAGTAGCTGTTTGGACAGCCTATTCTCGTCAAGAACAATGTGTGATTGCCTTTGTGATAGGCAAAGGATTAGCAGCAGCAAAGCAGCTGTATGCACTAGTCAAAGCACAACGAGCTAGAATTGAAACGATTTATACAGATGCCAACTCATGCTATCAAGTGGCATTTGCACAACTCCAAATTCCACAAAAGCATCAGATAGGCAAGGACAACACTCATCTCATTGAATCTTCTAATTCTTCCATCAGAGATAACCTAGCTCGCTTGATGAGAAAATCTAAACGACATTCCAAAACTTTTGACATGCTGGAACACTCTCTACAACTCTTCTTTGACTATAAAAGGTTTGAAAAATATCATGACAATATCAAGTGAACACTGCCTGCGACTTCTCCTAAAAGAGTTTTTTCTAAAGCAACAAGTCATCAAATTGTTCAGTCAAAACGTAACTTCTTGCCTTCACTCCATCAATAATCTCTTTGGCAAAATGTTCTTTGCCAAACTTTCTTTTTAAAACTTTCAAGCGGCAGGCAACTTTGCCAAGTAATCACTTTGCAAAGAAGTCTGTGATTAGCCTTGTGAGGGCATTTGAAGTTTGAGATGTGTCAAAAAATCTCTGGTAGAATGGAGGGGATAGATTTGGGTGTGTCCGTGAGCTAGGCTGATTTCTGCATGGATTTGATAGACTTCTTTTAGCATGTCTTCATTCAAGACGTCTTCCACTTTGCCACGTTTGACAAGACGCCCTTGATGCAAAACAACAATTTCTTTGGCAAAACGCGAAGCAAGGTTGAGGTCGTGGATTGCCACTAAACAAGTGACTTGGTAGTCAGTCGTGAGAGATTCCAAGATGGCTAAAATCTCAAGCTGTCGTTGTAAATCCAGAGCAGAAGTAGGTTCGTCAAGTAGCAAGATTTTGGGAGTTCTGCAAATGGCTTGTGCCACAGCAACAAGTTGCTGCTGACCTCCGCTGATTTGTGAAATGTAGTTTTGGGAAAGGTTGCTGATGCCCAATGCCTCTAGGACATGTTCCACCATTTTTAAATGGTCTTTCTCTGTTGTAGAAGTGGCAGAATTGGAAAGTTTACGTGCTAGTAAAATGGATTCAAAGACTGTCAGCATGGCATTTGATGAGCTGTCTTGGGGCATGTAGCAGATTTGCTTTGCCAGCTGTTTGGCGTTCAACTCACACAAGTCTTGCCCTGCAAAAAAGATTTGCCCTTTGCCTACTTTGTTCAATCCTGCAAGGCATTTTAAAAATGTAGATTTGCCTGAACCATTGGGACCAATGACGGCTGTCATGTTGGACAATCCTAATTGTTCAAGAGAGATGTCATCTAAAACTTTCTTTTTAGTTTTGGGATAAGTGAATGATAAGTTTTGAGTAGAAAAGTTCATGTCCAGTTATTTCTCCTGACGCTCATAATGATACTAATGAAAAAAGGGATTCCTACCAGTGAGGTAATGATTCCAATAGGAAAGATGACACCGGGAACAAGCATTTTGCTGACAATGGACGTGACTGACATGATGACAGCCCCTGATGCCATCGCCGCGGGCAGAAAAAACCGCTGGTCTTCTCCCACTAACATTCTTGCGATGTGCGGACCCACCAAACCTACAAAACCAATCACTCCAATGAATGCAACGGCAATGGCAGAAAGCAGAGAGACCAGCATCAAAGTTTGCAAACGCAACCTCTCTACTGAAATGCCTAGACTACGTGCTTTGTCATCTCCCAAACGCAAGGCAGTCATAGACCATGATTGAAACATAAAAAAGGGCAAACTCACTGCCAAAATTCCTGCACAAATCGCAATTTTGTTCCAAGACGACCGACCTAAACTTCCCATCATCCAAAAGACAAGTTGTTGTAGCTGTGTCTCATCTGCTGCATATTGCAACATGGCTAACAGGGCATTGAAAGCGAACAACAAGGCAATCCCAACTAAAATCATGGTCTCCACTGTTACACCCCGCAGTTTTGCCAAAAAATAAAGCACCAGCGAGGCGGCAAAGGCAAAGAAAAACGCATTAGCCGTCACCAAATACACCCCAACATAAGGGATTCCTTGACCTAGCACGATTCCAAGTGCCGCTCCAAAGCTGGCTGCTGCAGAAATTCCCAACGTAAAAGGGTCTGCCAACGGATTGTTTAAAATTGTTTGCATCTGCGCCCCTGACAGTCCAAGCATCACCCCCACCAAAATTGCCATCACTGCAATCGGAAAACGTAAATCCCAGACAATGACTTCCATTTGTACAGAAATCGCAGTACGGTCAAGAAGTGTTGCGACTACATCTTTCAAAGGGTAATTTCCGGGGCCCAACGAAACATCAAGCACCATAGAAAAAACAGCAATACTGACCAAAATCCCAACAATCAATGTTTTAAGACTGACACTTTTAATGTAGCTTTCTGATGAGGACATGTGATGAGAAGCCATAACCTACCCTAAAACTGAATCATTCATAAGCGTCAAATCCTTCAACACAGAGAACAGGGACGCACCTGTGATTAGAATCATGGTGCTAATTCTGAACACTGCTATCATGCTTTCACGACCGATTGCACTTTTGAGGGGGATTCTCAATGCCACAATAGCCAAGATGCTGACCCCGATAATGACATAGGCAATCGTTCTACTGTCTGCGACCTTCAAACCCAGTCCACCAATCAGTAAACCAATCAACACAGGAATCAAAGCCGTCACTGACCGCCTTTCTGCCCCCAAATAACCCCAGACACCCATTGCAACCAACACGGCACTTTGTGCAAAAACTATTTGCGTCGCTGGCATCATTCACTCCTTTTTTAATTTTGTTAAAACCAAAAGACAAAATCAGTATAAACTTCATTTTTAAATTTGCAACATCTTTTTAAAAAATTAATTTTTTTCAAATTAAATTTTGAGGAGAGGCTTACATCAATTTAGCTTTATCCCTCTTTTTTTCATCTTGCGTTGTCACAAAATTTTTGCTAACATACAACCTTCTTTTTTAAATTTGGGTCTAAACCCATCACATGATTAACCCCGCATTCATCACAAAACTGAATATGTTAAATCTTAAAACTGCAGAAGACTTGGAACAAGTCATTCAAGAGCGAGAAGTAGAATTGCTGGACTTCCGTTTTCTTGACCTTTTCAACACGTGGCATCATATCACGGTACCTGCCAAACGCTTCGGTGACTATCTGGAGGGAGTCCCCTTTGATGGCTCAAGCATTCGTGGGTGGAAGTCTATTGACATGAGCGATATGAAGTTGCTCCCCGACTTACAAACTGCACGCCTTGACCCGTTTACGGAACACTCTACACTTGTTTTCCTTGGCGACATTGTGGACCCCATCACAGAGGAAAGATACAGCCATGACCCCAGAGGTGTTGCCAAAAAGAGCGAAAATTACCTTCGTTCCACAGGCATTGCTGATACGTCTTATTTTGGACCGGAGGCAGAATTTTTCATCTTTGACCATGTTAGCTACGATAACCAAGTGCATACTGCCTCTTTTAGCATTGACTCAAGTGAGGGACATTGGTCAAGTAACGAGAGCTATAGCAGCAGTTATAAAATTGCCCCAAAAGGTGGTTATTTTCCTGTTGCTCCTGCAGACTCCAATGCAGACTTGAGGAACGACATGATCTTAGCTTTGGAATCTATGGGTTTTGAAGTGGAACGTGGACACCATGAAGTCTCCCCTGCTCAACACGAAATCAATTACAGATACAACACCTTGCTTGCCGCAGGTGATGATTTGCAATGGTTCAAGTACACTTTGAAAAATGTTGCTCAATCGGCAGGCAAACTTCTGACGTTCATGCCCAAGCCTCTCTTTTCTGAAAATGGGTCAGGAATGCACTCACATCAGTCCCTTTGGAAAAATGGCAAACCTCTTTTTGCAGGCAATGGCTATGCAGGTTTAAGCGAGCTGGCACTTCATTACATTGGTGGAATTTTAAGGCATGCCCCTGCTTTGGCGGCACTCACCAATCCTTTGACCAATTCTTACAAACGTCTGGTTCCGGGTTTTGAAGCCCCCATCAACTTAGCCTATTCTGCACGCAATCGCTCTGCGACCATTCGCATTCCTGTTGCAGACTCACCAAATGCCAAGAGAATTGAATATCGTTGCCCAGACCCAGGCGCCAATGGCTACCTTGCTTTTTCTGCCATGATGATGGCAGGTCTTGACGGCATCCAAAACAAAATAGACCCAGGTGAGCCGATGGATGTGAACATTTACGACCTCCCACCTGAAAAATTGCACACATTAGGCAAGATTCCCCCAACTCTTGATGATGCGCTCAATGCTTTGGAGCAAGACCATGACTTTTTGCTCAAAGGAGAGGTATTTTCAAAAGAATTGATTGAAACATGGGTCAGTTACAAGCGAGAAAATGAGGCACGTGATGTCTATTCACGCCCTCACCCCCAAGAATTTGCTTTGTATCTCAACATCTAAATCCTACCTTTTCTAAATAAGGACAACCTGACTTCAGGTTGTTCTTTTCCCTTCACATGTCATCATGTCATTCTCAACAAGCCTTGCTTTCATTGGTAGAAAAAGGCGTCAATATTCCATCAGTTGACCATGTGTTGATTGGTCAGGAGGTCTCATTAGACAAGATTTCAGCAGGTGCAACCTTGCACCCGTTTTGCCAAATCAAAGGCTCAACAACAACCATCTATCCCAATGCTCAAATTGGTCAGTGTGGTCCTGCATTCGTAGAACATAGCATCATTGGCTCCAATGCCATCATCGGTCAAAAAGGAGCAGCCACCATCATCAGTTGCACGGTTGGCAAGTCATCGGTGTTAGGTGCAGGGGTGGCAGAACATGCTGTTTTTTTAGGAAAAGAAACAACAGACAATGACTTCACAACAGGCGTCGGCTTCCGAGTGCGCAAAGGGTCTTTGTATGAAGAAGATGCTTCTTCTGCACAACATACCGATACCAAAATGACCATTCTTTTTCCTTGGGTCACATTAGGGAGCAACATCAATTTTTGTGATGCCTTAGTTGCAGGTGGGGTCAGTCCGAAGTTGGGAGATTTTAGCGAAGTTGGCAGTGGGTCTATTCATTTCAACTTCACACCCTATGGAGACAAAGCCACAGCTTCGTTGATTGGCAATGTGATTGATGGTGTGTTTCTTGACCAGAAAAGAATTTTCATAGGAGGCAACAACAGTTTGATTGGTCCGATAGAGTCTGCATTTGGTGCGGTCAGTGCTGCAGGGGCAAGGGTCTCTCATCTTTTAGAGGAAGGTTTGAATTTTGGGCGGGCATTACATGGTAAAAAAGCGAGACCTTTTCAAAACAAACCAAGAAGTGTCTCAGCCATTTTGAAAAAACAAATGCGATACATTTCCGAATTATCTGCTTTGCTATTCTGGTATGACATGGTGCGAGCAACGATTGCAACAAGTCAAGAACAAACAGAACTTTATCGTCAAGGAAGGCAGGTTGTTTTTGACAACCTGAAAGAACGAACCACACAAGTCAAGTTGTTTGTGCAGAACAACTCTGACCAAAATGACCATGTCATCTTGAGTCAATTAGACACATGGCTAGCACACTTGCCCCAGACTATCTCTCAACATCAGCCTGCCGATTGGGTCTTTGAATCAATTCAACAAACTGCTCAAGAACACGAAGCCGTTTACACCAAAACTATTCAAAACTTAGACAATTCTGTGAAGCAATACTTGCATCAAAGTTTAGAAAAGATTGTTTCATGTTTTCACCAACAATGTCCTATTTCTTGACTTGAAGGACAACAAACATAGAAGAGCCAAATGGTATAGGTAGTTTAAAAAAAACTTCAAATTGAGTGAGAAAAAAGAGAATATGATTAATCAGTATTGGAGGTAAATTAACGTCAGAAGTCACATTATAAGTTCCTGTTTTCTTTTTTTGCCTTTGAATCCATCTTGACAAATAAATCAGTGGAGAAAGAAACAAAGGCCAGTACGTAATTTGTTTCAATTTAAACAATTTCTCATCAATCAACAAATCTAAATCTTCCTTTGTAAATCGTTTTCTAATTCCTACTGCCTCATCATGGATTCCAGAAAATGCTTGAAGTGCTGGTAAATTTAAAATAATCAACCCATTTTTATTCAATTTTTGATGGAAATGATTAAGAGTTTGTTTTTGTTCTTCAAAGGAAAAATAGTAAAAAGTATCATTGCTTATGATGAGGTCAAAGACATCTTTCTGACTGATAGGGTCAATTAAATTATGTTGAAATAAACTGATGCCTGTATCTTTAAGTCTTTTGTTAGCAAAATCTATTGCATGTTGAGATAAATCAAACCCTGTTAAATTCGTAAACCCTTTTTTGTATAAATATGCTAACAATCCTCCTGTGCCACATCCTGCATCTAAAATCTTAATGTTTTTATCAAGATTTTTAATATTTGAATAAACTAAAAAATGAAGAATTTTGTACCACCAAAGGTGTTCTTCTACCTCATTCATTTTTAGATATTCTTCTGGTCTATCTAACAATTTAGACTCCTTTTGACTGTGTATTGTGGTGTTCCATTAGCATGCAAATAATTTTTCCCTATAAATTCTCCTAGTAATCCTAAAAAAATCATTTGAACCCCTGATACAAACAAAAAAACTATCATAAGAGATGCCCACCCTAAAGGGATTTCAGGATAGAATATTTTTTCAAAGATCACATAAATTAGACTTATAAAACTCATCATAGATAGTATTAATCCTATAAAAGTCAAAAACCTCAATGGTTTAATAGAAAAATTGATAAACATATCTAACCATAAACTAACTAATTTTTTAAAAGTATAATTAGATTGACCTTCTTTTCTATGATGATGTTCTACATTGATAGAAGAGATATTTTGAGTTGTTCTTAAAATCAAACCGTCTATGTATGTAAATGGTCCACGATATTTTATAATTTCTCTGACAATCTCTTGATGAATGGCTTTAAAGCTAGATAAGTATAACCCTTTAGGTTTTTCTATAATCCAAGAAGCCATGACATCGTTAAAATGACTTCCTAAATTTCTAAGAAACGAATGTTTTTTGATGTGATATTTCACATAAACCACATCAAATCCTTGCTGTATGTGTTCTATTAATTGAATGACTTCTTTGGGTTGGTTTTGGAAGTCATCATCCATGATGACAATGTAGTCCCCATTTGCATAGTTTAAAGCACAGATGACCGCATTATGTTCTCCTACGTTTTTTCTGAGTGAGATGAATTTGACGTTGTCGTTTTTCTCACAAATTTTTTGGCAAACTTCTTCACTATGATCAAAACTACAATCATTGACTAAGACAATTTCAATTTGATAGTTTTTTAATGTTTGAAAAATTTCTTTTACTAAATTTGCAATAGTTAGCTCCGCATTATAAACAGGGATACATATAGAGATGAGCATGTTTTAAAAATGATTAATGACTTCAATAATTCTGTCAGTTTCTTCTTTTGTCTGCACAGGACTGATAGGAAGGCTGACTATGTTTTTATGCAAACTTTCTGTCATTGGATAATGGTGTTGATTCCATTCTTGGTAGGCTTGTTGTTGATGAGGAGGTTTTGGGTAGTGAATTAATGTTTGAATGTTCTGACTGGCAAGATAGTCTTGAAACATTTCTCTGTTTTGAACTCTTACCACAAATAAATGCCAGACATGACCTGCTGAATGTAAAACAGTAGGAAGCATCATTTTAGGATTTTTAATTTGTGTTAAATAAGCATTGGCTATTTGACGTCTTTGATCAATTTCTTGGTCTAAATACTTCAGTTTGACTCTTAAAAAAGCAGCCTGAATTTCATCAAGCCTGCTATTAATCCCTTTGTATGAATGTATATATTTTTCTCTGCTTCCGTAGTTCTGTAAATGTCTGATGACATCTGCTAGTTTTTGGTCGTTAGTTGTAATCGCACCTCCATCACCTAATGCCCCCAGATTTTTGGTAGGATAAAAGCTAAAGCCGCTGGCGTCTCCCAAACTTCCAGTTTTTTGATTTTTAAAAAAAGCACCGTGTGCCTGAGCAGAGTCTTCTATGATTTTTAAATGATATTTTTTAGCAATCATATCAATTTGATCCATCTCACAAACTTGACCATAGAGATGTACCACCATAATCGCTTTAGTTTTTGATGAAATCTTCTCTTCTATTTGGTCAGGGTCAATTAAATATGTATGCTCTTTAGGTTCTATTAAAACAGGAGTTAACTTATTTTCAGAAATAGACAGAAGAGAGGCAATGTAAGTATTGGCAGGTGCGATAACTTCGTCTCCATCTTTCAAAATTTCTAATTCTTTATATGCCTTTAAAATTAAAATTAAGGCATCAAGACCATTACCAACTCCTATACAATATTTAGTTCCACAATATTTAGCAAATTCTTGTTCAAATTCTTGACATTCCTTGCCTTGAATATACCAACCTCTGTCTATTATTTTTTTAAAAGACTCTATCAGTTCATCTCTATAAGTCGCATTAACCTTTTGTATATCTAAAAAAGAAATCACTGTCTTTTGCTCACTTTGGATTGTTAACAATTTCTTTGAAGTGATTATAATCTCTGATGTAGTCATCTTCATCATAATCACTATCTGCTAACACAAGCAAGACGCAGTCTTGACTAAAATCATACATAGTTCCCCAGGTCAATGCTTTTTGAAACAACCCGAGGTAGGGTTGATTGAGCCAAAAGGTTTGCTTCTCTTGACCATTATCCAGATCAACTTTGCAATGTCCATGAACAGCGACTAAAAATTGATTTGTCTTATAGTGGGCATGACTTCCCCTGATACAAGTTTCATTAGTGTTATAAATATAAAAAATTCTTTGTATTTTAAAAGGAATTTCTCCACTTTCTTCTAACGTAACTAAAGCACCTCTTGTGTCTGAGTGGAAGTTCAATTCTACTAAATCAGTGATCATTGATAGTTCAGGGATTTTTTAAATTCAAAAATTTTTTAAAATTTCAAAGTGTTCGTTACCCCATACAAGTTGATACCCTCTTTGAGAAACAATTTGATCTATTCTACCATTTTTTAAAGAATCTATTTTGTTGTATCCCCATTTAGCACGACTCATGCTGACTTAATCTTCTGATAATTAAACTAAAATTTTATTTAAAATTAAGTGAGATTCACAGCGAGGAAGGGGAAAGGTCAAGGACAGATTAAAGATGGGACGAACTGCCTCTATCAAATAATAGCATAGAGATATTGAACCATACACAAAAGCAGTTGGATTCTTCAAAGAAAGCTCTTTAGCTTCTAGTTAACAGTTCGTTAGTACTTTGGGCTTTTTCTGCTGTTGTATAAATTAGATCAAATTTTTTAAATTTAAACGATTCTATGAGAATAAAACGATGAGGGTGATAAGGTCTTTCTGAGTTTAAGAAGAACGTTCGTCATTGTCTCTATATCGTTCTATGTCATCTTCGCCAAAGTAATTGCCCGTTTGGACTTCTTCAATAAAGGTCGTGGTTTTATCAGAGGAACGTCCGTAGTCATCTTCATATCGTTCTATGTCATCTTCGCCAAAGTAATTGCCCGTTTGGACTTCAATAAAAGTCATGTTTTTATCAGAATAGTTAGCGATGCGATGTTTAGACCCTCTGGGAATGTCTATGGCTTGCCCCGCAGACAGCTGATGCTCCTCATCATCAAGTGTGACCACTGCTTGACCTGAGACAATGAACCAATGTTCTGCACGTTTTTGATGGCTTTGGTAGCTCAATCGTTTATCAGGATACACCACAATTTTTTTGACTTTGTGGTCTTCTTCATCACTCAATACCTCATAAAATCCCCAAGGTCTTTGTGATGGGTCATGTTTGAGTGATTCTTCAACTTGCTTGGCAACTTCACGTATGGCTTGCGGTTGATTGATGTCTGCTACAAGCAACGCCTCTTTGCAATCCACAATCACCAAATCTTTCACTCCAACACAGGCTACCTGTTTTTGAGTGGAAACGACACAGTTGTTGAATGCGTCTTTTGTAGCGACTTGTCCATAACAAACATTACCATCAGAGTCTTTTTCTGAAGTGTGATAAATACTTGACCATGTTCCTAAATCTTCCCAGTTAAATTTTCCTATCACAGTTGCCATATTGTCCGATTTTTCACAAATTGCGTAATCTAATGAAATGGATTTAACTGCTTGATATGCTAACTGACGTGCTGATTCGTCTTGGTCAATCGCATTTTGCAGCGTTTGAAACATTTCAGGTTCATAAAGTTCAAAAGCATGCCTGAAAGAAGAAACTTTTGCAATAAAAATCCCAACATTCCAAAGATATTTTTCAGATTCCAGATACTTTTTTGCCGTGTCATAGTCAGGCTTTTCAACAAATTTTTTGACTAAAAAGCCCTCGTCAAGAGCTTGACCTATCTGAATATACCCATACCCTGTTGCAGGATAGGCAGGTTTTAGCCCAATCGTAACAAGATGTCCTTTCTGGGCAAGTTGATAGGCTTGTTGAAGTGCAAGGGTGAATGAATCTAACGGCTGGATAAGGTGGTCTGCTGATGCGACAACAACGATTTCGTCTTTCGGCATCTGCAACAAAAATTGAAGAGTTGCTGCTGCTGTGTTTTTTCTAGCAGGTTCTGTGATGATTTGGGAAAACGAGGCATTTGGAAGTACCTCCTGCATTTGTTGGTGTAATTGCTGTTGGTGGCCTTTTAATCCTCCAACATAAATGTCTCTTTCTGCAAACTGATGTCTCAACCTCAAACATGTCTCTTGCAGCAAAGAAAATTGGGATAATCCTAAGTTCAGGAATTGCTTGGGAGACTGGTCTTGGCTCAATGGCCAAAGACGACTTCCTTGACCTCCAGCTAAAATGAAAGCTTTCATAAAGGACTTTGGAATTTAGAAAGGAAGGTGGCCAGAGCTGGAATCGAACCAGCGACACAGGGATTTTCAGTCCCTTGCTCTACCGACTGAGCTATCTGGCCAAGCTCGTAATATTAGCAGATGGTTGCTAAAAAAGGAATCTTAATTTTTTGAAAAATCAAAATTCCTTAAAAAAAGAGTAGAAATTACTTAACTTCCACAGAAGCACCAGCCTCTTCCAGTTGTTTTTTGACAGCTTCTGCTTCTTCTTTAGAGACCCCTTCTTTGATTGCTTTAGGGACACTTGTTGTGAACTCTTTTGCTTCTTTCAATCCTAGACCTGTGATGGAGCGAACCACTTTGATCACCTCAATCTTCTTGTCTCCAACAGCAGTCAAGACAGCATCAAATTCTGTTTTTTCTGCAGGTGCTTCTGCCCCTCCGCCTGCTGCTGCAGCTGGAGCAGCAGCCACGGCCGCTGCGGCACTGACTTGAAACTTATCTTCTAACTCTTTGACCATTTCAGATAACTCTAAAACAGACATATTAGAGATAAATTCAATCACTTCGTCTTTACTAATCGCCATATTTTTCTCCTTTAAAAATAAATAAATAAATGAACAGTCATGGTTATCTTTGACTGATCGCACTTAACACTCTGACAAAACTTGCAGGAACTTCATTGAGCGTTCTCACAAATTGAGTGATTGGTGCATTGAAAATGAATAACAGTTTAACAATCAATTCCTCTTTAGGAGGAAGTTTTGACAATGCTTCAACTTGCTCTGGAGTCAGGACATCGGTGCGGTCTCCTGTCACAAGTAATCCTCCATGAATGGAAAACTCTTTTTGTTCCTTAGCAAATTGGGTTAATATCTTCGCCTGTGTGACAGGGTCAGAAGAATGAAAGACTAACGTCTTGGTTTGTTCAAATTGATTGGCAATGGATTCAAAAGGGGTTTCCTTTGCCGCAATACGTGCCAATGTGTTTTTAATCACTTTCATTTGAGAACCTGATTGATGTAACTCTCTGCGAAGTGCCACCACTGCTGAGGATTCTATCCCGCACGTGTCAACCAAAACTGCTGCAGAACTCTGACTAAAAAGTTCTTTTAATTCTGCAACTACCTTTTCTTTTTTTTCTCTATCCATAATTCACAAGTAAGTAAAAATGGTGTATCAACTGAAATTTAAAAAATGATGAATAAACATGAATGAAAACAGCCAAACGTATTGAATTTGAACCATTTTGAAAAAGCGGTGAAGAAGAGAAGGAACAAAGGAAGAAATTCTTTTGTCTCGGCTGGGAATTTTAAACCTGCTTCGGTCCCTGCTGTCTTCAACAACTTTAACGATTAACGAAAAGGACTAAAGCTGAACTTTAATCCCCGGTCCCATTGTGGAACTGACTGAACATGACTTCATGTAAACTCCCTTAGATGTAGAAGGCTTCAGCTTTTTGACTTCATCTAAAAATGCCTCCACATTTTCTTTGAGTTTGTCTTCTTGAAAAGAAGCACGTCCCACAGGGGCATGCAAATTAGAATGTTTGTCCACACGAAACTCAATTTTTCCAGACTTGATTTCTTTGACAATAGATGCAACATCAAGCGTGACTGTGCCAAGTTTGGGATTGGGCATTAAACCACGAGTTCCCAAAAAACGTCCAATCTTTCCTACAAGCCCCATCATGTTAGGGGTTGCCACTACACGATCAAATTCAAACCAACTTTCTTTTTGAATCTTTTCAATCAAATCTTCATCTCCCACAAAGTCTGCACCTGCCTCTATGGCTTCTTGAGCCTTTTCTCCCTTTGCAAAAACAAGAACACGCACATCTTTTCCTAGCCCATGAGGTAGTGAACATGCACCCCTGACCATTTGGTCTGCTTTTCTTGGGTCAACACCCAAGCGCAAGGACACTTCCACCGTTTCATCAAACTTGGCACTTGCACACTTTTTGACTAATTGCAAAGCCTCAAAAATAGGGTAAAGCTGTTGTTCTTCAAAAGTCCCTTGAAATGCTTTTTGTCTTTTACTTAATTTTTTCATTCAAAACCTCTTTTTAACTTGCTTCTATTTCAACGCCCATGCTTTGCGCAGAACCAATGACACAACGTTTTGCTTCTTCCAACGAGTAACAATTCAAGTCAGGTAGTTTCGTTTTTGCAATGTCTTCTACTTGTGCTTGGGTCAAAGTACCTACCTTTTCAGTATTGGGGGTTGCTGACCCTTTGTCAAGGTTGAGTGCTTTTTTAATGAGTTGCGAAACAGGAGGAGTTTTGGTGATAAACGTGAAAGTCCTGTCAGAGTATGCCGTAATGACGACAGGAACAATCGTGTCTAAATCCTGCGTTTGTGCATTGAAACTCTTGCAAAATTCCATGATGTTTAGCCCACGTTGTCCTAATGCTGGACCAATGGGTGGAGAGGGAGCCGCCTTGCCTGCGGGAATCTGCAATTTGATGTATCCAATAATTTCTTTTGCCATGTTGATTTTTATTTGATGTTAAGATCGTTTGATATTTTCAGGGTCCACTTCCACAGGAGTCATTCTTCCAAAGATGCTTACAAAAACTTGTAATTTCTCACCATCGCCACGAATCTCACCAACTGTGCCATTGAAATTGGAAAAAGGACCTTCTGTAATGATGACTTTTTGACCTGTTTCATATTTTTCTGTTGACGCTGTTTGTTGCGCACCGCTGTTGATTTGGTCAATGACAGACCGAAGCTCTATGGGACTGACAGGCAAAGGATTGTCTTTGTCACCACCAACAAAACCTGAAACACGTGGGGTGTCCATTAGAATATGCCAAAGGTCATCAGTGAGATTTGCCAAGATGAATACATATCCGGGAAAGTATTTTTGCTTGACGACACGTTTCTTGCCTGACCTAGTCTGAATCACTTCCTCACTAGGAATAAAGAACTTTTGAATCAAATCTGACTTATGAGCGGCACGTAAACTTTCTTGTAGAGACCTTTCTATGCGACTCTCATAACCTGTTTGCGTCTGCAAAATATACCACTTGAACTGATCGCCCTCACCTCCTTCAAGTAATTCTTCTAACAATGGAGATGCTTGGGGTTGTAAATCTGAATCCATATCTAAAAAAACTAATAAATCAGGGCTTGCATCACTTGAGACAACCCTGTGTCCACAGTCCAGAGAAAGACTGCAATGATGGCTGAAAGGATGACAACCACGTAAGTAGATTTGAAAGTAGCTTGCCTCGTTGGCCACTCCACTTTTTTAAATTGAGACTTGACACTCTCTAAGAAACCTTTGGTTTTGTTGATCATACACTGTTTTGATATGGCAGGCCAGGCAGGATTTGAACCCGCGACCGCCGGTTTTGGAGACCGATGCTCTACCAGCTGAGCTACTGACCTGAAAATACTACTGCAAAAGATAAAAAAAGAGGAACATGAAACACTCCGTGTGGAGCCTGAGAGCAGGATTGAACTGCCGACCTCTTCCTTACCAAGGAAACGCTCTACCACTGAGCTACCCAGGCATCATACGTCTTTAATGGTGGGGAGAGAAGGATTCGAACCTTCGAAGGCTGAGCCGTCAGATTTACAGTCTGATCCCTTTGACCGCTCGGGAATCTCCCCCTTCAAACGACATGGAGCTGGCAATGGGACTCGAACCCGCAACCTGCTGATTACAAATCAGCTGCTCTACCAATTGAGCTATGCCAGCGATAAGTAAAACCCGCCATTCTATCTTGGTTACTTGAATGAGTCAAGTGAAGAAGCAAAAAAATCTTTATAAAACACTTAAAATGAATGTTTAAGAGTGAAAAATATTGAAACAATTTGAATAGACATTTTAAAACTGCAAAGCATACTGAAGTTTTGCAGGAAGCCTTTGATTGGCAGAGACTGCAAATGCCGTACTTTCGTGAATAGTCCCAAATTGCGGACAACGCCATGTCGGTTCTTGTGAGAGGTGTTTGGACGTCAAAAGCACTCTGGCTTGCTTTCCTTGGATGACTGCTTGATTTTCATTTTTTTGAAAAATGGTCAGTTCATGTTGAAAGTGAATCATACTTTCCACCAAAAATGTCCCTGTGCCTTCAAAAGTATCGGTCACCTCAAAAGTCTTGTCTTTCACAGAACAATGAATTTGACGTTTACACTTGAGATGACCACCAATCAGTTGAGAATATCCCCAAAATTCTCCTGCAAATCGGAAGCCTTCTTTGTCAGCCTTCCAAATGACATTTTTTGGGGGGTAACGTCTTGCGACGCGGAAAGATGCCCAGCATTCTGCCTGATTGGTTTGGTTCACACAAAAAGTGTTGTGCGAACGGGTTGCTCGTACGTAATCCCTCATCTGTCCTGCCTGATACTCAAAAACACCTGCATCAACGACAATCTGCTCACCTGCCACAGACAGCTCATAGCTGAATAAATCAGCATGGGCATGAGCAGGAATGTGATTAGGCGCAATCTGCCCTGCTTTGATGACAAAATAAAAGTCATCATGGCGATACGTCCAAAATCCTGTTTCTTCAAAACAATCTTGAGAAGGAAACGACCCAATGAGACGCAAGGCATAAGCCAAAAGGTTTTTGGTAGGTGGTGCAACCTCGTGTGTAGAATCATTAAACAGAGCAATTAATCCGTTTGGGTGAGTGAGTGCCTGCAAAAAAGTACTCATCTGTTTGGCAGTTGCAATGAAATCATCAGCTTGGTCTTTCAAGAGATTGATAATGTCCAAATAGGCTTCCAACATCAAAGCATGATACATGGGACTCCGTTCAAAATAACCTCCATCACTTAACACTTGTTTAGGAGTTTCTTGCCTTAAAATGTCTAATCCTCTTCTTAACCAAAGTTTGCCGTGTGCAGACCTTTTAAAAAAAACACCTGCAAAAATCAAGGCTTTGGCATTTTCTAGCAAATGGTTGGCAGGGTGGTAAGTTTCTAGGTGGTGGAACAAAAAATCTGCTTGCACAAACAAACTTTCAAGACACTTTGGGTCAGTCAAGTTTGCCTTGCACCAGTTGACAATTCTCAAAGAAAGCGGATAGGAATGCCAACCTAATGTGCCGACTGGATTGGCATCAATCCAACTTTGAGCAATTTGTCTCTGTCCTTCAGGTTCTAACAAATGCAAAAAATGGAAATAGTGCAAATGAAATCTCCAAAGCAAAGACTGCTCTGCTGTATTCCAACAAACAGGAAGACCCAAATCAACTGTTCGGTTCAGGAAGCAAAACTTCCCTTCTTTCAGCTTTTCTGCCTCATTCCAAAACTCATGATGTAAAAAAGGAGTTTGAGGAAAGATGCCAACGTCTGCAAAATCTGCTTGGCTAAAGGCAAGGGGTGAATAGCTTAAAAAACGTGTTTGAATCAGTGCAAAAAGACGTTTATAGATTTGGAAGGGATAGACAAATTTGAGGGTGTGAAAATAAAGACGTATCTTTTGCAAAAAACTTGTCTTTTTCAAGATGTTGGTTGTAGGTGGCGTGAATGGTGTTGGTGTTCCTTGCATGTTTGGAAACTCATGTTTGGCAAAGTAGGAATCATCATAGGCATTTTGAATAAAATCACAAGGAAAGATACAATAGTTGCATTGGTTTGATTGATTGAAAAATGATTGAGAGGTTCACTATGCAACAGATGAATTTGACTTCAGGCACAGAACGAATCCAGCAAATTTGCAAAAGAGATGAGCGATTGAATCGTATCTTGCAAAAGCTCATTGAGCAAGCTCCTCTTTCTGCAGAAGACGGATTAGCCCTTTATGAACATTACCCCCTAGAAACCTTAAAGGTTTTGGCAAATTGGAAGAAGCAAACTTTGCATCAAAACAAGGTGTTCTACAACCGTAATATCCACTTAGAACCGACCAATCGCTGTGTGTATTCATGTAAATTCTGCTCCTTTTACAGACCTGCCAAGCAACCTCATGCTGACGGAGCATGGGATTATTCTATTGAGGACATAGACCAGCTTTTAGAAGCCTATCGCCTTGACCAAATTACAGAAATCCACATCACAGGGGGTGTCCACCCTGACCATGATTTAGATTGGCACATTCAGCTGATTCAACATTTGAAGGCAAAAGCTCCACATATTCACTTGAAGGCATACACAGCAGTTGAGGTGATGTTCATGGCTCGTAAATCACGCAAAAGCTTTGTAGAAACTTTGCTTGCTCTCAAATCCGCAGGGGTTGCTTCGTTGCCCGGTGGCGGTGCTGAAATCTTTAATCCTGTCGTCAGACGCAAAATTGCAGGGGGCAAAGCACCTGCTCATTGTTGGCTGGAGATTCACAAAGAAGCTCATCAAATCGGGTTGTCTTCCAATGCCACCATGCTTTACGGGCATGTAGAGTCATTTGAAGACCGCCTTGACCACATTCTCCAAATCCGTAATTTACAGGAAGAAACAGGCGGGTTTCACTCCTTCATTCCCCTCAAGTATCGTCATGCAAACAATGAACTTTCTTACCTAGAAGAGCTTGATGAAACTGATGACTTAAGAAACTATGCTGTCTGCCGACTGATGCTTCACAATGTCAAACATCTCAAAACATACTGGGTCATGTTAGGAATGGAAACAGCAGAAAAGTCATTGCATTATGGGGTTGATGATTTTGACGGCACTGTCAGCGACACAACAAAAATTTATTCTATGGCAGGGTCTATCAAAACACCCACCTTGTCCGTGCAAGACATTTGTGCTTTGATAGAACGCAACCAACTCCTTCCCGTAGAAAGAAACTCTGTTTATCAACAACTCTCTTAAATCCAAAAACGATTTAATGCTTAAAGACAACTCTTAAAATGTTTTCAGGAATTGTACAAAAATTGTGCCGTGTGTCCCAACTTCAAAAAGAAGCCAACATCTTGAAGTTGGAAGTTGACCTTGAGGAACTGGCAGAAAACCTTCAATTAGGTGCGAGCGTTGCCATCAATGGCATCTGCCTGACTGTCGTGTCTATCCAAAACACTAAAGCCACTTTTGACGTCATTCACGAGACCTTGCAACTGACCAATCTGCAAAGTTTAGAAGTGCATGACTTCGTCAATGTAGAAAGGTCATTGCGTGTTGGTGATGAAATTGGGGGTCATCAGGTGCAAGGGCATGTTGACGGTACGGGGGTCATTACAGAAGTCATCAATGATGGCATTCAGTACAAGGTTTGGGTGTCGTTTCAACCTCAATTCCGATGCTACCTTGTGCCGAAGGGGTGGGTATGTGTTGATGGCGTCAGCTTGACTCTGGTGGACATCAAAGAAGACACATTTGCAATTTGCTTGATTCCTGAAACTCTGAAACGCACCACACTTGGATTGAAAAAAGAACAATCGCTTGTCAATCTGGAATTTGATGCTTTTGTCAAAACGGTAGTTGCTGTGATGAACGAACAACAGGCAAACACGTGGCTAACAAATGAAAAGCAAGGCTGAATCTGAAACGTCAAGTCTTCAACGATGAATCTCTCCTTTGCTTATTCTCCTTGCCCCAACGACTCTTTTGCTTTTTATGCACTAGAAAAAGGATTGGTCTCCTCCCCCAATTTTCAAATCACTACCAAACGTTTTGCTCTGCACCAGCTAAATCAAATGCAGGTGGACTTGATGAAAGTCTCGGCTGTGCAATCGTTTGCTCTTGCCGAAAGCTACCAAATCCTTCAAACGGGTGCATCATTTGGAATGGGCTACGGTCCTTTGGTTGTCTCAAAAAATCCAGCTCTCTCAAAGCCTAATTCTGTTGCCATCGCAGGTCAGCATACAACATCGCATCTTTTGTGGGAACTTTGGAATCCAAACTCAGCGATTCATCAGGTGTTCATGCCCTTTCATCAAATCCTTTCTGCTGTCTCCAGCCAACAAGTTGACGCAGGTGTCATTGTCCATGAATCAAGGTTTTGTCTGGAACGAGACGGACTGGTTGCTTGTCAAGATTTAGGAAAGTTTTGGCATGAGCAATTTCAACTCCCGTTGCCTTTGGGGGTGTTGGTTGCCAAAAAAAGTTTAGGACAAAAGACAATCCAAGAAGTGGAAGAGCTGATTCAAAAAAGCATCTTGTATGCACAATCTCACCGTTTGGATTTGGCACAGCATGCCATGCTGCATGCACAAGAAAAAGACATCCATGCTGTCCTGCAACACATTGATTTGTATGTCAATGACATGTCTCTCAAGTTTTCAGAAAAAGGACATCAGGCATTGCAACTTTTAAAAAAACAACTTTTAAAAAAGCAATGTTTTGAAAAAACGTCTTCTTGAAAAAGCATCTTGATTTTTGACTGCCAAGTCATTTTGAGAAATCAAGAATTTTTAAAAAAGCAGAAGTTTTTAAAAAGCAGAAATTTTTTAAGAAAATAAGATTTTATGCCTTATTCAAAGACAGATTTTGCATCAAACCTAAATGCTTAAATAAGTCTTGTAAGTCTTGGGGCAGTGGAGCAAGGCATTGGATTGTTTGATGTGTCAATGGGTGCGTGAAGGTCAATTCTTTGGCATGAAGTGCTTGCCTTGAAAAAGAAGAGATGCAAAGCCTCTGTTGCAATGAGGGCATTTTGGGAAGTTTGAAGTGCTTTTTGCCGTAAAGCTGGTCTCCTAAAATGGGCAGACCTTGAGACTTCAGATGCACCCGCACTTGATGCGTCCTGCCTGTTTCAAGAGTGCATTCTAACAGCGTCAAAAATGAATGCCACCGTTCTAAAATCTTCCAGTGTGTGATGGCATCTTTTCCTGTGTCGGTGATTGCCATGGTTTTACGTTTTTTGGAATGCCTGCCTAGCGGTGCATGGATTGTCCCTTTAGGGGCTGATGGTTCTCCGATGACGAGGGCAAGGTAACGTCTGGTGATGGTGTGATGAAAGAATTGATTTGCTAAGTGTTGATGTGCTTCATTGGTTTTGGCAACGACCAATGCCCCTGACGTCCCCTGATCCAAACGATGCACAATTCCCGGACGCATCGGATCAAGGTCAGAAAGACTCTTGCAATGGCTCAAAAGGAAGTTCACCAACGTTCCTGCTGAATGTCCTGCTGAGTGATGAACAACAAGATTCGGTGCTTTATTGACCACAAGCAAAGCCTCATCTTCATACAAAATTTCAAGTTCCCCTTGTTGTGCTTCAAAACTCATTGTTTCTGCTTCTGGCAAGGCAAGGCTGATCTCATCGCCTGTTTGGACTTGATGGGAACATTTGACGACAGATTGATTGACTTGAGCCAAACCTTGATCAATCAATTTCTTAGAATGAGAACGGGATTTGACAGAGGCATGTTGCATCAGCACAAGGTCAAATCGTTGCAAATGTTGGTCAGGTTTGACACAAAAAGACTCATACCTCATGGCTTAAAACGTCTTCTGGTAAGTGATGTTGCCACCGTCCCAAAAGTTGTCTAAGAGTTCATCAAGATTGTAAGTGGTTGTCCAAAGCAAGCTCCCTGTGTCTGCTTCATGCAAAATCTCAAAACTGATGCGCAGTTTGGCTTGAAAAGAAGACTCTTGGTCTGGTGGCTTGTCAAATGCTGGATAGTCAATAGTTCTTTCTACCCAACCTGCATACAATCCATATTCCCAAGCATACTGGGGCTTCCAGTGATGTTTGAAGACGTTGTAAACTTGTGTAGAAACCAGTTGAAACTCCTCACTTTTTTTAGGACTCTGCTTGACCTCAAAATCATTGCCAAATTCATCATAACGCACTCCCAACGTCCCAGACCACTGACGAGACCATAACTTCTCCAAAAAGGAATGTACCATCAAATAACTAATCACTTGATGACGTTCATCATTGAACAGTAATGCAGTGTTTGGTTCTTCATTGCTTTGAGCCTCATCAACTTCATCAGATTTGTCAGGCTCTAAAAACTCACGTGATTTTTCAAGACGGAAAGTGCGGGACTCTATCGCCCAAAACGCATCGTCAGAAAACTCTTGTTCTATCAAAAATTGACCTTGTTGGCTTTGATGCTGAAAACGTCTTGAGGAAGACTCTAACTTCATCGGCGAGCTTTGTTGTATGGCAAAAAAAACTTCCCACGCGCCAACAAGCCAAGCCATTTGCAAGCCATCTTCTACCGCATGGGGGTTCATCTCAGAGTCATCTTGAGAGTTTTTTTCGTTGTAAAACAAATCCTGCCTTAAATGAGTTGCCATGATGTAAGAGTTTTGCAAATCACCCCACCGCAACATGCCTCCATAATCTGCACGCCTCTTGTCATATTGGGGCATTCCCAAAAATCCAAAAGACCAATCCCTCCAAAACTCCCATTCTACCCCCACATGATAACGGAGCGGCTTAATCTCATAAAATTCTTCATGGTTAAGGACAAAATGAGTTGTCATCTCATCTGTAACGACGTATTGATGTTTCACTTGAAAATGAAGGTAAAGATGGTCCATGCCCAGACTGCCACCCGTCATGCGCCAGCCACTTGCAGACCGACGCCATTTGCGATTTTGCTCGGGAGCAAAGCTATAAGATTGAATGTCTAAAAAGTTCTCAGGGTTCAAAGCCGCTGGCGAAATGTCTATCGCTCCATCAAAAGCAGATAACGAAGAAACCATCGTCAAGGAAGCGAAAGAAAAGATGAGCTTTTTAAAAATCAATCGCTTAAAACGTCTTTTAAGACACACGGCAGAGGTGTCTATATTCATTGGCTCATTCCTTTGAAAATTAAAAATCAAGCAAACCTTGTCAGTTTTGGATAGTTTTTTGCGGTTTATTTTTTTTGCAGTTTAAAACGGATTAGTCATTGTAACACCTGATGCCGAATCTATCATCTCACGCAACCATCTTACACAGTATCTCATCAAAAAATCATACATTCCTGTTCTCAAACCCCAATCAAGGAAAATATTTTTTATGTTGCTTGTTGCCATGCTTCAAAGATTCAAGTATCATCTATCAATCCTAACTGGTCATTTATCTAAACTAACAATTCACCATACTAAAAAAAGAGGTCATGATGAAAATGAGAATTTGGTTACTAGCATCGTTGACAATTTTGTCTGCATGCAATCCCTCCAAAGATTCAGAGGACGAAGACAACAAACTGGCTACCGTGGGTTGTGAGATTGAAGGCTCTACAACACAGGTGGTCAAAGGCGAACAAATCACGGCAAACCTTGCTTGCAATCTGGAAAGCATTGAGGAAGATTTGGAGCTGACTTTGAAGTATGATGCCAATCTCATCAACTTGTCAGCATCAGGACAGGCACAAGCCCAAGCAGGTTCTGTCAAAATCACATTGCCCAAAGACGGCTCCTTCAAAAGCACGTTGAACATTCAAGGATTGAAAATTGGCAAAAGTCAAATTGACCTGAAAGTCAAAGACATTGCTAAAAAATGGGATTTTAAAGTCGTGTTACCCAACATAGATTTTGGAGATTCGCCATATCCTCTTGCGACAGGAAACTCTCATACCGCTTTTGTCAAAGCAGACGAGACACTCTGGGCTTGGGGAGAAAATACTCAAGGTCAACTTGGAGATGGCACAACGACTAACAGAAATGCTCCTGTCAAAATTGGCTCTGACCAATGGACATCTATCTCTGCAGGATCGGCACACACTCTTGGCTTGAAAACAGACGGGACACTCTGGGCTTGGGGAGAAAATGGTAGCAGACAACTTGGAGACGGTAGCACCACTAACAGAAGCACTCCTGTCAAAATTGGCTCTGACCAGTGGAAGTCTATTTCTGGAGGAGGGTACCACAGTCTTGGCTTGAAAACAGACGGGACACTCTGGGCTTGGGGAGAAAATGGTAGCAGACAACTTGGAGATGGTAGCACCACTGACAGAAGCACTCCTGTCAAAATTGGCTCTGACCAGTGGAAGTCTGTTTCTGGAGGACACGAACACAGTCTTGGCTTAAAGGCAGACGGAACACTCTGGGCTTGGGGTGATAATGGTTATGGACAACTTGGAGATGGTAGCACCACTGACAGAAGCACTCCTGTCAAAATTGGTTCTGACAATGATTGGAAAAAAATCAGCACACGACGTCACAGCTCTTTTGGCATCAAGAAAAACGGGACGCTCTGGGCTTGGGGTGATAATAGTGACGGACAACTTGGAGACGGTAGCACTAATGACAGACATGCTCCTGTCCAGATTACAGGAATCTGGAAGTCTGTCTCTTCAGGAGGTGAGCAAAATGACGAACATTACCATAGTCTTGGAATCAAGAGTGATGGGACTCTATGGGTTTGGGGGACAGACAGAGACAATCAACTTGGTTTAGGAGCAGGAAACCAAAGAACAGCTCGCCCTGTGCAACTGGGGTCTGACACCGATTGGGTTGCTGTGAAGGTAGGAGATTTTTATAGCATTGCAGTCAAATCAAATGGAGAAGTCTGGACATGGGGTTATAATGGTTCTGGACAACTTGGAGATGGTAGCACTACTAACAGAAATGCTCCTGTTAAATTGAGTTTTTAGCTTCAGCCCTGTTTTTTCTTCACTTCCGCATTCACAGTCAATGCTCCCGCCTCCAGCGGGGGTTTTGAATCCAGCCTTGTTTTTTCTTCATTCCACCAAAGGCAGGTGACTGACAGAAATGCTCTTGGCAAACAGTGTTGAAGTTAGATTTTAAATTTTCTTTAAATCAAGAGTTTTGAGAGGGTTTTTCAGTATTTTTAGCAATCATTTGAAGCACTTCGTGCATGTCAGTCACCTGACCTTGCATGTCAGTCATCTGACCTTGCATGTCAGTCATCTGTCCTTTCACTTCAATCATATCAGACTTTAAAACTGAAACGTCAGATTTTAACTCTGATACATCAGACTTTAACTCTGAAACGTCAGATTTTAACTCTGAAACGTCAGACTTTAAAACTGACACATCAGACTTTAATTCTGACACATCAGACTTTAGCTCTGAAACGTCGGACTTTAAAACTGACACGTCAGATTCTAAGCCTTCAAATCTCTCATTGGTTTCTTTTCTGAATTTTGACAAATCAGATTCCAAGGTATCAAAACGTTCGTGAACAGCACGAAACTCCTTGGCGAACCTACGACCATTTTCTCTGTTGGCTTCCACAGATTCGTCCATTGCCTTCTTGATCTTACGTAGACTCTCACGAGTCCCTTCTTGATCACTTCTAGCATATGTCTCGTTTTCTAAAAATTCTTGATCCATATATTTCCCATTTCACAAAGTTTAAAATAAATGCAAACTCTCTCTGGACAAAAGTCAATCCACAAATTTAATGACTTCAATCTCATCAAATGGGTTCAATTTTAACCAAATCCTCAAACAAGAGTCAATCTTATCAAATCAACGTGTCAATGTTTTTTTAATTTCTGTGTTGTTCTGAAGAATTGGAGTCAAAAATCCGTTCTTCATTCAAAAAACCCATTCCTTACAAAACACCAAACACTCAGATCTTGTTTTTGCCTCGCTCCCGCATCAAAGCAAGAGTTTTGAGTCCAGCTCCGTTTTTTCTTCACTCCATCAAAGGTCAATCACAAAGGTAAAAACTTCAATAAAATAATTATTTTTTGTTTTGCTTGTTGCTATCTGTTGGGGTTTTAAATATAATTTTAAACATGTTTTTATTTTATTTGTTGCTATCTCTTTAATCTTCAAATATCATGTATTTATATTAAATGAAAATTCACTATGTTAAAAAGGAGAACATCATGAAAACAAGAATTTGGTTACTGGCATCGTTAGCGGCTTTGTCTGCGTGCAATCCTTCTGCCACAGACTCAGAGGAGGAAGAAAGCAATCTGGCAAAATTGAGTTGTGAGATTGGAGGCTTGACAACACAACTGGCTCAAGGGGAACAGACCACAGCAAACCTTGCTTGTGATTTGACAGGTATTCATCAACAGTTGCAGTTGGTTGTAGGATATGACGCTAGTGTCATCAATCTTTCTGCATCAGGAGAGTCTCAAGCCCAAGCAGGTTCTATCAAGATTACCTTGCCAAGAAATAGCCCTTTCAAAAGCACATTGAGCCTTCAGGGACTCAAAACAGGCAAAAGTCAAATTGAACTCAAGGTCAAAGACTTTTCTAAAACGTGGGATTTTGCAGTCATACCCTCCATTGATTTTAGAAGTGCGGGATACAAACTTGCATCAGGTATCAGTCACAGCCTTTTAATCAAAGAAGACGGCACACTTTGGGCGTGGGGGGTGAATAATGATGGGCAACTTGGTGATGGCACCAATGCTGACAGACTGGCTCCTGTTCAAATTGGTTCTGACAACAACTGGAAAATTTTGGCAAGTAATGGTGCATTTAGTCTTGCCATCAAAAAAGAGGGGAGCCTTTGGGCTTGGGGACGCAACCGTTTTAGACAACTTGGTGATGGCACCAACACTGACAGATTCGCTCCCGTTCAAATTGCTGGAAGCTGGAAGCTCGTCTCTGCAGGATATTTTCATACACTGGCTTTGAAGGGAGATAACACACTCTGGGCTTGGGGAGACAACCGTGTTGGACAACTTGGAGACGGCACTACCACCATCAGAACCACTCCTACAAAAATTGGTTCTGACCAATGGACGTCTGTCTCTTCAGGCTATGGACACACTCTGGGACTGAAGACAGATGGCACACTCTGGGCTTGGGGTTTTAATAGAGTTGGACAACTTGGTGATGGAACCAACACCAATAGAACCACCCCTACGAAAATTGGCTCTGGCAATGACTGGCAAGAAATTCATACAAAAAGTGTCAGCTCTTTTGCCATCAAAAAAGATGGAAGTCTTTGGGCATGGGGGTCTAACATAGATGGACAACTTGGAGACGGCACCAACACTGACAGACTTGCTCCTGTTCAAATTTCTGGTCACTGGAAGGCTGTTTCTTCAGGAGGAGATGCTGATGACTCACAAGGTTTTCATACACTCGGAATCAAGAGTGGAGGGTCTCTGTGGGCTTGGGGGAGTGATTCTGACGGGCGTCTCGGACTAGGAGCAGGAGATCAAAGTAGTAACCGTCCTATTCAGTTGGGATCAGACACTGATTGGGTTGCTGTGGAGGCAGGAGATTCGTATAGTGTCGCAGTCAAATCCAATGGAGAAGTCTGGGCATGGGGAGGCAATAATTTTGGACGTCTTGGAGACGGCACCAACATTAACAGAGATACTCCCGTTAAAGTGAGGTTTTAATTCCATTCTTCTTTCTCTTTTCTCCTTAGCAGGGAGTCAGCTCTGCTCCCTGTTGTTTCCTCTCCTTGCTCTGTCAATCCTCTTTTACCTTTCAGCTGATTCCCTCCTTAGTTGATTCAAAGAGACTAAGCTGCAGTCAACACATCTTTGATAAAAGCCAGCATTGCAAAGAGTGCTGCCATCTGCGCCAGAGTTAAACCCACCATCCATTGTATCAATGAAATTTTAGTGTCCTTGATTTGTCCTTCAAGGTCGCTTTTGACCTCTTGCAAATCAGTCTTGACATCATTGATTTTTCCTTCAAGGTCGCTTTTGACCTCTTGCAAATCATTCTTGACGTCATTGATTTTTCCTTCAAGGTCGCTTTTGACCTCTTGCAAATCATTCTTGACGTCATTGATTTTTCCTTCAAGGTCACTTTTAACTTCTTGCAAATCTTGTTTGGTGCAAACTGTGGTTTTGAGTTCTTCACTGAAAATATCTCTTAAACATTCAGCTTGAGCCTCCGCCTGTTCAGAAGTAAAACCTACTGCTATCAGTCGCTTGGAATATTGCAACGTATCTATCGCATACATAAAAGCCTTTTTTTAAAAATGATTTTTTAAGTCAACCAATCAATGAAAGTCATCTTCATCTTTGTCATAGCAGATGACAAACTCTGTTCTTTTTAAAGAATTTAGCTTGGTTCAGTCCACATGTTTTTAGACTGAATCAGTTCCACCAACTTTTCTACGGCTTGTGATTGATGAATGCCTGACTGAACTCGTGTTTGTCCATAATAAAGGTCTATTTTTTCCTGACCTGCCCCAACGTACCCAAAGTCTGCATCTGCCATCTCACCAGGTCCATTGACGATACAGCCCATGATCCCAATTTTCACACCCTTGAGATGCTTCGTTCGGTCTTGAATTTGTTTGGTGGTCGTTTGTAAATCAAAAAAAGTTCTTCCACATGAGGGGCAAGAAATAAAATCAGCACGGGACATTCTGACACGGGTTGCTTGCAAAAGCGTCTCACAAAAGACAAAGAGTTGGTGTTCTGGAGGCAGATGTGGACAAATCAGAGCCTGCAAAAGACCTTCAATGATGGCACTTCCCAACTCTGAAGCACCTTGTTCCCATTGACAAAAATCTAAATGCAATCGTACTGCCACAGGGAATGCTATTTGTGCATCATACAGGATTTTTGCCAAATGGCGAAGTGGAAATAAAAATGACTGCCCTGACAACACCAAAAGTTGAGGGGTTTGAAAAAGTTTTAATCTTTCCACAAATTGTAGTTCGTTTACTAAATCTTCAGGAGACACATGGATAATAGAAAGTTTGTCAATTTGAGATTCGTTGATGAGTTCGTCCACATATTCAGGTTTGGTGTGAGCAATGCGAAAAGGTGTGATTGCTAGCAGGCGAAATGCCTCACCTACTTTGGTTTGACCGATTTGCACAGCCTGTCTTGAAGGCAATGGTTTGGTTAAAGGTGGCACATATTGTGTTTGATGGACTCCGTCTAAAATCGCTTGTGCCGCAGGGATTTCGTATTTTGAGGCTTCTGTCAAAGACACACGTACGGTGTCGCCAATCCCATCTATCAATAAACCCCCAATCCCCACAGCACTTTTGATCCTGCCATCTAGTCCAGCCCCTGCTTCGGTGACTCCAAGATGCAATGGATAATCAAAACACTCTTTTGCCAGTTGTTTACTCAATTCACGGTATGCACGCATCATTACGGAAGGAATTGAAGACTTCATAGAAATGATGATGTCATGGAAGTTATATTTTGCAAAAATCCGCACATATTCCATTGCACACTCTACCATTCCCTCCGGGGTGTCTCCATAGTGGTTCAAAATCCTGTCGGATAAAGAACCATGATTCACACCCAATCTTAGAGAACGTTTGTATTTTTGCAAATTCGCAATCAAGGGCTTGAGCCTCTCTTCAATCCTTTCCAATTCTTCATTGTATTGGTCTTGAGTGTAAACTTTGACTTCAAAACGTTTGGTGTCTGCAAAGTTACCGGGGTTGATTCTCACTTTTTCAAACAGTTCACAAGCATCTACTGCAATTTTAGGGCTGAAGTGGACGTCAGCAATCAAGGGCTGTGTGATGCCATACTCTGACATCTTCTTTCGCATTTGAGAGACGGCTTCCAGTGCTTGGCGATTAGGCAAAGTGAGTCGGATCATCTCTGCATCATGCAACGTTTGCATCTCTTGCAGACAAGCCTCCGCATCGCGGGTGTCTGATGTCAGCATCGTTTGAATCCTCACAGGATTTGCCCCACCTACTGCTACATTGCCAATATAAACCGTCCGTGTTTTTCTCCTCAAATCATTCATGTTTTGTCTCACTTGTGCTTTTTCAATCTGACTGCAATGACGTGATAAATGAAAATGACTAAAAGCCCCCACGTCCAATGAAAATGAAGGCTTTGCACCCAATCCAGTTGGTTATCTTCGTAGAGGAAAAGCAAAACCCCTGTCATAATCAAGACTCCCCCAGCCATGCACTGTAACATCCCCGAACTAGCAATGGTGAAATACCTCAAAAATGCTCGCCGTTCTTTGATATGCTCCCAAGCGTACACAGGAAATACGAGGATAAAAAAGAACCCTGCCCAAAGATGAAAAATCAAGGGCAGTGAAAAACCTGGTTTGGGAGGCTTCCAAGCCAGCCAAAACCCAGAAATGACTAAACAAAATGTTAAAATCAGTACGAGGCGCCTCATAGCAATTTTTCTGAATAGGCACATTCTTCGGAAACGACGCAGTCTGCGCATTTGGGACGACTTGCACGGCAAGTGTAACGTCCATGAAGAATCAACAAATGATGAGCATCCTGCTTCCATGAATCTGGCACAACTTTTAAAAGTTTGTTTTCTACATCAAGTGGGGTTTTGCCAGTGGCTAACCCTGTGCGATTTGAGACACGAAAGACATGGGTATCAACAGCAATAGTTGGGTGTCCAAAAGCGACATTGAGCAACACATTTGCAGTCTTGCGTCCCACACCAGGCAAGGCTTCCAGCTCTTTGCGAGTTTCAGGAACTTGACCTTGATACTCTTGCACCAAAATTTGGGAAGTTTTGAGAATATTCTTAGCCTTGGTGTTTGCCAAACCGATTTTGCGAATCAACTCCTTGATGTCTTGCCAGTCTGCCTCTGCCATCTCAAAAGCAGATGGATAGGTTGCAAATAATTGGGGAGTGGCAAGATTCACAGATTTATCAGTGGCTTGGGCGCTTAACATGACTGCAATCAAAAGCTCAAAATGATTGGCATACAGCAGTTCTGTTTTAGGCACAATACCACCTGTTCCTAACTTTTCAAAAAAACACAAGGCATCTTTGGGTGTCATCACTTTTTTTTGAGCAAAGTTTGGCAAAAATTAACTTTTTGAGTCTAGCATCTTCTTACAAAATAAGAAATTGAGGAGAAAGGAGGTGAAAGCATGATTTTTCAAATTTTTTTTGAAACGATTTTTGAAATAATGACATCACTTGCCAATGCAAAAGTGGGCAAAAATTTGTTCAAGAATATCGTCTGCGGTCGTTTGTCCCACAATGTCCCCAAGCAATTTTAAAGCAGATGCTGTCTCTACCGCTACACACTCTTCGCCAACCCCTGCATGAATGGCATCAATGGCATTTTGCAGTCTTTGAGATGTGGCTTGTGCGATTTGAGCTTGCCTTAAATTCGTCATCAATACAGATTCTTGGGGTGCAGAAGTGCCAAGTGCTTTTTGAAAAATTGCAGTCTTCAGTCCTTCTATTCCTTCACCTGACAAAGCGGACACATGCAAAGCATTTTTTGATAAAGCGTCTTGTTTTGACTTTGACAAGGCGTCTTGCTGCAAGTCTTTCTTATTCCAAACAATCAAATCTTTTTCTGGTTTGAGAAATTTTAAAACGTCTGCTGTCGGTTTTTGGTCATGGGCAAAAATGATTAAGCATAAATCCGCACGTTTGAGTTCTTCCAAACTCAACTGGACACCAGCAGACTCCGTTCGGTTTTCTGTTTGGCGCACTCCTGCGGTGTCCACAAGGCAGACAGACAGACCACAAAAAGAAGTCCACTCTTCAATGAAATCACGTGTTGTTCCTGCAACAGCATCTACCAGTGCACGCTTGCGGCTGGTCAAAACATTCAAAAGACTGGATTTTCCAACATTCGGCTCACCAATCAATGCAACACGAAAGCCTTCGCGAATCGTCTGACCGTGTTTTGCAGTGGCTTGTAGTTTGTCAAGTTCTGTCTTGGCATCTAGCAAACATTGCAGACATTCTTTTCTGCTGGGGAAGTCTTCGTCTTGGTCGGCAAAATCAATAGAGAACTCTAAAAAGGAAGAAGCGCGTTTGATTTGGTTGCTGATGGATTCAATACATTGAGAAAGCCGTCCCCGCATCTGATTGACTGCTGTTTGCATGCTTAAACTTGACCTTGCATGCAACAGATCGCCCACTGCCTCCACTTGTAACAAATCCATTTTACCATTAAAAAAAGCACGCCTCGTGAACTCTCCTGCTTCTGCAAGCCTTGCCCCACGACTCACGCATGCCTCAAGCAAAGCATTCAGCACTGCTTGAGAGCCATGTGTGTAGAACTCTGCCGTATCCTCACCTGTGTAAGAATGAGGTGCAGACATCAGGCAAAGCATTCCTTCGTCAAGCACTTGGTCTTGGTCTTTCACCCAGCCATGAACCATCATGCGGGGTTGAAGAGGGAAGTTTTGTTTGGAAGGAGTAAAAAGACTTTCTGCTAAAGTTTTGGCATGTTGACCACTGATGCGAATGATGCCAATCGCTCCTACTCCTGTTGCTGTGGCAATGGCAACGATGGTGTCTTGGCTCTTCAAAGACATCTTGGCTGATTAGGCAGATTTTGAGCAAATAAAAATTGCCTGATTTTTTTGACTAATGGAGTGGTGTCAAAACTCTTTGTCATTGGGATTTAAAAAAGGATTCAAAAGAAGATCTTTTTTTGAGATTATCAAAATTTTTGGGGTTCACAGGGCATTGATTGTAGCGTTCATTCTCGTTTTTGTAAAGATGACCTGCAAAGCAGAAGTATCCCAAAAAATTTCTTAAATACCTCCTACTATGATATGATTCAGGGATTTAAATCATGGTCAAGTCAACATTAGTCATCTTAGCTGCTGGCATGGGCAGTCGCTATGGAGGACATAAACAAACAGAGGGCATCGGTCCAAACCACGAAACGATTCTTGAATATTCCATTTATGATGCCATTCAGTCGGGCTTTCAAAAAGTCGTTTTAGTCATCAAAAAAGAACAATACAGCAAGTTTCAGGACTTGCTTCGTGCAAAACTAGAGGGACAAATAGCAGTCTACTACGCATTTCAAGAAGTTCTGACCCAAGTTGGTCACATCAGCATTGAAGGAAGGACCAAACCTTGGGGGACAGCTCAAGCCATTTTAACTGCAAAAGAGGTGGTGAATGACCCATTCACTGTCATTAATGCTGATGATTTCTATGGGCGGGAGTCCTTTCGCGTGATGAATCAGTTTCTACAAACTCAATGTCAAGAGACGCATTATGCCATGGTGGGATATATCCTTGAAAATACGCTTTCTGCCAATGGTGCTGTTTCCAGAGGACTTTGCCAAGTGCATGAAGGCAGGTTGGTTGATGTGAGGGAAGCAACGCAAATTACTAGACAAGGTAATGAAATCATTTGCCAAGGACGGAATCACTTGCAAAAGTTAGATGCAGGGACTTATGTTTCTATGAATTTTTGGGGATTCCACCCTTTCATTTTTGAAAAGTTAGAAAGAGGATTTAGCCAGTTTGTCAAATCTCATGCTCACGATTTGAAGGCAGAGTATTTCATTTCATCAGAAGTCGGGCATCTTTTGCAAAAAAATGAAGTGGAGATTTCTGTTTTAGAAAGTCGTGCCAAGTGGTTTGGCATGACCTACCAAGAAGACAGGCAAGTTGCCAAAACGCAAATCAAAACTTTGATAGAACAAGGGCTGTATCCTGAATCTCTTTGGAAGCCATGACCAAGTTAAGCTCCATTCTCAAAAAATTCTACCCAGAGGCTCAACTGCTTTCATACCAACCCCTTGGCAACGGACATATCAATCAAACTCTGCTCATACAATTCCAGAACCATCACCAGACTGAACGGATTGTCTTGCAACAAATTAATACTCATGTCTTTAAGAAACCTGAGGCAATTATGAGCAACATTGCATTAGTTAGCAAACACCTCCAATCTACAAATTATCCATACCAAATTTTGATGCCTCTTTTGACTACTCAAAAAGAGTTTGGATTTTGGCATGATGGCGGATACTGGCGGGCATATCCTTATTTGTCAAATGCCATAGAAATTGAAAAAGCTCAAACTGAAAAACAAGCCTATGACATTGCCAAGTGCTATGGACATTTCACACGCTATCTTGAAAACATAGATTTGCAACCAATTCAAACCACTATCCTAGATTTTCATAATGGAATCGTGCGATGGCAACAATTTGAAGAGGCACTCAAGAATGACCAAGCCTCAAGAAAAGCAAGACAAAAGCATTTAATAGAAAACGTTTTAGCACTCCAAAACATCATTGAGGAAGCAAATGAAGTCATTCAAACACTACCGATCAGGCTTATTCACTACGATACAAAAATTAACAACGTGTTGGTGAACGAAAAAACGATGCAACCGATGGCTGTTGTGGACTTGGATACTTTGATGAAAGGTTGCATCTTGTCAGACTTTGGAGACATGGTGAGAACCTTTACCAATTCCACTGATGAAGATTGCAATCAAGCAGAGAAAATCACGATGAGAATGCCTATTTTTCAAGCATTAACAAAGGGTTTTTTAGAAGGTTGCGGAACCATGTTAACCCCTTCAGAAAAAAAATATTTGGTACTAGGATCTTTGAACCTTGTTTTCATGCAAGTCATCAGATTTTTGACAGACTACCTTAATGGTGATGTGTATTACAACACTCAATATGCAGAACACAATTTAGACAGAACCCTCAATCAATGGACACTGTTGCAATCCATGCTACAACAACAAAAAACAATGGAAGATGCCATTAAACAAGCATCATTCTATGACCTTAAATAAGGTTTAACTTCCCTATCCAAATCAAATCTTCCTGCCAAAATCAAATTCCGTGGTCTAAGACAATCTCCAAAAAAAATCAATTTATCATAAAAATAATTCTTGACAGCCAATTTTTCTCTGGATAGAATGCTTTTATGATTTATAAAATAAAGCAAACTCTAAACTATATGTTAGGCAATAATAGGGATTTAGTCTAAATAAATGTCTTGATAAAATGTTTATTATGTCAGACTGAACCTTATTTGTCTATGAGGATATGAGAACAGCTTTATTTGGATTGATTAATTTTTTTTGAATGGAGTAGTCAAATGCTTAAAAAATCGTTGTTAGGTGCTGTTGTTGTTTCAATGGCAGCGTTCGTGTCTTCTTGTGCAGTAGAAACCACGACTGAAGAAAAAACTGCTGGGAAATTAAACTTTTCAGAATTAAGCGAAACATTTGAGGATGAGGGAAGTTTCACAGCTTTAGAAATCCTTGCCAACGTTTCAGGAGAAAAAACAGGTTATAGCCTGAAAGAAATCAAAGACATTTCAAACACTTCTGTTGCCACTCTTGGGCAAAATCAGACCAGTATTGACTTTGAAACAACAGGTGCATTTACTGCAAGTTTGGTTTTTGAGCATGCCACGAAAGATGATGCAGTCATTGATAAAGCTCCATTTAAAATTCTGGAAACAAGTGAAAACATACTTTCTGAAAAATTTAATTTTTCGGAACTAAGCAAAAGATTTACCAGCGGTGGAAGTTTCACAGCTTTAGAAATTCTTGCCAATGTTGTAGGAGAAAAAACAGGTTACAGCTTGAAAGAAATCAAAGACATTTCAGATACTTCTGTCGCAAGAATTTCAGGGAACAAAAAAAGGATTAACTTCATTCAGGCTGGAACTTTTACAGCAACCTTGATTCTTGAGCATACCACTAAAGAAGACGTCACCATTCCAAATGCAACATTCCAGATTTTGAGAACAAACGCATTGGCATTTAACCTTTTAAGCGAAACCTTTACCAGCCTTGGAAGTTTCACTGCATCAGAAATCCTTGCCAATGTTGTAGGAGAAAAAACAGGTTACAGCCTGAAAGAAATCAAAGACCTTTCAGATACTTCTGTTGCTCAACTTGCGGCAAACAAAAAAAACATTGACTTCATTCAAGCGGGCATTTTTACAGCCACCTTGATTCTTGAACATGCCACTAAAGCAGACATCACCATTCCAAATGCAACATTCCGAATTTTAAAAGGGCAAACAGTGGGTTTTACTAAACTCAAGAAAATCAATAGCCCCTTCTCCTCTTTTGAAGAAAAAGAGATACTGGGAGCAGTGACTGGGATTCCACAATGGAGCAACTCTGAAGATAATAGAGGAGGCTGGAAGTTGAAAGAAGTCAAAGACATTTCAGACACTGCCATTGCAAGACTCAAATACAAATCTTTTGGTGTCGTCAATAAAAAAGCGATACGTGCCTCACGGATAGGTGAATTTACTGCAACCATTGTTTTGGAAAAAGACAATCAAGCAGACCTTGTGATTCCAAATGCTGAATTTGAAACGGAGTTTATTTTTGCTGGATTGAGCAAGACCTTTGTGAGTGGGGGCAGTTTTTCAGAAGCAGACATTTTGAGCAAGTTAGTAGGAGGAGATTTCAATTCAGGAGGTGGTAACAGCAGTCTCTATTCTTTCAAAGAAATCAAAGACATTTCAGATACTTCTGTTGCAAAAGTTGGAAGTGATGGAAAGAGTCTTGACTTCATTCAAGCAGGCTCTTTGACTGCCACTTTAGTGATTGAAAAAACTTATCCCCAAGGAGGACCAGAAGACGTTGTCATCCAAAATGCCAAGTTTGAAATCACTCAAACTCCCAAATGGGAAAAAGGCTTTGCCAATACTTCTGCATTCTTCTTTTACTACCCAAAAGACCACCAACTCTATTTTGCCTCCACTGGCAACAGCATTTACAAAATGAATGTAGATGGCTCTAGCGTCCAAAAGATATACACCAATACAGTTGCATCGGTTACTAAACCTTATGTCTATGTGCATCAAGATTGGATTTATTACAATGACAGCACCACTAAAAAAATCTACAAAGTGAAAACTGATGGGTCTTCTCATAGCGAGTTTATCAGCAATGGTCATGGAGACATGCGGGTTTATGGTGATGATTTGTATTATTTTAAAGACAACACAGACCCAAACAATAGATATTTCAGCAGAAAGTTTGATTTGATGCGAGTACCATTAGACAAAAGCAGTTCTGCAGAAGTTGTAGTTGAGATGTGTGAATGTTTAGGAGACCCTCATAATTTTCATGTCAAAAACAATCAAGTGTATTATAGCAAATGGGATACATTGCGCAAAATGGATTTAACGACCAAAAAAGTGACCACACTTTCACGTGGAATGCACGATGGTTTTATCCTTACAGAAGATTACATCTATTTCAGAAATCACTCACTTTTGACTGACTATGGAATTGGACGTGCCAACTATGACTTTTCTAGCGTGACTGTAGTCCACGAGACTTTGTATCAGGTCAATTCGGACGACATCAATTTTAATGTTTCACCTTCTTTTATCACCTACATCAATAGGGAATCAAGCGGGGACTCAAAGCACATCTCTGACAAAAATTTATACTACCTTGATTTGAATGCCAAAACAGAAAATTTGTTGAGGAGTTCAGTCAGCAAATCTGGTAGCTTTTTTGACCCACCTCAAGTAGAAGGGAATCTTAAAATTATTGGAGATTGGATTTATTATTTGCGTGAGTTTTCCACTAGCAAATTTGAGATTCGCAGAGTCAAAAAAGATGGAAGTTCTGCAGAATTAATACATCAATTTCAATTTTAGAATCAGGCTTCACTTTTAAAAGCCCCTCTTAGTTGTGTATATTTTGTTTATGATAAATCTTATTTTTTAGTCATTAAGTGCATTCTATCCCATAACAGAAAGGTCTTGGTGGCTGGCTTTTGAAAGGTAGTGATTTGAAGAGTCGTTCATTTTTTCTTTAAAAACTGTCTTTTTAGAAAATTGACTGCCCTGAAAATAGCTATCTTTTGAAAGAACAACTCTTTTTCTGTTCTGAGTAGAAAAAGAGTGATTGGTGTCTTTTGTTGAAGTAGTGCCTGAAGAATGGATGAGTTTTTTTGAAGTTCTGAAAGGGACTACTTTTTAATTTTATTAATTTTAATCATGGAGTAAATGAAATGCGTCAAAAATCGGTCTTAGGTTCTGTCATTACTTTGGTGGCAGTGTTCGCATCGTCTTGTGCGATTGAGGAAAAACCCCCCAAAGAAGATTCTGAGAAACTGAGTTTTTCAGAATTAAGCGAAACATTTGAAGAGGAAGGGAACTTTACAGCTTCAGAAATCCTTGAAAATGTTTTTGGAGAAAAGGAAGGTTACAGCATTAAGGAGATTAAAAATGTCTCGGATACTTCTGTTGCCACTCTTGGTCAAGGTCAAGTCAGTATCAACTTTGAGAAATCGGGTGAATTTACTGCAAATCTGATTCTTGAGCATGATACAAAAGCTGATTCAGTCATTGATGGTGCAAAGTTTAAAATTTTGGGAGACAACGAATGGTCTTTCAATGTTTTAAGGAAACGGTTTGTTAGTGGTGGAAGTTTCACTGCAAGAGAAATCATTGCCAATGTTTCTGGAAAGAACAAAGCAAGCTATTCTTTGAAACAAATCAAGGACATTTCAGACACTTCTGTTGCAAGGCTTAGCGAGGACAAAAGAAGCATTCAATTTGTGAAAGCAGGCTTTTTCACAGCAACTCTGGTGCTTGAAAATGAAGATGAAGTAGAAATCTCCATCAAAAAAGCTAGGTTTAAAATTGCTGCAATCAGTCCAAAGCGAAGGGATCCCATCAATCCTTACAGAGACCCGTACCCGAACAAAGGTCTTCAGACATTAACTAAAACTTATGTTCCGGGTGGATATTTTAGCGAGGTAGAGATACAAAGCAAATTTGGCAATGCACGGTCAATCCCTCCATTTGTCTTGCTAGAAGTCAAAAATATCTCTGATACTTCTGTCGCAAGGTTAGGATACAACAAGCGGTCTGTTCATTTTGTCCAACCGGGTTCGTTCACTGCAGATGTTGTGTTCTCAAATTCCATCTTCACACAAACGGTCAAGGTCAAATTTGTCATCAAACGGCAAAGAGGCTATCACTGGTGGATCACCCCTAGAGACTACTAACCAACCTTATCCTGTCTCTTCCTCTTCAAGAAGAGACAGCTTTACTAAGTTCCCCTGACTTAGTAAACTTCCTCATACATCTGGCAAAGTTGCTGTCCTGCTTTTCCTTCCAAAAAAGCAAGCTCCCCTAATTTATGCTGACGATAGACTTCTACAAAATTTGGAGAAAACCAACTTTTGACCTGTTCGCAAGCAAGCATCGTGTCTAAGGCTTCTTGCAGAGATTGAGGAAGACGAGAAAAGCCTTGTTGTTGCAAAGTTTCTTTGTCTAAAAGTGACAAATCTTCTTGAGTCACGCTAGGGCTTGAAAGACGTTCTTCAATCCCTTGACAACCTGCATGCACAATCGCTGCTAATGCTAAATGAGGAGAAGCAGCTGCATCAGCCGCACGAAACTCAAAATGATATTGTTTAGACACATCATCAGAGGAAAATTCAACAACAGGGCAAATTCTCACAGCCGCTTCACGGTCGCGAAAACCTAAATTGTTGTAAGATGCACTCCAACGGTGAGGAGTGAGACGAAAGTAAGAAATGGCAGAAGGGGCGGTAAAAGCTACAATTTGCGGCAGATACTTCAACACACCTGCGATGAAATGTGAGGTTAAATCTGACATGCCATAACTGCCTTGCTTACAATAAGTCAAAGGAATCCCCTCTTGGTCTAAAAAACTCAAGTGAATATGGACGCCATTGCCTACCCCCGAAAGGTCACGAATGGGGGTCAACGTTGCCTCCGTATTCAAAGAAGAGGCAGTGCTATAAATCAACTCTCTCAAAAAAGCAGAACCATCAGCAATTTTGACGCCTTGTTCAGGAGCAAGCGTGACTTCATACTGATTGGCTCCATACTCCTTTAAAAAAGTGTCAGGTTGCAAGCCTGCCTGTTCTATTGCCCAAATCAGCTTTTCTCCCATCAGCTGCTGGTCTCTAAACCCTTTGTAAGTAAACCCTCCATGAGACTTTGTTAACCCTTTAAGCTGAAACTCATGTTCAAAAGCACCACATAACACTGCACCAGAAAGTTGAAACAACCGCTCCAACGCAGACTGCAAAAGACCCCTTGTGCAACATTCCCAAGCACTGCCATCTAAATTTAAAATGTTTCCCAACATCAAATGCTGTTCGCCATCTTCCAGATAGACATGGACTTCTGTTTGTAAATCAGGCACTAATGCCAAATCTCCCAAAGACCCATACGGGCTTTCAGCAATACTATTGAAGCAAGTGATTTGAACATTGGTTGGAGTCCACCCTACGCCACGTTGCGAACGTTGCTGGAGTTGTCTGGTTGGGAATGCTTTACCCCTCATCAAACCTGACACGTCAGAGGTGGCTACAAAAGTAAGAGGTTGTTGAGACATTGCACAGATAGATTTGAGGTTTGAAAAATTTAAGAAGTCCTAACTGAATCCCACATTTCAATCCGCTTTTTTGTCAACTCCCAGTCTCGTTCTGCAATCCAAGAATACAAAATTTCCACAAAGACTAATGCCCCTGCATAGCTGTCCCATGCAGTATTGGTGTCAATGGGAATAGAGATGACTTCGCGGGCATATTGAGCAACAGGAGATGACCATTTGTCAGTGAGTAAAATGATGGAGGATTTACGTTGGGAAGAGACAATTTTAGCCAATTTGAACAGATGTTGTTGGTACCTTCTAAAGTCAATCATAAAACAAACGTCAGAGGGACGCATCTGTAAAATGTAATCAGGCAAAGCTTCTTGGTCTGATGGCAAATGGACAACTCCGTCACGCAAAAGACTCAAATGCTTCCCAAAAAATTGGGCAATGGGGTCGCTAAACCGACCTCCAATCACATAAATTTTACGTTTCCTGTCAGACAAATATTCGCAAATTTCTTCAAATCTGCTGGCAGAGATCATTCCTGACATCTGTTCAATCATTTGCGCCCTTAATGCCAAATTCTTATGAAAATAATCTTCCTCAAGTTCCTGCGACTGGTGTAAATCCAGCGGAGAGCCTTTTCTCTGATTCAACTCTTTTTCTTTCAATTCATGGATTAGGCAATATTGAAAGTCTTGATAGCCTTGATAGCCAAGTTTGTAGGTAAAACGAGTGATAGAAGGCGGGGACACTTGCGTTTTGCTTGCAAAAGATTGAATGGTTTCAAGTCCTGCAAAAGGATAATCTGATAACAACGCAGACGCAATTTTACGTTCAGCGATTGTTAGGTTTTTGTAAGATTGTTCAATGATTTTTTTAACGTCCATATCTAAAAATAATGATTAAAAAAGGTTAGGTGAAAGCCGAATTATTGTAATCTCATTAAAAATAATACGTCAAACCTAAAAAAAGAATTGACTTTGAAAAGTGTTTTTCATATTGTATTTGGGAAATCTTTTTGACTGGCGTATCCGTGTTTACCATCTCCTACCAAAAGTTTGCTGTGATCTTCCTTTTTATGTTGGCTGCAATCGCATTGACAGCAACAGGAGCCGTCCTTTCAGGTTCAGCAGCAGAGCGAATCATCACAGTGTTTTTTATCTCTTTAATTGCTGTGGTCGGCATGGGCATTTACAGTGGCAATAGTGGAATTTTGAGCTTTGGACATTTGGCATTTATGGGCATTGGGGCATACGCTTCGGCATTGCTCACTGTGCCAACCCGACTCAAAATTGCCACTCTACCACATCTTCCCTCATGGCTTCAACAAACACAGCTAAGCCTTGAAATAGCATTGCTCATTGGCATTGTTTTGACTATGATTGTTGCCCTCGTCATTGGGCTTGCCTTGAGTCAGTTATCTGGGGCATCTGCCACTATTGCAACATTAGGGGTCTTGATTATTGTGCATGGCATTTTGATAGGTTGGAGAGACTTCACCAGAGGCTCACAATCTTTTTTTGGGGTACCTCGTGAGACAACCGTTTGGATTGCAGCAGCAGGTTGTTTGATGGCTTTAGTCGTTGCATCTCTTTACCGTGAATCTGCATCAGGCTTGAGGCTTCGGGCGTGTCGTGAGAATGCGGTTGCTTCCCGCTCTGTCGGTGTCAACATCTACCGTGAATCCTTGATTGCGTGGGTCATCAGTGCTGGAATCATGGCATTAGCTGGTGGGTTGTTAGCCCATTTTTTGGGAGCATTCAGTCCCAAGAAATTTTACTTTGTAGATACTTTTTTCTTGCTGTCTATGCTGATTGTTGGTGGAATGAACACCGTCACTGGTGCTGTGATTGGCAGTGTTTTGATCACTTTCATCAGTGAATTATTAAGAAGGCTAGAAAGTGGTTTTGAACTCTTTGGTATAGAAATCCCTGCTGTTTTTGGAACGACTCAAATTGGAATCAGCTTGCTCATTTTATTTGTGATGTTTCGTAAATCTGATGGAGTGGCAGGCTATCAAGAGTGGTATGAACTCCTGTTTAAAAAATTTTCTCTTGACCAGTTGAACGCTCCTTCTTCTGCTGTTGAAGTGAAAAAGCATCAGCAAGCTCACAAGTTGCAAGTAGAAAAAATCAGCAAGCATTTTGGGGGTGTGAAAGCCGTCAATGACATCAGTATGACTTTAAAATCTGGGCAAATGACAGGATTGATTGGTCCTAATGGTTCTGGCAAAACCACCTTGCTTAATCTCTTGTCAGGAGTTCTTCCTCCCACTTCTGGACAAATGCACGTCGGTCAAAGTTCTTTAGCTAAACTACCCTTGCATCAATTTTTCCGATACGGCATTGCCCGCACCTTCCAAAATATTCATCTTTTCAATCACTTGACTGTCATGCAAAATGTGATGGTCTCTGTTTTAAATCAAAATAAATCTACCCATGCAAAAGTCTTGCAACAAGAATGTCTCACACTGCTCAAACGTCTGGGACTTTTGGAAAAGGCAGATGTTTTTGCAGGGACACTTTCTTATGGGGATCAACGAAGAGTTGAAATTGCACGGGCTTTGGCTCTAAAGCCTTCTCTTTTGTTACTAGATGAACCTGCCGCAGGCATGAATCATTTGGAGACACAAGAGTTAACTCAGACTCTCCAAGAACTTTGCCAGCAAGAACAAATTGGTCTTTTGCTTGTAGATCACGATTTGAAATTGATCCACTCGTTGTGCCATGAGGTGTATGTCATGAATGAAGGACATCTGATTGCACACGGAACACCTGATGAGGTTATACGGTCTCAGCAGGTCATTCATGCTTATTTAGGGCAGTCTTAAATAGGCTTTGATTAACCTTATTTTCATAACTTAAAAATGAATAAATTACGTATCAAATTGGCTGGGGCAACTTCAACAGCCGTCTTTTTGGCTTCTTCTCTGTTCACATTGGGGGCTGAAACACTTCACATTGGTCTTGCTGTCTCCAAAACAGGTGGACTTGCACCCTACGATACCCCTGTGGTGGAGGGAATCCGAATTGCTGTGGAAGAATTGAACAAGAAAGGTGGGGTGATGGGAAAAATCAAGATTCAACTCAAGGAGAAGGACGTGCGTTCTGATGCCGCACAAACTTCTATTGCAGTGCAAGAACTTGTAGATGATGGAGTCTCTGTGATGGTGCTACCTTGTGATGCTGACCCTGCCTTGGCAGCTGCAGACATCTTAGACCGTGCTCAAATCCCCGGCATCTCCACTTGTGCCTCTTCTCCTACTTTGCCTCTCATCGGTGGGGATTATATCTTTGCCAACATGCCCGGGGATAATATTCAAGCCACAGTTCTAGCAGAATGGGCATACAAGCAAGGGCATCGCCAAGCCTACATCTTGTATTCTCCTGACAGCCAATATACTTCCATGCCTCTTTATTTTGGAGACGTCTTTGAAAAACTAGGTGGAAAGCTCATTGGCAAAGATGTCTATTCACTTGGACAGCAAGACTTTTCTGCCATCGTCACCAAAATTCAAGCACTTTCTCCACAGCCTGATGTGATTATGACCTCTGCTTACGAGCCAGATTTTCCCTCTTTCATCAAAGCATTAAGGTCTGCAGGAGTGGAAGCCCAAGTTTTAGGGTCTGACGGAATTGACAGCCCGACAACTTTTTCTTTAGGGAAAGCAGGAGAAGGTGTTGTTTTCTCCACTGCAGGACATGCCACATCAGGCAGCCGTTTAGAAAAATTCAACAAACTCTACAAAAAACAGACAGGCAAGGCATCTGAAACTGTCTTTAATGCCGTTGGCTATGATTTAATCACCGTCGTCAAAGAAGCCGTGATTCAGTCAGGTGGAAGCACCGACTCTAAAAAAATTCGCAACGCCCTTGCTAATTTGGAAGATGTCAAAGGAAGCACCAGCACCATCACTTACAAAGGCACGACAGGAATGCCAATACGTCAGGTGTCCTTGATTCGTGTCAAAAAAAGCGAGCGAGAACTGGTTGGACAAATTGCTCCCACTCCTTCATTAGTCCCTGCACCACGCTTGTAGGCATTTTTTACTTTTGACCTGTTTCTCCAACAAAAACAGGTCAGAGGCTTTTAGGAATTTTCAGTGACCCAAAGAACATGCAGGCTTTTAAAATGTAGATTCGCAAATGGCAAGCACACTAGAATGCTAATTTTCAAATTGATATAAATCACAATGAATATTGTAAAAAAACTAGAGGAATTTGTATCAAGGGTATTCAAAACAACATTGGAGGTATTTTTTGAATCTTTGAAATTAAGCCCTAATGCACAGGGTTACATTAGTGGCTCTATTACAGAGCTGTTATTGAAAAAAAAGTTGGAGCAACAAGGTCTCATCGTGAAGCGAATTAAAGAAAAATGGCAAGGACAAAAACATCATCGTCACTGCGGAGATTTTTATATAAAACACAAAGAAAGTTGGTTCGTTTTAGAATCCAAAGGAATCAAATCTAACTCAGAAAAATGGCATAAACTTTATAATTATGAGAAGCTTAAATCTTTTCTTTTTACTTACAGAGATAAGATTCATTGGATTGACCAAAGTGAGGTAGCTGAACAACAAATAGATCAGTGGATTAAAGCTTATCTTCCAAAGTTTTTCAATGATTATCAAGAAACTCTTTACGATTACGAAGAAATTATCAAATATAAGGTTTCTCAAAAAAAGACAAAAAAATCTGAAGCAATAGAAAAACTAAAAGGTTATTCAAGAGAAGAAATGGCACAAATCATTGACGAAAGGCTTGAATATCTAACAAATCAAATTCAAGTTTTAGAAACTCATTTAGTTTCAGGGACAGGAGGTTCAAATAAACGAACCCAAGCTACACCAAGAAAAGATGAATTTAACCTTCTTTCAGTGGATATATTCTTGAAGTATCAAGAACATAAGTTTTTATTTGCAAACCCTCAAAATCTGGAATCATCTGGAGTTGATTCCAATCATTTACAACAAAACTATGTGATAGGATTTGTTTTTCAAGGCAATAACCTTTGCTTATTTGATGAATGGAGTGGAAACTTTGATGAGGTATTAGATACCGTTCAACTAAGTGATGCTATCAAAGAAGAAGATATGCAGATAGATACCAGAAACGTTGTTTACGAAAATGAATGAGGCTATGTATCAAAATGTATTATTTAAAAATCATTTAGATAATCTCTTGCATAGATTTGAAGAAATACATAACTTTATCTATGCAAACGATGGATTGTCAGAACAACAAGTCTTAGAAGAAATAGTCAAGATACTATTTACTAAGTACTATGATGAACAACATGCAGAGACTCTATTTTATGCAAGGATCAATGAATCTAGTCATCATTCTAGTTTTATAGACAGAATTTACAATCTATTTGAGCAAACTAAGCAAAAGTATCAACCTTATTTTGATAGTAAAGAAAATTTAAAACTAAGTCACCAATCTTTGTTCTTTGTAATTAATAGTTTACAAGATATTCATTTTTCAAAATCAACGAAGGATGTCGGAGGTCTTGCGTTTCAGAAATTTTTGGGAAGACATGCAAAATGCGGAAGAGGTCAGTTTTTTACTCCTGATCCAGTTGTTGACTTCTGTGTAAAAATGATCAAACCCAGGCCAAATGAAAAAATTATTGACCCCGCATGTGGGACAGGAAGTTTTTTGTTTTCCTCCTTAAACTACATCAAAGAATTATACAAAGATGAAAGTATACACGATTACGTCAAAAACAACTTGTTTGGAATAGAAATCAATAAAAGAGTCTCACAAATTGCCAAAATCAAATTCTTGATAGAAACTAATTCTGACCCCAATATCATCTGTCATAATGCACTAAAATCTCTAAATAGTATCAGTTTTTTAAACATCAAATGCACTAGTCATTTTTACGATGTTGTACTGACCAATCCACCATTCGGGACACAAGGAAAAGTTTTTGAAAAAGAAATTTTATCAAACTACGATTTAGGTCATAAATGGAACGAACTAGACAGTATTTACTACAAGTCAGACAAACTGCTAAAAGGCCAAATACCAGATGTTTTATTTATTGAACAGTGTCTAAATCTTTTAAAACCTAGTGGTAGATTAGGGATCGTTTTACCAAATGGACATTTTGAAAACGCTTCTATGCAATATTTGAGAGACTACATAAAAGAAAAAGCATTTGTTATAGCTATTGTCTCTCTTCCTCAAGAAACGTTTATACCTTATGGTACAGGGGTGAAGTCTTCTTTGCTTTTTTTACAAAAAAAACAAGACATGGTAACAAGACATCGTCAAATATTTTTCAGTAAAATCAATAAAATAGGATATACTGGAAACAAAAATGGGACTCCCGTTTACAAAAAAAATACAGCAGGTGAAATAGATGAAGATTTGACAGAATCCATCAATGATTATCATCATTTTTTAAAAAATCAATCAATCAAAAATAGTAGATCTTTTTCCATTTCATCTCAAGAGCTAAACAATCGCTTCGATTATGATTACTATTCACCTGAAAATAGAAATTTGATTACTATCTTAAAAAAATTAGACGCAGTAAAAATTGAAGACATTGCAAACATAGTAAAAGTTAAATCTTCTAGGATAAAATTAGACAATATTGTTCAATACATAGAATTATCTGATATTTATGTCAAGTATTTTGAAATTGTGAACAGCTCATCTTTGTTAGCAAGTGAATTACCAAGTAGAGCCAGTTATGAAGTAAGGAACGGTGATATTATTACTGCTGTAGCAGGGAACTCCATCGGTACCAAAAAACATGCTACAGCCTATGTGACTCAAGAGTACGACAAATCTATTTGTACAAATGGATTTAGAGTTTTAAGAGATAGTCAAATCAGTCACTACTACTTGCTATACTATTTTCAAAGCGATTTATTTTTGCAACAAATATTGATGTATAGAACAGGTGCTGCGATTCCAGCAATATCTGATAAAGATTTTTCAAAAATATTAGTTTATTTACCAGCTAAAGAAAAAATGGATAAGATCATCTTCCAAATGAAAAATTTTTTTAAATTGAGAGATGATGCTAATTGTGTACTTTCAAAAATAGACAAAGAAGACGATACGAATTCTATTCTGGTCCATCACGTATCTTTCAGATAGACACCATGCCCCTTTTAAAAACCAAAAATCTGCACGTGCGTTATGGAAGTATTCAAGCAGTGCGGGGAGTGGATTTTGAAGTCCACGAAGGCGAAGTGGTCGTCTTGCTTGGTGCAAATGGAGCAGGCAAGTCTTCCACACTCAATGCCATGATGGGATTAGTGCCAACAGCTCAAGGACAAGTGCTTTTAAATGGGCAAGACATCACTAACCAAGCAACTGAAAAGTTAGCCAAGCAGGGAATCACTTTGTGTCCTGAAGGCAGAAGGGTTTTTGGGACTTTGTCTGTTGCAGAAAATCTGTTGTTGGGTGCTTATACTGTTCAAAAGAAGGAACAGATGCAGGAAAGCCTTGAGTTTGTTTATTCACTCTTTCCCATTTTGTATGAAAGGCAACAACAATACGCAGGGACGCTTTCAGGCGGACAACAACAAATGCTTGCAGTAGCTCGTGCCTTGATGTGCCAGCCACGCCTGTTGCTGTTAGATGAACCCTCTCTTGGATTAGCTCCTAAAATTGTTGATGAGATGTTTCAGCTCCTGCTCAAGCTCAAAAGTCAAGGTATCACTTTAACACTGGTAGAGCAAAACGTGCATCAAGCGCTAGAGATTGCAGACCGTGGCTATGTGTTGTCTGAAGGACAAATCAGCTTATCAGGAACAGCAAAAGAGTTGTCAAAACTCTCAGACTTGAAAGAAATTTATTTGAGTGTCAAGCCATGAACTTTTTCATACAGCAAACAGTCAATGCCTTTGCTTTAGGTGGGACTTATGCCTTGTTAGCATTGGGGTTGGCAGTGATTTTCTCTGTGATGGGAATGATCAATTTTGCTCATGGTGAGCTGATGACGATTGCAGGTTATGCTCTGATGTATGGGGGCTTGTGGCTCTTGCCTTTTCCTGTGGCTGTCATCTTTGCTATTCTTTCAAGTGTTGCGGCTGCAATGTTGATGGAAAAGGTGGCGTTCCGTCCTGTCAGAAGCTCATCGGGTGCGACGATGCTGGTGACCAGTTTTGCCGTTGCTATGATCTTGCAAGTGTTGTTTCAAAATCTCATTTCCACAAGGTCTCAAGCAGTGAAGTTACCAGAGTTCCTTTCTGAAAGTGTCTCTGTTTGGGGATTAGTGATTGGTGTGAACAAACTGATTGCGATTGCAACGACACTGGTCATGCTCTTGTTTTTAGAATGGTTTATGCGGAAGCACAAGATGGGAATTGCCATGCGTGCTGCTGCAGAAGACTTTGCCATTGCACGGCTGATGGGGATTCGTGCCAATGCCGTCATCTCATGTGCCTTTGCATTGTCAGGGTTGTTAGCTGGGGTGGCATCAGTCATTTGGGTTTCGCAACGAGCCTCTGTTGACCCGCTGATGGGCTTCGTCCCTGTTCTCAAAGCCTTCATTGCCTCCATTTTAGGCGGTTTAGGAGTGTTGCGCGGTGCTGTGATTGGGGGGTTTTTGTTGGGTTTTATTGAAATTTACCTTGCCGCTTATCTTCCTGAAGGCTGGCAAGACTTCCGTGAATCGCTCGCATTGTCTCTTGTTGTGCTTGTCTTGTTATTCAGACCACACGGCTTGCTTACAGGGGCATCAGTCAAATCACAGAAGGTCTAAATGTTATCATTACTCACCTCTGATGACCCAAATCCCGTAGAAATTGCCAATGCACAAGGCAAATCAGAAATTGTCTTGACTTGCGAGCATGCAGGCAATGCCGTCCCGTACAGGCTGAACAATTTAGGTTTGTCCGCAGAAAACCTCCAAAAACACATCGCATGGGACATTGGAGCAAAAGAGATCGCTTGCCTTTTATCTGAAAAACTAAATGCCCCTTTGATCTTGCAAAATTACAGCCGTCTGGTCATTGACTGCAACCGTCCGACTCATGCACCCGATTCTATGGCACCAGTCAGCGACCACATTTCTATCCCTGCCAACTACAATATCTCTCAAGCAGAAAAACAGTGGCGGATTGATGAAATCTTTCAACCCTATCAAAACACCATCTCCACCTTTTTAGACCAACATGAAAGAAAAATCGCCATCTCTATTCACAGCTTTACTCCTGTGATGAACGGCTTCAGGCGACCTTGGGACATTGGCTTTTTGGGAAGAAAGGAACTTCAAACTTCTACTCTTTTGATGGAATCTGTCAAACAACATGTCCCAGATTTGAACGTCACACTCAACCAACCTTACAAAGTCAGTGATATTGGAGATTGGTTTGTCCCGCAACACGGAGAAAAACGGGGGATTCCACACACTTTGATTGAAGTCAGAAACGACCACTTACGTTCTGCTGACCATTGTGCCAAATTTGCAGACATCTTATCTTTCACAATTCACACTAATTTAAAAAAAATTCTCAATGTCTCTTTCTCGTGAAGTCCCACTAAACCCCGAACAATCTGCCTTGTTATTGATTGACATGCAAAACTTTAGTTGTCATCGTCAAGGCTCTGAATTTAAAGAACTTTCTCAAAACACATTTGACCAAAAATATTCATATTTTTTCAATCAACTCAAAACAGAAGTCATTCCCAACATACAAAAGTTACAAAGGGCATTCCGCCTAAAAAAAATGGAGGTGCTTTACACCACCATTGAAAGCCTGACATTAGATGGAAGAGACCGCAGTTTAGATTACAAAATCACAGGCTTTCATGTCCCCAAAGGCTCGTGGGACGCCAAGGTGATTGACGAACTTGCCATACAAGGAGACGAAATTTGCCTGCCCAAATCCTCTTCTTCTGTTTTTATCTCTACTCATCTTGACTACATTCTACGCAATTTGGGAATGAAACAACTGGTCATTTGTGGATGTTTGACAGACCAGTGTGTAGAAAGTGCCATCCGCGACGCCTGCGACTTAGGATATTTGGTCACACAAATCACTGATGCTTGTGCCACGTATTCCCCACAAAGACACGACCATTCTCTCCAGACCATTCAGGGCTATTGCCGTCAACGCACCACTCAACAACTTCTAACCGAATTGACCACTCTTCAAGATTAAGTTTCAGATTTTCTCTTCTGCCAGCTCTCGCTTTTTTCAATTTCTTAGTCATTGCGGACTTGTTCCGTAATCTCATCTTGTTTTTTCCCAACAACTCCATTTTTTGAGATTGCGGGTCAAGTCCCGCAATGACGGAGGACGTTTAAGATTGTGGGTCAAGCACTCAAATGACTACGACTGTCATTCGGAGCGAAAGCAGGAATCCATGCGATGTTGACGATAGATGACGTGTCAGGCACTCAAGTGACAGAAAAAAGAGAGGAGAATTGAAACACTTTGCCTTTTCGTCATGTCTCACTTTGAAAACCATCATTGCGGTCTTGTTCCGCAATCTCTCTTTTCTCAATCTTCCCTTTTTCTTTTCTTCGTTGTAGGCTTGTTTTTTTGCCATTCCTGCGGAAGCAGGAATCTATCCTCCAACTGCTGATGGGTTCTGTGTCAAGTACGGAATGACGGTTGAATAGTGATTGCCACCTTGAGTTTGGTCATGGCTCACCTTGACCCGCAATCTCACTTTTTTCAGAATTCTCGCTCTCCTGAACTTTCTTTTTCCATTTTGTCTTTGAATTTGTTATGATTCTGGATTTGGCATTCTCACGAATAGGCTGATGGAAACCGCATTACTTTTTGACACACTCAAGACTTCCAAACACTTGCCAGCTGCAGGCTTTGAGCAAGAGCAAGCAGAGGCATTGACAGAAGAATTTAAATTTGTTGTAGAAAGCAACTTTGCAAAACTTTCCACCAAAGACCAAGTCTCTGGTTTAGAGGCAAACCTTAATGAAAGACTGGAGCAAAAAGCAACTAAAGACCAAGTTTCTAATTTAGAAACCAATCTTAATGAAAGACTGGAGCAAAAAGCTACCAAAGAGCAAGTCTTTTACTTGCAAGAATAGCTGGAGCAAAAAGCAACTAAAGACCAAGTTTCTAATTTAGAAACCAATCTTAATGGGAAAATCTCTAGTTTAGAGGAAGAACTGAAGCAAAAAGCGACTAAAGATCAGGTATCTCACTTACAAGAACAGCTGGAGCAAAAGGCTACCAAAGAGCAAGTTTCTGGTTTAGAGGCAAACCTTAATGGGAAAATCTCTAGTTTAGAGGAAGAACTGAAGCAAAAAGCGACTAAAGATCAGGTATCTCACTTACAAGAACAGCTGGAGCAAAAGGCTACCAAAGAGCAAGTTTCTGGTTTAGAGGCAAACCTTAATGGGAAAATCTCTAGTTTAGAGGAAGAACTGAAGCAGAAAGCGACTAAAGAGCAGGTGTCTCACTTACAAGAACAGCTGGAGCAAAAAGCCACCAAAGAACAGTTTGTTTACTTGCAAGAGCAACTGGAGCAAAAAGCCACCAAAGAGCAAGTTTCTAATTTAGAAACCAATCTTAAATGAGAAGATTGACAGCAAATTTAAACTCTTGTCATGGATGTCCGGTTTTGGCATTTCTCTGAATCTGGTAATGCTTGGAGTCATGTTAGCCTTTTTATTTTCTTTTTTTCTTCCATCCAAATAAAACGCCCTGTTTTGAAAGGGTACACTTGTTTTTTGAGGTTCCGTGTCAATCGCTCAAATGACCAAAAGCCAAGCCAACGTTTCAACCGTCATAGCGGGCGTGTCTTTGTCATTCTTGCGTAAGCAGGAATCTATCCTCTAACTGCTGATGGATTCCGCATCAAGTTCTGCAATGACGGAGGGCGTTTGAGACTCTGAATCAAGTTCTGCAATGACTTTTGAAAGTGTTCAGAAGGGCGTTAAAAAATGCCAGCACGTAGAATGTGGTAAATTTGAATGATGCCAATGGGAACGTTCGTGTTTGATGTGACCACAAGGCAGGTAATGGAGTGAGTTTCCATCAGATGCAACGCACGTGCGGCGAGAGAGTCTGCCTCAATCGTTTTGGGATTGGGGGAAAGGAATTGAGCAAGCGGCTGGTGATGAAAGATGATGTTTTGGTTGACAAGCCTCATCAGGTCTCCGACGCTGAAGACCCCGCTTAGTTGATTGTTTTCATTGACTCCAATCAGCAATCCCAGCATTTTCTCTGACAAGAGTTGCACAGCATCTTGCATCAAAGTTTGTTCTGGAATCAAAGGAAGTTGTTCGCCAGAAATCATGACATCTTTGACACGAAGCGTGAGCTTTTTGCCAAGACTTCCGCCTGGGTGAAAGATTGCAAAGTCTTCTTGGCTGAAATGCCTTAATTCCAGCAAACACATCGCTAAGGCATCACCCATCGCCAAAGTGGCAATGGAGCTGGTGGTTGGTGCTAGTCCTAGAGGGCAGGCTTCTTTGGGAATGGAGACATCAAGCACGACATGGCAACTTTTGGCAAGGGTTGTCTGTTGTCCGCTGCAAATGCCAATCAATGGGATTCCCATGTTTTGAACAGGTGCAAGGAGTTGTAGGACTTCTTCAGTTTCTCCACTGAATGAAAGGGCAATCAAGACATCATTTTGGGAAATGACGCCCAAGTCTCCATGTACTGCCTCCCCTGCATGCAAGAACAAAGCAGGAGTCCCTGTGCTGGAAAAGGTTGCTGCCATTTTTTGACCAATGATGCCACTTTTACCAACTCCTGTCACAATGACCTTGCCTGTGCATTTCAGTAAGCATGAGGTGGCTTTTTCAAAAGATTGGTCTAACCTTTGAGCCATCGCACGCAGTCCTTCTATTTCTGTCTCTAACGTTTCTCTTGCACGTTTTAAAATCTGAGATTCACTCATAAGGAGTCCATTCCAGCCATTTTTTGAATCCTCTGGGTTGGACAAATGATGCTGACAATGCGGATTCCAAACTTTTCATTGACGACCACCACTTCACCTTTGGCAATTAAATGTCCACTGACAAACAAATCTAAATCTTCCCCAACCAAACGATGTAATTCAATCACAGAACCCTGCCCAAGCGAAAGTAAGTCATTGATTTTCATTTTAGAACGTCCCACTTCAAAAGACAGGGTCAGCTCCATGTCTAGCAGAAAGTCTATGCTGACTTGGGTAGAGTCTTCAGGTTTTTCTGTGAACGCTGTTGCTCCTTGTAACATGACATTCATTTCTGACTGACTCAACACATTGCCTGCCAGTGCATCAGCATCATAATCTTCTGTGTCCACTTCCTTCAGCTCATCAGCACTTGATGAAGGTTCTTCTTCTTTGACTTGAGGAATGTCAGCTAAGAGTTCCGACAACTCTGATGCTTCTTCTTCAGCACTTGCCTCTGGTGTTGGCTCAGCAGGTAAGTCAAACACAGAATCATCTTCTGGTTGGATTTCTGCTTGTCGTTCAGGGTTTTGAGCAACAGGCTCGCCGGTAATTTCTGCTGCTTCTGCCAAAAGTTTGTCTATGTCTTCTTGGTCCATGTCTGCCATACTTTTCCTTTGGTCTGTGTTTTGGTTTTGATTTTTTGGTTTTTTCAGTCTCCAAATGAGTTAGAAGAATCCCAGTTGCACAATGCAAGGAGGTCTTGATAAGTTTCTCGTCTTCTGATGAGCTTGGTCTCTTGCCCGTCAACTAAGACTTCTGCAGGTCTGCCTCTCATGTTGTATGAAGAACTCATGCTGTATCCATAAGCTCCACAATCTTTGATGGCAATGAGGTCTCCTTGCTTTAGGAGGGGCAAGAGAATTGGAGCATGTCCTTGGTCGTTTTGATTGAGGACGTCGCCTGTTTCGCAAATATTTCCAGCAATCACCACTGCTTGAGCCTCTCGCCCAGAGTCATTGGAGTCAGTAACTGCTTCTATTTGGTGATAAGCACCATACATGGCAGGTCTGATTAAGTGATTCATGCCTGTATCTACCCCTACAAATTGATAATCGGGTGTGTGTTTGACGCCATTGACTGTGGCTAACAATGTTCCAGAACTGCCAACCAGATAGCGTCCCGGCTCCATTTTCAACTCCAAATGCTCAAATCCTTGCATTTCGTGTTGGATTTGTTTGCTCAAAGACTGCACGTCAAATTCTTGTGTTCCTTCTTGGTATGGGATTCCAAAGCCACCCCCTATGTCCACAAACTTCAAATGAGGACAAGATTGACTTATTTGCAATAATTTTTGCAATGACTGGATAAAAGGCTGGCTTTCTGTAATTCCTGCCCCGATATGGACATGAAGCCCGATTAACGTTAGATTGTAAGTTTTGACCAGTTTCAAAGCGTCTGTCAGTTGGTCGTGGTAGATTCCAAATTTGGATTGAGACCCTGACGTGATGCAATGTGTGTGATGTCCTGCACCAATGTCAAGGTTGAGGCGCAAAGAGATTTTCCCACAAGTCTTGAATTGACCATAAGTTTTAATGTTATGCAAAGATTCTGCATTAAAAATCCACCCCTGTTCTACCACCTTTTGAATCTCGTCTGTTGTGATATTATTGCCAGAAAAGAGAATTTGGTGGCTTTGAAAACCGACCTTTTTGGCAAGGAAGGCTTCGTTAAAAGAGACTGCATCAATCCCTGCCCCTTCCTGTAAAAGAATATTGAGAAGATGCGGATTGGAGTTCGCTTTCATGGCGTAATGAATTTGATGCCTCAAACCAAAAAAAGCCTTGCTTAATTTTTGATATTGGGAACGGATTTGAGAGGCATCATAAAAGTAGAGAGGAGAGCCAAAGCGTTCAATTAAATTTTGCAGAAAAATTTTTTTAAACATTTTCTTTTTCTTTTGGAATGATTTATAATGCTGGGTTTGCTTTTTAAGCAAGGTTAGGCTAATAGGCTAATCTTTCATGTTCTCTTTATCAATTCAAAAGTGAAGTGGGTCAAAATTTATGGCAAAGAAATCCAAAGGAAAATCCGTTACTATTCTCGTTGCAGTCATCTTAATTTTGTCTGCAGTTGGCATCTTTTATTACATCAGTAAGAAACCTTTCGCTCCTGCACCAACCAGTCTGAATGTGGAAACACCAATGGGGTTTGAACCTGAGCCGCTGGAGCTTCCTCCTGCGGAACTTCAAGAACAACCTGAAGAAGTCCTGACAGACTCAACACCTTTACCTCTGCCGCAAGAGCCTCTCCCCGAACCCCAAGAACAGCCTGCAACTGAACCGCTTGCACAAGTGCAAGCCCAACCTGTTTCTGGCGAGAACAAACCACCTTTCCGCTTTGGAAATTTCGCCTCCATTTTTGAATCAGACACAGAATATTGGCAACTCACCCCCGCACAAATGGAAGCATTCCCTACAGGTGTCTCTGAAGTGGTTTTGGTGCAAAACCAGACTAAATTGGACTACACCATCGTCCCTGAAAAACCAGCTGACTGGGTCTTAGCAAGGCAAGGAGACCGATTGCGTGTTGTGTTTCATACTGAAAAGGAGGCACAAAATGACATTCTTTCAAGAAAGAAACAAGGTAAATTTGCAGTGCAGATCATTTCTGTTGAGTCTTGGCGTATCCGTGATGCCATTAGCTTACTAGAAAGACTCGTCAGTGATGGCTACTATGCTTACATCCACAGAACCAGTGAAACCTACAAGGGGCAACATTGGTATCGGGTGCGTGTAGGAACGTTCGTTACAGAAGAAGATGCTCATATCAAAGGCAAGGAGATTTATTACCGCTATCGTGATTCATTACCTTTTGAGTCAGATTATTGGGTCGTTTTGCCAACAGACCAGGAGCTGGCTAATGTCATTGTTGACCTCAAAACAGTCAGGCACAATTCTTGGGTCGTCCAAATTCCTGCTTATTCAGATTGGAAAGAAGTGCTGACAGACTTTGATAAACTAAATCAAGAATTTGAGTTTATCTACATTTCAAGAACTGTTCAGAAGCAAACCCCCTTGTTTCAAATCAACTTAGGGCTGTATGAAACCCAAGAGGAGGCAAGGAGTCAAGCACGGGTGCTGAAAAATATTGACCCCAAGTTCACAGAATTACGGTTCAAGAATTTATCCATGTGATTCTATTCTCAAAGGGGTGTCAAATTTTAGAAAATGCAAAATAAGGGTTGCCTTTTTCTTTTAAAAAATAGAAACTGGTGGGTTTTGTGATTGAAGTAAAGGAATTTTATGGCTAAGAAAAAAGGGAATCGTGTTTTTGTGAAGATGAAGAGTTCAGAAAGTGGGCATTGTTATTACACAACCAAAAATCGTAATATCAACCCCAATCGCTTGGAACTCAGAAAGTATGACCCGCATGTCAGAAGGCATGTGATGTACAAAGAAACAAAATAACATCAGGTTGATTTATGTCTAAAAAGTGTCAGTTGACTGGTAAGAAGCCGTTGGTTGGAAACCATGTCTCTCATGCAAATAATAAGGTGAAGCGCAGGCAGTTACCTAATTTGCAATATAAGAAAATTTTTGTGGCAGAGCTGAAGCGTTCGGTTCGTTTGAGGCTTTCAACACGTGCCATACGGACGATTGATAAACACGGTTTAATCCCCTATCTCAAAAAACAAGGGAAGACCTTGAAGGATATTTTATAGAAGATTGTTATGAGTAAAAAAATGCAAATGAGCTGCAAGATTTGCAGACGTTTAGGAGTGTCGTTGTGTGGTTCAAGGAGTTGTGCATTTATCAAACGACCGCAACCACCCGGACAGCATGGAGGAGGAAGACGAAGCAAAGACACCCCTTATGGTATCCAGCTCAAAGAAAGCCAAAAGTTGCGGTTCTATTATGGTGTCTCTGCCAAACAGTTCAGACGTTACTATGAGTCTGCCTCTAAATCCAGACGCCAAACTAACGTCTATCTTGTCCAAATGCTAGAAACCCGACTAGATAACATGGTGTATCGCTTGGGATTCACAGGGACTCTTGCAGCAGCAAGACAGATGGTGTCTCATCGTCATATTCTAGTCAATGGCAAGAATGTCAACAAACCTTCTTACTGCGTGAACGTTGGTGATGTCATTGAATTGAGAGAAAAAAGCAAAAAAATTGAACGTTACCAAGAGTGGTTCAACTTCTTTAAAAACGAGCTTGCATATATTGAACGCAACGAAAGCAATTTTTCTGGTCAATTAACCAGACTCCCTGACAGACATGAAATTCCCATTCAAGTAGAAGACCAACTTGTTGTAGAGTTCATGGCTAGGTAATACTTTCCTTCTTTGAAATCTCCAATCTCCAAGCCTCTTTTTTTCAAGGATTTACTCCAGCATTCTGTATTGAATCGCCTCACTCAAGTGAACAGATTCAATAGTAGGGCTTTGGTCAAGGTCTGCGATGGTGCGTGAAACTTTCAAAATACGGTAATACGCCCTGGCGCTCAACCCAAATCTTTTGACTGCTGATTCTAGCAAATCTTGGGTCTTTTGTTCCAAAAGAATAAATTGATCCACCTCCCTTGAATCCATATCTCCATTGAAGAGGACACGGCTGTTTTGAAAACGTTGCATCTGAATTTCATGGGCAGATTGCACACGTTTTTGAATGTCTTTTGAGCTTTCCCCAGTAGAACGTGCAGACAAGGTTTCATAGTCAATCGCCGCAATTTTAAGCTGAAGGTCAAAGCGGTCCATCAAAGGTCCTGAAATTTTGGAGCGATACTTCAAAACCTGTTCTGCTGAACAAGTGCATGTTTTGGGGCTTGAAGGCAAAGCTCCTGCGTATCCGCAGGGGCAAGGATTCATTGCCGCTATCATTAAAAAATCACAAGGCAGGTCAACACTAAAATTGGCACGTGCAATTCGCACATGGCGATCTTCCCAAGGCTGCCTGAGTGCCTCAAGGGCATCTCTTCTAAATTCAGGGAGTTCATCAAGGAACAAAATGCCACGATGAGCCAGAGAAATCTCTCCGGGTTGTGGAATCGTGCGACCTCCCCCAACTAAACCTACTGTGGAAATGGTATGATTTGGAGAACGGAAAGGACGTTGAGTGATTAAAGATGACCCTTGTAGCTCCCCAACTGCACTGAAAATCCGTGTTACATCAAGAGCCTCTTGCAAACGCATAGGGGGTAAAATGGCAGGCATACGGCGTGCCAGCATCGTTTTGCCTGAACCCGGAACCCCGACCATCAAGACATGATGCCGACCTGCCGCTGAAACTTCCAATGCTCTTTTGGCTTGTGATTGCCCCTTCACGTCTTGAAAATCTCCGCATGTTTGGGAATGTTCTGCAAGTTCTAACAAATTTTCAATTTGAGGTGTGACAGTGAGTCGTGTTTGGTCTTGAAAGTGTGCAATGACTTCCAAAAGCGTGTTTGCTCCAAAGACTTCAATGTTAGGAATGATGGTGGCTTCTTTGGCATTGGAACTTGGCAGAATCATCTTTTTCAAAGCAACTTGTTGCATCATCATTGCAGAACTCAAAGCTCCACACACGTGACGGATTGAGCCGTCAAGTGCCAGCTCACCCAACATCAGATAATCTTGCAAAGACTCTGGGGGAATCATTTCAAAGCCTCCCAAGATTGCCATCGCAATAGGCAGGTCAAAGCCTGAACCCACTTTTTTTAAATTGGCAGGTGCTAAGTTCACTACAATTTTACGAACAGGCAACTTGATTCCACTTTGTTCAAGTGCGGCAAAAATCCGATTTTCACTTTCACGAACAGCGCTATCAGGCAAACCAACAAGGCTAAATTTGCTCAATCCCCTAGAGACGTGAGCTTCTACTTCAATACGTTCAGCATCTACTCCTACCAAAGATGCTGAAAAAACACGAGAAACTGTCATGGGCTTAACAACATGGACTTAAAATTGAGAACCAGAAAGGAGATGTTACCCTAAAGTAGAGTCAATGAAAAAAGACGTTGAACATTTTGGTTGAGTTGATTAGCTGGCGGAGAGAGAGGGATTCGAACCCTCGGTACCCAGAACAGGTACAACAGATTAGCAATCTGCCACTTTCGGCCTCTCAGTCATCTCTCCAGCTTTGGAAATGGCGGGGGGAGAGGGATTCGAACCCCCGGAACTCGCGTTCAACGGTTTTCAAGACCGCCGGTTTCAACCACTCACCCATCCCCCCGAAAAATACAGCCTGCCATTGTATAACAACATTTGGGTCTGTGTCAAATACCTCTGTTGCAAATCAAATGTGTCAATCTCATGCTTCATTCTTTTTTGGCAACAATTACAAATAACTGTCCCGTGCTTTTTTGATGTCCTGCATGAAGTTCTGCATCTGTGCCTCTGCCCCAGAACAGGTCAATGCGTCCATGCCCTCTGATGACTCCCCCTGTGTCTTGCGGGGTTGCAAATCTGCTCATTTTTTTGCTTCCAACCTGCTGTCCTTGTTCAAAGATACCTTGTTGGGTCTGTATCCATGCAACACTCCCCATTGGGATTAAGCGATAATCTACGGCGATAGAACGTTTAGCCGTCAAAGGCTCGCCCATGTAGCCTATTGGACCAGAGCCGACTTCGTTTTCTCTAAAAAAAACATAGCTTGGATTATAGAATAAAATTTCATCTATTTCTTCAGGGTGTTCGTAAAGATATTTTTTTAAGGACTGCATTGAGACTTCTTCACGTTTCATTTTTCCTTGTTGAATCAAAAGTCTTCCAATGGAGCGGTAAGGTAGCCCGTTCTTTCCTGCATAATTGAGTTGCATCAATGACCTATCTGGCAGTTGCATGAGACCAGAACCTTGAATTTGCAAGAAAAATAACTCAATGTGATGTGTGGTGTAGGCAAGGACTTCTACACGATTTTGCAAAGAAAACTGACCAACAATTTCTTTGCGAGAGTCATAAGGTACTAATTGATGACCTTGCACTTTTCCCAAGATGGTTTGCTTGGGAAGTTTTGAACCGAATTGCGACAAATTGACACGGATTAAGTCTTGGGGTTTAGCATAAATCGGCACAGGGTATTGCTGACTTGGTTCTTTTGAACCTTGAATGATTGGCTCATAGTATCCCGTAAAAAAGGCTTGTTGCTTCTTGTTCCTGCTTTCAAAAACAAAAAATTCTTCTGCAATCAATTCTGCACGTTCTTTCCCTTGAGTGTTCTTGAGAATCTCTAACAACCTTGCGTTTGATGCAATCAGCTCTTTGGCAGAATAGCTTTTTTCTCCAAAAGAAAAACGTTTCCCATCAGGCATACGTTTGTAAAAATTTTCAGAGTGTTGCAACGCTTCTTCAAGCGAGCTTAAAGGCAAGTCGTCTTCCCACCTCATGCTTTTGACCTCATGGCTGGAAAGCAACTTAAATGGAATTTGTGCAGATTGACAGGCATTTAAAATTGCCAAAAGACACAATAATTTAAAAAGATTTTTGAGCTGTCTTTGTAGATTCACTTTTTTAGGGAAAAATTAAGATGAGGTTGAAAATTCTTGTTTCAGTGCATCAAGCCCTTGTTTAAGAAAGGATTGAGAAGTTGCAATATTCAATCTAAAAAAACCCCTGCCAATTTGGGGGTTTCTAAAAAATTCTCCACCCCCAAAGTCTGTGCCACTATTGAGAGCTAATTTAGCATTGTCAATCAACCGTTTTTGAATTTGTGCATGCGACTGCCCTAGCAGATTAAAATCAATCCAAATCAAATAGGTTGCCTCTGGAGTGATGGGTTTTAAAACAGGAATTTGATTTTTAATGTAATTGATAGCAAAGTCTCTGTTTTTCTGTAAGTGAACCATCAAAGCCTCTAACCAATCTTGGCATTCATTGTATGCAGCAATCGTGGCATAAGTGCCTAAAAGATTTGGGAAAATGTGATACTTTTCCAGAATGGGGGCAAGTTTTTGAAGTAAACGATGGTTGCGTGAGACAATGTAGGCGGTTGAAAGACCTGCAATGTTATAGGCTTTGCTGGCAGAATCCAATATGATTGCGATGTCGTGAGCTTTGTCAAAGCTCAAAACAGAATGGAATTGATGGGGTTGATACACAATCTCACTGTGGACTTCATCACTCACTAAAATGACCTGATGTTCAAGGCACAAATCAATGATCTTTGAAAGTTCATCTTGGTTAAACAAACGTCCTGACGGATTGTGAGGGTGGCAAAGCAGAAGTAGCCCCACTTGTTTTAACTTCTGTTCTAAATCGTCAAAATCAATTTCGTAGCGCTGTCCTTGTAAAATCAATATATTTTCTAAAACAAGGCGGCGATTTTCTAAAACAACCCTATAAAAAGGGTGATACACCGGGGGTTGAAACAAAACCAATTCTTGTTCTTTAGAAAATGCTTGCACACATGCACTCAAAGCAGGCACAACACCATGAGTCAGCAAGATTTGTTCTTTCTGTAAGGTGATGTTTTGACGTTGATAGCGATTGATGATGCTTGTGAAGAAGTCAGGTGGTGTGGTCGTGTATCCGTAAATGTGATGACTCATTCTGTCCTGTAATGCCTTGACGATTGGCTCTGCTGCAACAAAGTCCATATCTGCCACCCAAAACGGCATCAAGTCCACCGCACCAAATTTTTGGTTTAATGTGTCATATTTGTAACAATCGCTATTTTTTCTTAAAACGCTATTTTCAAAATCCATCACGCACCTTCATTCCAAAACAAATTCATAGTTATCTCATCAAATGGCTGTTTTTGCAAACATCAGCAGGATTTTTTTTGATTCTCTTTTCAATCAAAAATGATTTGTTTGATAAGTTAGTGATTTTTGTTATAAAAAATGATTTTAGGGAGGTTGAAAAAGACTAGACTCTTTTATTTGCTTTTGGTAGCATGCTCCACTTTTAAACATTGTGTTTAAGGGTATTTTTTGACCAAAAGAGCAAAAAACTCCTCCTTAAATAAATTTTTATGAAAAATTCAGATTGGATATTGGTGGTTTCGTTGGGAGTGATTTGGGGGGCAAGTTTCTTTTTTAATGAAGTTCTGCTCAAGACATTTAGCCCCTTTATGATTGTCTATTTGCGGGTGGCTATTGCGGCTTTGTTCTTGTTGGCAGTTGTTTTAACAAAAAAACAACATTTTAAATTAACAATGGAGAATATTTTGAACCTGTCTGTCATGGCGCTGCTGAACAATGTGATTCCTTTTTCGTTGATTACCTATGGTCAAGAGAGCATCACAGGGGGTTTAGCATCTATTTTAAATGCCAACACAGCTTTTGCGACGATTATTTTGGCATCGTTGATGCTGCCAAACGAAAGGCTTGTTGCTCATAGATTAGTGGGGGTGGTTATTGGCATCTTCGGGGTGATTTGTGCGGTTGGGTATGAAAATATCTTACAATTTGGTCATGATGGCATCGGTAAGTATTTGGTGATTTGTGCAAGTATTTCCTACGCTTTTGCTAGTGTTTGGGGTAAAAAACGTTTGCATCATTTGTCTCCTATGATCTCAGCAACAGGTATGTTAACGATGAGTACTCTGATTTTATCGCCTTATGTCTTGACTGTGCATGGTGAGGAATTGTTATTACTTGATTTTGTCACATCATACTATGCTGTTGGTTTGGGAGTTCTGTGTTCTGGCATTGCTTATCTTTTGTTCTTTAGAATTTTAGAAAGTTCAGGAGCAGGAAATGTGATGATTAGCACTTTGATTATTCCCCCAGCTGCTATTTTCTTAAATTCTATGATGTTAGAACAAACGGTAACTATGGTAGAATTTTACGGTTTGATGATTATTTCTGTGGGGCTTCTCATCATAGATGGACGTATGGCTATACACCTCAAGAGTCTTTTCAAGCTAACTCGTTGGAAAATTTAAAAAACTCACTTCAACACTTTGCCATCGGTTTATTGTGGTCTGGTACTGCTGTTTTTCATTACTGGAGCATCAACGGCAAGCTGCACCACATCAGCAGTTTTTTCCTTGAAATCCCTCTTTTCATTGTCATAGGTGCTTTACTTTATTGGGGAATTGCCTTTGCTTTGGTTTGCAAAAAAACCAAAACTCAAAATTCCCTTTTGTCAGTTCAACTTGCTTTGTCGGTTTTTTTCCTTTTCATAGGACCCCATAGACAGCTCAATCAGGTCATTCATGGTGCAGTATTTATTGCCTACATCAGTTGTCTTGGTGTGTTCATTTCATGGTTATTTTGGAAGTTTCACCGTAAGGCAAAGCCTACCATTTTAGTTTTTCTTGTGGTCTTTGGTGTGTCTCGTGCTTATGAGAGCCTTGTTATTCTCAATCAACAATTTCAAGAATATCAACACCTTCAACAATCTTTTTCTCAAGACTCTATCCAGAAGTTTCTTGGTCAATTTCAAGATGACAGTTTTAAGCACCCTTTCAACATCTATCAGCTCTCCATTGACTCTTATCCTAATTTGGTAGGTTACCAACGTTTTGGAATAGACAATTCTGCATTTTATCAATGGCTTGAAGACAAAAATTTTAAGACCTATCCTCATGCGGCATCAAATGGCTATGACACCTTCAGAACATTGACAATGATGTGGATTATGAAGTTGATTTATCCCAAACCTCATCAAAAAGAATTACTTACCTATGATGCGTATTTTGGGAAAAATGAGGTCTTTGCACGTTTGACAAATCAAAATTACATGATCTATTGCCATTACCCTTGCACAACACATGAAAAATCGCCAAAACCTGCTGTGTTGAGTAATTTGAAGTCAACAGATGACGCCATCATTTATTCTTTTTTCACTCGCTACCTTTTGGCTTATTATTTTTCAAATGAGGTGGTGGAGTGGTTTGTAGGTCAGAGAGATGCTTTGCCTAAAGGGACAGCAACGCATATACAACATTACTACAATGCCATAGCAGACCTTGAAATTGCTAAAAAACAAACAGCTTACAAGCAAGGCTACATTTTTTTACATGACAACTGGCAAAGAACCAGAACTCAAGAAGGCTTAGAAGAGGTGAATTTTGAAGTCAAAACCATCATTGATGATATTTTAAAACGTGACCCGCAGAGCATTATCATAGTCAGTAGCGATCATGGTAGCCGCCCAGAATGGACAACGCCTTACACTGATTTACCAATTCATAATTTTGGGGTCATGCAAGCGATTCGTTGGCCCAAAGTTTGTGAACGTTTTAAAAGCGTGGAACAAATCACAGGAGTCAATTTTTTCCGTTACATTTTTGCTTGTCTCAATGACTGGGAAGTCCCTCGTCATCTTGAACCAGACGATGGCTACATGGAGAGTCTTTCAAGAAATGACAACAAATATTTTGGTCTTTTTCTCAATGTGAAAGATGGCAAGTTTCTTGACTTGCCACAAGATGTCAGTGGTGCCATGAGTCATCAAGAAATCAAGACAATCTTTGCAAATGTCAAGCAACAAAATCAATTTCATCAAAAACTTTACTCTGCCAAAGGAGAGGCGATAATCAATTCCACAACGAAAAGATACTTTTGCCGTGCAAATAGGTTATGTATCAATGCACCCTCGCAAATTCTTTATCCATTGACGGGCAAAGAATCTCTTTTGACATTTAAATATGGACTTGAAAAAGAGCTTGCTGGTCAGCATAAGGGAGTCTGCTTTCAGGTTGATTTGAAAAATCAGCAAAAAACCCTTAATGTCTGGCAAGACTGCATCTTAAATCAAGACCAATCTCAAAAAATTGGAAAGAAGGCAGCCATTCAAATTCCAACAGGTCAATACCAATCTATCCTTTTCAAAAGCTATTGCTTAAATGGTGAATGTGTGGAGGCAAAAGCATCTTGGGGAGGGGATTTATTTTATGAAGATTTTCAAATTCGCTAAACTGTTCTCAAATTTAGAATTTGCCTTAAATTTATTAGCAACTTTTTGAAATAAGACTTAGAATAACCCCTTTCGTATTCATCTGGTTGCAATGTCCACCGTTTCAATGATGTGATGAAGCCAACTTTTCTCAATCATGTCCAATTCTTTTAACTTAAAATCATCAATCCAGTCCTTTCTTTATTTGGCATTAAATTTACCAATCGTTTGCCATTATGACAGGCTGTTCCGATTTTTACCTTCATTCTTACAAAAATACGTCCTTCGTTTGCTGAGGTATGAAGGTGAGTTGTTTTCTGTCAAAGGTGGGGTCATCAAAGGTTGGGCGTGGTGTGCTTATAAACCAAACTTGCCAATCCAAGTTGATGTTTACAATGGCAACATTCGTTTAATGACTATCAATGCCAATTTGTCAGATGTTTCAAAAAATGGTGGAGGCACGCATGGCTTTCTGTGTCAACTTCCAACAAATTCAAACTTTCCTATTTCTGTCATCAGAATCAAATATGCAGGCACTTCAATTGAATTGAAACATCACAGTCCCAAGCTAGTAGGTCAGCACTCTGAAGACATGATTTTAACTGACGTGCCTTGGGTGCATTCTCCCTTCTTTAAAAAATTGCTAGATAGCAAGTGTCAAAATGATGAACAAAAACAGCTGGCAACTCAATTCCACCAAGAAGGCTATGCGATTATTGAAGATGTTATCAATGACCAGAACGTTGCAGAACTCATTGATGCCGTACAACCGCTTTTTAATGCTGAAGTCCAAGAAGGACCACGAAGCTATTACAGAGTTCAAGATGCTTGGCAAGAAGCCCCAATCGTCCGCCACTTAGCAGCCAATCCCAAAATCTATGAAATCTTGAGGTTTTTGTATGGTAGAGAACCCCTACCCTTCCAAACACTAAACTTTAAGTATGGATCGCAACAAAGAAATCATTCTGACATGATCCATTTTAGCTCTTTACCAAGTCAATATATGTGTGGAATATGGGTTGCATTAGAAGATTTGCACAGTCACAACGGACCCTTGTTTTACTATGCAGGTTCTCACCATGAAAGAGACTACACTTATTACGACATGATTCTTTCTGCCCAGAGTCAAAAACGAAGTTATGAAGATTTTATAGAACAGCTGATGCAAGCCAAAAACTACCAAAAGAAAGAACTCCATGTGAAGAAAGGGAGTGCTTTAATTTGGGCGGCAAACTTGGTTCATGGGGGCATGCCCATTTTAGAAAAAGGAAGCACTCGTTGGTCTCAAGTGACTCATTATTTTTTTGAGAATTGTTTGTATTACTCTCCACGTGATTCCAACCCAATCACAGGTGATTATTGCTTGCTTCATTTAAAAGATATTACAACAGGCAAGCCACTCCAACACACATATCATGGACTGCCAGTTCGTTTGAAAAATATTGGCAACCATCGTTATAAAATTTCTTTTTAAAGTCCATTTTTGGGGCAAGATGTTGTCAAACTAGCAAAGTCTTTGCAGTGTCTATTTGAAGCTACGATTTGGTAGCACTTGAATATGTCTTTTCACTAAGGCATTGTTTAACTTAATTTTAATTGGATCAATCTATGAAAAAATTATCTTCCTTCCTTGCTTCCCTTTTGTTTTTGGGAACAACTGTTTGGGCAGCTGGAACAACAACCAAAACCCAAACATACATCATCACCCCCAATGTTCTGGAGGCGTTAAGAACAGACTTGCAACAGGCGAAGTTCAGCAATATTGAAGGACTATTGGGCAAACTTGCTAACATTCAAAGTCAAGAGTTTCATAGCCGATTTGCGATGAGCAATGAAGTCCAAAATCTGTTACCTGAGGCAGAAGAGAATCTTGTCAATCTTGTCATTTATCGTTCGCAAGACAAAGCCTCTTTTCCTAGACCTGTTTCCACCTACATCGGAGAGAAAGAACGTGGAATCGGTGAGTTGCTTCAAGCAAGAATCGCAGTTGACCCATTCAATTTGATTGCATCGTTGATTTTTTTGTGTGCCATTCTTCACACGTTTTTTGCAGGAAGGATTACTGCCAAGGCGCATCATTACCACCATGAATACGAACACTCTGTTGAAGAAAAAAAACCAAAGGAATCCAAACGTGTGCTTTCTGTGATTTACCATTTTTTGGGTGAAGTAGAGGCAGTTTTTGGGATTTGGGCAGTGGTCTTAGCTGTTGTTTTTTCCACCTTTAAAGGAATGGGGGCGATGAAGGAATACTTTGTCAATGTCAATTACACCGAACCGATGTTTGTTGTGATCATCATGACTTTGGCTTCTACACGACCCGTGATTCAACTTGCAGAATTGTTAATGTCCAAAGTAGCCAATATGCTAGGAGGCACTTTGACTGCATGGTGGTTGACCATTATGACATTAGGACCTATTCTAGGCTCATTCATTACAGAACCTGCTGCCATGACGATTTCTGCACTGCTGTTGGCAAATAAATTTTATTCTCTCAAACCAAGCCATATTTTATCTTATGCAACGTTAGGGTTGCTTTTTGTCAATATCTCGGTAGGCGGGACACTTTCCCATTTTGCCGCACCTCCTGTTTTGATGGTTGCTGCGCCTTGGGGCTGGGATTTTCTCTTCATGCTCACGCATTTTGGCTGGAAAGCCGTGATTGGGATTGTCATTGCAACAGGGCTGTATTGGGCATTTTTCAAAAAAGAATTTGCAAAATTAGAGGAACAGTATGCAGATTTATTAGAATTGAAGTCGTTGCAAGATTCTGAGTTGGATACTGCAAAAATCAAAACAGACACAGAAAATGCTGTGGAGACCTTCCGAGAAGAATTAGGATTCTTGGAACGTGCCATGGCTCAATTCAATGAAGTCAGAGCCAAGCTCAAACAACATTTTGCATCAGGCTTTCAAAAGTCTCCTAGATTAGAGGGAGTTTTTGACCAAATTTTTGACCAAACCTGTCAACGTGAAATTGAAAAAAGCATGCCTGCCTTGATTGAGCCTAAAAAACGTCCTGCATATCTTGACCCCAGATGGGATCAACGTGAAGACCCTACTCCTGCATGGGTGATGGTCGTCCATGTTTTGTTTATGGTTTGGACAGTGTTTTATGCACATTATCCCCCAATGTTTATTGGAGGATTTTTGTTTTTTCTTGGCTTTGCAAAAATTACTGAACCTTGCCAAAACAGAGTGGACCTCAAACCTGCATTGTTGGTTGGGTTTTTCCTTGCGGGGCTAGTCATTCATGGTGGTTTACAAGCATGGTGGATTCAGCCTGTTCTTGGGTCATTGTCTGAAGTCCCCTTGATGCTTGGTGCAACTGTGTTAACTGCATTCAATGATAATGCGGCAATCACTTATTTAAGCACTCTTGTCCCAGGATTTACTGACAGCTTAAAATATGCAGTGGTGGCAGGAGCGGTGACAGGTGGTGGTTTGACTGTGATTGCCAATGCTCCAAATCCTGCAGGGCAGTCCATACTTTCCAGATTTTTTCAAGGGGGCATTTCACCTGCTAACTTGGCTCTTTCGGCATTAATTCCAACAATCATTATGGGACTCGCTTTTATGCTTCTGCCTCATTAATTTTTTACCCACTCTATAAATCAAGAAATGATAAAAAAATGTATTGGTTTCATGCTTTTGGTGTTGTTCATTTCTTCTTGTACAGAAGAGACACGCAATCAATGGTTCCGCCAAGCAGATAACATTTTGGGAAAGGACTTGCGTGTGTCTTATGTGGACAATGGTGTCATTGTCAAAACATGGATTGTACGAGACAGCAAAATCACAACGGGCAAAGATGAACAAGGTCAGGTGCTTGGATACTACTATTTTTGGGACGAAAAAATAGGCTATGTCCAAACTCCCATTGTCAGAACGATTATTGAGGAATTAAGAGACTAAGTCTCATCAGTCTTGTCATGCGCTGTAAGTGAGTGATTGAAAAACTGATAAAGACTATGATAGAATAGGCGGTTTACTTTCATTCGGAGACAAGATTTCAATGTCATTGCTGCACACCACTGCCTATCATTTACTAATTTTCTTCTATAGATACAGATCTTTTGGTATTTTTTCACTCATCACGCTGGGAGTCATTGCATTAGACATTCTTTTTGAAAAATTAGTTTACCAGAGCTACACCCGTTTTCTTACAAATACTTTTGACAAGATTGAGGTGTTATCAGAGCTGGATTTGTCCTTTGCTCCTGAAGTGTGGCTCAGTTTGCTCGGCATGGTGTTGGGGACGCTCATCATTGTCATCTCTATCGCATCTCAGAGCATTCCCAAGCTGATTGATTTGTATATGGAAGACATATACAGCTTATGCTACGTCTGGCTTTTGATTGTCTCCAGCGCCCATGTCGTGATTATCAAGTTGTATGGTGAAATTGACGTCGTCAGGGAGTCAAGCCGTGTCTTTAATATCCATATTCTGTTGCCCATCTGCATTGCACTTGCGTTTCCTTACATTTACTACATTCTCAAATATACCAAACCAGACAACGTCATTAGCAAAATCTTTCACAGTTGCCGAAAAAATATTGACAATTTAACTCATGCAACTGTCCAACAACGTCTCAGCTCTCCTACTTACCTAGAAAATTTTCAATACTATCTATTTGACGCACTCAATCAACTGGACGACCTCCTTGAGTATGTCTCTTTCAAAGAACCCAAAGCAGATATTGTCTATCGCATTAGCGAATTGACACGTGAATATATCAAGACCAAGCCAGACATTCCTAAAGTTTTTTTCAAAATCTCTCCCCGTGTCCAGCTTGATATTTCTTTCCGCACTATGACAGGACAGTTTTTGGAAATGGAGAAGCAAAATAATTTTTATGAACAAAAATGTTTGAGTGTTTTGGGCAACATTTACATCAATTTTCTTGAAGAAAAATACTTTGACCTTGCCTCTTTGTGTGCCTCTGAACATGTAGAAATTGCTAAAGTGGCGATTGAAATGGAAGACCATCATGTCATTGACACATTGATCGTTCGTTTCAATACACTTCTGCGGTTTGGAATCAAACATGGCTTAAAAAACAGCGAACCAAGAAACTTGTATAACGCTATTTTTTACTATGGAAGTTTTGTAGAGTGGCTTGCAAGGGCAGGAATGGTGGACTCTGTCAAAAAAGCGTTTACATACTTTAGGATTTATGGCAATGAAGTCTATAAACATGGGTCCATTGTGCCAACAATGTACTTCATCGTTGATGTCTTTGCAGTAGAGATGAAGAAGACTCTCATTTTTGCCCATGAAAATTCGTGGTCTCCTGAAGTTCAAAGTCAATTATTGAAAGAATTTTTGATGATTGACATGCCCCCAGACTTAGGAAAAAAAGACATCAACATCAAAGTTCTTGCCAACAGTGGAACAAGAATTTTGCAGATTGCTCTGTCTCTTCATTTTCTGAAGCATGGACAAAACGAATTTGCAGGTAAAATTTTTGATGATTTACTTGATGACCTTGAGATTATGGGCGAGGCTCTCTTTCGCCAAACCATCACTAATTCGTGCAATCGCTTGCAATTTTCTGGTCCCACATTTTGGGAATATACCGACCGTGGTAACATGAACATGTATTACACACCAGACCAAGACCAAATTGAAAAATTTCGTGCCTTGATGAACGCCAAAGCAGATTTTAAGTTGAAAAAGAAAGCCCAATCTGCATGAAATGAAACTCTACTTTCAACTCTCTAAATCCAAATCTCATCTTCATCTGACAATTCCCTCCTCTTTTCAAACACCTCTCTTTTTTTCCTCACTCTTGAGTCCCAAGCCATGAGTCATCTCCCCATGGTTCATCAAAAAATCCTCTTCAACTCAAAAACTCAAAATCAAACATTCTCACCTCGTGAGAATGCGACTTCAGCATCATGTCCTTGCATGTTTCAGTTTGGCATACACTTGGCATAATGGTTGCTTATTTACAATTCAATCAAACCAAACTATGAAACTTTCTTTAAGCAAACTAGTTATCATTTTCATTTTAGTCATCGTTGCCATTCTTGCCCTGCACCCAGAATTGACAGAAGAAAGCCAGATGCTGCAACTCGGTTTAAGTCAGTTATGGGTCAGCCTTCAAGAAGTGGGTCAAGTACTTTGGGAAATGGGAGAATCTGTTGCAGAAATTTTTAAGTTTTTGTGGAATAAATATATTTCTAATTAATTATAAGTAATGAGGTCAATATGAATCCAGTTAAACGCTCATATCAGTTTCGGATACTGGTGAATTTTCGGGTGAGCCCTAATATCAATCTTCCAATTTTAGTTGATAGAATCCGTTGGGAAGAGATGATGAGTGTTGCAGATTCTGCATGTATGGAGGCACAGTGCCGATTTTTAGATTTAGCACACCATGAGAATCAGCTGACATTGTTGATTGCCTTAAAAAAATCAGACTTACACTCTACTTTAGATCAGCTGGAGGTAGAGTTTAACAGGAAAATGAAATCGGTGATCCAGCCCCTAGAAGAACATTTCATGGGTGGAAGCTTTTTTGAGGAAATTGCTTGTTCTAGTGCTGATGCAGACGGTGCCACATCTTTGCCCAAAAAAGCATCATACCAAAAACAAAAAGAAGCAGTCCCTAGCTGAAGAGAAACCAATCCCCAACAGCAGTGGTATGCTCTCATTGGTTTGATTTCGTCATACGCATTCCATCACGACCAAGCAGACACTGTTGCAGGAATCAACCAAGACTGGTGTCATCAAACTCTCCAAACACTGCTGAACATCTGTTCTGAAAACCACAAGTCTTTGTTAGATACCATTTCAGAACTACTAGAATTTAATACTCTTGTCAAAACAGGAATGATCTCTCCAGAAGGAAACCCCCCTCCTGATTTAGAAGATATTGCAAAACACATCTGGCGTGAATGCCAAGACAAATCTTTTGTTGAAACTCTCCAATTTCTCATCAATCAAAGAAAAATGATGCTGCAAGAGTTATCGGACTCTGTCAACGTTCTAAGCCAGAAAACACAAGCCATTTCCATTGAAAATCTTTGTCAAATTTAATTGATTTATTTGATAAATTTCAAAATAAATTTGAATTTATGTGTTGCACTTTTTTTCAATATTCTTTTTAATATCCGTTTTCGTTTTAAAAATCCTATCCTTTTAAAGCAGTTAGATTTATGAAGAGAAAAGCGTATTGGCTCTTTTTTATTTCATTCTCACTTTTGCTGGGAGCATTATCCAGTGTTCATGCACAAGAGATGTCTGCTCAACCACAAGCTGTACCAGCACATGCCGTTGAACAGCCCATCGCATTTAGTCATCAGTTGCATGCCACAGAAAATCAGACTCCCTGTCAATATTGCCATATTTACGCAAGACGTTCTTCGTCTTCTGGTGTTCCATCGGTGAACATTTGTATTGGTTGTCATGGAACGAAGCAAATGCCCATCATCGCACCCGATTCTGCTGAAGTTGCTAAACTTCGTGATTATTGGGACAAGCAAGAGCCAATTCCTTGGCAAAAAGTGCATGACGTGCCTGACTTCGTGAGGTTTCCTCATAAATCCCATATCAACGCCAGTCCAACACGTTTTGTTGAAGGAGCAGAAAGTGCTTGCGACCCCAATCAAGATTCACGTTCCACAGCGTGTATGATTAAACTGTTCAAGCAAGGTGGAGACACGAGATGTCAAGCCTGCCACGGAAACATTGCAAGTATGCCTGTTGTCTATCAAGTAGATGAGAATTTTGCTGACATGGGGTGGTGTCTGAATTGTCATTTACAAGTCAAAGGAGCTAAAGCCCGCAAATCATTGACAAGCACTATGGGGGCTTGGTTTAACTTCCAAGAAGAAGAAAAACAAAGGCTCAAGAACATGGCTTTGCTCAACCCCAAAGGGTATCACAACCCCAACATTTCTGACTGTGCTGCTTGTCATTACTAGGAGTTAAATTGATGAAAAGAGGATTAAGCAGAAGAAATTTATTAAAGTATGCAGGTTTAAGCGGGGCGTCTGCTGTTGCGGCAGGTTGTCAAAATGAACCTGAAAAGATTATTCCTTTACTTATTCCACCCAACGAGTTTGAGTATGTTCCCCAACAAGCATACCAATACATGACCACTTGTCATGAATGTTCTGCAGGTTGTGGAATGATGGTCACCGTGCGTGAAGGTCGTGCGCAGAAAGCAGAGGGTAACCCTCTTCACCCCATTAACAAAGGTGCATTGTGTTCTCACGGGCAAGCATCTATGCAGGCTCTCTACAACCCTGAACGGCTACCTTTGCCTTTGAAAAAAGGAGGTGAGCAAACAGATTGGGACACTGCACTCAAGTTGTTCCAAGAGAAAGTCAAAGCATCTCAAGGGAAAATTGCTTATGTCAGCTCCAATTTGACTGCCACCAAAAAGAAGTTTGTGAGCCAGTGGCTTACAGAAGTTGGAGGTCGGCATGTCGTTTTTGAACTCTTTCAGCCTGATAGTCTGAAGCAGGCTAATGAAATTGCCTTCGGTCAAGCTCAAGTGCCTGTTTTTGCCTTTGAAGAGGCAGAGTATCTTTTGAACTTTGGTGCAGACTTCGTTGAAAGTTGGGGGTCCTCAAGCGAGCATTCCAGACGCTTTGCACAAATGAGACTTCACACCAAAGAACATCATAAAGTCAAATATGTTCATGCCAGCCCCCATGTCTCTTTGACTGGTGCGCAGTCTGACGAGTGGGTGCCGATTAAGCCCGGAACTGAAGGCTTGATGGCATTAGCTCTTGCCTATGAAGTGCGTCAAGCCAAAGGAGGTTATGAATTTTTGCAGGAATATCTTGAACGATACACACCAGACAAAGTTGCCTCAAAGATAGGAATTGACGCCAAACGCATTCGTGAAATTGCCCAAGAAATTATCAAAGCATCTCCCAGTTTGATTCTTGGCGGGGGTAATTTAGTGGCATCAGAACATGGTGTCTCAACATTAGTAGCAGTGAATATCTTGAACGCAGTCGCTGGCAATCTAGGTAGAACCGTCAGATTCACTGACAACGTTTCAGAAGACGATAATTCATACAAAATTCAAAACTTAATTCAAGATTTAGAACAATCTCAAATAGATTTGGTCATCTTTGATGAGGTCAATCCCGTTTATGCCTTGCCCAAATCTGCTAACTTTGAAGCGCTGCTCAAAAAAACTTTCACTGTCAGCCTCTGTTCTGCAAAATCAGAGACTGCACATGTTTCGGATTTAGTACTTGCGACGTTGACACCTTATGAGACGTGGGGCGATGCAGAAGTCCGTGATGGAGTACGCAGCATCTCTCAGCCTGTCATGGCGCCAGTTGATGTTTTCAATGCAAAAGCAACAGAAGAAATTTTACTTTCAACAGCCAAGACGATAGGACTGGAATCGTTTGTCAATATTCCAACTTACTTGGCATACCTACAAAGCGAATGGAAAGCACTCAGCCCTGACCAAACTGATGCAGGATTCAGAAGTTTTTGGATTTCTGTTTTAGAAAATGGAGGAATCTTCAGAGAAACCAGAGAGAGTGATGTAGAACTGCTTGAAAATGTTCTCTCATTTCAGCCTCAAGAAGTGTCTTTAGAAGGCGACGGCTTTGCATTTTTACCTCTGCCTTCACCCATGTTAGGAGACGGAAGCGGTGCAAACAAACCTTGGCTTCAAGAGGTGCCAGACCCAATGAGTCAGATTGTTTGGGACTCTTGGCTAGAAATCAACCCTGACACTGCAAAAAGCCTCAAGATAGGTGATCGTGATGTTGTGGAAGTTTCAACACCTTATGGCGCTTTGACTTTAACTGCATATTACCATTTTGGCATTCATCGGGAGGCTGTTGGTATTCAAATTGGTCAAGGTCATACTAACTCCGGTGTAGTTGCAGACGGGTTTGGTGTCAATGCCCTAGATTTACTGCCTTATCAGCATGACAAAGTTTCTGGTGGCTTTTCATTTTTGTCGGTGAAAGCTCAAGTCAAGAAAATCCCCAAAAAATCATACACTGTGAACATGGACGGCAATGCCCGTCAATTAGGGAGAGAGATTGCTGTCTCCATCACTTTAGAAGAACTGAAAAAAGGAAAGACTTATAAGAAGGGACACAAACGACCTGTTGAATTTTACCCCGAACGTGCTAAGACTGCGGGGTATTACAAGCCGTATCGCTGGGGAATGGTCATTGATTTAGACCGTTGTGATGGTTGTTCTGCCTGTGTTGTTGCCTGTTATGCAGAAAATAATATTCCCGTCGTCGGTAAGGAAAGAATGGCACTAGGACGAGAAATGTCTTGGTTGAGAATGGAACGTTACATTGAAGGCTTTGGAGACAATTTTGAAGTCCGCTTCATTCCAATGGGTTGCCAGCATTGCGAAAATGCAGGTTGTGAAACCGTCTGTCCTGTCTATGCCACATATCACAACCCAGAAGGATTGAATATCCAAGTTTACAATCGCTGTGTTGGGACACGTTATTGTTCTAACAACTGTGCATACAAAGTCAGACGATTTAATTGGTTTCAATATGATTTTCCTGCTCCCTTAGACCAACAACTCAATAGTTCCATCACCACACGTGACATGGGAGTCATGGAAAAATGCACATGGTGTGTGCAAAGAATCAAAGAGGCTCAATATCAAGCGAAAAAACTCAATAGAGATGTGCTAGATGGAGAAGTTGTTACAGCATGCCAACAAACCTGTGCCACCAATGCTATTACTTTTGGAAACTTGGCAGACCCTGAAAGCCGTGTCTCACAACTAGCCAAACGTAGAAAACATGAGGTAGATTCAAGAGACCGTCAATATGAAGTGTTGTCTGAACTCAACTTCAAGCCTGCTGTGACTTATTTGAAAAAAATTAGATTTCGTGAAACAGAACCGTTTGGAACACACTAGCCCGAGAGGAAACGCCTTATGAGCATGGTACATTTTTCATATGCCAAAATTAATGATGATTTGCTGGACATGCTGGAACGTCCAAAGCCTTCCTATTTTTTGCTGGTTCTTGGATTCTTAGCAGCGTTGATGCTTGGCGTTTTAAGTTTAGCAATTCAAGTGGATGTTGGAATTGGCTACAGTGGGATTAGTCACCCAATCAACTGGGGTGTTTACATCACAAATTTTGTGTTCTGGATTGGGATTGGTCATGCTGGTACATTGATTTCTGCAGTGTTTTATTTAACACGCGCCCCGTGGAGAACTGCGATTTATAGAGGAGCAGAAGCCATGACTGTTTTTGCTGTGATGACTGCTGGTATGTTTCCACTTCTACACACAGGACGCCCTTGGTTGACATATTGGCTTATTCCATACCCTAATCAACGCATGTTGTGGGTGAACTTTAAGTCTCCTCTTGCATGGGACGTGTTTGCAGTTTCTACATACATGACAGTGTCCATGCTTTTTTTCTTGCTGGGATTGATTCCAGACCTTGCTATCTTGAGAGATGAAGCCATTTTAAGAGGTAAAAAACTGAAGGCAGCGCTTTATGCACCTTTGGCTCTTGCATGGCGTGGAACAAATCATCAATGGATTCACTACATGCGTGGCTATCTCATTTTTGCTGCGATTGCGACCCCTCTGGTGTTTTCTGTTCACTCCATTGTGTCTTGGGACTTTGCCATGTCTTCTGTTCCCGGTTGGCACACTACCATTTTTGCACCCTACTTTGTAGCAGGAGCTATTTTTTCAGGTATGGCAATGGTGATGACTGTTTTGATTCCTGTCCGTGTTGTTTTTGGGTTGGAACATTACATCACAGACCATGTAGTCCAAAGTGTCTGCCGCGTGATTGTCTTCACCTCTGTCATTGTAGGATACGCTTACGCAACAGAGTTTTTTATTGCATTTTACAGTGGTTCTACCTTTGAAAGAGCCATCTTTTACTTCAGACCTTTTGGCGTGATGGCAGGCTGGACTTTGCTGGGAGAACAAGGCATCGGTTTCCCACAGGTTGCATTTTATTTGATGGTTTTTTGCAATGTCATTGCCCCAATTCCTTTGTGGCGTTGGAAGGTTCGCAACAATCTGATTGCCGTTTGGATTATCTGCGGTTTGATCAATGTTGGCATGTGGTTTGAGCGATTTAACATTGTCGGCAGTTCGCTACAACGTGAGTTTCTACCTCATTCTTGGGGTTCTTACTGGCCTACCATCGTAGAATTTGGAATCACTGTTGGCAGTTTTGGACTCTTTTTTACACTCTTTAGTTTATTTGTCAAGGCATTGCCACCTATGGCGATTATGGAATTGAAAGAGGCGGCACACCCACCAATGAAAAATAAGGAAGCTCATGAATAAATTTATTTGGGCAGTTTTTGAAAATTTAGATGAAACTTGCCAAGCCGTCAAAGAAATTCGTAAAGAAGGGAATACACCGACTGTCATTTCTCCATGCCCCAGACATGAGATAGATCACGCTTTGGGTGACCCCCAAAGCAGACTGCCTTTCATCTCTTTGTTTTTCGGAGCGTTGGGCTGTTTTACGGGTTACAGCTTTGTAGCATGGACAGCAGCTGATTGGGTACTGCCCGTCAGTGGCAAGCCGATTATTACCATTCCTCCTTTTACCATTGTCGGTTTTGAGTTGACCATCTTATTCACAGCATTGTTCACACTTGCAGGTATGGTGATTTTAGGCATCATTGATTCTGTCAAACACCCATTACCAAAAGGGGCTAAGTTTTATCCTCGTTTTCAAAGAGACCGCTTTGGTGTCGTCATTTCTTGTGAAGAAAGTAGCGTTCCCAAATTTCAACAGACGCTTGAAAAAAATGGAGCAGAGGAGGTACATGTTGAAAGTCAATAGTTTGAAATTAGTTTTAATTTTCTGCTCATTTGTAATCTTTTCTGTCAGTTGGGCAGACCCTAAAAATAATCCTTACAATGACCCCAACAAAGGGTCAAAAGATGGCAAAGGATATGGATTTAAAGATGATGCTCGCCCTTGGTTTGATGGCAAAGACTACCCCTTTTACAGAGACATGTACGATGGTAAAAGCATCAAAGCTCAGGAAGAAGGGACTTATCAGAATTTTCCTACTCAATCTGTCCCTGTCAGTTTTCAGCTTGGAAAGATTAAAAAAATCTATGAGCCTCTCGTGCCCATAGCAGAACGTTCAGTCAGTCCTGTCAACCCTCACCCTGCAACCCCAGAGTCTATTGCTAGAGGTCAAGTTCTATATGAGACCTATTGTGCTGTTTGTCATGGCAAGACAGGGAATGCGGAGTCACCTGTTGCAGAAAAAGCAAAAAAATATAGCTGGATCATTACACCCATTTCAGCCTTGCTACCTGTGCTTTCTGAATCTCATCTTTATAATAAAATTCGTTATGGAAGTGCATATAATTTGGGGGATACCTATCAGCTTATACCTAGAACCATGCCCGCTTATGGAATGCAAACTTCTTCCAAAGATCGTTGGGACATAGTTAATTACATGAAAAGTCAAAGATTTGGAAAAAAGGATTGATTGATGAAGTCTATCGTAGAAAAGTCGGGATTTGAAATTAACCCAACATCTAAAACGGTGTTGGTTTCGTTTATGGTTCTTGCAGGAGTTGCCTTCACGGGTAGCTTAATTTTTGGAGGACAAGAGCTTGTTCGTAGGTCATGGCAGATTTTGTTGATTAACACTGTCTTTTGGGGGGGACTTTCTCAAGCTGGGGTGATTTGGGCAGTCGCATGGCAAATCACAGATGCCAAATGGGCAAGACCGTTCAAGAGAATAGGAGAGGCATTTGGTGCATTCTTGCCAGTCTCTTTTGTGATGTTTATTTTGATCTTTTTTGGCATGAGCATTCTCTATGAGTGGACGCATACGCCTTTCTTCCATCACGGAGTCGCAGTCAAAGTTGGTTGGTTAAACATGCCTTTTTTTGTGAGTCGTAACATTTTTTGGCTTCTTCTAATGTATGGTGTCTCCTTTTTCTTTTTGTATGCTTCATGGCGTCCTGACTTTGGGTTAGCAAACAAATTGACTCCAAATTGGGGGGGCAGTTTTGCCAAAAAATTCCTTAAAAATTACCCCCAAAATCATGAAAATGAAGTCATTAGACTGGAAGCATTGTCTAGGAAAATTGCCCCAACGCTAGCAATCATCTATGGAATTGGTGGGTCTTTTCTGGCATGGGATTACATTATGACACTGGATCAAGAATGGTTTAGCACCCTTTTTGGGGTCTTTATCTTAATTGGTAGCATGCAAGCGGCATTGGGAATTATGATTGCGGTGGCTGTGACTATCAGAGACAAATTTCAGTTGCAAGATTACATCACCATCAATCGCCTGCATGATTTAGCCAAGTTGATCTTTGCCTTCTCTTTGCTTTGGACTTACATGGCATTTTCACAATATTTAGTCATCTGGTATGCGGATTTGGCAGAAGAAACTCCTTTTGTCATCATTCGTTCCACAGAACAACCTTGGCAAACGATGTTTGTGATGCTTTTTGTCTGGTTGTTTGTTTCCGTCTTCTTGCTGTTACTTCCAAAAACTTTTTGTAGGAATCCAAATTTTATCCGCATCATGGGAGTTTATGTTGCAGTTGGGCAATGGCTTTCAATCTATCTTTTAGTTGTGCCATCAATTCAGGAATACGGTCATTATCAAATTGATTTTGGTTTGACTGAAATCATTGTGACATTAGGGTTTGTTGGGGCATTTTTCCTTTGCTTCCTAAATTGTCTCCGAAAACTTCCTCTCCTCCCCATCTCAGACAAGCATCTTTGCAAAACATGGCACGGTCATTGATGCTTTATCGGTCTTCAATCTCTTGATTTCTGCCTTCCATTTAATCCCACTGTTATTGTTGGTTTAGAATTTGTCGTGTCTCAGTTAGAATGTGACAGACAAATTTACGGCACTTAATGTAAAAATCTGGAACTTATTTTGCATTGATTTTTGCAATTTCTTTGACCTCAACCAGTTTTAAAAAATGGCAGAAAAAGTAAGCGCGATTCAGGACGTTCGTTCTCAATTCACCCAGTTTTTCAACTCTTTAAGTTTAGGCAAACGCATTGGTCTGGTTGCTTCATTAGGCACCATCTTTGTTGGAATGCTGATCTTCGTGGTCTTTGCACGACAAGACACGTGGGCTCCTTTGTACAGCAACCTTGACCCAACAGATGCTGCAAGACTGGTAGAAAAACTCCAAGAGAACCAAATCAACTATATGCTGGCACCCGGTGGACGTACTGTCATGGTACAGCCAAACAACGTGGATAGAGCTAGATTGATGCTTGCACGTGAGAAAGTTTTGCCCGGTAGTGGGGTTGGTTTTTTAGATTTGTTCTCAAAGCCAGAGCTAGGCGCCACAGAATTTGACCAACAAGTGAAGTTCCGTGTTGCACAAGAAGGAGAGCTTGCACGGCTCATTACACGAATCAACACCATTAAAAGTGCGAGGGTTTCGCTTGCCTTACCAAAGAAAACGATTTTTAAAGACTCACAAGAACAAGCAACGGCATCAGTTTCTCTTGAAACACATGGTGATTTAGATCGTTCTCAAATTGAAACAGTGATTCATCTGGTTGCCAGTGCCGTAGAGGGATTAAGACCCAATTCTGTCAGAGTCACAGACCAGTATGGAAAGTTGCTAAGCAATCAATTTTCAGAAGATGGCGGTTCAGGCAAGATTTCTGAAAATTATGCCTATAAAAGACGTTACGAAAAGGAGCTTGAGCAAAAATTATTGAATCAGCTTGAACCGATTATTGGAGTAGATCGTGTCAGAGTTTTGGTTTCTGCAGAAATTGATTTTGACAGGCAAAAAATTCAAGACAATCTTATTGACCCCGACCAATTAGTCACCATCAGTGAGCAGTTAGTCAATGAAAATTCTGTTGGTTCTCGCTCATTGCCAGTTGGTCCTGCAGGGGTTACTTCTAATTTACCTGAAGCGACAGGAAGGGAAGCCGCTACTGTTTCTGAACATGATAAGAAAAATTCTACACGCAATTTTGAAGTCAGCCGTTCGCAAGTCATCAAAGAACGTGCAATCGGACAACTCAAAAGGCTCACCGTTTCTGTCTTAGTTGACCATAAACACCCCCCATTACTTGATGATTCAGGCAACATCATCGGTCGTCAAAACGTCCCCTGGACTACATCAGAAAAAGACCAAATTGGAAACCTTGTTAAAGCCGCCATCGGTTTTTCAACAGAGAGAAAAGATGAGGTGGTTGTAGAAAATATCCCCTTTGGAAAACCTGTTGAAGAAGATGTGCAAGCACAAATTGAAGAGGCAGAAAGGACTCGTGCATTTATTATGAACATTGTCCGTTATGTCTTGTTGGGCATTGCCATCTTGCTACTCATCTTGCTTGTCATTAGACCAATGGTTCAAAGATTGAGTGCCAAACCTGCTGACCTTGATTTGCTTATGGGACTCCCTGCAACCATTGGAGAACTGGAAGGTGAAGAGTTAGAAATTCCCACAGAACGCGAGGCTGGCATTCCATCACGGGATAAAATTATTGAGATTGCAAGGCAGGATGTTCTCAAAACCGCCACCATGGTTCGTGCGTGGCTTCGTGAAAGGAAGTAGGATTTTATGCTAGATTCGCTCAATGTTAAATCGTTTACCCCTTTAGATTTTTCTGAAGAACAGGTCGTAGAAGAAGAGAAGCCTGACATTTCTCATTTTACATTAGACCAGTTTGACCCCCACCAAGAGGTCACAGAACATGAAAAAGTGGAGCAACTCATCAAAACGTCGCAAGAGTTTACAAACGAAAAATTTATTCAGCAAGCAGACCTTTTAAGTGATGCAGCGCTTTATGCTGAAAACATTCGCAAAGGTGGTCAGCTGGAGGTAGAGAAGCTCAAAAAACAAGTGTCCATAGAACTTGAAAATGCTAAAAAAGACAGAGAACAAGCAGAAAGTATTCTTGAAAAAACCAAGCTGCAATGCGAAGCCATGCTTGAAGACGCAAGGAAAGAAGCAGAAGAAATCAGAAGCATTGCCAAAGAAGAAGGCTTTATTGAAGGAGAAGAAGCAGGTCGCCTGCAAAGCCACGAAACACTTGAAAAAGAGATTAAAAACTTTGAGAATCTTCTATTGCAATTTTCTCAACTCAGGTCAGAAGTTTTGTTTCAAGCAGAAGAAGAATTACTACAACTTGCTATGCTTGTTGTTCGTAAAATCATGTATCAAGAAGTTTCCACTGACCCTGAAGTCGTTTTAAACATTGTCAAATCTTCTCTCCAAGAAATTGAATCTAAAGGAAGGATTGTTGTCTCCTTGCATCAAGATGATTACCAGTTTATGACACAATACCATGACACTCTTGATAAATATCTTAAAGAAGAACAAATGATCGTCTTGCGGGAAGATGTAGATTCACAACCCGGTCAGGTGACCATTGAAACCAATGAAACTGTGGTTCATTTTGACTTCAAAGACCAGATCAATAGGATAGAAAGTAGCTTGTTCCAAAAACTCTCTCAACGAAAGCAAATGCTTCAAGACACCCTCGCTAAACAACACCATTCAGAGCAGACTCCTCAAGACACCCCTCAGACAGAAGAATCTTTAGAAACAAATGACAAACCTACTGAGTGAATACCACACGGAAGCCAAGCGGTTCCGTGAAATTCAGGTGCAAGGTAAAATTACCCAGATGGTCGGTCAAATGATTGAAGCATACAATCCCGGTTGTGCCATTGGCAATTTGTGTAGTATTGTTGACCCCGTTGACAGCACCTCTTTTTTGGCAGAAGTCGTTGGCTTCAAAGAGGATAAGATGCTCCTCACTGCATTAGAAAATGTGCAGGGCATCAACCCCAAATGCCGTGTCATTCCGCAACACCTGCCCCCTCAAATCTGTGTTGGAGAAGAGCTTTTAGGACGTGTTTTTGACCCTCTCTATCGTCCCTTGGATCGCGCAGGAGATGTGATTGCTAACTCCAGTGTCCCCATTTACCGAGACCCTCCTAATCCTATGGAACGAGAACGCATTACATCAGCTTTGGACGTTGGAATCCGTGCAATCAATTCCTGTTTAACATGTGGCAAAGGACAACGTGTTGGGATTTTGGCAGGGTCTGGGGTCGGTAAATCTGTCTTGATTGGCATGATGGCACGTTATACCAGTGCTGATGTCAACGTCATTGCACTCATTGGTGAACGTGGTCGTGAGGTCAGGGATTTTATTGAACGTGACTTGGGCAAAGAAGGAATGAAAAAGACGATTGTTGTCGTCGCTACTTCTGACCAACCCCCTTTGTTGAGAATGCGAGGAGCATACGTCGCTACTGCCATCTCTGAATATTTTAGGGAACAAGGCAAAGATGTGCTGTTGGTCATGGACTCATTGACACGATTTGCGATGGCACAACGAGAAATTGGTCTGGCAGCAGGAGAACCTCCAACCACCAAAGGCTATCCGCCTTCTGTTTTTGCATCACTACCGGGATTGCTTGAACGGGCAGGAACAGACAATCACGGTGGCTCTATTACAGGATTCTACACAGTGCTTGCAGAAGGTGATGACTCCAATGACCCGATTGTAGATTCTGTCCGTGCCATTGTAGATGGGCATATTGTGCTCAGTCGGGACATTGCCGCAAAAGGACATTATCCTGCCATTGACATTTCTACCTCTGCCAGCCGTGTCATGTCTGATGTCGTCTCTTCTACACACCAAAAATTAGCATTAGCACTGCGAGGGTCTCTTGCCTCTTACCGAGAAGCAGAAGATTTAATCAACATCGGTGCTTATGTCAGTGGAAGCAATCCTGAAATTGACGACGCTGTTGCCAAACGTCCACAAATCCAAAAATTCTTGCAACAAGGAATTGACGAAAAGACAAGCTATGCTGAATCCGTCGCAGGATTACAGCATATTTTTAATTGAGAATAGGAAGGGTTTGTTTTGAGGATTTAACACAACTTTTATTGCTTTTTTTGAGAGAGTTAGTTTTTTGCTGGGGTGCTATTGTGCCATAATTCATGTTCGCTGATGTCTATTTCCTCTCCCCACGATACTGCATAACCTCCCCTCAACTTTCACAGACTTGAATAAAACAGGGTTTTTTAATGGTTGAAACATTTCCAGTTTCAGCAAGGGCGTCACGTCATATTTTTTAGTCTGCTGATTATCAAATTCAATTTTCAAAGTTCGCTTTCCGATTGCTTCAACCTTCTTGATTTTTGGACAATTCATAACCTAATTAAATTTTGTAAACGCAAAAATTTAAAAAACTCATCCAAAATTCGTTTGTTACGGTCAATGATTTCACTCTCTCCAAATTGAGGATAAGTTATGGAATTGGAGAGATTGGATATTTCATGGATTTGGCTTGCCCCCTTACTGTAAATTTCCTGCTTATCTTCAAATCTGTAATCCGATGCTTGAATATTTATACGGCGTTCAAGCAAAATTTTATTTCCCAATAACTCAAGATTGCTTTCTGCTTTTAGTCCTTTCTCTGACTTTTGACGTTTTTTAGAGTAGATATGCTCTAAATGAAAATCTTCATTTAACTTAGGAAGTCCCTGATGTGGAAAGGTAAAAGCATACCAAGTTATTATCGAACGAGTCACAGGTTTTTGATTAGTGAAATCATAACTATCAAAAGAAGGGCGGGCTTTGTTGACATCAAATTTGTACTTAGAAAATGTTACTTCAACACCGTTTACAATATTAACCATTTCGTCATATATGGGCGTTCGTAGTGCGTTAACTCCAGGATTGGTAATAGCATAAGCAAAAGTGAAGGCTGTTATTTTATTCAAAAATTGACAGAATTTTGAATTATCTAATGAGCCATCAGTATCTCTATTTTCTAAAAAATAGACGGATGTTATATTCTGCCACATACTGTTCGGTGAATAGTGCAGCACAAAAAGTTTCTTGAGAATACTATCACAAAATCGGTTTTTATCTTGTACAGCTACACTCTCCCAAAATAAAGCGAGAGCCTTCAATTCATCAATTGTATGAGGCTGATTTAGATACCTATATTTATCTCGTTCGTAGAATTTTCTCAGGGCTTCTGTTGTTGATCTTTTATTACCTTCTTTTGCACGCAAATAGTACATGTAACGAGCAAATAACTCGTCCATCGGTGTATTGTTCTGTTTGAATACTGACTTTGTTACTGCTTCTAACTCTTTCCAATCATTGATAAAATCATCTTTCTTATTTAAAGAATCATAGTACTTGTAGAATTGGGCTTTGAATATGTCCGCATCTGACAAAGGTAAACCACGATCATTGAGAGTTGAGAAAATACGAAGAGCCGTATCTTGTGATTCGGCTTCAATAGGAAGAAGAATACAGTTGCCTAGAATACGAGCAGGCAGATGGGCGGAGTAAGATGAAAAACATTGTAAAAAGTCATCAATCTTTTTCTGAAAAAATTGATAGTTTAGAACATATTGACTTTTACTTCCCTTTTTCACTTTCCCAGTACGAAGTAACTCAAGAAATTCTATTTTGTCATGGTCTGTCGCCACTGCAGAATCTATCTTGAGTATATCTTTATCGGCATTCTCAAATTCATCTACTTTCCAAATACACTTTTCAATACGAGTACGAATCTTTTGCGAGTTATCGTCCTGCATATTTGCAAACTTATCATAAAAAGCCCGTAAAATAAGCATGATTGTTGTGAGTCGCTGTTGACCATCAATCACCTCCGACTGACTATCTTCGTTTTTATAGGTGACGATAGAGCCAAGGAAATACTCTTCATTTTTATCAAACGCTTCACAATTATCATTAGGAAATGAAAATGCAAAGATGTCATCCCACAGAGTTTGACATTGCTCTTCATCCCAAGCATAGGGTCGCTGATAGTCAGGTATAAGAAAGTCTGCTTTTTTATCTGATAAGAGATTTTCAATTGTTTTTTGATCTACATTTAGTTTTGACATTGTTTTTCCTTGTTTTTGAGAAGTTAACAATCAAAATGAATATCGGACTAAAACCAGTCCGTTGGATTTGTTAGGTTTTTATGATTCACTTTTATCAATACTTCCATTCTTATTGTCTTTCATTCTGGACTCTTGGTAGTCTCCCCATGAAACTTCTTTAACTATGTTTTTGTAGGTTTTCTTAAAAACCTCAAACACCTCAAGAACTTCATCATAGTCTTCTCTAATCATTTGTTCCAATTTGTTTTTATCCAATTCTGGACTTTGACAAAGAAAGTGTAAGTCCCTAATCTTTTTGTCTCTTGAAGACACGTCTGATGGGTATTTGATGTTATACAAGAACAATATAGCCAAGTATTCTGGGTCTACTAAATTCACTTCAACGCCTTCAACTTCCATCCTCCTAAAAGAATACCTCACAGCGTTCAATGCTTCATAAGAAGATGCGAACAAAAAGTCAATAGAATTTCCGCTTTTTTCATCCTCTATACTCACAATATATTTTTTTATTTTGATACTCCTTTACGACTAAAACCTGACGCTACATTCAAATTGTGAGCAAAGCTTTATCACTAAAGCAAGATACACACAACACTCAATCTTGAAAAAGATGCTTTATTATGCTGCTTGATTCACAAAACATTGAAGTTTAGCAATCAACTCTTGAGCCTTTTGATTGTCTAATTGAAGGTTTTGTTTCTGATGGTTACTTTTCAATTTCCTCTTTCGTCCATTTTTGATTGTGTTTCATATTTTGGTTTAATTAGATTTTATTTTGTTGAGTTGTTAAGTTTTTAAGAATTTTCTTTGCTAAATTCTCGTTAATTTCACGATGACGAGGCACAGGTTCAGAACTACCGGTATTTGGATTGTGATAAATGTCGTGCTTTGATCCATGCCGTAGCAAGACACAACCCGCTTGAGATAGCTTTTTTAAAAGCTCATGATGTTTCATGCTATCTCAAGCTCTGCAACCCGCTTTATCCCCGGAATGTCTTCTTGAAATAAATCGTGTAGATCTGATAAATGTTCTTTCAAATCATTTAAGTCCTCACCCTGAGTCCAATGATCGGGAAATTCATTTAAATAGCCTAAATAAGTGCCATCAGGTTCTTTCCAATATGTAAACTGCTTTTTCGTCATCATTCTCCTCTGGATTTAAAAATAAAATACCCCAACCCCAACATCTGACTAACGTGAGTCTGTTGAGCTTCCTCAAAAAATTTTTACAATTCACTTTCATCAATAGTTGCAATTTTCATAAGATGCTTTTGCAAACCTAGTTTAAACGATTGATTTTTATGCACAGGAACAGAAATGCAGGCATTGATTCCAGATTTGATACAAATATGGTGACTGCCATTGACCCGTTTTAACTCCCAACCTTTGTGTTCAGTAACCTTGCAAAAATCCTTACCACTTACAACTTCTGGTAAAAGCCAATCTGTTGGGTACTTTGCTAGGCGAATCACCCTTTAGGAGGGAATGGATCATTGCCATGACTGTCTTTTTCGCTAATTTTTCCATTTTTATTATGGATGACCAACTCACTTTGTTGATTCTTGCTTATTTCACGGGCATGATTAATAGCCTCCTGTTTAGTGTCAAAATGACCTGATGATCGTTTTGAACCACTTTGCTTGATGTCCCAACCACTTTTTGGGAATTAGGTACCACATGTATTTGTTTTGCCATATTTAAAACCCTCTATTTGAATTAATAAAACTAACCATGGACAATGATTGTTGCCCAAAAATACTTTGGAATTTCTTTGTTTGAATTGTATGTTCCATATGTCATTAACTATACCTTCCTAATTTAAGCGACAGGCAGGTTTGTTATACTCTCTTTAATTGCCTAGTATAAGTTTAAACATTACCTTCATACTATCATATGGTCCCTTACTTTTGCCTACTTGATTAGGATTATAATTGTTATCCTTGATGTTATTGACAAGTAATTCAACACCTTTACTCAAGTTCTTTTCTATAAAATCTAATGGATCAGACATTTTCCATTTTAATTTATCTCCTTCTACTTCCATCAGTTCAGACAAAGCCGCAAAAATAGGAATGATAAATCCTTCTGGATATTTAGCTCCACATTTTTTTTGATAATATTTTGTTAAAGGTGGTCTGCTTAGATAACTGGAACCTTTTTTGTTTTCGTCGTAAATTTTCACGCAATCCATTCGCCCGAACTTACCAAAATTATTGTTGTAAGCTTTAGGAAAATTTTCATAGATTATATCGTATAGTCTAGGTATCTCTCTAAGCAAAGACATTGCGGATAAAAATAATTTGTCATTTATTTTGCCTTCATTATCAGAGTACTTCTCAAAGAATAGAGAAAAAATCTCAACACACTTTGCTTTGGAACTATAAATTAAAACAGGATTAATATGAGGCAAGTTTTGGTCAAGTTTCTCTAAATTTTGTAATGCTAAGAGTGGTATTAAACTCATAGCAACAATATCCTCTCTTTTAATACGTTTTCCCGTACCATCTTTCCATTCTACATCTTCTACAATTTCTTCATCAAGTGCATTTTTTAGTATCTCATAATATCCTTTATGATCCGCTTTTGTTCCAGAGCTAAGAGGAGAATTGTTATTTCTAGCATCTGATATTTCAAATATTGCATCAGGGAATTGTACATTATATTCAGTTGTGGGATAAATGATCTCAATTGGCATCTCAAATTCAAAAACATCTAAAACTTCTGATAAATTTTCTTTATTTTTATGCCATAGTTCTATGAAGGTATCCCAATTCTTGACTTTACTTAGCTGTTTGTTTGAATCTTCTCCAAAATATTCTTCTAAGATAAAAAGACCGACAGCAAGCATATTATGACCACCATCCAATACACCTTCATAACTTTCATCTTCAAAAGACAAGGTAAATCTCCCCCGTTCTCTTTGAATACAACTTGAAGAAGAAATTAACATGCCTTTGCTCTTAAACCTAAAGTCTTCTGGTGAAGTTTTTAGAGTCTCACAAATAGCAGTTGTGACCTTATTCTTTTTGGATTTTCTTGGGTTTGCAGTTAAACCTACAACATCTATGAGTTTTGCAAGGTTTTTGGCATTGATTGTGGCTAAGACTTTGTTGATTCTAGCATGTTCTTGTATACAAAAACACTCAGTCTTAATTGTAACAGTTTGGTCTTTCATAAAGAGTTCTCCTAATTAAATTTAAATAAAACAACTATGGTGTGACCACAGCAAGCAATTTAAGAGAATCTGGCGAGGTACAAGCGGAACTTTTCAGCCTTATTTGGGATTTTGAAGTTTTTCAACTTCAAATTAGCTCTTTGGTCTTACCAGACCTCTCAGCCTTCTTTTCAGAAGACGTTGAGGATTATCCTACAACTCACTACTGTTGTCAAGAGAAATTTTTTCTCATACCTAACACCCCCAACATCTGGCAAGTGCCAGCTTGCTGGGTTGGTTTGTTGGAGAACTGAGGACGCTAACGAATTAAAGTTTGGATTTAGCGGTTGGATTTTTTGATGGAGATGAGTCCGCCATTTTTACCGGGGACCGCACCTTTGACAAGAATTAAATGTTCTTGAGGTAGGATTTTGACAATTTTTAAGCCGAGCGTTGTTTGTTTGGAGTTTCCATAGCGTCCGGGCATCTTTTTACCTTTGAAGACACGTGAAGGCTGGGCGCATTGTCCAATACTTCCTGTCCCTCTGTGTCCTCTGTGTCCATGACTTGCAGGTTGTCCACCAAAGCCATGCCGTTTCATCACGCCTGAAAACCCACGACCTTTGGTTGTTCCTGTGACCGCCACTTTGTCTCCTTCTGCAAAAAGACTGGTATCAAATACTTGTCCGACTTCAATAGCATGAGCATCTTCCACACGGAACTCTTTAAGAAAGCGGCATAACTTTTGATCTTTGAAATGCCCTTTGAGTGCCTTGTTGACCTTGCGTTCTGCAATGTCTTCAAACCCCACTTGGACGCTTTCATAGCCTTCTTTTTCTGTGGTTTTACGTTGCACAACAGTCACAGGACCTGCTTGCAAAACAGTCACAGGAATCACTGTGCCATTTTCTTCAAAAATTTGTGTCATACCAATTTTACGACCTAAAAGACCTTGTAACATAACTGATTTCCTCTAAAAAGTGATGAGAATTTTCAAACCAAAACCCGTCAGTCTATCACTAAATTGCTTGTATGTTCAACACTATTTTTTACTGACTCATGGTGCGAGTCCAGTCTTTGACCCATTTTTTATTATGTTGAGCGATGTTTTGGTAATTGAGCATCAAACTTTTTTGGGGCATGGGAGCAATGCGAAAAGATTCGGGCAGTTCAATTTGTTTTACAGCAGGGTACATCCAGTTGGTGGTAGGAATGACACTTTGAAATGGTTTAGTCAGCATAAAGTCAATGAATTGCTGGGCTAATTTCTCGTTTTTTGTGCCTTTGATAATTCCTGCAAATTCAATTTGACGATACAAGCCTTGCTGAAATGACATCGCCTTGTAACGTTCTGTTTGTTCGTTTTCCAAGTGATACGCAGGGCTTGTCACATAGCTTAACACAATGGGTGCCTCACCTTTCTGAAACATTCCATAAGCAGAAGACCAGCCATCTGTGACCGTCAGTAAATTGGGAGCAAGCCGACTCCAGTAGTCAAGAAATCCATCTTGACCATACACTTGAATTGTCCAATGGAGCAAAGACAATCCCGGTGAAGAAGTCTTGGCACTTGGAATCACGATTTTTCCCTTGAATTTAGGGTCTGTTAACTCTTCCAAACTTTTGGGTGGTTCAGGTAAAGTTTGAGAATCATAGACAAAAGCAATGTATCCAAAGTCATAAGGGGTGATGCGATGTTGTTTGTCTAAAAGTAAATCTTGCCTTAATTTGCCTAAATGTTTGGACTGGTACGGCTGCCAAATTTGATGCTGAAACGACAATGCCAGCTGACTGTCACTAATTCCAAGCAAAATATCTGCTTTGGGCTTGTTCTTTTCTAAAATGACACGACTTAACACAGTGCCTGCATCACCGGGAGCAACCACTTTGACTTGACAATCGCATTCCTTTTCAAAATTTTTAAAGACCACAGGACCTGGTCCCCACTTTGAATTGAATGAATCATAAGTATAAACTACCAAACTTTGTGCAAAGATGGGGGTTGTGCTGATGAAAACAGAAATGCAGGATTTTAAGAATTTTTTGAAAGACATAATTTCTCCTTTTGAAATAAAAAATGACTTCAAAAAATGAGGGGAGGAGAGGCGTCAACATTTCCCTTCGCTGGTATGATCCAGATCAGGTTCTAAGGGTATCATCTCAGGTGCCATCAGCACCACCCCCAACGTTTTTTGAAGAAGTGAAGGAAGTCAGTCTATCAGTTGCTATGAAAGATAGCAAGTCATTTTTCATTGAAGCTCAGGTTTTAACACATCAGGAATGCACTGCTTGGAGCCAATCAAAAGGACAGATTTTTTAGCACGAGTCAATGCAGTGTATAATGCGTTTCTTGTAAAAATAGGACTCATTTGGTCAGGTAGAATGATGGCAACATGCTCATACTCTGAACCTTGACTTTTATGGACGGTGATGGCATAAGCAAGCTCCCAACCTGACAATTCTTGCTCTTTGACCAAACGTCCCCCTTCAAATTCAAAATGCAACTCCTCATTTTTTTTGACACAAATCCCTTGGTCGCCATTAAAAATACTATGCACATAATCATTTTTTGTGACCATGATTTTAGCACCAACAAGCGACCCCCTCGGTAAATAATGCTTTGCAAATTGCCCATTTAAACCTTCTACACCCCATGTGCCTTCGCGATGCAACGTCAAAACTTGTGATGCAAATTGTTCTTTAGGAGATTGCTCAGACCAGAATTTTGCAAACTTCAACAATTCATCATGGTTCAAGTCACATTCGTACAATGCCACTCCTTGCCATTGATGTTCAGTCAGTTGTTGAATCTCGTTGATTCCTTCAAACAATTCTTTTGCATCTGATGTTTTTTTAGTCTTTGTTTCATTCCACCGACAAGCCAGTTCGTAAACAAACTTACCCTCATCTTCTTGACGATGGCTTTTGACAAGATTTTGTTGAACAAGCCCTTGAATTGCAGCACTTCCAGAATATGTCACATCTTGAAAAAGGCTTGGGTCAATTTGGCAAAACTGCTTCATCTCTTCTTGACTCAAACTACCAGCACGCTGTAAAAGTTGCTCTAACGGTCTACCTGCACCAACGGGGGGAAGTTGGTCTGCATCACCCAGTAAAATGACTCTCGTCCCTTTTTGGCAAGCGTCTAAAAGCCTTGCCATCATTTCCAAATCAATCATAGAGACTTCGTCAATAATCAAGGTGTCAAATTTTAACGGATTCCATTGATTCTTTAAAAAACTTGATTTTTTGACAGAATAACCTAACAAGCGATGCAAAGTGCTGGCAGGTTGCAATTCTGATTGAAGATTTTTATCATCTGCTGTGGGATTTTCAATAGAATCCAGTGACTGCCTCACTGATTCAAATAGCCTCTGCCCTGCTTTGCCAGTTGGAGTAGCAAGAGCGAACTTTCCAAGTTGTTTCAAACGTTTGAGCAACCGCAAAAGATTCACGGCAACGGACGTTTTGCCTGTGCCTGGTCCACCTGTGATGATAGAAACAGGCATCAATAATGTTTGTGCAAGGGCTTGTTTCTGATCTTTTGAAAAATCAATTTCTTTTTTGGAACTATGACGTACAGCATGACGTTCCAAAATATCAGACCAGACTTTTTGCACATCTTGCCAGTTTTGCCGAATGGTCTGAGAAGCTAGCTTTTGGATAGATTCTTCAATGATTTGCTGATTTCTAAAATCTCGTTGCAAATAAATTTTGTCTGCTTTTAATACCAAAGGTTTGCCTCGTTCTCCAATCATTTCTTGGAACAAACCTTTTTTCCAATCTCTAAAAAGCAGATTGATTTCTTTTTCTGCATAAGATTTTGCAAATGCTTGAAGCTGGTCTTGACTTCGTTGAGTTTCCTGATGAATCTCCTGCTGATTTTGAAGAAGATGAGAGTCACAATAAGACTGCAATTCTTTCAAAAGAAGAGTTTGTTCAAACTCTAAATGAATTTGACCTTGCGAACGTTTGGCATAGAGTAGCAAAAGCAAAGTGCAAAAACTTCTCTCTGCATCTTTTACTTGCATCAACTTTGAAAGATGATGAGCCTGTTGATAATAAACCTTCTCTACCCCTGCACCATTCCACAGCTTGTCAAACTCTATTTGAGTGCCTAGTTTCTTCATTAAATATTGATTTTAAAGATAAAATTAAGGACACCTGCGACTTTTTTCAGAGCATCATCAAACGTCCAAAATTTATTTTGTTTTGGGGTCAAAAGCATCACGAAGCCCATCTCCGAGATGGTTGAAAGCAAAGATAGTGACCACTAGAAAAACAGAAGGAAAAACGAGCATCCACGGGGCAATCTCCATCATGGCAGTCCCCTCGGCAATCAGAATCCCCCAGCTGGTTTCAGGTTCTTGCACTCCTAATCCCAAAAAGCTCAAGAATGATTCAATTAAAATGACTTTAGGAATCGTCAAGGTCATATAAACAATGATAGGACCAATCATATTTGGAATGATGTGTCTTCTCAAAATACTCAAATGCCCAACTCCCATCGCTTGAGCAGACATGACAAACTCACGTTTTCTCAAGACCAATGCTTGCCCCCTGACAATTCTTGCCATGTCAAGCCATTCTACTAGACCCAACGCAAGATAAATCAACACAATAGAGCGTCCAAAAGCAACAACCAACAAGATGATGACAAACATAAATGGCATGGCATAAATAATGTCCACAAGTCGCATCATCATTGCATCAGTTTTGCCCCCAACATATCCTGAAATCGCTCCATAAAGCACACCAACAATGAATGCCACCACTGTTGCAGCAAAAGCAACAGATAAACTGACTCTGCCACCAAAAAGAGTCCTCACAAATAAATCTCTACCATTTGGATCTGTACCAAAGAAAAGGGATTGTTCCAGAGTTGGAGGGGCTTGCAGATAGTCCCAGAACACAGAGTCTAAGTCATTTGGAGAAAGCCAAGGACCTAGAATTGAAATGAGGATTAAAAAGATGAGAATGACCCCACTGATGACAGCAGGGCGATTTTTAAGTAAACGTCTGATGGAGGCTTGAGTTAGACTTTCACCTGCACGGATTGATAAGTCTTGTCTCATGTCTGGGACACTCTAATTTTAGGGTCAAGCCAACCATAAGCAATGTCAACAATTAAATTGGCAAAGATGATCAAGGCGCCATAAAAAACAACTGTTCCCATGACCAATGTGTAATCTCTTGCTAATGCCGCTTGAATGAAATAGCGCCCGATGCCCGGCAGAGAAAAAATTTGTTCAATCACCAGTGAACCTGTGATAATCCCAACGGACGCAGGACCAAGATATGAAACAATCGGTAGCAAAGCAGACCGCATGGCATGCCCCCAAATGATCATAGATTCTTTCAAACCCTTTGCCCTTGCAGTGATGATGAATTGTGAGCCTAATGTTTCAATCATAGAGGCACGAAACAACCTTGCAAAATTCCCCATGTATGCCGTTCCCAAAGTCAGGACAGGCAAAAATAGGTCTTGAAAGCCTCCTTCTCCCCAGCCTCCTGCAGGAAACCAGTCATTCCAAACTGCCAAAACTAAGACAAGGATTGGTGCAAGCACAAAGTTAGGAATGGCGACGCCACTGACAGCAAAGGTCATGGCAAAGTAATCCCAAATGCTATTGCGTCTCAATGCTGCAAGAGAACCTGCAAGGATTCCACCAACTAAAGCCACTAAGAGCGACCACAGACCCAGTTTCAAACTGTAGCCAAAACCTTGTGCAATTAATTCGTTGACTGTGAAGTCTCGGTAATGATAGGAGGGACCAAGGTCTCCTTGTATGACACCAAGCAAATAATCTAGGTATTGCTCAAACAAGGATTTATCAAGGTTGTAATAGGCTTTTAGATTTTTTTCAATTTCTGGTGGAAGAGACCTTTCTAAATCAAAAGGTCCTCCCGGCGCTTGGCGAATGAGGAAAAATGCCAACGTGATGATGAGCAACATGGTAGGTACAGCTTGCCCAACGCGGCGAAGGATAAATGACAAATAAGCGTTCATAACAAGCTATCCCGTTTCATTCACCAAATTCTGATGATGGCTTAATAGTTACTTCAAACTAATCCACCTTGAACGATGAATGTCCATAATGTTATCTTCATAACCTGTAACATTCGGTTTCACCAATGATGCAGAAACATAGTAGTAGATTGGAATCGTGGCAAAGTTGCCCAAAACCATTTTTTCTGCTTCTGCCAGTTTGACTGCACGTTGATCCAGATTTGTCATCTTTTTCGCTTCAGTCATTAAGCCATTAAATTTTGCATTTTTCCAACGTCCGTAGTTGTATTGATTGTCTCCAAACAAATCCAAAAAGGTTGTTGGGTCATTGTAGTCTCCAATCCACCCTGCACGTGCGACTTCAAACTCTCCATTGGTCAAATCGGCATAATGGACTTTTGCCTCCTGATTAAAGAAAGAAACTTTGACGTGGATTTGCTTCCACATGCTAGAAATTGCCACAGCCACTTTTTTATGTGCTTCACTGGTGTTGTATTTTAACTCCATTTCAAGCGGTTTAGATTTGGAATACCCGGCTTGTTCCATCAACATCTTCGCACGTTTGAGACGTTCAGATTGAGACATCTTCTTAAATTCAAATTCAGGCACAGAAGAAACATAGTTGTTGATTCCAAGAGGAACGTAACTATAAGCGGGGACTTGTCCTTCTCCCAGAATTTTATTTGAAATCACCTCACGGTTGATGGCAAGGTTCAACGCCTCCCTGACACGGACATCTTTGATTTTTTGGGTATTGAGTGGGTAATAGTAAGTGCCTAAGTAAGGTGCCACACGGAATTGAGAGCCAAACTCTTGGCGGATTTTCTTTGCCTGCCCAGAAGGAACTTCTTTGGTAATATGAAGCTCACCTGCACGGTAACGTTTAAACTCAGCATGACGGTCTTCTGTCGGATAATAGTACACCACATCTAATTTGACATTCTTAGCATCAAAAAATTGAGGGTTACGCATCAGCTTGATATGAGATTGAGGCTCCCATTCTGCAACATTGAATGCACCACTGACCACCATTGTCCCAGGCTTTGCCCAAGAGCTTCCATGTTTTTTGACAACATGTTCAGGCACCGCCCAAGACGTGTAATGTGTCAACTGTTCCAAAAAGAACGGAGTTACTTCTCCCAAGGTGATTCGCAGAGTTTTTGAATCAATCGCCTTGACTCCCAACGTCTCTATATCTTTCGTTCCCTTGTTAATATCCTCTGCATTTTGAATGGGGTACAAAATGAAGGCATACTTTGCTGCAGTTTCAGGCTTCAAGATACGTTTGAGTGAGAACTCAAAATCATTTGCCGTAATCTTCTTGCCATCAGACCACTTGGCATCACGAATTTTGAAGGTGTAAGTGCGACCTTCTTTTGAGATTGTCCAGCTTTTTGCAAGACCGGGAATAACTTTCCCTTTGGCATTGTAAGTCGTTAGTCCCATCATCATGTCACCAATGATGTTGTTCTCCCAAACACCACTGGCAAAGTGGGGGTCAAGGGTTGCGGGTTCTGCACCGTTACCACGATGAAGAATCTTTTCTGCCATTGCTGCCGAGAATCCCATCGTCAAGGCAGCACCAACTGCAATCGTTTTTCTCATTTTCATAAAAATGAATCTCCTAAATTAAGGTGGTTAATTAAAAAGTCAAAAATATAAAACCTCTAACCTGAAATGACAAGAGTTTTTTAACAAATTTTTCACAGAATCTCAAAAAAAGAAGCCTCACAAAGTAATCGTGGGGAATCTTTCATACTCTTTTTGACGATGGATTCAGAATTTACGCAGGAACGTCAAAGAAGTATGATGTGGATTTTTGTTTTTAGAATAAAAATAAATATAAATTTAAAAAACTATGCTTCACTCACAATGCCAAAGAGGCGAAACATTGACCCTGCCACATGAGCAATTTGGCATCAGTTTAGAGAAACCTCAAAATCCATGATATGATGGAACTATTCGCTAAGGGTGAACATCTTGATTTTTGTGTCCTACACCATGCCTCAAAGAATTTGTTATCCGTTCTTTTCTTTTTTGATTCTTTGTTTGTCTCTTTCAGCCAGTTTATTTGCACAAGAAATTGTCTCTTTTGATGTAACACCCGAAGAGACGACTTTGGGTGCGGTTGTGAAATATGAGGCAACGATAGAGTTTACTGAAGAAGTCAGTTTGTCTGAACCAGAATGGGGGCAGATGACGTGGGCAGAGTTTGAAAGTGTTGAGAATGGAAAGCCTGTTGACCCTGACCTCTTTCAAAAAATTTGGCACATCAGCAAGATTTTCTATGTTCTTGAAGAAGGTCAGCATCAAATTCCATCATTTGAGTTGTTGGCAAAATCCCGCACAGGCAAAGAGTTTAGTGCCAAACTGCCTCAAAAACAGCTCACAGTCAAAACTCTCTGGAGTCAGCAAGAACCTCCCCAACTGAAGCCTTTTAAAGTCATTCCCATTATTGAAGATTCGTCACAAAAACTTTGGTTGACAGGGGGGGCTATTGGCTTGGTAATTTTGCTAATTGCAGTGTTTGTGTTTTGGAAAAATCGCCAAAAAAGCTCAAACACAGAACCAGTCCGTTCTGCCAGAGACATCTTGCTCCAAAGTCTCAACGCACTACAAGTTGAAGATACCCAACAACCCTTAGAACACTCCCAGTATGCCGCAAGACTCTATGGCGTGGTCAAACAAGCACTGGCTGTCAAAACTGCATCGCAAGTGGAATCTATGACCCAACAGGAAATCAAGGAATTGCTTCCCCGTTTTTTTGATCAAGAACAGATTCAACGGGTTTCAAAAATTCTCAATTTTCTTGAATCCATTCAGTATGCTAGAATAGACCTCAGCCTTTCAGAAAAAGACCAAATGACTCAACAAACTGCGGAGTGGATTCGTTTATGCACCCAGCCATCAGATGACAACATCAATGCCCCTCAAACATTATGAGATTTGAAAGCCCTTGGTTCTTAGTGTTGATTGCTTTGATTCCCTTGCTCAAGTTTCTCCAAATCCAATATTCCAAAACTTCCTATATTTTATATTCTAGTACAAAACTCATAGAAGCCCATCAAGTCAGGCAATGGTATCGTTGGCTTCCTTTACGCGAATTGGCTTTGCTTTTTCTCATCTTGGCACTGGCTCGCCCACAAAGTGGACGTTCATTGATAGAGGTTGTTTCAGAAGGAGTTGACATCATGCTGGCAGTAGATACTTCAGGCAGTATGCAGGCACTAGATTTAAAGGTTGATGGGGAACGAGTTACACGTCTTGATGCAGTCAAAGTGGCAGTAGAAGTCTTTATCAACAACCGTACTCATGACAGACTGGGACTAGCAGTTTTTGGGGAAGAAGCATTCACTCATGCCCCTCTAACCAGAGACCATAACGTTTTAAAAGAGTTGCTCAAACAAGCCTTTATTGGCATGGCAGGTCAAAAGACAGCGATTGGTTCTGCCATTGTTATTTCTGCTAAAAGGTTAAAAGACCTTGATGCGAAGGAACGCGTCATGATTTTGCTCACAGATGGAGAAAACACAGCAGGTCAGGTGACTCCGTTACAAGCGGCAAAAGCGGCAAAAGAATTGGGAATACGGATTTACACGATTGGAATTGGTTCAGAAGGCAGGGCGCCTATCAAAGTCCCGGGCTTATTTGGTGAAGAAATACGTTACGTCAACGTCCGTCTTGATGAAAAATTATTGTATGACATCGCCCAAGAAACAGGGGGGCAGTACTTCCGTGTCAACAGCACAGAGGAGCTTAACAAGGTGTATCTTGCCATTGATGAGCTTGAAAAAACAGAAGCTAAAACCCGAGAATATCACGAATATCAAGAGCAATTTCATGTCTTTTTATGGGTTGCACTAGCTTTTTTTGTCTTGGAAGTCTTACTTGTTCTGTATCGCAGAAAAATTTATTGATCCTATGACCTCATTGAAAAACTTGACCCTTGTTTTGTTGCTGATACTGCTTTTACCAAGTATCAGCTATTCAGAATCCAGCGGGCAAAGGCTCAAACGCATTCTCAAATCTTTTGAAATCTACCCAACACACTGGCTGCCTCATATCCAACTTGCTCGCTTTTATCTTGAGCAAGGCTCATTGTCTCTGGCAATCAAAACTTTGCAAGACTCCGCTGCCAAATTTCCTGACCACATTCCAATCAAGCAAGAGATGGCAAGACTTTATCAGCAAATTGGCTCAAGTCAAGAAGCACTGAAAATTTACCAAGATTTGCAACAACGTTTCCCAAAGGATCAAGACATTTTCTTGCAATACATTAAATTACTTATCAGCATGAACAGAGTCAGGCAAGCAGAAAGTCAATTAGTGCAATTTCTTGATGAGAAGCCAAACTCTTTCCAAGCCTTACTGTTGATGGGGACGTTGAAGTATCGGCAAAAGAGGAATCAAGAAGCATTAGCTTACCTCTTGCGTTCAGCAACACTTCGCAGTAGTAGTGAAACGTGGCGTTGGTTAAGTCTGGTTTGGTATCAACTTCGGCAAGTAGATTCTGCCATTAAAGCTGCTGAGGAGTCTCTGCGTTTGAATCCGACAGAAGCTGTTACAGTTGAGCTTTACACCGAATATCTGTACGTTGCCAAAAAGTTTGACAAACTTGGAAAAATCCTTGTTCAATCCCAAGAACGTTTCGGTCAGGAAACTTGGTTTCTCATCGCAAAAGGCTCTTATGCTTTTGAAGTTGGTCAATTTGCAGAAGCTGAAGAAGCCTTTGCCAAGGCTTATCGTCTTGAGCCAACAGAGTTAAAAGTCGTCTTAGCATTAAGCACTTTTTATATTAAACAAAAGCAACTTGATGAAAACATTACCATCTTACAAAAAAGTTTAACGCATCACCGAAATAGCGAAATTTACCGCAGAATTGCAACAAGCTACAAATTGCTTGGGCAATTCAAAAATGCTAATCGCTATTATGAGCTGTTGGTCAACACCGAAAGAAGCCATGCACAAGATTTTTTAAATGCCGCACAACTGGCATGGGTGACAAAAGATTTTTTAAATGCAGAATTTTACTTGATGCAGGGAACTCTCAAGTTTCCTCAATCCCTTCCTCTAGGACTTGAACTGGCAAGGTTTTACATCTTAGAACAAAGACCTGATGACGCACGCCCTGTCTTTGAACAACTTAAAACCAAGCATTCGCAAAATCCACTGGTCTTGGCACTTTTTGGACTATTTGAAAAATCGCAAAAACAACTTGAATCCAGTGCAACTTTATTTCAAAGTGCATCTCTTTGGGACCCTAAACTGCTTTGGGTGAGGGGTGAGTATATCTCAGTTTTGTTGGACTTAAAAAAGACCAAAGAAGCCATCAAAGAGCTGAAAAGTTTGATTCGTGATGTGCCAAAAAATGTTTGGGCATATCACCGATTGCACCAGTTGTATTTAGAACAGAATCAAGACTTTCAAGCCAAGTCATTACAAGAACAAGCCAGTCTTTTTTTGGGAGATGGTCATGTTGTGACGCTAGAACTTCAAGCAAACTTTGCCTTCTCACAAAAAAAATATGCTGAGGCTCTTGAACTCTATCAGTTGATTTTGTGGCAAGAACCGACGAATCAAGGTGTGATGAGGCACATTGGATTTTCACAATTTCACCTTGGCGAACTGGAAAAAGCCCAAGAATTTTTGAAGGCAGGGCTTGAGTTTAGAAGCATTAATACAGAATACTGGCTTTATTGGGGGGCAATCCAAGAAGACCAAAATTGGCTCAACGCTCAACAACAAAAACGACTCAGAAATCTGTTACAAACGACATCTTTTCAAGAAAGGCTAGCTATTTTTGAAAAGATGCCATTCCCTGACACAGACTCTCAAACGGCGTGGAGCGAGGTGTTTCATGGTCTCATGGCTCAACAAGAAGACGACTTACAAACAGCTAGAAAACACTATCAAAATGCTAACAAACTCTTGCCAAACCAAGCTATTGTTCTTGCACTTCTTGGAATTGTTGCAGACCAATCTGAAAAGCCACTTGAGGCGATTCAATACTACAAAGATGCAAGCATTGCCGATGATTTGTGGTTGAAGACAAGGCTTGCTATGTTACTGGGAGAAGTTGGTGAATTTGAAGAAGGGATTGAGATTTTTCAAAGTTTGTTGCAGGGTCATCCGCAGGAAGCCTCTTTGCTCAACAACATTGCATGGCTTCAGATTACCCGACCAGATGTTTCTGACCAAACACGTAAAGAAGCCCTGAAGTTGGCGACGCAAGCTGTCAAACTTGTGCCTTCTCCTGAATATTTAGACACATTGGCAGAAGCCTACTTTCAGCTAGGAGACATAGAAAAAGCGCTTGAACTGATTGAGCAAGCTCAAAAGCAAAGTTTCCGTGAAACTGAACAATATTTTTACATGTTAAGACAGTCTTACAGATTTTTAAAATCCACTCCCGCTCAACCGCCTTCTAACCCAACCTACCAAAATTTTAAAAAAGAAACTGATGATTGACCCAGCTCTTTTACAACAAGCCAGACAGATTCAATGGACTGCAAGGCACATTGCAACTGCACAGTTGCAAGGGAATTATCATAGTTTTTTTAAGGGAACAGGAATGGAATTTTCTCAATCCCGTGAATACATTGAAGGAGACGATGCTCGTCATTTGGATTGGAACGTGACAGCTAGAATGGGCAAACCGTTTGTCAAACAATACCAAGAAGAGCGGGAGATTGTCCTCATGCTTGCCATTGACGTGAGCAGAAGCAATCAGTTTGGGACAAAATCACGTTTCAAAAATGAACTCATCGCAGAATTTGCCGCTGTGATTGCTTATGCTGCGATGGATAATGGAGATAAAGTGGGTTTGATTGCATTTTCTGACCAAATTGAGGCTTATCTGAAACCTTGTCGCGGAAGTGTTGCTGTTTGGCAAGTCATTCGCACCATTTTACAAATTCAACCTCAACAACATGCCGCAGATTTAAATGTAGGTCTTAACTTTTTACATACCTCTTTAAAATCTCATACAAATTTATTTCTCATTTCAGATTTTTTAGCAACAGATTTTGAGAAAAACCTATCTGCTTTGAGACAAAGGCATCATATCACAGCTATTATGGCATCAGATTCGGCAGAACAATCTTTGCCTAACATTGGAGAATTGACCTTTAAAGACCAAGAAACAGGGCATCTGGTTTCTGTTGCAACAGGAGCTTTTTTGAAAAGCCGTCACAATTCTATCCAACAGTTGCAACAGTTTTTTAAATCGTACAAAATTGATTTTTTGCAGATCTACCCAGACCAACCCTACATGAATGACTTGCTCAAACTTTTTCATTCAAAGGCTAGCTAGGTCAAAAAACACAATCAAGCACAATAAACTTGAAAAATCTAAGTTGCTAGGCAATGAACCAATTAAATCAGAATCAATATCATAATAAAATTATTCATGGAGATACTTTAGAGATAATACAAAATATTGCTGATGATTCTATAAATTTAATTCTAACCAGTCCTCCTTATTTTGGCGCAAGAGTCTATGGTAATGAAACATTGGGCAGAGAAGAAAACCCAAGAGACTACATTGAAAATTTATTAAAATTCACTTTAGAGTTTAAAAGAGTTCTACACAGAGAAGGTTCTTTTTATCTCAATATAGGAGATATGTATTTTGGTACAAAAGGTTTTGTCAGAAACAAGGGAAAATACGCAAGAAAAACAGATAAGCATTATAAAGAACATAAAATCATAAAGCCTGATGGAAAATATTTGCAAAATAAACAGTTATTGATGTTGCCTGAAAGGGTAGCAATAGGTATGCAAGAACAAGGCTGGATTTTAAGAAATAAAATTATATGGGAAAAACCTAATCCTGTTCCAAGTTATTCTCCAGATAGACGCTACCCTGTGTATGAGCATTTTTTTCATTTTGTTAAATCAAGGAAATATTACTTTGATTTGAATAAAGCAAAAGAATTAAACCATCATAGAGATGTGATCAGAAATGGGATAGAACCTTTTAAAAAACATCAAGCAACTTTCCCTTTGTCTTTAATAAAACCTTTCATCTTAATCACTTCCAAAAAAAGTGATTTGGTGTTGGATCCTTTCATGGGGAGTGGCACTACAGCATTGGCTTGTGTAGAATTAGAAAGAAATTACTTAGGTTTTGAGATAAATAAAGAATATTGTCAGTATTCCATAGAACAAATCAAAAATGCTGTGGAAAGTAAAGAAAATCAACTCTTTAAATAGTATGATTATCCATTCTTTTAGTGAGACACAAGTCAATTTGTATGTTAAATATATTCAATGTATTGCTTCATTGTCAGGCTTATTTAGTGAAAGTAAAACTCCATTTTTGCATTATAGAACAGCAGAGAATATTTTTTGTAAATCGTTTAATGCAGAGAATTTATCAAGAATGGATACTGCGTATGATGCAAAATTAGATTCAATAGGAATCGGATTAAAAACATTTCATTTTTCCAGCAATAAAAGTAGAGAAAAAATAGCTGAATTTAATACACATAGCCACGATTTGAGAAAACTTAATAACGATGATTTAGTTAAAAATCTGGCATATTTAAGAAACGAAAGAATTTCTTTTGCGAATAGAACATACGGAATTAAAGAATCTATTTATCATTGTTTAGGAAGACAAGAAAACTCTATCAAGATATTTGAAACTGAATACAAAAAAATAGATATAAATACTATAAAAAACATAAAAAGAGAAAAATCAAGTTTATTTTTTGAAGATAGTGAAAATGAATACTCTTATAATTTTTCCAAAAGTACACTTTATCGCAAATTTTACTCTCAACCTGACTCAATAGATGTTCCTATACACATTATCAAAGACCCCTATGATTTGATATTAAAACTACTTGACAATTATACAGAAAAGCAAGCGAGGTTAGAAAATGTCATTCTACCGCTATACGCCACTAGAAATACAAGAGAAAAAAAAGTACAAGAGAAAAGTGCCTTAAACCATTGGAATGCTGGAGGAAGAAAACGAAATTTTGGAGAAGTCTATATTCCTATCCCCAGAAAAATATATCAATTTTATCCTAATTTTTTCCCAACCCTAGATAGCACATTTAATCTTATTTTACCTGATAAAAATGAACTAAGTTGCAAAGTCTGTCAAGAAGGAGGCAAGGCTTTAATGTCCAATCCCAATCATGCACTATCCGAATGGCTTTTGAGAAAAGTATTGCTGCTTAAAGAAGGGGAGTTATTGACTTATGAACACCTTAGAAAAATAGGAATAGACAGCGTTAAAATCACAAAAATAAATGAAAAAAACTTTAAAATTGACTTTGCTAAAATAGGTAGTTATGAAAATTTTATTTTAAACCCAAGTGGCTGGGCATTGTTTTGAGAATGTTGACTTAAAGAGTGATACCAGAACATGACAACAACAAGAACCAAATCAATTATCAATAATCAAATCACTTACTTAAAAGGAGTTTTATGGACAATCTGATGCAATCCTTAGTGAATGGGCACAACCTAGCACCCAAAGAGGTGCGTCAAATACTCAATCTGATGATGGAAGGGAAACTCAACCCAATCAAAGCTGGGGCGTATCTTGCGCTGTTAGAAGCCAAAGGAGTTACAACTGAAGAGCTACAACATGCCATCTCTGCAATCTTGGAAAAAGCAGTCGCATTCAAAAAATTGCGTCCTGAAGCCATTGACACAGCAGGGACAGGGGGCAGTGGAATCAGTACCTTTAATATTTCAACATGTGCGGCGATTGCAGCAGCAGCCGCAGGGTTGCCAATCATCAAACATGGTAATCATAGTAACACTCGTGTCAGTGGCAGTGCCGATGTTCTCAAAACATTAGGAGTGAACATTGATTTGACAGTGGAACAGGTAGAACAATGCTTTGACAAATTGAGCCTCTGTTTTTGCTATGCCATGAAACATCATCTTGCTATGGCAAATTGTGCAACAGTCCGCAAAGAGTTAGAAATCAACACCATTTTTAATTTGATTGGACCTTTGGCAAATCCTGCAGGGTCTAAAAATCAATTAATTGGTGTCTGCCACGCCTCAACAGCAAGTAAAATCATTCATGCGTTAACCAATCTTGGACACGAAAGAGTCATGGTCGTCAGCAATGATGACGGCTTGTGTGAGCTGACAACCACTTCACTCAATGAACTTTTAATCTTGGAAGAAGGCACTATCTCTTCACGTAGGATTGATGCCAACGTTTTGGGACTTGGAGGGGGGAGTTTGCAAGAATGCTGTGTTTCTTCCCCCGCAGAGAGTGCCAAGATGATTTTGCGTATTTTTGAAGGTCAAGACACAGGCACTCCTTTTAAAATCGCATTGCTTAATATTGCCGCAACTCTTGTTTTAGGAAAAAAAGTAGAGGATTTTGCAGACGGGATAGACCTTGCTAGAGACCTCATTAAAAATGGTCATGCTATGCAAAAACTACAAGATTTGATTCGCTACACAACCGAGATTGGGGACTCAAACTGTTGATGGTGAGTAAATCATTGCATAAGCAATGAAAACCCATGAGACAATGAAGCACAACCCGCCAATCGGAGTGATTGCCCCCAATATCTTGACTCCACTGATGGCTAGAATATACAAACTGCCTGAAAAGACCATGATACCTGAAAACATGAGCCAACCTGACACACGCAACAGGCTCAATTCAGGGCGAAGCATCAACAATACCCCAACCAATGCTAAGCCGAAGGTGTAATAGAATTGATATTGATTTGCAATTTGAAAAACAGACATGGCATAGTCTGAAAGCCTACCTTTCAAAGCATGTGAACCAAAAGCCCCCAAACCTGTTGCCAATAGACCATTCAGCGATGCTAAGACTAAAAAAAGACGATAACTCTCCATGACTTTACGCTCTAATGGCGACACCTTTAGGTTGTGGTTGACTGACAATGTTGACCGTATCAAGCATGCCAAACATCAGCTTCTCTTCTCCGTGACGCTTCATCATGTCTGCAAAAGAAAGATGCACTGCTTCTGTGGATTCCATCAGTTCTGCAAATTTGTTGTTTTTTAACAAATCCAAGACAGCATCACTGGTTTCAGGTTCTGCAAGCATGTCAGGCAACTCTTCGCCAAGTTCTCCAATACTTGAAAGCCCTAGCTTCTCAAATTCAGGAAGTTGCTCAAGCTGTTGAATGGCACTATGATTCAGCTCACTCAAACGTGTTTCAATGGCTTTGGAAAGTTGATTGGCAGCCGCATCTGGTAGCTCATCATTTTTAATCACGTTTTCATAGCTTGAAATGATGAGTGCATACGTGCGTGGCATAATCACCGATGGCACTTTTGCAGGCAGAGTGACAGCTTGTTTGGTTGGGGTTGTTTGAGATTTGGTTGGCAAATTTTGCCGTTTTGCCGTAAGATTGGAAACCTGCGGTTGTTCAGGTTTGGGTTGTCCATATTGGGGAAGTTTCATAATTGACTCCGATTAAGATTAACCTGAATCTCTTAAATGCAAAGCATTGACCAAAAGCTCAAGTTTTTGCTTCAAATTCCGAAAACTCACTTACAACACAATCAGCATTCATGGATTTTTCAAAACTATTTATCTTTCAGCAAAAAACGACACTCACTTCAGGACGATTTTATTGGATTCAAATCAAGCTGTACAGCTATCAGATTAATGAAGTAGAGCGATTTAGGAAAAACAGGACACTCCATATTTTAGGCTATCTTGATGACCATGCTACTGTGCATTATTTTCATGGTCTTCAAAATGAGTTTTCAGCTCATTCTTCTTTGGCTGAATTGGCAACGATTGCAGGATTTTATGATTGGGAGTTTCAAGAATTAGATCATCACTTCGCCTTGCAAATCGCAGGAGAACGAATGACTAAACCAAACGAAAAACTCTTCCAAAAGTTGATAGTGGAGTTTTTACCCTCTTCACAGTCAGCTACTGGAAAAGAATACTGTCTTGAAGAGTTGTTGATTGATTATCACAAAATGGTCAATTATGCAGAGCTTCAAGCCCATCATTCTTCTTGAGGTTCAAGCACTCTGCCAAAGGTGATGCGATAACGCATGCCTTTGTTGGAGACGTTTCTTGCACGGGAACGTTCTATGGCTTGTTGGTCTCGTTCTTTTTGACGTTGCCTGACTTGAGAATAGATTGCTTCTTTTTTTTCTCGTTCCCTCCGTGCAGGATTGTTCCATTTCGTCTTAGGTTTTACTTCATTGACACGTTGTGAATCGTATTCATATTTACGCATGAAGCAAACATAGTTTTTTTTGGGAATCAATCCAAATTGCCTGTCGCATGGTTCAGGTTTTGGCAGGTTTGGGTCAGCCGCTTCCTGTGCGAAGGCACGAAAAAATGAAATATCAAGAAAAATCAAAACAATGCTAAAATATCTCAACATCTTTTTGAAACTGTGGATTTTGGTGATTTTTAATTTAGGCTCGTCTGTTTTGGCTCAACAAGAGGCTATGCAAGAACCCCGCCCTTTAACCTATGCAGAACTCAAAGCCTTGTCTCTTCAACAAGAAGCTGTCCGTTCAAGAGATGTGAAAAACTTCATTGAAACCATGCTGCAACAAGACGGAGACGCCATTCAAGCCGCACGTCAAAGACAACTCAAAAAATTTGCTGAAACCATTGAACAAATTGACGCAGAAAAGCAAAACGCCAAGCAACAAGAAAATCAACAAATTCAAGAACGTTACCTAAATTTTTTTAAAAGAGTCACCCAAAATCTGCCCCAGAAAGGAAAGCATCAAGATTATTCATCATACAATCAACAATTCCGCAAACCAATCCAAAGACGTTAATCCTAACATTATGACACGTGTTGCTGTTGCTATGAGTGGCGGAGTAGATTCTGCTGTCTGTGCGGCATTGCTCAAAGAACAGGGCTATGACCTCATCGGACTGCATATGAAACTTTACGACATGCCCAACCAGACCAAGCAAGTCAAAAGTTGCTGTTCTCTTGATGAAGCCCTTGATGCACGAGCCATTTGCGACCAGCTAGAAATCCCGTTCTATGTCCTCAATTTTCAAGAATCCTTTCAAACACAAGTGATTGATTATTTCATCAGCGGTTATGAGTCAGGCTTGACCCCAAACCCTTGTGTCATGTGCAATCGTCAAATCAAAAGCCAGTTATTGTTAGAAAGGGTCAATGAGCTGGATTGCGATTATCTGGCAACGGGGCATTATGCTAAAATTACCCGCAGTGAAAAGCACCACATTCAACTTTGTCGTCCCAAAGACCGCCAAAAAGACCAAACCTATTTTCTGCATGGCATCACCTCCAAAGAACTTGCTCAATTCATGTTCCCTCTGGAAAACTTAGAAAAATCACAAGTACGAGACATCGCATCAAAATATGGATTTGTTTCTGCACAAAAACCTGAAAGTCAAGAAATTTGCTTCGTGCCAAAAGATTATCGTGATTTTCTGAAAAAAAGACTGCCAAAGATTAAAGAAGGCTCTTTTGTAGATACATCAGGACAGGTTTTAGGCACACATCGTGGATTGCCTTTTTACACGATTGGGCAACGCAAAGGGTTGGGGATTAGCGCCTCTGCTCCTTACTATGTTGTCAAACTTGATGCCAAACGCAATGAAGTTGTGCTTGGAAGACGTGAAGACACGGCATCGCAAAAGCTCAAAGTGGCAGGCGTCAACTGGCTTTCTATTGATGCCATCACTGAACCCATTCATGCCACTGTCAAACTTCGTTATGCACATCAAGGAGAACAAGCAACGATTACACCAATCGGACGACATCGTGTTGCGATTGAGTTAGACAATCCTGTGCATGCCATCTCACCCGGGCAAGCCGCTGTTTTTTATCAAGATGAAATCGTTCTTGGAGGAGGTTGGATTTGTTGAATTTTGAAAGACAGTTTTTTTAAAATGAAAGTTTGCCTTTGGGCTTTAATCGCTAGAATCACTCATCAACAATGCTCCCTTAGGGGAGGAGTCAATTCAAGGCTATCAAATATACAATCTAGTCAAGCATTATGAATATCATCATTATTGGTCCTATGGGCTGTGGAAAGACAAAAGTTGGGCGGGCTCTTGCCAAAAGTTTGGGATATGGATTTGTAGATTTAGACAAATACATTGAATCAACAGAGGGTCAGACCATCTCTGAAATTTTTAAGGAACATGGTGAAAACCACTTCCGACAATGTGAGACCCAAGCACTCTACGACTGTCAGCAGCTGCAAAACACTGTCATCGCAACAGGGGGAGGAATTGTAACACGAAAAGAGAACATGAAGCTGATGCAAAAAATTGGAACAACTCTTTATCTCAATGTGAAGTGGGAGATTCTGGCTGAACGAATCTTGAAAAAGGACAACCGTCCTTTGCTTAATGTGGAAAATCCAGAACAACGTGCCTTAGAAATCTTTCAAAACAGAAAAGAAAAATATGAATCTGCAGACACCACGATAACCATTGAACAGGAGCAACCTGTTGCTGAAACTGTCTCAATGGTCATAGCGAGTCTTTAGTTGATATTTGACCCCAATCCGTCAAAGTGAGGGAGGAGTTTAAGACATCTTAGCCTCAAGATTTTTAGCAAGAGTGTCAAGAAAGTCTTGCGTATTGACGTAAGAGTCAGGGGCAACGTTTAAAGTTTCTTGCACAGCAACAGCAAGGTCTTTGGTCATCACCCCTCCTTCTACTGTCTCAATACAAACTTGCTCCAAGTTTTCAGCAAATTGGATTAAATCATCATTGCCGTCTAGTTTTCCACGATGTTTTAACCCAGTTGTCCAAGCAAAAATACTTGCAATGGGGTTCGTGCTAGTTTGACGACCTTGTTGATGCTGACGATAATGCCTTGTCACCGTACCATGAGCGGCTTCTGCTTCAATCGTTTTGCCATCAGAACAAACCAGCGTGGACGTCATCAATCCCAATGAACCAAATCCTTGGGCAACAATATCTGACTGCACATCACCATCGTAATTTTTACACGCCCAAATGAAGCCCCCCTCCCACTTCAACGCTTGAGCCACAAGGTCATCAATCAAACGATGCTCATAAGTGAGTCCAAGTTCTTCAAACTTTTGACGATAATCTGCCTCAAAAATCTCTGCAAAAAGGTCACGAAAGCGTCCGTCATAGGTTTTTAGAATCGTGTTTTTGGTACTTAAATAAAGTGGATACTTCAGTTGCAAGGCATAGTTCATACAGGAGTGAGCAAAATTTTTAATAGATTCATCAGTATTAAACATGCTCAACGCCACACCTTCACTTTCAAATTGATTCACTTCCCACTCTTGCGACACACTGCCATCTGCAGGCGTAAAAGTCATTTTCAACGTCCCTTTCCCTGAAATTCGGACATCGGTTGCTTTGTATTGGTCTGCATGGGCATGACGACCAATCACGATAGGCTTAGACCATGCTTTCACAAGACGAGGAATGTTTTGACAGACTATCGGAGAGCGAAACACCGTGCCTCCAAGATAGTTGCGAATTGTGCCATTTGGACTTTTCCACATCTTTTTTAAATTGAACTCCTTCACACGGTCTTCATCAGGTGTGATGGTCGCACACTTAATCCCAACATGATGTTCCCGAATGGCTTGAGCCGCATCAAGTGTCACTTGGTCATCTGTGGCATCACGATTCTGGATGGAAAGGTCGTAATATTTAATGTCAATGTCAAGGTAGGGCAGAATGAGGCTTGTTTTGATTTTGTCCCAAATGATTCGGGTCATCTCATCACCATCTAACTCAACAACAGGATTAGAAACTTGGATTTTACTCATGGTTTTTCACTTGAAAGAATGTTGAAAAAGACCCAAGTCTATCAATAAATTTTGATTTTAGCAAACCCGCGAAACTTCAAAATTCATTCAAAATGGATTCTTTGCATTGACAATCATTGTCAGCCAAAAACATGAACACCATAAAAAATCAACATCTTTCATGTTAGAATACGAGTTTTTAATCTTGGAGGCATGATGAAAATAGGCACATCAAAACTAGGCGAAAAAATCATCATTATCACTGGAAAAGATGGACAGCCGACAGAGTGTGAAATTGAAGACAGTCAAAGGTTTGGAATCTTGCAAAGGTTCTTTGTCTATCAACAACACCAACATGACTTGATTGAAAACCAAGACCAAATTGATGCAAGGCTGTCACAAGACAATTTTTCAAGGTGTCTTTTTTTAATCAATGCAGATTTTAGTTCTGTTGCTTTTCCAAGCAATTCAAGTTTTAAAAATGCTACGTTCACGAAAAGTGCATCTTTTATAAGAAAAAGTTTTTCAGGGTCTGATTTTAGTGATGCTACTTTTTTAGGACGTGCGGATTTTAGAGAGGTAAATTTTCAGCATGGGGCGGATTTTAGAAATGCTGAGTTCACGAAAATTGCATTTTTTATAAAAGCAAATTTTTCAGGAGGTGCAGATTTTAGTGATGCTACTTTTTTAGGACGTGCATGTTTTAGTGATGCTCTTTTTGAACAAACAATTCACTTTAGTCGCGTTACTTTTGAAAAAGAAGTTCGGTTTTGTCAAAAAAAAGAAAAAGAAACTTCAGAAAATTCATTTGATTATCCAGCAAAATTTAAGGGCAATGTTTGGTTTGATAAATCGCAATTTAAAGGAGATGCCCATTTCAATATGGTTTCTTTTGGAGCAGATGCAGGATTTAGAGATTGTCAATGGCATAAAAAAATAGATTTTCAAATGGCGAATGTCAAAGATAAATTTATTTTTGCTAATGTTAAAAACAAAGGCGAAATGAAACTTGATTTAAAGAGCTTTAACTTTTCCTACATAGACTATACAGATTCCGAAATCAATATTAACCAATCTGAAAATAGAGAAACATTTCAAATTTTGAAACACTCTGCAATCCAACAAAATGACCAAGTCAAGGCTTTAGAGTTTCATGTCAAAGAGATGGAGAAGCACAGGAACAGTGTGGGAAGGAAAAAGTTTGATTGGTGGCTTTTATTTTTTGAGAAGTTTGCTAGTTATTATGGAACAAAGCCTTGGCTCCCTTTATTTTGGATTTTTGTTTTGCAAGGTTTCATGGTATTTCTGATTGCATATTCAGGTACTCATAACGATATGAAAATATTAGATTATCTTGCCAAAGGGTTGAATTATAAGTTTTGGTCTCATGACTTTTTGGCTAACCTTCAAAGTACCAAATGTTGTAGTAGATATGCCTTGGATTGTTTAAGTATAGGGTGGCTTAAAGTCATCAATAGCATCAAGAACATTTTTATCGCAGTGTTGCTTTATGAGCTGATTAAATCATTTAGAAAGTTTTCAAGAAAATTTTAATCACCCCCCTCTTCTCTTTTTTTCAATTTCTTCAACTTTCTCATTCCCCTCAGTTTCCCCGTCATTCGGAGCGAAAGCAGGAATCCAGTCACGTTAGGAATCCATACTTCATTTGGTGATAGATTCTGTGTCAAGCACGGAATGACAGGAGGATTTTGCTCACTTTGAAAACCGTCATTGCGGGCTTGACCCGCAATCTCTTCTTTTTCCCATTCCTTCGTCATTGCTGACCTTGAGTGAGCAATCTCTCTACTGCCGTCACTCCTGCGAAAGCAGGAATCCATGCGATGTTGACGATGGATTCCGTGTCAGGGACTCAAGTGACAGAAAAAAAGAGAGGGGAATTGAAACACTTTGCCTTTCGTCATTGCTGATCTTAAAAAAAGTCATTGCGGGCTTGACCCGCAATCTCTCTTTTTTCCCAAACTACCGCGTCATTGCTGACCTTGACCCGCAATCTCTCTACTGCCGTCATTCGTAGCGAAAGAACGTCCACCTGTGAAAACAGGGGCAGGAATCCATGCCTTGTTTAGGGTAGATTCCGCATCAAGTGCGGAATGACGGAGAGGTTTGCTGGCTTTCCTTCACTTTTGACAACTAACCCGTCATTGCGGGCTTGACCCGCAATCTCCCTTGTCTTTTTGCCAACAACGCCTTTTTTGAGATTCCGCATCAAGTGCGGAATGACAAAGAGAGATACGGAATGACTGAGAGGTTTTGTAGGCGTGTCTTTTCGTCATGGCTCACTTTGAAAACTGTCATTGTGGGCTTGAACCGCAATCTCCTCTTTTTCTCCTAATTTTTTCATTTTGCCAAACGACTTTTGTTTTTTGAGATTCCGCATCAAGCACAGAATGACGTGAGTGTTGCAGTCTTATCTTTTCGTCAATGTTCACTTTGACCCGCAATCTCCTCTTTTTCATTGTGTTGACATTCTTTTTTTGAGATTCCGCATCAAGTACGGAATTTTGTTTGCTTACGTTAACGAAGTACGAAATGCGTTACCTTTTTATGACAGATAACACTTGCCTCTTTCTCTTGATTTGTCTATAATTTGGGGTTTGTTTAGTTTGCTATTTGTGTCAAATAGTATTTTTTATTAACTTAGTTACAAAGGTCGTGCTATGAAAAACTTTGTTGGTTTGTTCGCATCATTGGTGGTTGTTGGGTCTCTTCACGCAAATGTAAGAGGAGACTATGAGGTGTTGGGAGATGTTCCTGAAAAAGGAAGTAAAAAAGTGGTTAAGTTTGAGGAGTTTCTTAACTTTGGTTGTCCACATTGCAATAACCTACACAACCTCTCTAAAAACTTCCGTAAAAGTTACAAAAAGAAAGTAGAGTTTATTGATGTTCCTATCACATTTTCAGGTCAAAGCGATGCCCCCATTCGTTTGTATTATGTTGCAAAGTCTAAAGGTAGGGCAGACGAAGTCAAAAATGCACTATTTGACACACATCATAAATTTGGTGTGAATGTGTTTGACCCTGGCACAGTGAACTATCTTGCGAGGACTCTTGGGCTGGCTGATGCTTATCGTCAAGAGGCTAATGCTGCGTGGATTGATGAGCAAATTGCCAAAAACAATGCTCTTGCTAATGAATATGGAGTCAGGGGGACGCCGACTGTCATCATTGAAGGTTCACTTAAAATGAACATTAGATCCATGGCAAGTTTTGTGAGGCTACTCCCTAACACCATTGAAGATTTGTTAGAAAGATAGCAGATTACCAAGCAAGCCTTGATGAAAGGTTTGTGAAGAAGTAGTGGCGGTTGAGAAAAAGCAGTTTTGCACGCAATTCTGATTCTTTGATCGTCACTTTGTCTCCAACATTGAGAGGAATTTGCTCTCTGCCGTCTGCAGTCAGATAGATTTCATTTTCTCGTGTGGATTCATCAATCTTGATTTCTACTTCAACATCATGCCTTAAAATGATGTTTCGGGAGCTGAAGTTATACTCATTTAATCCTGCTAGAATCAAGCAACGTGCCTCAGGCATCACAATAGGAGCGCCAGCAGAAAGCAGATAGGCAGTACTACCTGTTGGAGTTCCGACAATCACGCCATCACCGCGGATCCTGCGGATCAGCCTGTGATCCACAGAGCAGTCTAGTTCAAGCATACGATGCTTATTTTTGATAGCCACTTCATTCAGAACATGCAAGCTCCCTTTGGGGTGATGACATTGGAGTAAAACCCTTTCGCTTAAAAAACAATTCCCTTGAATTAATGCCATCAATAGTTTTTCAAGGTCATCTTCATTGCCAGCAGTCAAAAATCCGATAGTGCCATAGTTGACAGCTAATGCAGGTGTATCAGGAAAATGCTTGACCACGAAAAGTAACGCACCATCGCCCCCCAATGAGATAATGGCGTCAAACTGTGGTAAATTGGAAGTGTCAGTTTTCCACGTAAAAGTCTCTGACTCAATATGATGCTGGTTGAGCCAAGATTGAGTTTGTGCAGCAATATGCTGGCATTTGAGGTTGCCAATAAAAAGACCAATTCGTTTGAGATGAACCATGATTTTAAAAAAAATTAAACAGCTAAGCCTTTTCTTAATGCTTGGGGCATGTGCATCGCCATCGTTCCAAAGACAGCCTTTGATTGAACCTCACCTTGACAAATCTGTTGCCATCTTTCATGCGTTTCCGATTGAACCTTTGCCCCCCAAAATCATACAACCCATTTTACAAAGACAGGAAAATCAAATTGGACAAATGTCAATTTTCAAAGATGTTGTTTTAAGTCAAGCAGCAAAGGAACGCATTGCCTCTGACCCAAAATTGCGAAGAAAACTTGAAATGTATTTGGAGACGTTGACATTGACAAATATCTCAAACATGGACATTTCAAGAAGTGTAGCGAAAATGCTGAATGTGGAACAATTCCTTATTATACACTATGAATTGTTTCCATGCACGGAGTGTGATTCCAAAAACTCTCTTTGGATCAAATTTCAGCTCATTGATGCTTATGACTCAACGATTGTCTGGAGTGGAGTCTGGAGTGAAGACCTAGAGGCTGAAGAGTTTGAAAATCTGGCACAAACCACCAACAAGATGTCAGCTGACATTGTCAATGCCTTACCTCAACAAATCAAACAGCCATGGCACAGAAAACGTTACGTTCAGTTAAGCCAACTTGCGGATTGAGTCAAATTTGATAAAGCTGTGGATATTTGCGACGCGCCACCTGAAGCATCGCCAAAAAGCGAGGCACGTATTCATAAGGCTCCTGCCTTAATTTCAACTTCCAATAGTTTCTAGTCTTCTGTTGTTTTATCTGCCTAGCAACATAGTTCGGTCCTCCATTATAAGAAGCAAGAACAAGCTCCCAGTCTCCACGATAACGTTTCTTTAATTGCACAAGATACAAAGCTGCCGCATGTGTCGCTTTTTTCCAATCATACCTCTCGTCCCGCAGCCAACCCACCTTTAACCCCTGTTCTTTTGCAGTAGAAGTGATGAACTGCCACAACCCTCTTGCACCTGTTGGAGAAACCGCATCAGTTTTGAAGGCAGACTCTAGCATCGGCAAATAAGCAAGCTCTAAAGGAAGTTTATGTTTTTTGAAGGTTTTGATGATATAAGGCATATATTTTTCAGAACGTTGCAAAGACACCCGAACAATAGAACTTTTGCTTGAACTATAATATTTCCTGAATTTTGAAATGCGAGGATTGTCTTGAGACCAAATGTTCCCTCCAGACTGTTTTTTGTATTGATAAGAACGACTGCTTTTTTTCCCAGACCATGCTTCTTCAAGCCAACGCCCCCCTGCAAGTAATGGATGTTGTTTGGCACGTTTCTTTTTGGGTTTAGCAACAGATGCTGTTTTTTGCCTTGACTCCTTAGGTGTTGACTTCTTGCCGTCCCACGCATTTTGAAGCCACTGACCTCCTGAAAAGGTAGAACTACATGCACCCAGAGTGATGATGAAAACCATCAATGACCACTTTTTTAAAAATCTTTGAACCCATTCAAGTTTAGCTTTCATGTTCTTCTCCAATAATGATGATATGTCAATGTCTGTGTAGAAAAAAGCATTCCAAATTTTTGCTTTTGTAAAATTTTGAAAGCAGTATCTCGTTTTTGATACGATTCAAACACACCAAAAACTGCAGAACCACTCCCACTGACTAATGCACCAGCAGTGCCAAGCCTTTTTAGAAACTGACAAATTTCTTTGAGTTTAGGATAATCTTGAAACAACGTCTTTTCAAAATCATTGATGAAACACTCTTGAAAATCTTGAAGATTATAAGGAGAAGGGAACTTGGAAGGATTCGCATCAGGCAAGCAATTTTGATAAGCGTCTTGGGTAGAAATCGCAAAATGGGGCTTTATCACAATCATTGGAAATTCAGGAACATCATGTAACACTTCAAGACGTTCCCCAGTGCCACGAACACGACAAGGAAACCTTGAGAGAAAAAATGGAACATCTGAACCTAAATTTTGTGCTAATCGTAACAAAGTTTTTGACGAAAGGGGGTATCCATGCCAGCGGTTTAGGGCAATCAATGTTCCTGCCGCATTACCGCTTCCTCCGCCTAAACCTGCCTGATGAGGAATTTGTTTGTGAAGTTTGATTTTCAAGCAAACGTGCTGACCAAGCTCTTGCTCAAACAAACGCAAGGCACGCACGACCAAGTTGCTTTCTTGGGCTTCTTGAAAATTGACAGAACACTCAAAGTGCAAGCAATGATGACTGCTCAATTCTAAGCAATCAAATAATGCAACGGGAATGAGTTGTGTGTCTATTTCATGGAATCCATCATCTCGTTTGAATAAAATTTTGAGGGGTGCATTCAGCTTGGCAGGAGTCCAAATTTTAAGCTGTTTCATGCTTCAGTACTTCACAAGCACGTTCGTATTGGTTAGCTTCACAATAAATGTAGCATCTATTTCTTTCAGCAGATTCGTATTTGAGCGAACGAAGGGCATCAACTAGTGGCGTCTCTTTGAGTGTGCCATAAACTTTTTTTTGCAAAAAAATTACCTCTTGGATACGGTGTTTTTCTAGTCTTGAAAAGTAACTTGATGCCGTCAAAAGTAGAGGCTCAATGTTGACCTGCTTGAGAGTCTCTAAAGTGTGAGAACTTTCATCAGGAGACACCTGAACTAAAAACTTCATGGTCTGCCTCCTGACAATCCGACCTGCCCAATATTGATTCCGATTTCTCCAAAGCTCAGCGTTCAAACAATCTTCACGAGCATTGAGAAAATTCTCTAAACTGCCATCAATGGAAAATGTGGTTTCCTGCTCTTGCAGACAACGTATCAAGTAATGGTCAAATGGTAAGGTTGTCTTATGCAAATAAACCTGCAAAAACATGTGCCACCTTGCAAACAGAAAATTCTCGTAAGCATGCAAACCTTTGTCTAGCAATGCCAAGTTAATGACGCCCTCAGACTGCACACAAGACAGCGAACGCAACAACCTTTCCAGATCAAACTTGCCATAACTCACACCGCAATAATAGGCGTCACGCAAAAGATAGTCCATGCGGTCGCAGTCTATTTCTCCGCTAATCAGATTTTTCAGCAAAGGGAAGATGTCAGGTTGTTCCTGATTTTGTGGAACTAAAGAATGCAGGTTGAGAAACTGCCTTCCCCCAATCAAAGCACAGATGTCGTAGGCTTCTTGCTCAGAAAGTGGTGCATCTTTGCCTTGAGTCATTGCACAGACTGCCATCATTGAAAAATCTTCATGTGATGCTTGCCCTTTTTGATTTGAAAATTTGAGCTTGGCAGGAAAGTCCAAATGTTCAAATGCAGGAAGCACAGACTCTGCAGAATGCGAAAAAGGAGGGTGTCCCAAGTCATGGGTCAATGCCGCCAATCTTAAAATATGGCGAAAATAAGCAAGTTGTTTTGTTGAAAAAGCATCACGCACCCAAGTTGCCTGATTGAGTATCTGGTCAAACAAGCGAGACGCAAGGTGCATCGCTCCAATGCTGTGACTAAAACGAGAATGCGTGGCACCGGGATACACATAATAAGCAAATCCTAGTTGTGAAACATAACGAAGTCTTTGAAAAAGGGGGTGGTCAATGATCGCTTTCTCATGGCTTGTCAACTCTATGGTTTGATGAATGGGGCAACGCACTTCATAGGATTTTGTCAAAGACATGTTACCAATTTTTTTCAGGGGGGGCTTGGTTGCCTAATTGTTGTTGTAACATTCTACGGACAAATCCTTTGCGGTTTTCTTGCACAGCATTCAAGGCTTGCTCTACTTGAAGTTTTGACAAAGAAAAAGGCGTTTGTTCATCGTCAGAGGTCTCTTGGGATAACCCTGATTCTTGCAAGCTATCAGATTCAGAATCTTGAGAGTCTTCTTGCTGGTCTTGCTTGGAATCTTGTTGCTGATTTGAATTTTGTGCTTGATTTTGCTGTTGCTGGTCTTGATTGTCTGAGTTTTGTGAGTCTTGTTGATTGTTCTGATTGTCTTGATTTTGTTGTTGCTGGTTGTCTGAGTTTTGTGAGTCTTCTTGCTGGTCTTGTTTAGAATCTTGTTGTTGATTTTGATTGTCTTGATTTTGTTGATTATTCTGATTTTGTTGCTGGTCTTGCTTTTTCATAAAGTGGGCTAAAGCAAGATTATACTTGGTGTCAAAATCATCAGGATTTTGTTTGAGTGCATTGCGATAACTGGCGATGGCTTCATCAAGATTTTGATTGCATACATTTAAATTCCCCACATTGTAAAGCACTTTTGAGTTGAATTGAGAATCATCAGACCACGCCAACGCCTGATAAAATGATTGTTTTGCTTGTTCTATCTGATTGAGTTGTTGATAAACAAGCCCCATTTCATAATGAATTTGTGGAGAACGTGGCAAACTTTGCAGCTGTTTTTGGAGTTGTAACAATTCGTTTTGAACCGCCTCTTGTTCGCCGGGGTCATTCTGGCAAATTGCAAGAACTTCTTGGGCTTGATTCTGAGCAAAAAGTTTGAAAGGGATTAAGAACCAAACAACAATGACGCTTCTCAAAAAACGACTGATTTCTATCATTTTACAAACTGGTTTTTGTCATTTTACAAATTGACAGCATGTTGCCTGATTTTTTTAGCAATATAAAATTCTGCCGCACGGTAAGAGCTACGAACAAGAGGACCTGATGCCACGTAGCCAAATCCTAGATTCTCTCCAATCTTTTGTAACTCTTGAAATTCTTCAGGTGTGACGTAACGAAAGACTTCAAGCCTAGAATTACTGGGACGCAAATATTGTCCAAGTGTTAAAAAATCCACACGTGCTTGACGCAAATCCTTCATGGCTTGGATCACTTCTGCTCTCGTCTCCCCAAGTCCAAGCATCAAAGAAGACTTAGTGTAAGTTTGAGAATTTTTTCTTTTGACGTATGCCAGCACGTCAAGAGATTGTTGATAGGTAGCACGTGGATCTCGGACTGTTGGCGTGAGGCGTTCCACTGTCTCTAAATTATGAGCCAACACATGGGGCTTGGAGTCCACCACTCTATCCAAACATGACTCTTGACCTTGAAAATCTGGGATTAACATTTCTACCAACAGTTGCGGATTTTTAAGACGCACGGCACGGATTGAGGCAAAAATATGCCCCGCACCTTGGTCAGCTAGCTCATCACGATTGACACTTGTCAAGACAACATAATCTAATTTCATGTGTGCAATGGTTTCTGCCAGTTTACGTGGCTCTTCCAAATCAAGAGCTTCAGGTCGTTTGGACGTCTTGACTGCACAAAAACGGCAACCTCGTGTGCAAGTGTCTCCCATCATCATAAAAGTCGCAGTGCCTCCATTCCAACATTCACCAATATTGGGGCATTGTGCTTCTTGACAAACAGTACTTAACTGCAGTTTTTTGGATTGTTCACTAATCCAGTGGTATCTTTCTCCACCGGGAAACGGGACTTTCAGCCAAGAAGGCTTACGTTCTTTTTGGATTTTATTCATCATTTAGCTTAAAACGTCTAAAACAGGGAATGATTTTGGGCGTCGTTTTCTTGTTAACTATTTAATACATTCAAAGGGAAAACTGTCACGCTTTGAAGGTTTTGATTATAATTCTGCTTCAAATGTTATTCAAGTGTTGCCAGTAAACGCATGAACAAAAGGCATCGTTCTTTGAGGTTGTGTAGGTGTGCATATTCATTGAGTGTGTGCATGCCTCCACCATCAATGCCCAGTCCATCAAGGGTTGGACAACCTGCATTCATAGTAAAGTTTGCATCAGAACCTCCTCCTGTATGGATTCCTACTAAATCAATTCCTTGTTGTGATGCTAGTTGTTTGGCAGTTTGGAAAAGCTGTTTGGATTCTTCTGTTTCACTCATAGCAGGGCGATTCATGCCTCCTTCCACTTGCCACTTGACAGAAGAATCCCGTGCAATGAGTTCGTGAACAGCATCAACAACCTTTTGCCCATCTTGATCTTGTTCAAATCGCAAATCAAGCCATGCTTCACAATGTTCAGGCACAACATTAGTGGCAGTTCCTCCATGAAACAATCCCATGTTGACAGTCAGCCCTTTTGAGTGGTCTGTTAATTTTTCAGCATCAAGCGTCAAACGAGCCATGGCACTAATTGCACTTCTTCCATCTTTTGGATTGATGCCTGCATGTGCCGCAACACCATGTGCTTTGATTTGAAAATGACCTGTGCCTTTGCGAGCTACGACAATTTGACCATCGTTGCGAGCTGCTTCTGTTACAAGACAATAAGCATGGTCTTTTGCCAGTTGGTGCAACAAGTCTTGTGTAGAATGAGAGCCAATTTCTTCATCAGGAGACGAAAAAAAAGTGATAGGCAGGTGTTGGATTCCAAGTTTTTTAAGTTGTTTACATGCGTAAAGTGCCATATATGCACCGCCTTTCATATCTGCAACGCCGGGTCCGTAAATTTTTTGATTTGCCACACGAAAAGGTATTTTTGCCAGTGTGCCAATAGGGTGAACAGTGTCCACATGGCAAGCAATCAAAATGCCTTTTTGAGACTTGACGTCGCCAAGAGTCCCAATGACTGTGTCAGCAGTGTCTTGAAAGTCTGGGTTAGAGATGCGTTGCACGTCAAGCCCTGCCTCTTTTGCATCTTGCACCACCTGATCTTGCATTAAGTTCACAGCTTGCTTGTCAGACGATGGCGATTCAATTTCAACCCACTTTTGGATTCCTGCTAGTAATTCATGTTCATCAAAAGATTGTCTCAATGTTTCAAGTGTATCCATATTTTTTAGAGTCTTTGAAAGTTGTAAATTGGTCCTAGTTTGAGGATTTGAGTGAGTTCATCAAGTGCGGTCTGTGATTCTTGCATGAGCTTTGGGTCTTTCAAGTCATCTGCTGAAAGTCTATCTCGGTAGTGATGATCTACCCATTGATTGAGTCGCGCAAAAGAAGTCTCGTTGAGCCAAACATGAGGATTGACAGCTTTTTCCTCTTTTTGATTCAACACAACCCGCAACCTCAAACAGGCAGGACCTCCCCCATTTTTCATGCTTTCTCTCAAGTTAAAAGTTTTTACACAAGAAATCGGGTTGTCATCTTCAACCAACTCAACCAAATAATCTTTGACAGATTCTACTTCATGGCATTCACTAGGTGCGACAAAAACCATCTTGCCATCTGGCAAGGTTACAATTTGACTGTTGAACAGATAGGAATTGACAGCATCGCCAAGTGAGACCTGTTTTTCAGACACAGAAATCACATAAAAATCACCTTCTAACTTCGTTTTTAGTCTTTCTTGCACTTCATGGAAGTTGAGAAATGCAGTTTCATGGCAAAGATGGACATTCTGATTGCCAACAGCAATGACATCATTATGAAAGACACCAGAATCAATGACGTTTGGGTGATGCTGTGCAAAGACCACTTGTTGGGGATCTAGTCCATGTTGTCTGACAATAGCTTGAGAGGCTTCATAAGTTTGCCTTGCAGGAAAGCGAGAAGGAGTAATGCCATTTTGCAGGGAATAGCAACCAAAGGTCAAAAAATGCACCCCTTTTTGACTGTGGTCTTGACAAAAACGGGTATGATTTGCCGCACCTTCGTCCCCAAATTGTGCATGTTCAGGCAAGGCATCGTGAATCACAAAGTGCTGGTCATTTTGGAAAATAGATTGAAACACCTTTTGGGTCGTTCTCCATTCCAAAGAACGATGAAACTGATTCACCAGATTAGCAGGCGTGAAATGGACTTTGCCATCAGCAGTGTCTGTTGAAGGGGACACAGTGGCGGTATTAGCAACCCACATAGACGAGGCACTATAAACAGCATTCAGCACTTCAGGGGCTTCTTTGCCTGCCTTTTCTAGCATTTGCGAGGCATTTCCTGTGAATCCAAGACGTTGTAAAACGTCAAGTCGGGGTCTTTCATGTGGAGGCAAAACTCCTTGCAACAAGCCCATGTCTGCTAATGCTTTCATCTTCAGCAAACCTTGTTTTGCTGCTTGTTTAGGATTGGAAATTTGAGCCTTGTTCTTCAATGATGCAATGTTGCCTTTTGAAAGTCCTGCGTAGTTATGCGTCATGCCAACCAGTCCGTCAAAATTCGCTTCACTTGTTTTCATAGGTCAAAGTTTGAGTTTTTCAATGGAAATGAAGGTTTTGGATCTAGGAACTCAATAACAGACCTAGAAAAAGATTTGGATTCCTAACCCCGAATCAAGTCTATTTGGAAAAAATGAAAAGCGAGAAGAAAATTGCATTTATTACTTGAATCTTGCCTGTTTACTGACCTAGGGACAAAGAAAGTTTTGGTTTTGTTCTTTTTCTGGCAGTCACTGAACGAAGTTGAGGTACAAGGGGAAAAAATGAACGAGGAAAATTTATTTGAAGAATTTACCAAGATGCTAGAACTGTTTTGTTTTTTTAAAATTAAAAAAGCCCTCAAAGCTCAAATCTTCATCTATACTAGACCAGTGTATTCCAAATGGTGAAACTTCAAAACTTTCTCGTTGTTTTGTTGTCGCATTTTGGAGTTTAGGAAACCATTTTAAAGGTATTGATTTTTGGATACCTTTGTCTGTTTTTATAAAAATACTATTGTTGTCAAACCAGATATTAGATACATTCATCATTTTATTGTTTGAAATAATTATACCAAGCATTAATAATCAAATCTTTATTTTATTCTATTAAAGATTCAGAAAGCTTTAAATCTTTGTTTTTTAACCCTTTATTGTCAACCCAAGTCATACTTTCTATATCAAACCTAGCCTCTCCATCTGCATTTTTTACGTGGATATGAATTGGGAGGTGTTCGTTGGAATAAAAGAAAAACCTTAACCCAAAAGCTCTGAATAACGTTGGCATAAATGACTACTTTGACTTAGGCATTTTTAAAATTTATAAATCCTTTACAAATTCAATAATCTTCTCTTTTCGTTTTTGAATTAAATCACGTGTCCAAGTCTCTCCTTCAGTTATCATGCTCTGAATTTCTCTTTGCTGTGCTAAATATGTGTAATCATCACGCTTGACTTTAAATGGCTTATTACCAATGGAGCAATTATGTGATTTTGATAGCAATAATCTAAAAACACGTGGATTTTGCGACAAACGGCAACTGATTTGCCAGAAAATAAATTTTTGAACAGACGCCATTTTTCTCTGATAAGTCAGTGGGTGAGAGATGATAAATTGGATAATTTTGAAGAGTTGAATGATTTGACGCATTTTAAAAAGAAAGACCGGGTGAAAGGGTCTTGGGCATTTGAAGTGCTTGACATTCAATGCTTGCCACAGGGAATGAGCAATAATCTGCCGCATAATAAGCACTGGGACGAAAATTGCCTGATGCCCCAATTCCTCCAAATGGAGCCGCAGAACTTGCCCCCGTGATTTGACGATTCCAGTTGACAATTCCTGCACGAATCCTTGGCAAAAAATAGTCAAACGCCACCTGAGAGTCAGACAACAATCCTGCTGAAAGTCCATATTGAGTGGCATTGGCTTGTTCTATCGCCTCATCAAAATCTTGGTAGCGAATCACTTGCAGTAAAGGACCAAAATGCTCATCATCAGTTGGCTGCAAAACTTGGCTGACATCTAAAATGGCAGGAGAGACAAAAGCATGTTCTATGTGTTTCATTTGCAACAATGGTTCTGCTCCTTGTGCAAGGAAATTCTGTTGTGCATGGACTAAAAGCTGTGCGGCATCTTCAGAAATGACAGGACCCATGAAAGGTTCAGGCTGCTGTGCGTAATGTCCTATCTGTAACGAAGAAGAGACTTTGATAAGTTTTTGAAGAATGGCATCACCTGTTGAACCTTGTTGAAGAAACAATCGTCTGGCACAAACGCAACGTTGCCCTGATGTGATGAATGCCGATTGAATGACTTCATAAACAACTGCATCAATGTTTTGTGCTTCATAGACCACAAGCGGATTGTTTCCCCCCATTTCAAGTGCCAACATTTTTTCAGGACGCACAGACTGCATCAATGCCAGACCTGTTTGATGAGACCCTGTAAAAAGCACCCCGTCAATGTCAGGGTTGGTTGCCAGTGCCACTCCGACTTCCTTTGCCCCTTGAACAAGATTGATGACTCCTTGGGGAATGCCTGATTTTTCCCATGCTTGCGTCATCGCTTGTGCTACTTGGGGCGTCAGCTCACTTGGCTTAAAAACAACAGTGTTGCCCGCAATTAAAGCAGGCATGATGTGTCCATTCGGAAGGTGAGCAGGGAAGTTATAAGGTCCAAAGACTGCCAACACTCCATGAGGACGATGCCTTAAAACAGATTTTCCAACAGGCAATGATGCTTCACGAGACCCTGTGCGTTCTTGATAGGCTTGGATTGAAATGTCAAGCTTTCCCAAAACAGCTGACACTTCTGTTTTGGACTCCCAAAGTGGTTTGCCTGTCTCCTGTGCGATGAGTGTGGCAAGGTCTTCATTTTTCAAGCATGCCACAAAATTTCTGCAGTATTCAATGCGTTGTGCTACATCAAGCAAAGACCACTCAAGCCATGCTTCCTTTGCAGAATGGACTGCTTGTGCCACTTGTCTTTGACTGGCTTGGCAATGCCTCCATAACACCTGACTTGTTGCAGGGTTGATTGAGACCAGCTCTTGCCCCTCGCCTTCTATCCACTTGCCATTGATGAACAAACTCATAGACTCCGTTGATGAAAAATTTTTGGCATTGTTAAGTAATAAGTGATAGTTGATTATTCCGTTTTGCCATGAACAAAAGAACAGAATATTGTAATGCTTTAAGAGACTTGCTGTAACATTTGGTTTTCCTTCTCATTCTTGCCAAGAAATGTCTCAAGAGAGAATTATACCCTTCTATCGTGTATGTTTCTGCCTTGGAACATGTATGAATTTCTTTGGGAATGACTTGTTTGTAAGCCTTGCAGTGATCAGTCATCACCTGAAGAGGTTTTGTTTCCTTGACCTTGTCCCATAAATGCCTACAGGCTTTTGAGTCTCTGTTTCCAAGCACATAATTGATAAATTGCTTCCCACGTCTATCAACAGCAATCCAGAGCCAGCAGTAGTTTTTTTTGACTGGATGTAGGTGTGCATTTCATCAATTTCCATAATTTCAATGTCTGTGTCCTTTCTTAATGCCTTGAGCTGTTCGCCAAAACTACAGACCCAATTATAAACTGAAACATGAGAACAATTCAGCAAACGACCGATTGACCTGAAACCAAGACCCTCCAAATACAACTCTAATGCTCTTCTTTTGATCTGTGGTGAGATTTGACCACGATAGGACTTGGTATATTGATAGTTGCAGGCATTGCAACGCCTCCTCGGTTTACCATATAAGAAACCATTCTTAACCGTCTTCTCACTTTCACATCTAGGACACGACTTCATTGCTACACCATGACTATCAATTCAATTAAATGAACTTAATATCGCATATCACTTATAGTTTAACAATACCGAAAAAAAGAGAGAGATTGCGGAACAAGGTGAACAATGACCAAAAAAACAAGACTGCAATAACGAAAAGGAAGGGAAAACAAAAACGTTTAAGTACGTTCTGAAATCTTTTCACCACTCTTTAAGTCAATACTCTCATAAAACCTTCCTACCCCAAACTTTGTTTCACAAGTGTAGATAACTCTGATGTTTGATGCTTGTTTAGCACAGAGTGGACTTGAAACCCCGTTCTGTCCAAGATTTGTTGGGCATCAACTTCCAAGGCAGTGACTACAAAAACAGGCATGACATATTGAGCTTGTTTGAGTTGAGACAATAGCATAAACCCTGAATGATAACGATTACATAAATCCAAGATTAAAAAGTCCACATGCCTTGCTTTAGGATTCATCAACTCATGTAATGCAATGTAACCATTACATGTAGAATACAAATGATAATTTTGCTTCATCAAAGGTTTTTCGCAAAGCATTTGGTCTTGATAGGAGTCATTCAAAATCAAGACATACCTCATTTTTCCCAAGACAGATTTCACGAGAGTGATGAGCATTTTGAGGTTTCCATTAAAAAACTCATCTGTATTCGTTGCCAATGGGTATGAATAGAACACTCCCCTTTGCACGGTCACAGGAGATGATTTTGAAGACGTGAGTGCAATAATAGACAAAAATTCATCACTTTGGAGAGAATCTAATAACGTTTGCAGACCAGCTTGACCTTGACTGTGTTGTGTATCGTAAATGACCAGATCAATCGCAATGGTGTCAAGTATCTGCAAAGCCTCCTCAATGTTGGCAGTGCAGTACACCTCAAAACCCATAAACTCTAAATATTCATGGTAATACTGGCACATCTGAGACGGCAATTTGATGAGTAAAATACGTTCTTGATGCCGCAACGTGTTCATGTTGGCAGACCTAGCAACTTGAGAAAAAGCAGATTCTTTCATGCAATGAACGAAACTTTGAAGATTTGAAGAACAGAATTTTGGTTGTGAAGCTAACGAAGCGGCTAGGCAATCCCCAAGAACACAGCAACAACTGCCATGACCAGTAAAAATAAAGTCTCCCAAAGCACTAGAAAAAGATGCCGTTTGCTTAATCCTGCAAAAACTGTCAGGGAAGTTTTCACCCCCAGGGCAGAAATAGCAATGACGAGAAAAACACGGGAAGCCGTTTTTAAAAATTCTAAAAGAGGCAAGGGAATCAGCTGAAGACTAGACAACACCATCAGTATTATAAAACCGAGCAAGAAGGTTGGTATTTGAATCCTAGATTTGCCAGATTTTTGACTTTGGGAAGCAATGGTCAATAGAGTTAGCAAGACGAGAGGCAAAGCACTGACTCTTAATAATTTGACCAAAGTGGCAGTGTCTCCAGATTCTACTGAAATAGAATACCCTGCACCAATGACTTGAGCGACATCATGGATTGTTGCACCAATCAAGAAACCCTTTTGTTGGTCATTTAAACCAAACCATGCAAACAAAATCGGATACGCTACCATTGCCACAGTAGAAAGCATTGTCACAGATGCCACAGTGAACAGAGTATCTCGTTCATCGTTTTGACCCTTTGGTAAAATAGAAGTCAATGCCAGTGCAGCAGATGCTCCACAGATGGCAACTGACCCACCTGTTAACACTCCAAAACGCCAGTCTTTCATCAAATACTTCCCTACTAAAAAACCTATCAAAATGGTGCAGACCAAAAAAACGAAGATTGCTAAAATGGCAGGCATTCCTAATGCAAGAATGCTGTCAAAAGTAATTCTTGCCCCCAACAATGCCACCCCTATTCTCAACAAACCTTTGGAAGCAAAAGTAATTCCTTGCTCAAAACGTTCATCTTTTGCCAGAGAATGAAAAACCATTCCCAGCAAGAGGGCAAAAAGCATCATCGGTGCGGCATAATGTTCACTTAAAAATGCAGCAGCCGCCCCAATTAATGCAGCCAAGAAAATCCCACGTCCGTAAGTCTGGTAAAGATTTTTAACTCTCATGCTTTCAGCACACTAAAATCCGATTTTAGCTTTAGCATCTTGTTGCATTTTGACTTCTTCTTGCAGTCTCTTGATGAAGTCATCAATGTCCTGAATGGGTCTAAAGCGATGTTGTCTTAACACAGTGGCAAAATTCCCCGGCGTCATCTGATGCAAAAGGCGAGCAACTTTTTTTTGTGAAGCAGCCGTGATTTTTAGGTTTGCAGACTGACCATAAACTTTGAAAATTTCCCAAATCTGTTTAGGATTGAGCTGTTTAAATTCTGCTTTAATGTCAAAACGTCTGATGCTGGCTTTGTCTAAATTGTCAACAAGATTGGTCGTTGCGATAAAAATACCATCAAAATTTTCCATTTGCTGAAGCATTTCATTGACTTGCGTCACTTCCCAAGTCCGTTGTGCTTGTTCTCTTGATTGTAAAAAGCTGTCCACTTCATCAAAGACAAGCACCCCGTCTTGCCTCTTGGCTTCTTCAAAAGCAGAGGCGATGTTTTTTTCTGACTCACCAATCCACATACTCAACAAATCGCTCCCTTTTTTTAAGATGAAAGGCTTGCCTAAGATCTCAGCCACATATTTGGCAAAAGCACTTTTGCCTGTACCTGGCACACCATAAAGGCAGATTCTTGCATTGGGATTGGCTTCTAAATCTTGCGTGAGTTGTTGTAGGTTGATTTGACAATTCACAAAGTTTGGATTGTATTCAGCGGGCATGCTGTCAGCAAAATTAATGGCTGGATAGCCTTGTGCTTTCAAAATAGAGTTGAGATTTTGGACAAAGGCTTGGTCGCTATTTTTGACTTTAGCAGTGCGAATCACCTCAGCAGTATTAGTAATCAATGATGGTGCAACTTTGCCGTGGGAGGCGATCGCTTTGATGCTTTTTTCACTCAAGAGGTTTTTGGCTTGTTTGCGGATCAATGCCATCGTTTTTTCTTGGGGCAGAATAGGCATTTCAATCACAATGTTAAACCGTCTTAAAGTGGCGCTGTCCATCATCTGAACATTGTTGGTCAGCCAAAGTGTTGGAATCGCATTGGTTTCTAGGTCTTGGTTGAGGTGTGCTTTATCGCCCAAGATGCCTGTCCAAAAATTGATGACAAACACATCTTCTGCCTCGTCATAAAGAAGGAGTGTTTTTTTGGAGGTTAAAAAAGACTGTGCAAAACGATATTGTCCGATTCGTGAAGACATTTTTTCATTGCGGATTTGTGGTAGCTCGGTGTTGATATGGAACAGTTTGATTTTTAAAGATTCTGCCAAAGTCTTAACCAACTCGGTTTTACCTGTACCAGGCTTGCCATGAATCAGAATGTTGACACCTTTTTGGCGGGACAAAATCGTTTGTTTGAGGTAAGGAATCAGAACATCAAGTTCTTTTTGAATGTGCGTGTAGTCTTGTAGTTTCAATTGAGCAGGCTGGGTGGGGGTAATGTACCGACCCAAAAGCTCTTCAATCTGATAATGACAAACTTCTTGTGCAAAGTCATTGGTCATAAATTCTATTTCTTCTCCGTCTCCGTGACGACCGGGTACGATGTTCATCAGTTTAGAATCATACAAATGAGAACCAGACCTGAAGGCATTGATGACCTGATGTTCTTTGACATCAACCATGATGGCTAACAATTTTTTGATGGGCAAAATTTCATGGTCAAAGTAATCACTTTCAATTAAATCAATCATGTTTTTGAGTAAATAGACACTTTCCATTAAAATCGCACATTCCAAAATTTCTACTTCTTTTGGATTCAGGTTCATCATGTCTTGAAGTGTTGCCAGATTTTTGGCAAGGATTGGGTAGGTTTTGAGAGGTTTTTTGCGTTCCAGTTTGAGACGTTTTTGAGCAACTTGAATTTTCAGTTCTTGGACAGACTCCTTGACCACTGAGGGAGGAATGATGTCCATCTCTTCGTCTTCACTTTCACTGATAGATGGCAGCCCTACCAATTTATTGATAATTCTGACCTTTTCTGATTCGTATTTGTGAACGAAGAAGTCATACATGTCCAAACCTTCAATGAGACGAAGGCAAAAAAGAGAGGCTTTGTCTGCAATCTTTTTGTCCAAAAGCCATTCATTTCTGAGCTGAACGTCAGTGCCAGTAGAAAACTTACGTCTGTATCTTCTCATAGAAACCTCCTTAAAAAATGTGTTAGTTTGAAGTGGTGGGTAAGATGTGAAAGAAACTCAGGATACCAACACTCTTTGCAAAAAGAAAGACCTGTCAGAAGGGATTTTGTCAATAGAAGTGGCTCATTTTATTTTTTATCATAAAAATAAATTTCAGGTTCAGAGGAATCCATTGTCAATGATTTAGGGATTGCATGTGTGGAGAGATTCCCTTACGATGACAGGTTCTTTTGCAAAAAATATTTGGTATTGTTAAACTATAAGTGATATGCGATATTAAGTTCATTTAATTGAATTGATAGTCATGGTGTAGCAATGAAGTTGTGTCCTAGATGTGAAAGTGAGAAGACGGTTAAGAATGGTTTCTTATATGGTAAACCGAGGAGGCGTTGCAATGCCTGCAACTATCAATATACCAAGTCCTATCGTGGTCAAATCTCACCACAGATCAAAAGAAGAGCATTAGAGTTGTATTTGGAGGGTCTTGGTTTCAGGTCAATCGGTCGTTTGCTGAATTGTTCTCATGTTTCAGTTTATAATTGGGTCTGTAGTTTTGGCGAACAGCTCAAGGCATTAAGAAAGGACACAGACATTGAAATTATGGAAATTGATGAAATGCACACCTACATCCAGTCAAAAAAAACTACTGCTGGCTCTGGATTGCTGTTGATAGATGTGGGAAGCAATTTATCAATTGTGTGCTTGGAAACAGAGACTCAAAAGCCTGTAGGCATTTATGGGACAAGGTCAAGGAAACAAAACCTCTTCAGGTGATGACTGATCACTGCAAGGCTTACAAACAAGTCATTCCCAAAGAAATTCATACATGTTCCAAGGCAGAAACATACACGATAGAAGGGTATAATTCTCTCTTGAGACATTTCTTGGCAAGAATGAGAAGGAAAACCAAATGTTACAGCAAGTCTCTTAAAGCATTACAATATTCTGTTCTTTTGTTCATGGCAAAACGGAATAATCAGCTATCACTTATTACTTAACAATGCCCTTGAGACATTTCTTGGCAAGAATGAGAAGGAAAACCAAATGTTACAGCAAGTCTCTTAAAGCATTACAATATTCTGTTCTTTCGTTCATGGCAAAACGGAACAATCAGCTATCACTTATTACTTAACAATGCCTATATTTTTCATTACAAAACTATCGCCATATACCAAAGCCACCTTATAATAAGGTGGCTTTATTTTACAAAAAATTATCTGTCGTCTGGATGTGTCTAGGCGTATTGTTCCACCACTTCATTCAGGCGGGTGTTGGCAAGGGCATTGGTGAAATTCGAAATGGTCTTGGCGGCAATTCCCACCAATACTTCCAATGCTTGGCGTTTGGTGTATCCAGCATCTAAGAATGCTTGTAAACCGTCTTCGCCAATCCGTCCACGGGTTTGGATAATCGCCTTGGTATATGTGCGTAATGCTTCTAATTTTGTATCACTTAATGGGGTGCCCTCCCGTAATGCCTCGATAATATCATCGGATATTTTTTGCATTTTCATCAATATGGTATGCCCTGGTATACAGTAATGACACCTGTTTTCAAAATTCATGGTCATAAACACGACTTGTTGCTCAGTGGCATCAAAAGTACTTTTTTTGCCAAATAATTCCATAGTCGTTAAATACGCCTCATATGCGGCGGGGGCTTCGGCTAAGATTTTGTGCATATCAGGGACTCTGCCAAAACTTGCCGCAGATTTTTCCATTAAGGCTTTTGATTCTTCTGGTGCCGTATCGATTTCATGGTATGTAAACATAGGATTTTCCTTTCTTTATCTCTATGAGGATTATTATTGTGATGTATATTATATTATATAAATGTATGTGTGTCAATATTTGATATATGAAATAAAATAGTATATATTCATATCAGAAATATGTAAAACGTATAAGACAATGCGATATGCAACAAAAAATATAGCTATTATTGGTGCCAATGGGGCGTTGGGACATGCGTTTATATACGCATATGCCCAGCAGAACCATACCATATATGCGTTTAGCCGTGCCCCTGTTCAAAATCCCGTCGATGGTGTCATATATCACATGATGGATTATTTGGACGAAACATCCATTGCCCATGCTGTACAACACAGTACCAAAGCAGGAATGCTGGATATGGTTATTGTAGCGACAGGGCTTTTACATATGGATACGATATTACCAGAAAAATCCATTAAGCATATATCCGCCCACAATATGCAATCGTTGTTTATGGCAAATACAGTGGTTCCATCGTTGTTGGCAAAACACTTTTTACCATATCTAAGACGACACAGCAGGGCGATATTTACCGCCTTATCCGCACGAGTCGGCAGTATATCCGACAACCGCTTGGGCGGGTGGTATGCGTATCGCACTTCTAAGGCGGGGCTAAATATGATGATAAAAGGGCTTAGCATTGAAATGAGCCGTACCCACCCCCAGGCTATTGTTGTGGGATTGCACCCCGGTACAGTGGACAGCAATTTGTCAAAACCATTTCAAGCCAATGTGCCCATGGGAAAATTATTCACCCCATCCCAATCCGCACAGTATTTAATATCCGTTCTGGATGGTTTAAACCCCATCGATACAGGGCGATGTTTTGCTTGGGATGGTACAGAAGTATATCCATAATGTAAGATGTATTATAAGGAATATCACATATGGCACATATCGTTTGGTTTCGTCAAGATTTACGGTTGCAGGATAATCCTGCCTTGTATCATGCGTGTAAAATGGGCGACATATTGCCAATTTATATACACGATACATATAATCCAAACGATACTGAATCCATGGGAGGTGCAAGTAAGGTTTGGCTACACCATGCCCTACAAGCATTAAATAAAAGTTTACATGGCAGCCTGTCTGTATTTGCAGGCAATCCACAACAGATATTATCCGATTTAACAAACAAATATTCTGTGCAATCGATACATTGGAATCGATGTTATGAACCCTGGCAAATCCAACGCGACACATATTTAAAAAGCATTTTACCTGTTCAGGTAGCCAGTTACAATGGCACATTGTTATGGGAACCTTGGCAAATTACCAAAGCGGATGGTACGCCCTATTTAGTGTTTACACCATTTTATAAACGGGGGTGCTTAAACGCATCGCCCCCAACGATGCCCTTACCTGTGCCAAAAAATATATCCATATTCCCACATAAAGAACATACGCATATTGAAGATTTACGGTTATTACCGACCCATCCTGCGTGGCATACAAATACCATTATGCAGTATTGGAAAATGGGGGAAACGCAAGCACACAAAGCATTTAAAATATTTTTACAATCTGCTTTACCTGTATATAAACAAGGGCGGGATATACCATCGGTGAATCAAACTTCCCGCTTGGCACCGCATATTCATTTTGGGGAAATATCAGTGCGATATTTATGGCACATGGTATCGCAACAGCCCGAAAGTGAACACAAAGATACATTTTTATCTGAGCTGGGATGGCGGGAATTTGCGTATAACCAATTGTATTATAATCCCGATTTACCGATAAAAAATATTAAGCCAAAATTCGACCACTTTCCATGGGGGGCGAATACAGAATATATTCGACCATGGCAACAGGGGATGACTGGTATTCCCATGGTGGATGCGGGTATGCGCCAATTGTGGCAAACGGGATATATGCACAACCGTGTGCGTATGATAGTGGGATCATTTTTGGTTAAAAATTTGATGACCCATTGGCATCATGGGGAACGATGGTTTTGGGATTGCTTGTGCGATGCGGATATGGCAAGCAATTCTGCCAGCTGGCAATGGGTGGCGGGCTGTGGTTTGGATGCCAGTCCGTTTTTCCGTATTTTTAACCCCATAACACAAGGGCAGAAATTCGACCCCGATGGTACATATATTCGTACCTTTATTCCCGAACTGTCCGCATTAAGTAACGATTATATCCACGCCCCATATACGGCCCCGCCGATGGTATTACAATCGGCGGGGATTACACTGGGCAAAACATACCCTTATCCAATCGTCGATATAAAACAATCCAGATTGCAAGCATTAAATGGATTACACCATATAAAAAACATGTAGATTAGAGGATTTATATACTAGACTCTGTATTTATTTTTTGGGCTAACCCAGATTATGCAAACCAATTATCTAGCTCAAAATTAAAAGACATTAGATTTCAAGATTAATGACCTATAAAAAAGTAGTTGCTAATCATGTAGGCGGCGGTGTAAACTTGACCCACAATAAAGCTAATAGCTATTGATGACAACCAAACACATGATTTTTTAGCTTAAAGTTTTCTACGAAAGTTATTAATTTTTTGCAACTACCTAATTTGAGGAATCCCAATGAACTTACAAACTTTGATTAGCACGTCTGTTGTGGCAACTGGATTGTCTTTTGTTCTCTTTGCTTGTAACAAAGGTTTGAAAGAAGATAAAAAAGACAATGAGCCTAACACAACACCACCTACTTTGCCAAGCTCTCTTGCCGCAAGCAATATCACAAACAGCAGAATAGACTTTTCATGGACAGCCTCAGAAGATGTTGACCAAGATGAAATCAGTTACCTAGTCTCTTACAAAAAGCAAAATGATTCATGGAGCGAAGAAATTTCTACTAACCAAAACAAATATACTCTGAAGAATTTAGAGAGAGGTGCAAGCTATTTATTCCGAGTGAGAGCAAAAGACAGTCAAGGAGACCATAGTCAATATGCCACAAGTCCATTGATTCAAACTTCATTAGAAATCGTGTTAGGTGGAAAGTATGGCGAACGAGCTGACCACATGATACAAACAAGGGACAAAGGCTATGTCATTACAGGGTCTAAAAGGAGAGCGTTACCCCCCAGTGCTACAAGAGATGCTTATATTCTCAAATTAGATTCCGCTTTCAATCTTGAGTGGGAAAAGATTCTCATGTATTCCTACGAGGGGCTGTCCGTTATCCAAAAAACTAATAGCCACTACGTGATTGGAACTGACACTAATGCGCTTTGGGAATTGAATCCATCAGGAAAGCAAGTATCCAAGAAAGATTTTACAGCAGGAAGATTATTTGCTGCCAAACAGCTCATTCAAACTAGCGACAACGGCTATGCTTTCTTAGGAGCTTCAGCAACTTTGATAGGGGGGTGGTGCAGTCAGAAGAAAAAGATATGATTCAACAATTTTAAAAATTAAGGCAGACGAGACAAGACAATGGGTTGCAAATGTAGCAAACATCTCGCCTTCTTTCTTCATACAAAGCAATGATTCTCATTATGTTTTGGCAGGTACAGAAAATAGAAGATCAGCAGTCGTGTTGAAACTAAATTCCACTAGTCAAACCACCATCTGGAGAAAAAGTTTTTCTGCTAGATATGCTGATTTTGTGATTCAAACTAATGATTCTCACTATGTTGTAGCAGGCAGGAAAAATGATAATGCTTGGGTCGCAAAGTTCAAGTCAACAGACCAAACAATCATCTGGGAAAAGACATTTAATCATCTTGATAGAGCATATACCATTATTCAGACAAGTGATGGGGGCTATTTGGTCATAGCTAATGATGATTGGATTTTAAAACTAGATAGTTCAGGGAACAAAATTTGGGATAAAGCTTTTGGTGGTATAGGTTTGACTATGACTGAAACAGACGATGGTCATTACATTGTTGCAGGTTTCACGACTGACAAAGGTGCAGGTCAAGAAGATATATGGATTGTAAAATTAGACACTCAAGGAAATTTGAAGTAGATAGAGTTTTTTTACAGAGAACTTGGCAGAATAGAAACGATTTTTTGGATTGTATGTATCGTGTATATAAATCGGCAATATGTCGCCCATTTTACATGCATGATATGAGGCGGGATTATCCTGCAACCGTAAATCTTGACGAAACCAAACAATATGTGCCATACGTGATATTCCTTTAAAAATAGTTGCTAATAACGCAGACAGTTGGGATAATACTGAGCTAGACAAGCTGAGAATTATTGATGTCAAATATGGCAAACACATGATTTTTTAGCTTAAAGTTTTCTACGAAAGTTATTAATTTTTTGCAACTACCTAATTTGAGGAATCCCAATGAACTTACAAACTTTGATTAGCACGTCTGTTGTGGCAACTGGATTGTCTTTTGTTCTCTTTGCTTGTAACAAAGGTTTGAAAGAAGATAAAAAAGACAATGAGCCTAACACAACACCACCTACTTTGCCAAGCTCTCTTACCGCAAGCAATATCACAAATAGCAGAATAGACTTTTCATGGACAGCATCAGAAGACGCTGACCAAGATGAAATCAGCTACCTAGTCTCTTACAAAAAGCAAAATGACTCATGGAACAAAGAAATTTCTACTAACCAAAACAAATATACTCTGAAGAATTTAGAGAGAGGTGCAAGCTATTTATTCCGGGTGAGAGCAAAAGATAGCCAAGGAGACCATAGTCAATATGCCACAAGTCCATTGATTCAAACTTCATTAGAAATCGTATTAGGTGGAAAGACTGGAGAGAGGGCTGACCACATGATACAAACGAATGACAAAGGCTATGTCATTACAGGATATAAGAAAAGATACTTGCCCCCCAGTACTATAAGAGATATTTATGTTGTCAAATTAGATTCTGCTTTCAATCTTGAGTGGGAAAAGGTTTCCATGTATGGGGACGATAGTCTGTCCGTTATCCAAAAAGCTAATGGTCATTATATGATCGGAACTGACGAAATGACACTTGTAGAGTTGAGTCCATCAGGAAAGCAAATATCCAGGAAAAATTTTACAGCAGGAAGATTCTTTTTTGTTAAACAGTTCACTCAAACTAGCGATAATGGCTATGCCTTTTTGGGTGGTACAGTAACTTTGGTCGGAGATGCCAAAAGATATGATTCAGGAATTTTAAAAGTTAAATCAGACGAGACAAAAGAATGGGTTGCAAATGTGGCGAATATCATACCTTCTTCCTTCATACAAAGCAATGATTCTCATTATGTGATAGCAGGTACAGAAAATAGAAGATCAGCAGTCGTGTTGAAACTAAATTCCACTAGTCAAACCACCATCTGGAGAAAAAGTTTTTCTGCTAGATATGCTGATTTTGTGATCCAAACTAATGATTCTCACTATGTTGTAGCAGGCAGGAAAAACGATGACGCTTGGGTCGCAAAGTTCAAGTCAACAGACCGAACAATCATCTGGGAAAAGACATTTGATCAGGAGGGCGATACTGATAGCGTACATTCCATTATTCAGACAAGTGATGGCGGCTATGTGGTTCTAGCTAACGATGCTTGGATTTTAAAACTAGATAGTTCAGGGAACAAAGTTTGGGATAAAAACTTTGGAGGAGAAGGTTTGACTCTCACTGAAACAGACGATGGTCATTACATTGTTGCAGGTTTCACGACTGACAAAGGAGCAGGTCAAGAAGATATATGGATTGTAAAATTAGACACTCAAGGAAATTTGAAGTAGATAGAGTTTTTTACAGAGAATTTGGCAGAATAGAAACGATTTGAGGAAAGAGGATTAAAAGTGCAATGGTTGCAACATCTGCGATAAAGAACGGGAAACACCCCCTAAACACTTGTTGTACAGGAATATCAGGACGCACTGAAGAGACAACGAAGCAATTCAAGCCAATCGGAGGAGTGATGAGGCAAAGCTCTACCATCTTGACAACGATGATGCCAAACCAGATTGGGTCAAATCCCAATGCCACTACGCTAGGATAAACGATTGGAAGGGTCAACAATAACATTCCTATTGCATCCATGAACATACCAAGCACTCCATACACCGACAAGATGCAAATCAAAATGACCATTGGAGAATAATCTAAAGACACAATCCATCTCTCCAAACTCTCTGGAACACCAGAAAATCCTAAAAATCTGACATAAATCAAAATTCCCCAAATCAAAGTGAAGATCATCACAGTCAATCGTGAAGTCTCAAGTAAGACTTCTTTGAACTGCTTCCATCTCATTTTATTTTTGTACGCATAAAAGAAGACCAGCAATGCCCCCAAAGCCCCGTCCCTTTGGGGGCAGTGTTCACTTGATATTGGCATGATATTTTTCAAACCTTTTATAGTCAAAGAAGAGTTGTAGAGAGTGTTCCAGCATGTCAAAAGTTTTGGAATGTCGTTTAGATTTTCTCATCAAGCGAGCTAGGTTATCTCTGATGGAAGAATTAGAAGATTCAATGAGATGAGTGTTGTCCTTGCCTATCTGATGCTTTTGTGGAATTTGGAGTTGTGCAAATGCCACTTGATAGCATGAGTTGGCATCTGTATAAATCGTTTCAATTCTAGCTCGTTGTGCTTTGACTAGTGCATACAGCTGCTTTGCTGCTGCTAATCCTTTGCCTATCACAAAGGCAATCACACATTGTTCTTGACGAGAATAGGCTGTCCAAACAGCTACTCTTTGGCTTTTTTTTGAACAAAAGTGTAGATCTCATCCATCTCTATACTATCTACTTGTGCATGGAAACTTGGTGCGTCTTTTGGAAGTTGAGACACTCTAGCTTTTTTGATCCAGTTGACAATTGAAGCGGGAGACACCTGCAAAAAACGAGCGATCTTTCTGATGCCTACACTATTGACATACATCTCTAAGGCTTGACGCTTGGTCTCTAGTGGGATTCTCAACCCATTTGAGGTGAATGCTCTCTGACATGACTTGCAACGATACCTCTGAACCCCTTTGTAACTTCCATTCTTGATATAAGTCTGACTCCCACAATGATGACAACTTCTCATTTCCATTCCTCAAATTCACTCTCACATGCAATGACAATACCAACTAAACACCGCCGCCTCTGTGGGTGACGCTAGCCCAAAATAAATCCCTCCAAAAATAAACAAAATGACTAGAAAAATAGGTAAGACGCCCGGAAGAGATTGAAACCTCTGTAACCATGTGAAACCTGTGATGTGGGGGACTTGCTGAGGCTTGGCTAATCCAATTCCGACAATCAACAACACATAAATCAAAGCAGAAAAGAGACCGGGTAAAAACCCTGCAAGCAAGAGCTTGCCGACAGACTGTTCTACAATCACAGCATAAATCACCAGCATCGCACTGGGTGGAATCAAAGTGGCAAGAGTCCCCCCTGCCGCAACGACTCCAGCCGCCAATCGCTTATCGTAGCCAACTTGCAAGAGTTCTGGGATTGCAATGCGTGAAAAGACAGCAGCTGTGGCAATGCTAGCTCCTGACACTGCAGAAAACCCTGCAGTTGCAAAAATTGTTGCCACGCCAAGACCACCGGGAAGCCAGCCCAGCCATCGTTTTGCTGCATCAAAAACAGCTCTGGTCAGACCTGCATGATAGGCAAGGTATCCAATCAAAATAAAAGCAGGCAAGACGCTCAACGCATAAGTCACCACTTTGGAATGAGGCACGGTGCCAGCCATTTGAATCGCCACCCAAACGCCTTTTTCAAATCCTAACTTCTGCGAAAAAATAGCAACAAGACCTAGCAATCCAATAGAAGCTGTGGCAAAAGCAACTCTCATTCCCATCACAACAAGCACAAGCAATGCAAGGGTGAACACAACACCTAAGGTGAGGGCGTCCATTTATTCAGACTCCTTTGTCTCTTGGTGTGCCTGTTCCGCTTTTTCCTCCACACTCAAAATGACAGGAACAGCAGTGGGCGTTTTGGTAGGGTCAATGGCAAGTCTCACATATCCGAAAAATTGAATCAAAACCCTTAAAAACAAGAGTCCAAACATCAAAGGAATTAACAATTTACTGGGCCAGACGACAAGACCGATGTTAATCGTCGTGTCTCCGTTAGTCCAAGCCCTAAAAAAATGCTGGTATGTTCCTAAAATGAGAAGAAAAAACAAAGAATTAGCAAGTAAAGTAGTGAGGCTTTCTATACCCCAAAGTAACCTTCCTTTGAGCCTTTCTAAAACCATCTCCATACGGATATGACCATCGGTTCGCTGACAATGTGCAATGCCTAGAAAAGCAAACACGACCATCGCTTGCTCCACTAAGTCAATATAACCGGGAATGGGTTGGTTGAAAAAGAAACGACTGATGACCTGACTTGCACCTAAAATTGTCAATAAAAAAATGGTCAGTCCTCCTAAAAAACTTAATCCATTCTCCAAGTGAGACAAGTAGCTGTGACACTTGCAAATGAACTTTGCCAAAGCATCATCAGGTTGTTGGGTCGTCAAAGATTCTTGATACTGCATGAAAGAGACCTTTAGGTCATTTGCGTTTCATAAAGACATTGTATCTAAATTGAGAATTGCTATAGCCTTCTACTTGCTGAGTTTCAATTTCCATATCAAAGGAATTCTTTTGAGCAAACTCGGCAAAAAAATCCTTGCTATAAAAAAGATGACGCAAATTTTGATAGAGTTGGTTGTATTTCTTTTGACCTAAAACATCAATGCGAGATTGGATATAATCCTTCTCATAATCTAAATCATTGACATCTAATATAAACATCAGCCCACTATCATTCAAATAGGTAGCCATGCTTTTCAGAACACTTAAAGCATAATCCTGATTTGGGAAATAATGAAAAACAGAATGACTGATAGCTAAATCCACCCTCACATTATTCAGTTTTTGATTCGCTTCTTGGCAAAAAAGCCTTGCATTAGGCATCAGTTTTTGAGCAATTTTGATAAATCCTTGAGAATAATCACAACCCAATGTTTGATAACCTTGACTGTAAAAAAAATTTAATAGCAACCCTGCTCCACAACCAATTTCTAGAACACTCTGACAATTCCAATCATTTGCTTTTTGAATGATATGACTTGCATATTCTATGTAAACTTCTTTAGAAATATAGCCACCAGCTTGATGATTAAAACCTCCTAATTCAATAAGTTTCTCCAGACTTAACTCTGTTGTAACATCAACATTAGATTTTTTATCCCAAATGTTTTTCCAATCTTTGAGAGTTGAGTTGTTTTCAATAGTTTGTTTCAGAGAAGTCATTTCACAGCATTCAAAGCTGTCTCCAACAGCTCCCTTGCAGGAACTCCTTGAGCTTCTTTTTCTTCAATCCACTGGTCCCAAATGGTGGAAGCCTTAGAGCGAATCAACTTTAAGTCAGCAGGAGAGTAGGTGATTTTCTTCATTTTGCGTTGTTCAGCCGCTTCCTCAAATCTTGTGTAATATTGACCATACTGGCTCACGTAATGGTCTAATGCCTCATCAACAGAACCAAGTAAAACCTTCTGATATTTTTGAGAAAGGTCATCAAACGCTTGCTGATTGACAACCACAGGGCAGTCCACAGTCCCGGGATTGAGGTTGGTTGTGTAATACTCACCAAGTTCTACCATCTTAAACGCCAAATGAGCATGAGGGGCAAACCCAGCGGCATCTAACGCACCTGTGTCTAGTGCTGTATAAGTTTCTGATGCTGTAAACAAGGTTGGAATGGCACCAAGTTCTTTCACTAATTTTCCTGCTCCTCCACCTAAACGGATGCGCATACCTTTCAAATCTTTCACTGTCATAGGGGGTTTACCACGACCAACCAAATTGTATTGGGGCAATGGCGTTGGCATCAGTAACATGGCATTCCAACACCTGATGTCTTTTTTGACTGCAGGATGTTGATAGACCGCTTGGTTGATTTGAATTTGTTCGTTCAGGTTGTCAGCAGGTAGAAAAGGCAAAGACCCGACAGTCAAAGCAGGGGTTTTTTCAGGGTGATAAATCACACAAAATTGAGCCATTTCAAATGCTCCAATAGAAATTCCATCAAGGTTTTCTCTGGATTTAGAAAGGACCCCCCATAATGAAGTTTAATTTGAAACTTGCCGTTTGTCTTTTGAGATACCACTTCAGACAATTTTTCTACATTCTCTGTAAACCCTCTCCGTTTACCCCACAAAGACACATTCCATTTCACTTGCTCTGCAAGAATTTCTGACGTTCCAAAAGCTGTTAAAGCCAGCCCGAAACCTAATTTGACGATTGTTTTCATATTCATAAACATTTTTATAAAGTTAAATCAAAAAGTTAAATCAAGATGATAAAAAACAGATTGAGTGTAAAGACACCTTTCTATGGTGTCAAGAGAATTTTTGACGGCATTTAGTTGAGTTTAGAGCAAATTCATTTTTCATTTCTTCATCGTTTCAAAGTCTTCATAATTCACAGCCTTGTAGAGAAGTGGCTTTTGAGCATAGACTTGTTTTAAATTCGCTATGGCATTTGCGATGGTGCGGGGTCTGCTTTCTTTAGAAGGAGCAGCATGAGGGGTGAGAATCACACGACTTTGTTGCAAGAGGTTAGAATCTTTAGCAAGGGGTTCAGACTCAAAAACATCAAGACAGGCACCTTGAATGACTTCTGTTTGTAAGGCATGGCAAAGGTCTTGTTCGTGGACAACAGCACCACGCGAGGTATTCACTAAAAGGGCATCAGACCGCATCTGTGCTAAAGTTTCTTTGCAAATCATTTTGGCAGTTTGTGAAGTCAGAGGAACGTGCAACGTCACCACTTCTGAACGTTTTAAAAGCTCTTGAAAACTCACAAACTGCAACGAGGTTTGTTTTTTTACAATGTCATAATAGAGGCATGTCATGCCAAAAGCCTCAGCAAGCCTTGCCACTGCTTGACCAACAAATCCCAATCCAACAATCCCAAGAGTCTTGCCAAAAAGTTCCTGATTCGTTTCTTTGAGAGCTGACCATTCTTTGAGGCTTGAACATTGACATTGCCTGACTTGACGTTGTTGAGCCTCTAGTTGACGAAACCATGCAAGAAGCATCAAAAAAACATGTTCTGCAACAGCTCTGGCATTTGCACCTCCGTTATTACCGACTAACACACCAAATTGCTTGGCAAGCGGAAGGTTGACTTGGTCATAACCTGCACGAATGGTTTGAATGACCTGCAGACGTTTGGCAACTTTGTGATGGTGAGGCTGTAATGAAGGTTCTCCTAAAATAGCATGAGCTTCAGCAAGAGATTGCTCAAAATCATCAGGAGTGTTTTGGAAGTCAATGCGTTGAAATGCGAAGGCTTCAGGGGCATATTGGGTCAAATAATCATAAAACTGATCATAAATGTATGGCTCAACCAGAACATGAAAAGGTGGCATCTTTTAATTTAAGGTTTCTTTTTCAATCTTAAGGATTTGTCTTTTTAAAATTCATCTTTTAGTGATGAAAGACAGAAGTCTGCCAACCTTTATCCAAATCTCCATAGCCATCAATCAAGAGTTCAATCAAAGTGGGTAGCACTGCCTGTGCTTTGTCTGAAAGTTCTTGAAAACTTCTACCAGAAGGCAGATTTGGGCGGTTTTTCATCATTTTGCAAAGTGCTTGATACACTTGGACAAGGTGCAAGACATCATTTGCCGCATACTGTAATTGCTTCTGACTCAAATGTTCTGAAGACCAATCAGTTTGCTGTGACTGCTTTTCAAGATGCTCTCCGATAAATTCTTCTACCAAATGCCTTAAACCATGAGAGTCCGTGTAGGTTCTAATGACCTTACTCATCACTTTCGTACAGCAAAAAGGCTGAACGTCAATTCCGAGTGAGGTTTTAAAAAAAGCAACATCAGTCAGTGCAAAATGAAAAAGTTTAAGAGTGTCTTGAGACTCAAGCAGTTGTTTTAATCTTGTCAAAGGCACATCAGGTTTGGGACGAATGAGGCAGACGTTAGATTGAGCATCGCAAAGTTGTACAAGGCAGATATGGTCCCGACCCAGCTTCAAACCGTGTAATTCTGTGTCCACTGCAAGAAGGTCTGCCTTTTGGTAGATTTGGAACAAATCCCCTGGAACGTCATGATTGATTTGGTATGATTTCATATTTCTGTCAAAAAATATAATGTCTCACTGCACAACAATTTTTAATAATATTGTAAAAAAAGTATTTAAATTTTTTACAAAACGAATTATAATTCTTTCGTTTGTGTCCTGAAAATTTTAACCTCAAATTAAATCATATATGACTATGACTAGACAAGAAAAATATGAACACTTTAAAAGTCTTCATCAAAAAAACAATCCTGTCATTCTGTACAATATTTGGAATGCAGGTTCTGCAAAAGTGGCAGTAGATGCTGGTGCAACAGTGGTTGCAACAGGAAGTAAACCGATGGCTCTTTCTCAAGGATACCCTGATGGTGAGGTGATTCCATTTGAGCAAGTTTTAGCGACTATCAGGCAAATCGTATCACATGTCAATGTTCCCTTGAGTGTTGACTTTGAAGGTGGATATGCAGGAACAGATGACCAATTATTAGCAGAAAATACCAAAAAGCTGATTGATACAGGGGTCATTGGGCTAAACTTTGAAGATCAAATCATCGGCAGTGAAGGATTGTATGAGGTTGAAATCCAATCAAAACGGATTCAAATCATTCGCAAAACAGCTGAAGAGGCGGGAGTTTCTTTGTTCATCAACGCCAGAACAGACCTTTTCTTCAAGGAAAAAGACAAATCCAATCACGTCAACGTGTTAGGTCAGGCACACGAGCGAGCAAAAGCCTATAAAGACGCTGGGGCTGACAGCTTCTTTGTCCCAGGACTTGACAATCTTGAAGCGATTAGAACGTTGTGCCAAAAGTTAGACATGCCAGTCAATATTGTCAAATTACCTACTGCACCAAGTAACAAGGATTTGGCTGATGCTGGCGTACAAAGAATTAGCTACGGACCATTTGCTTATGCTGCTCTAATGAAAACTTTTGGAGAGAGAGCTGCAGAAAACAGCTAACGTTGCACATGAAGCGATAGCCAGCTAGCAGTGTCTACGTTTCATGCACTTCAAACATTCAATATCTCAAAAGCAGTCAGTGTTTCAATAGGTGTAAGGATACATGGCATACACTTTGTTGATCTCGTAAATTAAATTGTCAGGAAACGGCTTTTGAAACATGTCAAGATTGTCTTGAAGTTGCTGATTAGATGTTGCACCAATGATCACAGAACCCACAAAACGTCTCTTCAAAGCAAAGCCGATTGCCAGTTGAGAGGGTGTTAGATCATGGTCTTTAGCAATTTTCAAATAGGCGTCAGTGGCTTCTATGGATTTTGGAGTGAGTCGTTCAAAATGTTCTTTGAAGATAGCGGCTCGTGATTGAGCAGGACGTTCCCCTGTCTGATATTTACCAGTGAGCATTCCTGCCGCAAGCGGACTATAAGCCAATAAACTGACCTCTTCGTGCCAGCAAGTTTCTGCAAGGTCAAGGTCAAATTGTCGGTAAAGCAAGCTGTATTCATTTTGAATGCTTTCAATGCGTGGCAGCCCCTTTTGTTCATGTGCGTTCAAATACTGCATCACACCCCATGCTGTCTCGTTAGAAACACCAATCGCTCGGATTTTACCCTCCTTAACAAAACCTTGTAAGCATTCCAACACCTCATGGAAGTTGTCCAAAACCCTGTTTTTGGAGCTATGCCGACAAGGGTCATAATTCCACATCCTCCTAAAATGATAATGTCCTCTGTTGGGCCAATGCAGTTGATAAAGGTCAACATAATCAGTTTGTAACCTTTGAAGGCTTTGTTCTAATGCTTTAGTGATGGCTTTGGCGGTAATCGGTTCGCCATCTCTAATCCAACTCAAGCCGACACCCGCGACTTTCGTAGCAACGACATATTGGTCTCGTTGCTGTTGCTTAAGCCAACGTCCGATGTATTCTTCTGTCAATCCTTGTGTGGTTTGATTGGGTGGCACGGGGTACATTTCTGCTGTATCCAAAAAATTCACTCCAGCTTCTGCTGCCAGTTGCAGTTGCTGATGTGCTTCTTCTTCAGAGTTTTGCATGCCCCACGTCATTGTTCCCAGACAAATCCGACTAATCTTGATGTCTGTTTTTCCTAAATTTTGGTACTCCATAAATCCCTCCAGTAGTTTGATTTTAAAGGTTTCTAAAATGTTGTCAAAGCAGAGATGCCTGACAAAAAGACAAGACTACACAATAACCGACATTATTTCAATGAAAACCAAACAATCCAGTCAATGAATCATCTGGTCAATAGAGTAGGTCATAGATTATGGCAATCTGCAATGCCATTCAAGGTTCAATGATTCTGATTTGGTCTGCTTCAGGTTGCAGGAGGTAAATCCCCTTAGCTTTGGCATCAGAGACAAAATGTTCTGGAATGCCTTGACACGCAAGTCCCAGATGAATTTGAAAACTCTGATATTGCGAAAACACGACAGGAAACGTCTCTTTCCTCAATCGTCTTTCTTCCTTCATCTCTTTTTCCCATTTTGCATGGCGTTCTGGTCTTTCTTTTTTCCACTTGGCATTAGATTCTTGCTGTTGTTACGCAAATTCTTCTTGCTTCTTTGTTAGCTTTTGTATGCCTTTGGCATTTTCTTTTAAAATTGCTCAAATTTCGTCAAATCTTGCACTCATTTTGAACTCCTTAGATTTAAAGTCTATAAAATCAAACAACTAGTCCAGCAGATTTTTGAGAAAAAGAGTGAGAGCAGAATGAGAAAGAAATTGGGCATTGTTAATTTACAATAGATGTTGTATCACCTTGTTATTTAAGAAGTAAGGCGAAAAACATGTTAAGCAGTTGTCCTAAATGTTCCCATGGTTATATAATCAAAGATGGTTTGATCAAAGGCAAGCAAAGATACCAGTGTAAGCGCTGTGTTTATAGGTTCACAGTGCAAAGAAGAAATTCAAAGGAGGCTTCTAAGTCAATCAAGAAGAAGGCATTTATCTTTTTCAAGAACAAGCTGGAGAGTTACAGGTCATCACATCTGCTTCGTTGCAGCCACAGCTGGAGGCAATGGAATCCTGAACACTTGTTTTCTGTTAGGCTGTGGTACCCTCTTTCACTCTTTTGAAAGCTCTGAATCCATATTTGGTTTGCTGATAGATTCCGTGTCAGGCACGGAATGACGTGAGTGTTGCAGTCTTATCTTTTCGTCATTGCCCACCTTGACCTGCAATCTCTCTTTTGTTCTTTCTCACTGTGTTGACATTCTTCTTTTGAGATTCCGTATCAAGCACGGAATGACGGTTTGCTCTTTTTCCCATTCCCCCGTCATTGCGAACTTGATACGCAAACTCCATTAGATTTTGGGGATTGATTAGCCCTGAAGCATGGACAGTAGAAGAGGCAAAAAATTGAGTTTGTTAAGTTTGAATAGCTGGTTATCAAGTCTTGTGTCAATCGTTTGCCAGTTTTCATAAATCTCCGTAGAGAAATTGAAGATGAGCAGCAATGGCAGTCGCTGCTGTTTCTGTACGCAAAGTTCTTGACCCACAGCCGATGATTTGATAACGAGATGCCTGACAAATCTCCAACTCTTTATCAGTGAATCCACCTTCTGCACCGATGATGACTCTGCAACTTAAACACGAATCTGATGAATTGAAAGACAGCGATGAGGTCAGATGTAGCACCCACTGCTTTTGCAAAGGTTCGCAACTTTTTAGAGCATCGGCAAGTGAAACAAAGTAGTCAATTTGGGGAGGCTTCCAACGTTCAGACTGCTTGCATGCCTCAAGGGCAACCCGCTGCCATTTTGCCAATAGCTTGGCATAAAAACTCACAGGGCTTCTCTCTGCACGGAAAACAATGATGCGACTCACTCCAAGTTCTGTCAGTTTCTGCACTGCAAAATGAAGTGCTTTTTCTTTGCAAAGTGCTATCATCACTTCTAATTGCAATGGGGATTCTTGGGGAGGGGTTAACTCTTTTTCTATCATCAGGGAGGCAGAGTGATGTTGCTTTTCAAGCAAAGAGGCTTCAAACCTTCTGTAATTGGCATCTTGCAAAATCAGGCTTTCGCCACGACATAACCTTCTCACTTGCAACGCATGCCGCGCTTCTTCTCCTGAAAAATCGGCAGTCTGACCAACCTCTAAAAATCCATCATATAAAAAATAAGGCATCTGTTTTTTCGCTGTCAAATCGCATGTTAACATAACTTCATCTCTTTTGAAAAAATATGAAAATTGTCATTGCCCCTGATTCGTTTAAAGAAAGCCTGACGGCTTTACAAGTGGCTCGTGCAATCCAAGAAGGATTTCAGCACGTTTTTCCTGATGCAGATTATCTGCAAATTCCTTTGGCTGACGGAGGCGAAGGCACAGTGCAAGCAGTCATTGATGCAATGGGTGGCAAGCTGGTGTCTTTGCAAGTGATGGGACCGCTGGGCAAACCAGTTTGGGCAAGTTATGGTTTGTGCCAAGCAACAGCAGTGATTGAAATGGCAGAGGCTTCAGGGCTTCATTTACTTGCTCAAGAAGAACGAAACCCACTTTTGACAACAACCTATGGAACGGGAGAGTTGATTCAAGATGCTCTGAATCGCGGAGTCAAGCATGTCATTTTGGGGATTGGAGGCAGTGCAACTCACGATGGGGGTGCAGGCATGGCACAAGCGTTGGGTTGGGAGTTTTTTGACAAGCAGGGTCGTCGCTTCCCAAAAGGCATGGGAGGAGGTGCATTGATGGATTTGCACAAAATTGATGACTCTCAAAAACATGACGCCATGGCTCAATGTCAATTTGAGGTGGCATGTGATGTGAGTAATCCTTTGTGCGGACCAAAGGGGGCAGCAGCTATTTTTGCAACACAAAAAGGAGCATCTGCTGAAGTTATTCCTATCCTTGACCAAGCACTCAATCACTATGCAGATGTTTTGGTTCAACATGGGTTTTCAGATTTGAGACAGCAATCGGGTGCAGGTGCGGCAGGGGGTTTGGGATTTGGTGCAGCTATTTTCCTCAATGCTCAACTGCAATCAGGGTTTGAGGTGATTAGCAGATGTCTTCAGTTGGAAGAGAAAATCAAGGGAGCAGATTTAGTGTTGACAGGAGAAGGTTGTATTGACGGACAAACGATTTACGGCAAGACTCCCATTGGAGTTGCGAAACTGGCACAAAAACAGGGCATTCCAACGATTGCCGTTGCAGGTGTTTTAGGTAAAGATTACCAGTTAGTCAGGCAACATGGAATCCATGCAACCTTTTCTATTACGCCACGACTCATGTCCCTTGACCAAGCATTGCAGGAAACTTACATCAATCTGGTCAACGTTGCTACAAACATTGCATCGGTTTGGAAGTTGTAAAATCTTCCTACCTCAAACTTTGTTTCACAAGTTTAGACAACTCCGATGTTTGGTGCTTGTTTAGTACAGAGTGGACTTGAAATCCTGTTCTGTCTAAGATTTGCTGAACGTCAATTTCAAAGGCGGTCACCACAAACATAAGGTCAGCAATGACGATTCTGTCACTTGAATGCTTGACACAGAATCTCAAACGCCCTCCGTTATTCCGTGCTTGACACGGAATCCATCAGCAGTTAGAAGATAGATTCCTGCTTTCGCAGGAATGACCAAATGCAAGACTGCAAACTTCATCAGTCACTTGAGTGCTTGACATGGAATCTATCACCAAACCAAGCATGGATTCCTGCTTTCGCTCCGAATGACAACTCCCGTCAAACGCTCTTGAGATTGCGGGTCAAGGTGAACAATGACGAAAGAACAAACAAAGGCAAGAAGACAAAGGGAGCAGGACGCCCCCTTTTTTTAAAATGAGAAAGTTTGAGATTGCGGGTCAAGCCCGCAATGACGAAGGAAAAAAGAAACGAAAACGTTTAAGCACGTTCTGGAATCTGTACAAAACAAAGATAAATAAGGCATTGTTAAGTAATAAGTGATAGCTGATTATTCCGTTTTGCCATGAACAAAAGAACAGAATATTGTAATGCTTTAAGAGACTTGCTGTAACATTTGGTTTTCCTTCTCATTCTTGCCAAGAAATGTCTCAAGAGAGAATTATACCCTTCTATCGTGTATGTTTCTGCCTTGGAACATGTATGAATTTCTTTGGGAATGACTTGTTTGTAAGCCTTGCAGTGATCAGTCATCACCTGAAGAGGTTTTGTTTCCTTGACCTTGTCCCATAAATGCCTACAGGCTTTTGAGTCTCTGTTTCCAAGCACACAATTGATAAATTGCTTCCCACATCTATCAACAGCAATCCAGAGCCAGCAGTAGTTTTTTTTGACTGGATGTAGGTGTGCATTTCATCAATTTCCATAATTTCAATGTCTGTGTCCTTTCTTAATGCCTTGAGCTGTTCGCCAAAACTACAGACCCAATTATAAACTGAAACATGAGAACAATTCAGCAAACGACCGATTGACCTGAAACCAAGACCCTCCAAATACAACTCTAATGCTCTTCTTTTGATCTGTGGTGAGATTTGACCACGATAGGACTTGGTATATTGATAGTTGCAGGCATTGCAACGCCTCCTCGGTTTACCATATAAAAAACCATTCTTAACCATCTTCTCACTTTCACATCTAGGACACGACTTCATTGCTACACCATGACTATCAATTCAATTAAATGAACTTAATATCGCATATCACTTATAGTTTAACAATACCAAAATATATTTATATAAATTGATAATCTAGGAGACGAAGCCATGCAAGAAAAACAATGTAATCACCCATTAAATCTTAATGATTATTATATAGCACGTGCAAATTGGGAAGGAACAGATCAATCAGAAAGATTTATTAAGAATAATATATGGGAAGATGGTTATAAAAAGTCCGGTGATGCAAAATTTGAACAAAGAATCCGTAAATTAAAAGAAGGAGATATTCTTATATTAGCAGTACCTACAAATACTATTTCTTGTATTGGTACGGTCATTGAACCAACTAAAAATGGATACTCAGTAAAGGTAAAATGGTTTAAAAACTTTAATAGATTTTCTACCGACGCTATCCAATATGGATATATGGATACTATTCAAAAAATTCTTTCAGATAAAGATAAATTAAAAAAATACTGTAGATTATAATTAAATTTTACGTACAAACAACAATACTTTTTGCTTTGAAATTACAATTATACTCTATGTAAATATCTGTTGACGGAGTCAAATGTGTAAATCCTTTAATTGAAGTAATGACACAAAAAACTTTTGTAGGATTTTATGTTGTGTCAAGTCAAATATATAACTCCCGAATTTTTACCCCCACCCGATTTATTAGAATCAAGTATATAAATTCTAAAATAGGGAGTTATATACTTATCGTAAAGTTTTGTATGTCAATGCTATCACAAAACTAAACCCAATCTTTTGGGTTTTTCAAGACATCTATCAGTTTTTGCTGGGGGCTGTTTTCTTTGGGTTGATGGTTGTAACGCCATTGGACAACAGCGGGTAAGCTCATCAAAATACTTTCTATGCGTCCCCCTGTTTTGAGTCCAAACAAAGTCCCTTTGTCGTGAATTAAATTAAACTCCACATAACGTCCGCGTCTAATTTGTTGCCACTTGACATCTTCTTGAGTGTATGGAATGTCTTTTCGTTTGGAGACAATGGGCAGATAAGCCTTGACAAAGCTGTGTCCCACAGCAGTGACAAAGTCATATCTCTCTTGCAAAGTGTACGTTTCGTTTGCTTTTAAATAATCAAAAAACAAGCCTCCAATGCCTCTCGCTTCGTTCCTATGTGTATTCCAAAAATACTCATCACATTGTTTTTTATACTGGGGGTACAATTCTTCGCCATGTAGGTTACAGACGTTTTGACAAACTTGATGAAAATACACAGCATCATCTTCAAATAAAAAATAAGGGGTTAAATCTTGACCTCCGCCAAACCATTGACTTGTGACGTCTCCTTGCTGATTATACATTTCAAAATATCGCCAATTTGCGTGAACAGTGGGAACGAAAGGATTTTTTGGATGCAAGACAAGGCTCAACCCGCAAGCATAAAAATTGCCTTCTGAAACTTTTAAATGTTGTTGCAAAGACACTGGTAATTGTCCATGAACAGCAGAGATGTTAACCCCGCCTTTTTCAAAGACGTCCCCATCTTCAATGATACGTGTTCTGCCACCTCCTCCGCCTTCTCTCTCCCATAAATCTTCTTGAAAGTCTGCTTTGCAATCTAAGGCAGACACTTCTTGAGTGATGCTGTCTTGAAGTTGCTGGATATGCTGATAAAATTTTTCTTTCATTCTGGAATGTCGTGAAATGAGAGTTGATTTGAAAAAGATTTTTTGGGATTTGACTAGAAGAAGTTCACGTAAATCAATCTGACCAAAGTTGCAAAAACCATCAATAAAAAAATAGGTTTAATAAAACCTGCTCCTTTTTGAATGGCAAGATGAGAGCCTATGAACGCTCCTAAAATTTGCCCAATTCCCATAAGGACTCCCACCATGATGAGAAGGTTGCCTTGAAAGTAGAAAAATAAGATGGCGGCTAGGTTACTGGTTAAATTCATCACTTTGGTAAAACCTGTGGCTTGGACAAGATTCATTCCTGCGAAACTAACTAATGAAATTGCCCAAAATGCGCCTGTCCCTGGACCAAAAAATCCATCATAAAAACCTAGCAATAAACCAAATAATATGAAAAACGATTTTAAACTTAACTTGGCTTGGCTTTGTTCATCACTCAATTTTTTAGAAAAGACAGAGTACACCAAAACAACCATTAAAAAGAAGGGAATCACCTTTGATAAAAGATCGCTAGGAATAAACTGGATTGCCAAAGTGCCAAGACTTGCACCAACAAAAGTCAAAGCGACTCCAAGATAAACAACTCTTCCTTGAACAACACCTTTCCTAATGAAATTGAACGTAGAGGTGAACGTTCCAAAGGCAGATTGCAACTTGTTCGTCCCCAAAGCCAGATGCGGAGGCATGCCAGTTGAAAGTAAGACAGGGAGTGCAATCAATCCACCACCACCTGCAACAGAGTCCACAAAACCTGCCAAGACCCCTGTTGATGTCAGTAATAAAACAGTCGTCCAAGTTAATTCAAAATCTATCATCTAGCTTCTCCTTCTTTTGTAAAGATTTTTGACAATTCAGTAATTTGAGTGAGTGATTGAAGGTCATATCCTTCAACTTATGCGGGAAATAATCAACTAAATTCTAAAAAACGATGCTTAAACAGAGAACCTAGAATAAGAAGAAACAGAAGGGGCAAGATTTCCTGTGACAGAGTAGGTAGAACGTGAGTGCAGTTGTTCCTGTAAAAATTGGAGTGATGTTTCAATGGGTTTCAGACGAGCATTTGCAATTTCTGCTGTTTGATTGGCAAGGTCAGAAATCTGTTGCATCAACTCTAGTAATTGTTTTTTGAGTTTTTGCAAAGACTGTCTTGACTGGGGAGGAAGGTGTTGCTGCAAAGTGGAAAGGGTGATGGTTTGAAACACCTCTTTTGGCAAATCAAGTTCTTGAGCAAGCTCATTTGTGATTTCCAAGCGACGTTGCTCTTCTGCTGAAATTTGCCTGATTTTCTGGTGCTTCTTTGCATGAAGTTGCATCAACTCTGACGCAGAATGCTTGCCAAGATTTTCTGATTCTTGTGTAAGAAGATGCAATAAATCTTGGTGAAGCAAGACTTGTTGTCTCAATGAGTTGACTAACTGATTGAACAAGTTTTCCATAATTGATGGAACATTCAAGAGAGAGGTTTAAACTTCTTCACGCAGCGAATCCAGAATCATTTTAGAGGCAAGTTGCTCTGAATTGACCTGATATTCTCCACTTTCAATTCTTGCTTTGAGTTCTGCAACTTTGTCAGCACGTATGTCAGGTTCAAGTTGAATCCGCTTTTGAATTTTGTTCATGGTGAAGTCTGACGTCTCCACAGAACGTGAACCTGAAGTCTGATTGGCTTGCGTTCCGTCTTTAGAAACTTTTGCAAGCTCACCATCAGCCTTGTTTGTTGTGGTAGTAGGTGGTTGATAGTTAATTTTCATAGAGACCTTTTTTAGTGAAAAACAATGCTAGAAGAAATTCCAATTAGAAGATAGAAACCAGACAGCTTATCTCATTTCTATTCGGAGAGGCAACTCATTGCCTTACACTAAATATCGGCAAGCCCGTTCAAAACTTTAATTTTTTATTTAACCGAGTGCTTATATTCATTATAAATCATCTCACCCAAACCAAAAGCACGTGTTCTTGATGCCATTTGGGCATATTCTTGGTCTAACATAGATTTAAACGTCTTTTCTCCATTGGATTCTGGCAGAAGGTCAGACTTTTGAGTGGCATCACGCATGGTTTTCAGCATTTGTTGGATAAAGAGTTGCTCAAAATCTTGCGAGGCTTCTTGAAGTTTCTCTTGACTTTCAGGCTTCTTTTGGGAAGGCAAAGTTTGCGTTTGAATTTGTTGCCAATCAGAAGAGGGGAATTTTATCATAACTTGATAGAAAATTAGCGAATGACTAAATCTGCATGTAATGCCCCAGAGGCTTTGACCGCCTTCAAGATTTGCGAAAGGTCTTGAGACGAGGCACCAATTTTGTTAAACCCATCAACAATTTCTTTAAGATCTACCCCACCTTTGAGCATGAAGAGGTCAGCAGAATGTTGTTCAGGAGGCTGTCCATCTGGTGTAGGTTGGGCATCTTGTGGCTTGATTTCAATACTCAATGACCCTTGTGAAATGGCAACGGGGGAGATTCTGACATATTTACCCATGACCACTGTCCCCGAACGTTCATCTAATACCACTTTGGCTTGCTGGTCTGGCGTGATGTCTAAATTTTCAATGTATGACACAAGCTCAACTGTCCTGCCTAAATAACTATGAGGTACAATGACCTCAATAGAACCTGCATCTTTGGCACGCGCAGACTTCTCTCCCAACTTCTGGTTAATCAGCTTCTCCAACCGAAATGCTGTGGTAAAGTCTGGTGCTTTGAGATTCATGTAAATGCGAGTCCGACTATTGAGATTTAATCGGACTTCTTGTTCTACCAATGCACCATTAGGAATCTTTCCGACAGAACGCACCATACTTGAATTGACTGGCAGTTGGTCAATGGGGTCTGGCTGCGCTTCAGACAACCTTGGAATGTCAATGACAGGACCCTGTGCCACTGCATAAACTAAACGATTAGGTCCTCTTAAAGGCGCCATGACCAGCACACCTCCACGCAATGAATTAGCATCTCCAATCGTAGAAACTGTGACGTCAATGCGTTGACCCGATTTTGCAAAAGGGGGCAAAGTGGCAGTCAGCCAAACTGCCGCAATACTACGACCGATGATGTCTTGCTGATTCAATGAAATACCAATTCTTTCAAGTGCATTGATGACAGGTTTCCTTGCCAAAAGGCTTTCTTGCGAATCCCCTGTCCCATTGAGACCAACAATAATCCCAAAACCCGTCAACTGATTATCCCTTGCTCCTCTGAGCGAAGCCACATCTTTGACACGCACTGCCTGTGCTGAAAATACTATCAAAAGACAAATGAGTGTCAAAATCCATCTATGAATTTGCATCATCTACCCTAATTTGTTTGGAGGATTAAATAGACTAAAGACATTCAATTTCAATGCCAAAGTATGAAGTCAAACTTGATAATCAATAAAAAGTTTATTATTTTATAAACAAAGGCTATTTTAGATGAAATTGGCTTAAATGACTTGGATTGAATACACAATTATTTTAAAAACATGAATGCTCCTACTAAATCATCAGCTAAAGAATTTGTAGCATTGATGGCAGTTTTGTCATCATTGGCGGCTTTTGCAATAGATTCAATTGTTCCTGTTTTGCCAGCCATGGCGAATGATTTGCAGACTGACCAGCGTCAAATTCAGTTGGTCATTCCAGTTTTATTTGCTGGCTTCAGTTTAGGCTTACTCATTTATGGACCACTTTCAGACACAACAGGTCGTAAAAAAATGATTTATTACGGATTAGGGGTGTTCATACTGGGGTCTTTCATCTGCTATCTTGCAGATGGAATAGAAGTGATGCTCATGGGACGTTTTTTACAAGGACTTGGCGCTGCTTCTGGACGAAGCCTTTCTGTTGCCATGATTCGCGATATTTACAACGGCTCTGCCATGGCCAAGGTCACTTCCTCTGTCATGTCTGTTTTTATTCTTGTGCCTGTCATTGCCCCCTCTTTGGGACAACTGATTAGTCATTTCACCAACTGGAGAGTGATTTTTGGAGTGCTAATGATACAGGGTGTCATTGCACTGTTTTGGTTTATGAGACAATCAGAAACCTTACATGTACAAAATCGCAGACCTTTTTCGCTCAAACAAAACTGGCAACATACTCTGTTTATTTTAAAAAGTCGCACTTCATGTGGCTACACTGTCGCTTTGGGGCTGACTTTTGGTGCATTCATCGGATATTTGATTCTTGCCAGACCCATTTTGCAAGACCAGTATCAACTAGGTTTTTTATTCTCCCTTTATTTTGCAGTCAATGCGATTGCGATTGCGATTGCAGGAGTCGTCAATGCGAAGCTGGTGATGCGTTATGGAATGCACAAGTTATCAGTGCTGGCAACTCAAATCATAGCTTTGTCAGCATTTGTTTTTTTTGGGGTTGTTTGGTGGTATTCAGGGCAACCTCCATTGCCGATTTTTGCTGTTTATATGTTTATCACTAACTTTTGTATGGGGATTCTTTTTGGAAACATCAATGCGTTAGCCATGGAGCGATTGGGAAACATTGCAGGAATTGGCTCGTCTGTTTTGGGGTGTCTTTCCAACCTGATTGGCACTTTGATAGGCTCACTGATTGGTCAAATGTACAATCACACTCTTTTTCCTTTGGTGATAGGGTTTTTGATTACGGGGAGCCTTTCCTGCAAATTATTGCAATATTCAAAACAATAGCTTTTAAAAATCTTTAAAGTCATTGATTTTCTTTTCAAAATCTTCTAGCATGGAGTGTTTCTGATTTTGAGTAGAGTAGATTGATGAAAGTCGTCATTGTCGGTGCAGGTATTATTGGGCTGAATTGTGCTTATTATCTGCACAAAAAAGGAATTGAGGTGTCTGTCTTGGATCAAGGTGAGGTTTGTTCTGGAGCGTCAGCAGGCAATGCCTGTTACGTTGCTCCAAGCCATATTGTCCCCCTGCCAACACCAGACATTTTGGCAAAAGGTCTCAAGTGGATGTTTAATCCCAAAAGCCCTTTCTACATTAAGCCAAGACCTAGTATAGACCTGATTTCATGGCTTTTGCGATTCTGCCTCAACTGCAATGCAACCCAAATGCAAAGAGGCATACCTGTTTTAAATCAGCTGCTTTCTACAAATCTTAAGTTGCTTTTAGAGATGTCGCAGGAAGGAGAATTTGAATTTCCTTTGTGGAAAAAGGGGCTATTCTATTTGTTCATTACACAAAAAGGAATGACAGGAGCAGAGAAGCTTAGCAGAGTCTGCCATGAACACGGTGTGACCTCATCGCTGGTGAATCAAAGAGATTTAGAGAAGCTGGACAGCAACCTAGTTTCAGATTCTGTCTTAGGAAGTCTTTATTTTCCTAATGACGTGCATATTGACTCTCAAGCCTTCGTTCTTGCACTTGCTAACTATCTAAAAAGTCAAGGTGTAGAGATTCAAACACGCACTCCAATTCAGTCCGTTCAACCTCTTTCCAAAGCCTCAAACCAAGTCGCCTTGTTTAAAGACTCTGGGGAATCTGTTCAAGCAGATGCGTTTGTCATTGCCAATGGTGCATGGGCGCCAAAGCTATTAGACCCGTTAGGCATCAAAACCCACATTCAACCTGCCAAAGGGTATAGCCTCACTTTTCCTGCACCTGATAATTTGCCCTCATCACCTGCAATCTTGGCAGAATCCAAAGTTGCGATGACACCACTTGGCGATCGTTTACGTTTTTCAGGAACACTGGAACTGGCAGGTTATGACCGCTCCATCAATCCAGTCCGAGTGCAAGCCATTGTTGAGGCTGCCAACCGCTATTTGCCTCATCTCAACCCTCCCGAAAATGCGATAAAAGACGCATGGGCAGGGTATCGCTCTTGCACTCCAACAGGATTGCCATTGATTGGAAAAACAAACCAGTATGAAAATTTATTCATTGCCACAGGTCACAACATGATTGGAATCAGCCTTGCCAACGTCACAGGTCAGTTGATTCAAGAAGCGATCTGCGGAGAAAAACCGTTTTACCACTCTGTATAAGGTTGAGTGAACTCAAACATAAAAAACGTACCGATTTTGAATAGAAACGAGCATGTCTGGACATAGTAAATGGAGTACCATTAAACACCGCAAAGGTGCAAAAGATGCGCAACGTGGAAAACTTTTTACCAAACTTATCAAGGAAATCACGATTGCCGCAAGGGGAGGAGGAGACCCCGATGCCAACCCAAGACTACGCAGTGCCATTGCCAATGCCAAAAATCAAAGAATGCCAAAAGACAACATTGAACGTGCCATCAAAAAAGGCACAGGTGAACTGGCAGGTGAGCAATATGAAGAGATTCTTTATGAGGGATACGGACCTCATCAAACTGCTTTGATTATTGAAGCCATGACAGATAACCGCAACCGTACCATCTCATTTGTCAGAAGCACTTTAGGCAAACATGGGGGCAATCTTGGGTCAGCCAACTCTGTCCAATATATGTTTGACTACAAAGGAGTCATTCGCATTCCTTGTTCTGCGATTGAAGAAGACCAACTTTTAGAAATGGCTCTTGATGCAGGGGCAGAAGATATGATTCAAGAAACAGATGAAGAGTTCCAAGTCTTGACTTCAAAATCAGACTTTCAAAACGTCCGTGACCAATTAGAAAAGAAAGAAGTCCAAATGTCCTATGCCTCGCTTTCATGGATTCCACAAAATTTGATTGAATTGAACGACCTGCAAAAAGCAGAGTCTGTTTTAAAATTGATGGATATACTGGAAGACAACGAAGACGTTCAAAACGTGTATTCCAATTTTGAATTTTCTGAAAGTGTTTTAGAAACTTTGGGGAAGTAGGTGATTATTTTAGGAATTGACCCCGGTAGCCAAAAGACAGGTTATGGAGTGATTCAAAGAGAAAACAATCGTTTGAAAAGATTGAGCAGTGGGCAAATCAAACTTTCACCCAAATTAGAATTTTCTGAAAAACTTGCCACCATCACTACATCGCTTAATCAAGTCATTGAGGAATTTACCCCAGAATCTATGGCGGTTGAGAAGGTGTTCCTTTCAAAAAATGTCCATGTCGCCCTCGTACTGGGTCAGGCTCGTGGCGCTGCCATTGTTGCAGGAGCATTAAAAGGCATGAAAGTTTATGAATATGCGGCAAGACAAGTGAAGACCGCAACGGTTGGTTTTGGTGCAGCCGATAAAGAACAAGTCAGACACATGGTCGGGGTACTGTTACAAATCCCATATCAGCAACTCAAAGAAGATGAAGCTGATGCACTGGCTGTTGCTATTACTCACGCACATACGGTACCGCCTTCCAAAATTTGAATCGCAATGGTTTGGGTTTGAACTTTTAGACTTCTTTTGATAAACCGATGATTGCATACATACAGGGCAGAGTGATTCAGCAGTCTCAACACTTTGTCATTGTTCAGACAGATTCTGGAGTTGGCTATCAACTTTACGTCAACCAAGCCTTGCCACCTTCAGACCAACAAGTTTCATATTTTGTTCACACCTATATCCGTGAAGATGAGCTAAAACTTTATGGTTTTGTAGATTTTGAAGACAAGCAGATTTTTGAACAATTACTGAAGGCATCGGGAGTGGGTCCTAAAATGGCAATGACCATGCTGGCAACTTATCCCCCTCAAACTTTATGTCAAATTGCAACAAGCCAAGATGAACTGAAACTGCAAAGTATTCCCGGAGTTGGAAAAAAGACTGCTAAAAAGATTTGCATTGAGCTGGCAGACTTGCTAAAACATTTTGAATATGCAAACACCGCAACAGAACAAGAAAATCCGAATGAGCTGATTTCTGCATTGTCAAATTTAGGATTTTCTGAGAAGAACATCGTTGCCGCCATTTCTACATTAGACCTTCAAAACCTTTCTTTTGAAGAGCAAATGAAGCAGGCTTTGGCAACACTCAAACCCCCTTACTAACTTAATTTATCAAAGGACTCAAAAATGGGTAGTTTAAATAAAGTCATGTTAATTGGAAGACTGGGTCAAGACCCTGAAACTCGTTACACTCAATCAGGTCAAGCAGTGGCAAACTTTTCATTGGCAACAACAGACCACTGGAAAGATGCCAATGGCAACTCTCAAGAAAAAACAGAGTGGCATAGTCTAGTGGCATGGGGTAGAAATGCTGACCTTACACAAAATTATTTGCGTAAAGGGAGTTTGGTGTACATTGAAGGTTCATTACAGACACGTAGTTGGGACGACCAAAATACAGGACAAAAACGTTACAAAACAGAAGTGAGTGTACAAAAAATTCAATTTTTGGAAAAGAGAAGTGACGCAGGGCAAAGCTATCAGGGAGAGTATCAGCAACAGCCTACACAACAGCCCTATGCTCAAAACTCCCAGCCATCAGCTCCACCACCTCCTCCTCCGCAACCTATGCCACAACAAGCTCCTAACCCTTCAACACAACCACCAGCCTACATTGATGATGATGTGCCGTTCTAGCAACCTTTTTGAACTGATTCTACATAAATTGAACCCAAAATCTTTTTTTCACTTGACAAAAATATAAAAATAGAGTCTAATGTCCCGTTTTAGCTTTTGCCTGATAGGCATGATGATTCACCTTTTTCGCCAGTAAAAACACTGCGCAACCCCTACAATGACAGAATCCACTCCCCCACCCTCACAGGTTCAATTTGACTTTGACGCTCCATTTGACATGGAGTCGTTGGTTGACATGTCTTCTCCCTTTGCCAAAGAACAAACTATTTCAGTCGGTCGGATTACTGAGATTAGCAAAGACTTTGTCACCGTTGACATCGGCTTTAAATCCGAAGGCAAAATTCCAGTAGAACAATTCCGAAACGAAGATGGTCAACTGACAGCTCAACTTGGAGAAGAAACAGAAGTTTACATTGAAGCGTTTGAAGATTATGACGGCATTGCCATTCTTTCTAAAGAAAAGGCACACAAACAACGTGTCTGGGAAAATGTAACGCAAGTTTATGAAAACGATGGCACAGTCAAAGGTACAATCACTGGTCGCATCAAAGGAGGATTGTCAGTAGATATTGGGGTCAAAGCATTTTTGCCGGGGTCACAAATTGATCTGAGACCTGTAAAAAACCTTGACCAGATGATTGGTGAAACTTACGAATTTAAAATCTTAAAACTCAACCAACGCAGAGGCAACATTGTCCTCTCCAGAAGATACCTGCTTGAAGTAGAACGGCATGCACAGCGTGAAGCAACCCTTGATAAGTTGCAAGAAGGTATGCTAGTGAAGGGTCGTGTCAAAAACATTACAGACTATGGTGTTTTTATTGACCTTGGGGGGATTGATGGATTGTTGCACATTACAGACATCACATGGGGCAGAATCAACCGTCCTGCAGAGCTTTTTGAAATTGGAGAAGAAACAGAAGTTATCATTCTTAAATATATTCCTGAAACACAAAAAGTCTCTCTTGGGTTGAAACAAAAAGAGCCGAACCCTTGGGAAGGCGTGGCTGATAAGTATGCTGTCGGCACAAGAATTTCAGGGACGATTGTCAGCCTCACAGATTATGGTGCATTCATTCAGCTAGAACCGGGAATTGAGGGTTTGATCCATGTGTCAGAGATTTCATGGACTAAGAAGGTTCGCAATCCAAACAAGATGCTGACAGTGGGTCAAGAGGTAGAAGCCATCATCAAGGACATTAATGTTGAGGAGCATCGCATCTCACTTTCTATCAAAGAAGGAGAGCCTAACCCGTGGCTAGCAGTTCTTGAAAAGTATCCGATTGGTTCTGTTGTGATGGGAAAAATTCGCAACATCACAGAGTTTGGAGTCTTTGTAGGACTTGATGAAGGAGTGGACGGCTTGGTTCATGTCTCTGATCTTTCGTGGAATCAAAGGCATCGTCAAGTGCTGGAAGAATTCAAAAAAAATGACCAGATTGAAGCCAAAGTTTTAAACATTGATGTAGATCAAGAAAGACTTTCATTGGGTGTGAAGCAGCTCAGCCCTGACCCTTGGAAAAATCTTGAATACGAAGTGCAAATTGGCGACAAGGTTCACGGTACGGTCGCCTCGCTGACAGAGTTTGGAATCTTTGTAGAAATTGTGGAAGGTGTGGAAGGCTTGATTCACATCTCTGAAGTGGACAACTCTATCAAAGGGAAAATTGAAAAATTTTATCCTGTCGGGTCAAAGATTGAAGCCTACGTCATCAAAGTAGATTCAGAAGAAAGAAGACTTGGTTTAAGCATCATTGATGAAGTGCTTGACAAAGACCAAATTGTTGGCAAACACGAAGCAGAAAGCGATGCTGAAAACTCTGAAACACAAAGCGTTGAAGTGCAAAGTGTTGAGTCAACAGAGCTGGAAAATCCTGACCTCCCAGAAGAAGTGGCTGAAGAATCTGAAGTCCAAGACCGTCAGGAATGATACTTCTTTAGGGTATGCTGGCAAGGTGAATCTCAAGAACCTTGCTTGCATACCAAAAAAAATCGGGGTCAAGATTTTTTTCTAGCAAGTAGTAAGACACTGATCCCAATCAATCCTGCAAGTGATGCGATTATCCCAAGCAATGCCCACCATGTCAGTGCGTCTTTAAAAACCACTACAACGACGATTCCAATCAATAGAACTGATGGGACTTCATTAAATAACCTTAAACTCCTGCCACTCCATGAACAACTTCCTGACTCCAATTCCAGACGGATTTTGTCGCAAAAGAAATGGTAGGCAACCAAAATGGCAACTAAGCAGATCTTGGTCAAAAGCCATGTTGTAGTCCAAGATTGAGAAAGCCATGCTAAAGCAACCCCACAACTCAAAGCAATGACCATAGAAGGTTGTGTGATAGCCTTCCACAAACGACGTTCCATGATAGCGAATTGTTTGTGTAATGTGTTACATTCTTCTTGGGGTTTGTCTTCAATTTCTTTGTGATACACAAAAAGCCTACCCAAGTAAAACAAGCCTGCAAACCACGTGACAATACTGATAAGATGAAGGGATTTAAGGGTGAGATAAATCATAATTGAAATATGAAAGATTCATCAGACGAAGACATCAAGGTTAGCAATCTTCAAAGGCTTTCTCAAGTCAAGACTCCCATGATGGAGCAATATGTCTCTATCAAAAAAGACCATCTTGATAAAATTCTTTTTTTTAGAATGGGAGATTTTTATGAGATGTTTGGTCACGATGCTGTGGTGGCAGCAAAAATTTTACGAATCGCCTTGACTTCCCGTGATAAAAACAAAGCTGATGCCGTAGAAATGTGCGGAGTACCGCAACATTCTTACGAGTATTACATCAACCGTTTACTGCTAGCAGGGCATAAGGTCGCAGTCTGTGAGCAAACTGAAACACCAACACAAGACAAAAAAATTGTTGCAAGACGTGTGACACGAATCGTCACTCCCAGCACGGTCACCATTGAAAAAGGAATTGAGGCTGAAAAAGACCGTTATCTTGTTGCCATTTCTTTTCATAGCTCAAAAAAACGAATCGGCTTTGCTTGGGCTTCTTTGTTGACTGGTGAACTTCGCCTTACAGAGTTTCAATGGAAAGAACAAGACAAATTAATCAGTACCTTGCTTCAAGTCAAGCCTCAAGAAATTCTGATTTCAAACCAGCTTGCAACCTCAGAAGAACTGGTTTGGGAAAAGCTGTTTCAGCAAATCAAACAGCACTACCCCGACCCCCCAATGATTTCTGCCCAAAATCCCTTTTGCTTTGACCTGAAAAACAACATTCATCTCTTGCAGGAACATTTCAAAACCAGTCATTTTGAGGGTTTTGGAATTGACAAGGACAACAAAGCATTAGCTTCTGCAGGTGCATTACTGACTTATTTACAAGAGACGCAGCAAAGCGACCTCAAGCATTTTAGAAAACTTCAACTCATAGAAAGGGAAGATGTAATGCTTGTCAATCCTAGTGGATTTCGTGATTTGGAAGTGTTTCAAAGTTTTGGGACTAATGCGCTGCATACGCTTTTTGGTGTGTTGAATCATACCAGTAATCCGATGGGGGCTAGGCAACTGAAACAGTGGCTTCAAAATCCTTTGATTGATGTGAAAAAATTAGAAAAACGTTTTGATGCCATTGAAGAACTGCATCAGCAATTTGAAGTTTTTGAACAAATTCGCAAGCAACTCAAAGGCATTCCAGACTTATCTAAGGTGATTGGCAGAATTAGCTTGCCTCTTGTACAAGCAAGACATCTTGTCATCTTAAAAACGGCATTGAAACAAATCAAGTCCTTACCTCCACTCCTCCAAAATTTGCAAACTTTCCATTCACACAATTTTGAAGACTTAACACCATTAGAAAAATTACTAGACCAGTGGATTTTAGATTCTCCTTCACTAGATTTAAATAAAGGGGGGTTCATTGCTGGTCAAATTTCAGATGAAATTGATGAATTAAGGAGTCTCAAAACAGATGCCAATCAACTTTTGAATCATCTAGCAGAATCAGAAAAAGAAAAAACACAAATTCCCACGTTAAAGGTGGGTTTTAATAAAATTTTTGGGCATTTTTTAGAAGTCAGTAAAAGTTATATTCGTCTTGTCCCTGACCATTACATTCGCAAACAGACATTGGCGAATGCAGAACGTTACGTCACCACAGAACTTCAAGAACTGGAAGAAAAAATTTTGACAGCAGAGGAACGATTGATTGAGCTAGAATGTCAATTTTTTAATCAACTCCAAAATCAAGTTTTAGACTTTCTACCTGCACTACAACAAGCCATAGATCATTTGTCTGTTCTTGATGCCACTTGTGCTTTAGCAAAAGCGGCAGAAGTGAACAACTACAAACGTCCCAAGCTCTTTAGTTTAGACCAACCCAGACGATTGCATCTTAAAGCCTCAAGACACCCTATCATTGAACGTATTGACCTTGATGAAGCATTCATTCCTAACGATATTGCACTAGGGCATGATGACTGCCGTATTGCTTTGATTACAGGACCGAATATGGCAGGGAAGTCAACATACATGAGGCAAATCGCACTCAATGTCCTGATGGCTCAATGTGGCAGTTTTGTTGCGGCAGATGAGGCTGAGATTTCTGTCATGGATCGTTTATTTACAAGGGTTGGAGCATCAGACAATTTGAGCCGTGGGGAAAGTACTTTCATGGTTGAAATGAATGAAATTGCAGTCATTCTGAATTACGCAACACCCAATAGCTTGGTCATTTTAGATGAAGTCGGTCGTGGAACAAGCACCTTTGATGGCATTAGCATCGCATGGGCTGTGATTGAATCACTCAACCAACAAAGGGCTTTAACGTTGTGTGCTACTCATTATCAAGAATTAACTCAACTGGAAGGATTATTGGAGGGCGTCAAAAATTTTCATGTTTCTATTGAAGACATGAAAAACAATATCATCTTTACTAGAAAAATAGGCACAGGTGCGTCGCACCGAAGCTATGGGATTTATGTTGCCAAATTGGCAGGAGTCCCTGCATCTGTCATCAGACGCTCTCAAAAAATTCTGTTGCAATTAGAATCAGAAAACACACAGCAAGCCTCTTTTTTGCCCATGCTAGACACACCTGATTTGGAGGAGACATTTCACGTTGAATCATCATCAGAATCAGAAATTGAATCTGAACTTAAAGCAGTTGATGTTGATTCTATGACTCCACTTGAAGCACTCAACTATCTTTCAAAATTGATTCATCGCCTACATGAATAAACTCAAAATTCTATTGCTCTTTTTTTTGTCTTTGTGCTTTCAAACAGGTTTAGCAGATGAATCTTTCCAAAATTTACAGATGCTTTACCAAAAACAAAAATGGGCTTTGCTTTTTCAAAGCACAAAAGATTGGTATTGGAAGGCAACAGATGAAGTACGACGGGCAACAGGATTGTTTTTTATTGCAGAAAGCGCTAAACATTTGAATCATCATCAAAAGTCTAAAGAAGCATTGCTTTTGGCACAAAAGCAGTTTCCTCAATATCAAAACTTCTGGCTTTGGAACATGGCAAAGTTATATCAGCAATCCAAACAATATAAAGCATGGGCAAAAGCGATTGATGCCTTTTCAAAGCAGAATCTTTCAGCTAGTGAATGGAGACAATTTGCTGAGGATTTGAAGGTGTCTTGCGTGCAAGTTTCATGTGTTGCCATCTCTTCTGCATTTGGACGATTGATGAAACAATCCAAATTCCCTGCCAATAAAGATGCCCAACTGATAGAACTTTATATAAAATCTCTCCCAAAAGACTCTAAAAATTTGATTCAAACTTGGAGGCGGCAACAGTGGGTTTACCCTAAATCGCCAAAACAAGCCTTGCAACTTCATGGCAAGAAAAATCTGGGTAAAATTCAAAAAACCCAATATCTTCAGCGATTAAGAAATCTTTCTAAATTGCAGGCGTTCACACTACTCTTGAAAGAAGCCCCGCTATTTGTTAAGCAAGTGTCTTCTCCTCAAATTCGCCAATCTATTGGCAAGCTCTATCTTTCCACTCTTTTTCGTAAGAAAGACTATCAAACCCTTCTCAAATTATCAGGTGGCTCTAAATTTCAAAAAACCTATCAGATGCAAGGTGACCAGATGCTTTTTTGGAAAATGCGTTCTCAACAAAGGCTAGGACAAGTCACACGTTCTTCTGGCACTGTCAATACTTTAGCCAAGCAGTTTCCCAAATCTCCACTCCTTGCTAAATCCTACCTTCATGTTGCAGAGAATTTTGAAGCGATTAGAAAGTTTTCCTCTGCCAACAAGTATTATCAACGATTGGTCCAAAAATATCCTAAAACGAAGCATGCGGCAACTGCTCTTTGGAGGCAAGGGCGGGTGGCATACAGACAGAAACAATATCAAAAAGCCCAACAACTCTTTATCAAAGCGGCAAAACTTTTCCAACATCAGGAGAATCGTGCGAAAGCGTGGTATTGGCATGCCAAAGCCTTGTTGTTTGCCAAACAACGCAGTGCTTCAGGACGTGCCATTCAAACCCTTTGGCAACAATATCCCAATACATTTTATGGCATTTATTCGCTCAAATGGGTGAAGTCTTGGAGATTGCCAAGACAATATAAACGGAAACCTCAACTGACTGCTCTCACTTATCAACCCGAAGGCAAGCCTTTGCAGCAAGACTCTCTTCAATTATCCCAGTTTTTCTTATCTATCCAACAAAAGCAGTGGATTCCTTCGCATCAAAAAATCTCTGTGAAGTCCTTAAATCCTTTAGCACGTTTGGACTATGCCAAGTTTTTACTGCAACTTGGTAAATATCACGAACTGGTCAGGCTTTCAGTCTCATATTATGAACATTTGATGCTCAAAACTCCTACCAAAGACCAAGAATTGTGGAATTTTATTTATCCCAAAGCGTATTGGGAAATGGTGAGAGGAGCTAGTCAGAAGGCAAAAATTGACCCCTATTGGACACTAGCAGTCATGCGGGAAGAAAGTCATTTTGACGAACAAGCAGTCTCATCAGCCTATGCTTACGGCTTGATGCAACTCCTTGATTCTACTGCCAGAGAAACAGCTCAAAGGCTAAAAATGCCCTATCGTGATGCAAAGGATTTAGTCAATCCAGAAACAAATATTATCTTGGGTTCGGCATATTTAGGCAGATTGCAACGTTACTTTGCTAAAACAAAACCTGTTGCCAATCAAATCATTTATGCCACTGGTTCTTACAATGCAGGAGCAAGCAATATGAAACGGTGGATTAAAAAACATTCCAAATTGCCTCAAGATGAATTTATTGAGAGGGTGCCTTTCAATGAAACCCGTTTTTACATCAAAAAAGTTCTACGTTCTTATCAAATGTATCATCAGATTTATTGATGGCTCGGATTTATTGATTTTTGGGTTTTTTAAAAAGTCCTACGTTCCATTAGGTTTTCATTTGAACAGCAGTTGTGCCGTCAAAACAACCAACCACGACTCCGTTGGCTTCACGATTAAAAAGTCCATTTTCTACAACGCCCGGAATCGTATTCAAAGAAGTTTCCAATCCTTCAGGGTTACCAATAGCAAGACAATGACAGTCTAAAATAAAGTTTCCACTGTCGGTGACAATGGGCTTTCCTCCCTTTTCTCTTCTTTCTATCTTGACTTGCTGCACATCAAATGCTGGCAACATCTTTTCAATCCTTTTTTGGGTTTGCACCCAACCAAATTGCACCACTTCCACAGGCAATGGAAATCGTCCCAACTGCTTAACTCTCTTTGTTTCATCACAAATGATGATGACTTGTTTGGAGGCATGAGCGACCACTTTCTCCCAGAGTAAACAAGCCCCTCCCCCTTTAATCATTCTAAATTGTCCGTCAATTTCATCAGGTCCATCAATGGTGAGGTCTAATGTTCCAATTTCATTGATGTTTGTGATTTCAATGCCAACTTCTTCAGCAACGTCAATCGTACTTTGTGAAGTAGCAGTTGTTGTCAGTTTTAAGCCTTGTTTCACTTTTTCCCCCAGAGAACGAACAAAAAAATGTGAGGTTGTTCCAGACCCCAGTCCGAGTTTCATACCATCATAGACAAATTGGTCTATTGCTGTGATGCCAGCAAGAATTTTGGCTTGGTCTTGTGTTGACATATTGTGGTTTGTTTGATGAATGTTAAACTTTATCTTGAATCCAAGAGTACATGGCAGAAAGTTGGTCAGGAAATTGGACGCCTAAAGTCATTGCCATTGTTGTTGTTAAAATATTGACAACGATTTGATGATTGAGCCTAGAAGAAAGGGGTGTCATCACCTCAACCTGCTCATAGGGTTGGATTCCAATCGTGTATTGTGAAGCCAGTGCTAAGGGGCTGTTTGGTGCAGTAATCGTCATTGCTTGACCTCCTGAAGCGTTGGCATGGTGTGCTAACTCAATCAAGTGTCGTGTTGTGCCAGATTGAGAAAAGATCATCAAAAGGTCTCCTTTTTTCAAACTTTTACTAAGAATTGTTTGGAGTGATAAACGAGTGACCGCTCTGCAACGTATCCCAATCCTAGAAAATTTATGTTCTGCTTCTAAGGCAACAATCTCTGTTAAACCAGCAGCAGCAATGATGACCCAGTTGGCTTGAAGCAAAACATTGTTGGCAATTTCCATCTCCTGAATATTAAAATCTCCCAACGCTCGTTGGATTGCATTGATAGAGTTACGGCAAGTTTTACTGACAACCTCTGCAACATTGTCATGTTGGTTGATAGATTCGTAGGCAAATGGAGCCGCAGGCACAAGGTCTTGGGCGAGACGTATTTTAAATTCATTAAAGCCATCAAAACCTAACTTTCTGAAAAAACGGACGATTGTTGGGTCGCTGACACCACTGGCTTCTGCAAGTTCTGCCATCGTCAAATTCAGCATTCTTTGGGGGTCAGAAATGACATAATCTGCCACAGATTTTTCAGCATTTTTCATGTTCTGACTCAAAGAACGAATGGTATGTAATAGGCTTCTTTGGCTCATCACAGAATCATCAAAAGTCAGATTGAGAAGTGAAAGGTATTAAGTCTGACAGCCTTTGAATGCGTGTGTCATTTTGTGTGTCCATCGTACTTCCTCCCCCCCAACTGACTAGAAAAAATGGGACACGTGCGGCATAAGCACAGGCTCTGTCCACTTCGCTATCGCCGACATAAAATGTTTGGTCAGCTTCCACTTCTAACTTTTCAATGACTGCTAAAAGATGATCTTGGTGCGGTTTGGGACGTTCCACAATTCCTGCCCCGATGACACAGTGGAAGAAATGAGAAACACCCAGTTTTTCTAAAACAAGCAATGTTAAGTTGTGGGGTTTGTTGGTGCAGACCCCAAGCACAAGTCCCGCCTTTCGTAAGGCTTCTAAGTCTTCTTTGACGTATGGGAAAAGTTGTGTTCTCTGGGCAGGTTCTTCTTGATAAAATTGCAAATACTCTTTGAGCCTTTCGTCAAGAAAAGGTTTGGAATACTGAACACCGTTTTGTTGGAATGCTTGAGAGATAATATAGTTTGCTCCCTTGCCTGCTTCTACAAGTTTTTTGGCAGTGGAGTGACTCAGTAACTCTTGCCCTTGTGTCTGCAAAACTTTGTTCAAAGCAGCAGCAATATCTTGAGAACTGTCAACTAGCGTTCCGTCAAGGTCAAAGATCACTGCTTTGATAGTAGTAGGTTTCATCTTTTTTTGAAAAATTCGCTATTTTTTAACACTGTTTGAAGTTAAAAAAAGAGCAACGAGATATGGCTTGTCCTGTTTGTGAACCAAAAGCGTTTTTTAAATGCAAAGCATTGAGTACCAAATCAGTTGACAAATGTCGTAAGCTGGTCATTGACATCTTTGAGGCTTTGATAAAGTTGAGTATAAATTTGAAAGATTTGGTCATAATGCTTGGTGTGTGCTGGTTGAGGACTCCAACGTTGCTCCACTTGGAACAAATGAGCAAAGTCTTCAACACCACTCCAATTCCCCAAACCCAGCCCCGCAATCAACGCAGCTCCATAAGCTGCCCCGTGAGACGCATTGCCAATGACGACCACATCTTCACCCAAAATATCTGCTTGAAGTTGATTCCAAAATGACGAATTTGTCCCCCCACCTGAAGCGTGAATGACTTGTGATTGTTGAGCTTGGTCAATCAAACCTGCAATATCCCTTAAAGAGTAGGTGATGCCTTCAAAAACTGCCCTGTGAAAATGGCTTGGGGTGTGATGCGAACGCAGACCTACAAAAGCCCCACGTGCTGATGAATCTGCATAAGGGCAACGTTCCCCCATCAAGTAAGGCAAAAACAAAAGACCTTCTGCCCCCGTCGCAATACTTTTTGCCATCGTTGCCATGTCATCAAAAGACAAATCCATGACTCCTTGCGTCTTTTTCCACCATGCTAAAGCGTTTCCTGCATTCAAAGTCACTCCCATACAATGCCATTTTTTAGGAATGACATGACAAAACACTTGGACAGCACCCCCGTCATTTGGAATCGGTTGTTCCAATGAAGTTGCAACAATCCCCCCTGTGCCAATGGTTGTTTGTAACGCTGTGTTATCAATAACACCTGCACCTAAGGTCTGAATGACGGCGTCCCCACCTCCCCCAACCACAGGAATCCCCGCCTTGATTCCAAAAAGTTCTGCTCCTTGAGAAGACACGCAACCTGATACTTCGTGAGACTCTGTGTAAGATGGTAGCAACGTTGGGTCAATATCAATTCGGCTTAATAGCTCATCTGACCAACGTCTATTGACGACATCAAAAAGTCCCATTCCAGAAGCATCGCTGACCTCTGTTACAATTTCTCCAGTCAACTTGAAACGGACATAATCTTTGGGGTTGATGATGAAACGTGTTTTTTCAAACAATTCAGGTTCATGTTTTTGAAACCAACGAATTTTACCGCCTGTAAAACCGGGAAGCATGGGATTGTTCACCATACTTAACAAAGCCTCTAAACCCCCAGCAAGTTCTGTGATTTCTTGGCACTCTTTCTGACAACGTTGGTCATTCCAAAGAATTGCAGGACGAAGGACTTGATAGTTTTCATCTAGTGAAACCATGCCGTGCATGTGTCCAGAAAGCCCGATGCCCAAAATTTCAACTCCTGTTGCACTCACCAACTCCCTGACTGCTTTGACTGCCACAGCAACCCAGTCATCTGGATGCTGTTCTGACCAGCCTTCTTGGGGGAATGAGGAGGAAGGATAAGGCAGAGTGCCTTTGGTCTCCATCACCTTCCCATCAGGAGACATGAGAAGCACCTTGCAGTTGGTTGACCCAATGTCTATTCCTAAATATGCTGATTGCATGATTTTTTTCTAGTTAAAACGAATCCGTATGTGTTTCAAATTCAAGTATTCAAGAAGTCCTTCACGACCATGTTCTACTCCTACGCCACTTTGTTTCCAACCTCCATAAGGAGCATTGATGATGCCTGCATCAACTGTGTTCACTGCCACATTGCCACAATGCAAATGTTGTGTGAGAAAACGCATCTCATCTAAATTCTTGGTATAAGCATAAGCAGCGAGTCCAAAAGGTGAATCATTTGCCATCTTGACAGCTTCCTCCAAGTTCTCATACTTTGAAACCCCTACTAAAGGACCAAAGGTTTCTTCTGTCATCACTTTCATAGAGTGGTTACAATCTGCAAGCACGGTAGGACGGAAAAAACGACCCTTTTTGAATTTTTCTCCATGAGGGGGAGAGCCTCCACAAACCAAATTTGCTCCTTTGTCTAAACCATCTTGCAAATGTTGCAAAGTCTTGTCTAGCACTTCTTGAGAACAGATTGCCCCTAAATCAGCACTTGGATTGTCCAACCCATCATCTACAACCAGAGCATCGGTTGCAGTAGCCAATTTTTGCAGAAAGGTTTGATAGATGTCACAAGCAACATAAATGCGATTGATTGCAATACAAATTTGTCCACAATTCCTAAAAGAACGACGAACTGCTCCTTTGACAGCATCATCTAAATTGGCTGACGTTGTCACAACCATTGGACAACTCCCTCCTAGCTCTAAAGACATACGTTTGATGTCTGTTGCAGATTGTTGAATGCGTAACCCGACTTGGCTTGAGCCAGTGAAGGCAATTTTATCAACCAACGGACTTTCTACCATGGCTTGTCCCACAGAAGAACCCGGTCCTGTAATCATATTGACAACACCAGCAGGAAGATTTGCCTCGTGCAAGCAGCCAATGATTGCAAGTGGAGAAAGGGGGGTCAGTTCTGGAGGTTTAACGACGATTGTACAACCAGCCGCAAGCGCTGCCGCAACCTTCCAACCAATCAATTCTGCTGGATAATTCCAAGGAGAAATGGCAGCAACAACGCCAATGGGTTCTTTGACAACAAGACTTTGAAAATCGTTAGAATCATTGGCAATGATTTCTCCAGAAACACGCGTCGCCTCCTCTGCATAAAAAGTGAACGTGTCAGCCAGCTTTTGAATTTCAGCAACAGCTTCATTGACAGGCTTTCCTTGTTCACTAGTCATTAAACGTCCAATTTGATGAGAACGTTCTGCCAGCAAAGTTGCAATCTTTTTGAGAAAGTTGGCTCTTTGGATAGGAGGCAAACCAGACCATTCTGGGAAAGCACGTTTTGCAGACTTCAAAGCCTTTTCTACTTCTTCAGGCAAGGCATAAGGAACATCTCCAATCAGTTCCGAACGTGCTGGATTGAACACTTGAATCTTTTGACCTTGTCCTTCAACCCATTGTCCATCAATGTACATTTTTTCGTGAATTATAGTCATTTTTTCTAAGTCAGAGTGCTAAATCATTTTCTCTATTGAAGAGGTGTATTTTTTCTAAATTGGGAGACAAAAGAATCTGGTCCCCAGAACGCAACGAACTCTCTCCTTTGACAATGACTTTGAATTGTCCGCTTTCTGTCTTGACAGTGAGAACACACTTTTCTCCATGAAATTCGTTGACCAAAATTTCACCAAACAAACCTTCCTTCTGACCTGATGCCTCAACAACATCAGTATCTTCTGGACGAAAACCCAAAGTGAGTTGTTGAGATTTGGTATTTTCAGGCACTTTGATAGAAAATCTGCCAGCCTCGCAAACTGCATGTTGACCCTCCAGCGAAATGTTTACAAAATTCATAGCAGGGTCTCCTAAAAAGCTGGCAACAAATTTATTTTTAGGTGTTTCCCACAACTCGCGAACTGTTCCAATTTGCTGAATTTCAGCATGATTCATCACAATAATCCTGTCTGCCAGCATGACAGCTTCTTCTTGGTCATGCGTCACGTAAATTGTAGTAGCATTCAAGTCATCATGGATTCTGCGAATACGGACGCGAAGTTCTGTGCGTAAGCGATAATCCAGATGAGAAAGAGGCTCGTCAAGAAGCATCACTTTGGGGGAACGAATCAAAGCACGTGCTAGGGACACACGTTGAGCCTGTCCACCTGACAAAGCTGAGGGACGACGTTTGAGCAGGTCATCAATTTGAAAAATTTTTGCAATGTCTTTGACTTTCTGGGCAATCGTTGTTCGTTCTACACCACGAGAAACCAAAGGGAAAGCCAAATTATCATACACAGAAAGTGGAGAATACAAAGCATAAGATTCAAAAGCCAAAGCAACGTTGCGTTGTGCTGGTGAGAGATTGTTAACGACTTGACTGTCAAACATGACCTCACCACGAGACACACTTTCTAATCCTGCAATCATTCTCATTGTGGAACTCTTGCCACAACCAGAAGGACCAAGCAGTGCTAGAAATTCTCCATCTTGAGCTTGAAAATTGGCTTCTTGCACTGCAACCACATTGCCATCATAAATTTTCCAAACCTCGTTTAAAGTGAGCGATGCCATTTAATACTCTCTAAATTGGTGCTGACGCTTTTTGCAAATGATTTTCACGGTTGTCAAACCTAGAAGATAGATTAAAAAGAAGCATCAAAAAGATGTCCACGGTCTGGTTTGAACTGAACCCAAACTGACTGCCCAACGGTGAAATTTTCTTTGGTGTCGGCAAATCCCCCAAAAAACACGCCTCCCACTTCAAAGTAAATCAGCAACTTGTCCCCATCAGACGCATGTTCAATGGTGTAGATTGGAAGTGAGACCGCATGGTTGACCTGTTGTACAGAAACGGCTACCTCACTTGGTCTGACTCCCAAACGACATTGTGTCTGACCTGTCTCCAAACGTTGGTTTGCACTGAGTTGAAGGGTTTCATTCAATGGAAATTGAATAGCATCTACTTCAAACTTCAAATCACTTTCAATTTGGATAATCTGACCATCAACCAAGTTCATAGCAGGGTCTCCCAACAAATGCCCGACATAATCGGTAGCAGGTTGGTGATAAATTGTTCTAGGCGTGTCAATTTGCAAAACACGTCCTTCATTCAAAATCAAAATACGGTCAGAAAGTCCAAGAGCTTCACGGAAGTCATGGGTGACGTAAACGATGGTTGCCCCCAAGTTTTTAGCCATTGCTTTCAAATTTGCACGGGCAATCGTTCTTAAATTGGCGTCAAGGTGAGCAATAGGTTCATCAAGAAGGTAAACATTGGCTTCTCGCACCAAGCAACGTGCCAATGACACCCTTTGCTTTTGCCCTCCTGATAATTGCACAGGCATTCGTTCCAACAGATGCCCGATTCCTAATTCATCAGCAACCCATTGCACCTTTTTTTGAATTTCAGAATCATTGATTTTTTTAGATTTAGGAGAACGTAGAGGAAAAGCGATATTCTCACCAACAGTCAGGTGAGGGTATAGGGCATAATTTTCAAAAGCCATAGCAATATTGCGTTCTTGAATCCCAACACCTTCTAAAGGTTGACCCTTGATAGAAATCTGCCCTGAGTATCCTTTTTTGATGCCTGCAATGCACTCAAGAATCGTTGTTTTGCCTGCACCAGAGGGACCGAACAAGGTAAAAAACTCTCCTTCTTGACATGTAAAAGAAACTTCTTTGATTGCTTCTAAGCTGCCAAAAGATTTAGAGACATTTTCTAATTTTAAGAGACTCATTTTCAATCAATTCTTACAGATTGGATTTGTTGTTATTCTAAGGTCAAAACATTATTTTTCACAAACTACAATATATTCTTGTGTCATTGTGCTTAGTCTTTGATTTTTTTGATTGGTTGGTGAATTTTGAAGAGGCATAGATTTGTTACCGAGTAATCTTTCATAAGTGAAAAGATGAGTAAAATTTTGTTCTTCAAACTTTTCAGCAATAAATTGATCTGTTGGCAATTGAATATTTTTGACTCTTCTATTTCCAACAACATAAATGATTGTTCCTCCTTTTTTAACACTATCAGCAATTTTATAAATTGATTGTTCTAAATCGTGATAAAACGAAGAAACCTCTAAAGCTCTTTTATAAGATTCTTTTGAAATATCACTTATGGAAGAAGCAATCATTCCTTTAGTGTATAAAGTTTTTGTTGTTCTACCTCCCATAAGTAAGCTATCAATCTTACGAGAATAATCAATTCCTAACCATTGATTAGAAAACATAGAAAATTGACCATAAGCAACCGTGGTTTTACTATCTCCATAAGGTGGGCTTGTTAAAACCACATCATAATACTTTTTTCTCTTTTTGAAAGAATGAGAATCAACATCTATTTTTACAGCAGATAAGCGAGGCAAGTAATATTTTTGATAGATTTCAATCGTTCTATTCAATTTATCAAAGTACAGACCAAAAACATCTGGATTAAAATTCAAAATATCTTCCGTTTTCATTTTATAAAGTTTAAACTCATGATTTCTTGTATAAGAACATTCACGAATAGTTTCAGAAAAAGGAATTAAAAAAAGTCTTCTTAAGTCTTTATTTTTTATCTTATTTAAGAAATATTTTATCACTGAAAGATTTTTTAAAGCTATATCAGAAAACCAAAAATTTATATTATAAAAATTTGGAATTTCTAAATTCTTTAAATTTTCTTCTTTTTTAATAAATTCATAAATAGAATTTCTTAGATTTTGCTTACAAGAAGTTACTTTTAATGAATCCACTTTTGTAAATTTTGCTCTTGAGATTAAAACAGCTAAAGGATTGATATCAAATCCATCCATTTCTGAAATTCCACAATCCAAACCAGCAATGAAAGAAGAACCAGAGCCACAATAAGGATCAAGCAATTTTCCACCTTTTATCTCTAATTCTTTCAAAATTTCAATTCCTATTTGGGGAAGCATGGTTGCTGGATATTTATGTAAATTGGGATACACACTTGCATAAGATTGTCCGATAAAGTCATACTTATCATTTCTTCTTACTGGATATTTCATAATGTTTGGTTGACAAAATCTACTAAATTAGATAGAGAAGAAATAAAGTTTTTGTTTATAGGCTTAGCTATAAATGATTTATCAAAAAACTTAAACATTCCTCTATGTTGAGGACTATCAATTTCATCATAAAAATTAACTGTAGCAAAACATATAACTGGCATTTTACTTGGATTATAAGAAATATTGTATTTCTTTTTAATAGGATTTTCAGTATTTGCAATTTCCATTAAAAGTTTCCACTTATATGTCTGACCAGCTCTTTCACGAAGTGAAGTTTTAAGAGATAAAATCATACATTCATCTATTTCTTCATTTTTCTTTTTAGTAAAAATGATCAAATCACAATCTGGTTTCTGTGTCTCTCCATCTACATTGATAGTGGATATACTGTCAAAACCTTTTACTTGAGATTTTTGACTTGTAATAAAAATATGCGGTTTGATATTTTCTATAATTTTATTATTTAAAAAAATATAGATAATAGTATTTGAAAAAGTATTTCCAGCAATTGATTTCATTGCTTGACGAACATCTTTTATTTCTCCTTTCCTTTTTCTTTCTTCTAAAATTTGTTCCACGTCATCTTTAGCTTCAACTAAAATAGTATAAATTTCATTAAATACTTCTTGCCATGCTTTTTTAAGATTTTGGTTTGAATCTACAAAATCATTTATTCTTTTTAAAGTCGGTGGCATATAGAAAGATTTTTCAATATCTAAAAGAATCTTTTGTTCTTGAGTATTTAATTCGTATTTATTCATGCTTTAAACAAATGCTTTAAAAATATCAAAAGATTTAGAGACATTTTCTAATTTCAAGAGACTTATTTGGTATTCCTATTGACGTTCCTATGTTTTTTTGAAAAAGAACAATCGGTTTGCCCAGAGAACGAAGCTAATCAGGACGATAAAGGCAAAAGCAGAACCAGCATAAAAGTTGATATATTCTTCAAGTCCTCCGAGTAATAAAAAGTGGATTCCAATAAAAATCAGCATTCCCCAAAAAATTCTGTCCATTAAATCTAGCATGTTATCCTTTCACTGCACCAAAGGTGAGACCGCGAATGATATGTTTTTGCATCAGCCATGCGGCAAGAAGTGTTGGTAAAACGGCAATACCCATCATGGCAGCCATAGGACCCCACTGGATTTCAACAGAACCCCAAAAGGTGGATTGCCCAACAGAAATGGTTCTGGCATTGGTGCGTGTGAATAAAAAAGCGAATAAAAACTCGTTCCATGACCAGATTAAGCAAAACATGGTCGTGATAGCAATGCCCGGTTTGATTAAAGGAAACACGATTTTACGCAAGATAGACAGGCGATCATAGCCGTCTAGCATAGCAGCATGTTCCAAACTTTCTGGAATTTCACGGAAGAAGCCATACAGCAGAAAAGTTGCAAAACTCATGTTGAAGTAAACATACAACAAAATCAGTCCCAAATGTGTATCTAATAGATTTAATTCTCTAAACAATAAGAAAAATGGAATTGCTGCGACGACACCAGGGAACATTCGTGTAGAAATTGTGATGAATAAAATATGCCCATTGCCTGTGTTGAATCTTGCAAAACTGTATGCGGCAGGAATGGAAACCAGCATCACAAAAAGAGTACTGATGACACTGATGATCAATGAATTGACCAATTCCGTCAAAGAAGGTCTGACATTGATGAGGTAGTCAAAGTTCTCCAAAGTCGGCATGAAGACAAAAGGATTTTCTGCAAAGATGTCATCAGGTGCTTTCAGAGCAGTGACATAAATCCAAAAGACAGGAAAAACAAAGACAAAGACCATCAAACCGACTGACAGCCAAAATAAAAACTTTTTCATGCGTTCGTTTGATTCAGGCTTGATCCATGGCTTTGACAAGTTGTTTAAACATCAACGACCCCACAATCAAGGTCATGTACAAGGCAAATAAGGCATACGCTGCACCTTGACCAATGTCAAAAAAGACAAAAGAGATGCGATAAATCATCCAATCCAATAATTCTGTCCCCAATCCACCACGTGTTGTTCCATAAAGGGGGTCAAACAACCGCATCAACCACATTGTCCTTAACAGAATAATAATGATGATGAGAGGCTTGAGCATTGGTAACTGCAAACGAAAGAAGACCCTGATGGCTGAAGCACCGTCTATTTGTGCCGCTTCAAATTGGTCACGTGGCAGTCCCCTTAATCCTGCAAGAATGACAAAAATAGAAAAAGGCAACCACTGCCAGACTGTAATAAAAACGATAGTATTCAACGCTAAATTAGGGTCTGACAGAAAAGGCACTGCTTGAAAACCCAACCACGTCAAAACCGTATTGACGACACCAAACTGAATATGAAGCATGTAATTCCACATCAGCGACATGGACAAAGGAGAGATGAGTAAAGAAATCAAACACAATCCACGCACCAATCCCTGCCCATAAAAATTACGATTGAGCAACAGGGCAAAACCCATTCCCAGCACTAGCTCAATGATAATACAGACTACCAAAACGTAAATCGTGTTACCCAACGCCTTCCAAAACACATCATCTTGCAGAATATCACGATAATTCTCCAGACCAATAAATTCAGGCTCGCCCCGCATGACATAGTCCGTGAAGGACATGTACAAGCTATAAAGAGTAGGATAAAGCATGAAACAGATTAAAAACACCACCATCGGCGCAATTAAAATCCATTTCATCACCCGATCGTCATTGAAGAACGAAACGTGTCTTTGCTCAAACATAAAGGTTCATTGAGAAATTGCAAAAGAGAAGGTCAAGGTGCTATTGATCTAGCACCCCGATTATTAACTCTCAACGTTGAGCAGGCAAATCTCCAAACTTCCTTTGGAGCTTTCTAAAGGATTTTTCCCACGCCTTCAAACTTTCTTCTGGGGTCGTTTCTCCGATGGCATTTTCATGTCCAATGATGGTCATTTGCTCATAGAGTTTTCCAAAAGCGGAGCTGTTGAAGTGCAGATAACCATTCACATCTTGATGTTGAACCTGCCATTGCTCAAGCGTGGGCTGAATCCAACCATAGCTTTTGTAATTATTTTCAATGGTTTTATCAGGCTCACTCAAAGCTGTTGAACTAGTTCCAGCCCAGCCTCCATCAATCATTTCTTTTTGAGTCTTGTAAGACCCAATGTACTTAAGCAACCAATACGTTGCCTCAGGGTTAGGACTATCTAAACTTGGTGCAAAGTGAAAAGCACCGGTATAAGGACGTTCGCCCACCACAGGAGCGGCAGCGGCTTTTGCCCCTGCGACTTCCAGCTTCACATCAGAAGCCCAGTTCCACAATCCGTTGTACATCAAAGGAATGATAGCAGTTTTGCCTTCTACAAATTGAGCAGTAGCAAAATCCCAAAACGCATTAGATGACCCAGGAGGAGAAAATTGCATCATGTCTTGATAGTAAGCAAATGCCCACTTTAGGGTGTCTCGGTCTTTTTTGGTGATTTTAAAACCAACAACCTTGCCATTTTCCCTGACAGAAGTTGCCCAGTGTGCGTTTTTGCTCCAAATCATTGCAGCCAATTCATCTTGAACATGAGGGAAACGTCCTGCCATCAGAGACACACCATAAAAATCATGTTTCAGTGTTTCTCCTTTCAGCTTCTCTCCTTTTTGACGAGTAAAAAACTCTGCTTGGTCTCTTAACTGCTCCCAAGTTTTGGCAGGGTAGAGATTGTAGCCATACTTGGCTCTAAATGCTTTTCTCTCATCAGGGTTTGTAAATAAATCTTCACGGTAGATAGAAACCATCGTATAGGTGTAATAAGGCATACCCATCAGTTTTCCCTCTCGTGTTGAGGACATTCTCAACAAGCCGGGGTCAATGCCGTCTAGCACCTTTTGAATCCCCGCACGTCCTTCAGGGTCATACTTTTCTGCAAGGTCATAAATGGGGTATAAGTAATTTTGCCACTCATTTGTCCAAGACGTTTCAGTAATGACCACATCATACGCCCCTGTTCGTCCTTGCAACTCCACCACCTCCTTAGAGTAAATGGTTGCAAAAACCATAGATTCAGAAGTGACGGGAACACCTGTTGCCTCTGAAAAACGTTTGAGGTAAGTCAGAATGAGGTCAGCTGACCCCCCTGCCTCCAGTGCGACGTGAATAGGTTCTTTGTTCTTGATTTCTGGAATATCTTCCAACGTGAAGCCATCAGCAGCATAAGCCATACTTGCAACGAACGAGAAAGCAACTAAACTGCTGACAGATTTGATTAAGTTTTGCAAACGATTGAAATAATAATGCTTGTACACAAAGTTCTCCATAAATGAGTTAATGAGATTTTAATAAAATGAATTAGTTTAGAACGTGGTCGTTTAATGTTTCATAGGCAATTTTTTAAATAGCAAAAAAAGATAGCGTTACTATAATTTTTGGATTTTTCTTTGTCAAGAACTATTTTCAGAAAAAATTAAAAATATTTCAAAAAGCTAAGATTTAAATAGCTAAAACATTGTTTTTTATGATTATCTAAAACATCTATCAAAATAAAATTCTCTTGATTGAATCTGATTCGGGTGAATTAAGGTTAACTTTTTTAGTAGTATTACTATTTCTTGAAAAAAATCAAATTAAGTAAAACTGGCAAATGTTTTTTAGATGTCATGGTCGGTACGATTTGCAAGCTCAACCGCATCAGCAATATGCACGGTGGATGTAGGAAAAGCAGTTTCTGCCCCGTGATGTGCAATAATTTCTAATACCTTGAGCAATACCTTCTCTTTCACCTGATGATACTGCACCCAGTCAGTCGTTTTGGTGAAGGTATAAATAAAAAAATCCAAAGACGACGGGGCAAAGCTATTAAAATTGACGATGAGTGTTTTATTCTTATCAATGTCCTCGTGTTGCTCTAGCATCTGCCGCACATCTGCCACAATGGTTGCCATTTTGTTTGCATCACTGTAACGAATACCAATGGTTTCATAAATTCGTCTATTGAGCATTCGCGAAGGATTTTCTACGGCTATTTGATTAAAAACGGCATTGGGTACATATAGCGGACGTTGGTCAAATGTACGGATACGAGACAACCGCCAGCCAATATCCTCAATCGTGCCTTCAATTTCTCTATCTGGTGAACGCACCCAATCACCGACTTTGAAAGGTCTGTCCAAATAAATCATCAAACCGCCAAAGAAGTTAGCCAGTAAATCTTTAGCTGCCAAACCAACAGCCAAGCCACCCACACCGCCAAACGCCAAAATACCAGAGATGCTATAACCTAACTTTTGCAAAATCACCAAAGATGAGGTAATCAGAACAGAAATCCTCAGCAATTTACCCACAGCCATCACCGTGGTGGTGTCCATTGGTTTTTTGCTAAATGCTGGATCAATGTACCTAGGTTCTACACGGTGAATGAACCGCACGACAAACCAAGTCAATAGCAAAATAACACCAACCTGACGAACAGGCACAGCCGATTTGAGCAAATTAATCTCTGATTGAGCCGCTGCTATTTGAGCCGACAGACTCAAGCCCAACAGCCAAATCATCCAATGCAGTGGTTTAGCAGCAGCCTCTATCAGCGCATCATCCCATAACGTTTGACTCTGTTTTGCTTGTTGCAATAATTTTATCAATAGATGTTTAACCAACAAGGCAGCTATGGTGGTCAACAAAACCAGCACAAACACTTCTATAATCCAAAGCCATTCACTATCTATGAGTTGACTGACCCATTCAGGCAATATCTCGCTCACCGTTCATTAACCTCGCTTGTATTGTTATCATCACACAGCTGCAATGCCCAACAACAGGCTTGCAACCACTGGGAAGATTGCTGTAACTGCTGCCAATTCACTGACTTGCGGCTTATCATCTTACTCAAACGTTCGGCTGATTAGGAAGCTACCAAAAACTTCCTCAAATCAAGATAGCGTTACTATAATTTTTGGGTTTTTATTTATCAAGAACTATTTTGAAAAAAATTAAAAAAGATTTAAAAAAGTGATTTTTAAATCCTTAATACATTGTTTTATATGATTTTTATAAACATCTATCAAAATCAAATTCTCTTGATTAAATCTGATTTGAGCGAATTAAGGTTGAATGAGATTGGTAGTATTACTATACTTTCCAAAGAATTAAGCAAAGAATCAAGTCAGATGAAACTAGCAAATGTTTTTGAGTTGTGCCATCATCTGTAACACTTTTTGAATGGAGAAAATCAATGAATGCTCAAATAATGAATGACCAAATCAACCAACTTCCTTCTGAATCAATTTTGCTGGGTCGTGTGTGGCGTCCTGACGTTGAAGGACCTGCTGTGTGCTTTATGCAAAACAACCAAATCTATGACATTACATCGGTTGAAGCCCCCACAATGAGCGATGTCTTGGAAAAGCCTGACCCCGTGGCTTTTGTTCAAGAAAAGCTCTCTCATGCGTCACTTCTGGGGGAATGGAGTGAGGTTGTCAAAAACAGTTTAGACTCATCAGGAGACTTATCAAAAGTCCATCTGTTAGCCCCTTGTGATTTACAGGCAATCAAAGCCTGTGGAGTGACCTTTGCCCAATCTATGGTGGAAAGAGTGATAGAAGAGAAAGCATCAGGAGACTTTGCCAAAGCCGAAGCAATCCGAGACCAGCTGACCCAGTCCATTGGTGAATCCTTGAAAAATGTCAAAGCAGGTTCTCAACAAGCCGCAAAGCTGAAACAAGCCCTGCAAGAACAAGGACTTTGGAGTCAATACCTTGAAGTTGGAATCGGACCAGATGCTGAAGTGTTCACCAAGAGTCAAGCCATGTCAGCAGTGGGCTTTGGTGCAAAAGTTGGCATTCACCCCATGTCTAACTGGAACAACCCCGAGCCTGAAGTCGTTTTGGCAGTGTCTTCCAAAGGGAAAATTGTTGGGGCAACTTTGGGTAATGATGTGAATTTACGAGACGTTGAGGGACGTTCTGCTTTGCTTTTGGGAAAAGCCAAAGACAACAATGCTTCTTGTGCGATGGGCCCATTAGTCCGATTGTTTGATGAGCATTACACCCTAGATGATGTCCGTCATGCTCATTTGGATTTAATCGTTCAAGGTCAAGATGGCTTTATGTTGAAAGGAACATCAACCATGAGTCAAATCAGCCGAGACCCTGAAGAGTTAGTCAAACAGACGATTGGCGAGCATCATCAGTACCCTGATGGCTTCATGTTGTTCATGGGGACTCTGTTTGCACCCACTCAAGACCGAGACACACAGGGGCAAGGCTTCACTCACAAAGTCGGTGATGTGGTGTCTATTTCATCGGAAAAACTGGGGACGCTTGTCAACACTGTTGAGCTTTCTACAAAATGCCCTCAATGGACTTTTGGCATCAGGGCATTGATGAAAAACCTTGCTCAACGACATTTACTTTAAGGGATAAGAAAAATTGAAAAATTGAAAATAGGATAAATTTATGAACAAAATTGTTTTTTTAGACCGCAACACGATTGGTCTTTCTGCTAAATTGAATACTCCACATGCACCGCATGAATGGACAACTTATGACAATACTGACCCAGAACAAGTTGCAGAAAGACTGCAAAATGCAGACATTGCCATCACAAACAAAGTGCCATTAAGAACAGAAACCTTAGCACAACTTCCCCAACTGAAAATGATTGCCGTTGCTGCAACAGGTTATGACAATGTGGACATTGAAACCTGTGCCAAACAGGGCATTGTTGTTTCCAATGTACGAGGCTATGCCTTGCATACCGTGCCAGAACAGACCTTTGCTTTCATTTTTGCGTTAAGAAGACGTTTGATTCACTACCGCCAAGATGTTCTCAATGGAGAATGGCAGAAGTCTGGGCAGGTGTCTTTTTTTCAACACCCCATTCAAGACTTACACGGACAACGTTTAGGAATTATTGGCGAGGGTGTCATTGGGCAAGAAGTGGCACGTATTGGACAGGCTTTGGGCATGAAGACCATGTTTGCCTCTCATAAAGGAGTGAAAGGATTGGGACCACTCTACACAGATTGGCAGGAGGTTTTAGAAACCAGTGATGTCATTACGATTCATTCACCATTGATGCCTGCAACTAGAAACATGATTGCAGCTGCCGAGTTTCAGATGATGAAAAAACAGCCGTTGCTCATCAATACAGCACGTGGCGGATTGGTTGATGAAGTGGCACTAATTGAGGCGTTTAAACAAGGTTTAGTTTCAGGAATTGGCTTTGATGTGTTGGCAACAGAACCCCCGCAAAATGATAATCCTTTGCTGAGCATTGCAGACCACCCTGACGTCATCATCACTTCTCACGTCGCTTGGGCATCTGACGAAGCCATGCAAACTTTGTGGGACCAAGTGATTGAACACATTGACAACTTCATCAAAGGCACACCAAGCAATCAAGTGTTTTAGCTTTTTTAATGAACAACCTGCTTATTCAATCAAACAACCTCGCTTGGGCATCTGACGAAGCCATGCAAACTTTGTGGGACCAAGTGATTGAACACATTGACAACTTCATCAAAGGCACACCAAGCAATCAAGTGTTTTAGCTTTTTTAATGAACAACCTGCTTATTCAATCAAACAACCTCAAAGGATTGCAATACCTTCTGAATGAAAAGAATCTTCAAAATCAAATAGACCTTGCTTATATTGACCCGCCTTATGCAACAGGTTCAAACTTCACAGTGTCAGATACAAGAGCCTCAACGATTAGCAGTTCCAAGACTGGGAAGTTGGCTTATTCAGACAAAATTGTTGGGATAGATTTTTTAAACTTTCTCAAAGAACGGCTTCTTTTGTTAAAAGAATTATTGTCTGAACAAGGCTCTATTTATCTACACATTGATTACAAAATAGGGCATTATGTCAAAGTCCTCATGGACGAAGTGTTTGGCGTCAAAAATTTTAGAAATGACATCACAAGAATCAAATGTAATCCCAAAAACTTTCAAAGAATTGGCTACGGCAACGTCAAAGATTTGATCTTGTTTTATTCCAAGTCAAGCAAACCCATCTGGAATGAACCCAAAGAACAATACACTGAACAAGACTTCAAAAAACTCTTTCCTAAAAAAGACAAACAAGGCAGAAGATACACCACCGTGCCAATTCATGCACCGGGAGAGACCCAAAGCGGAAAATCCAGCCAGCCTTTTCATGGAAGGCTTCCACCAGAAGGCAGGCATTGGAGAACAGATGTAGAAACTTTGGAACAATGGGACAAGGCTGGATTGATTGAGTGGTCAAAGTCTGGAAATCCTAGAAAAATCATCTTTGCAGATGAGAAAGAGGGCAAACGTGTTCAAGATATTTGGGAGTTTAAAGACCCCCAATATCCGACATATCCCACTGAAAAAAATGCAGATTTACTAGATTTGATCATTGGCACTTCTTCTAATGAAGAAAGTCTTGTCTTAGACTGCTTTTGTGGCTCTGGAACAACCCTAAAATCTGCACAATTACACAACAGAAAATGGATAGGCATTGACCAATCTGAACAAGCCATTCAAACCACCATTTCTAAATTACAAACAATTCAAGAAAATCTTCTGACTCCTCAAGTTCTCTACGATTTTGTTGACCTTAAGCATCTTAAATGATGGGCTTGACTGACCAAATAGATTCCTTTCCTCTAAAGACTCAAATGCAACTTCACATCTCCAATCATTTAGAACCACTGGCAGAAAAATTAGCAGACTCTGTTCACTCTCTCCAAAAACAAGACTGGTCTGCGTCTCTCACAATTTTGACCCCTAACTTTAATCTGGACAAATGGATTTCATTGACACTTGCCAAGCAGAACCAAATTGCAATCAACCTGCAATTCATGCCCATTGAAAAATTTTTACAGCAACAAACTGATGACCCACAAACTCCTATTTGGACTCTTGAAAAGCTACAACTGGCTTTGATTTTTGAGCTGGAACAGATTCTTGAGCTGGAACAAGTCCAGTCTTCTGACCCTTCAGTCTTTCAGCCTCTTCAAAACTATTTCTCCTCAGTACCAAACATTCCTGAACTCCAATCTGCCAAAGCAAGCCGTGTGACGACACTGGCTTTACATCTTGCCAAAGTCTTTCAAGGGTATTCCATTTTTAGAGACACTGACATTTTGCAAAAATGGGAAAAAGGAGAGTCTTTTTTGACAGATTTAAAAGAGTCAGCAAGCCGTTTTCAACAAGACACTGAACAATGGCAAAGCAAACTTTGGGAAGGATTGCTACAACATGGAATCAGCTTGCCTCGTCATCTCAGTCAAAGCCAATACAACAAACCTGAAGGTCATGTGTTTGTCTTTGGGTTTTCTTATCTGCCCCCTTTTCAGTATCAAGCATTGAAAAAACTTGCTGACACAGGTTGTCAAATTCAATTTTACGCACTTTCTCCTTGTCAAGAATTTTGGCAAGATTTGCCAACGGGGAGAAAAGTGCCTCAATTTTCTGTGAACCAACAAGAAGAATCGTTGCTCAATTCATTTTTGCAATACTGGGGAAGACCTGCACAGGAACATCTCAATCAGTTGCTAAAACAAACAGATTATGACTTTACTGATTGCTTCCAAAGTGAAGAATCTAAAAAAACCTTTTTATCCCACATTCAAAAGCAGTTGTTTCATTTGCAAGAAAAGCCGTATCAAGGCGACTTAGAACATGACCAAAGTCTGAATTTTTGGGCGGCATCTAGCATTCAGCACGAGGCAGAGGCAGTTGTCGGGGAAATCTGTCATCGCTTGGCAACAGACCAGACGTTAAGGATTGACCAAATCGCCATCATCACTCCCAACCTTGCTGACTACCAAAGAACTCTTGAAGACACCTTTGCAAAGATAGGCAAAGAAGCATTGACATACAACTTGATTGATGCGGTATCAGAGCAAGCCTGTCAACTTGTGAAAGGTGTCTTGCTTTTGTTAGATTTAGCAAACAGCCCAAAGACTCGCAAGACTGTTTGGAGGCTCGTCTCTCATTCTCATTTCATGGCACGTTTTCAAATTTCTCAAACTCTCCTTAAACAATGGGAAGGCTGGTTGATTAACGCAGGCATTTTTGACGATTCTGCTGATGACAACATCGCACCATTTGGCTGGGAACATGCTTTTAGAAGAATGGAACTAGGTGCCTGTTTTGAAGAATTTTCAGCAAACCAAGATTTTGTGATTGGCGACAACAACTATCCTCCTCTTGCCATGATGGACTCCCACGTCCCAGAAGTTTTACAAATGGTCTCTATTTTACGAGAGCTTTTTGAAAAACTGGCAACCCTTCAACAGCGTAAAAAGATCACGGACTGGGCAGACTTCTTTGCCAAGCTAGTTGAGCGGTTTCTCGCTCCACTCAATCCACCCAATCAGTATGAAGAAAATATGTTCCTTTTAGTTGTTCAAAAATTAAGAAGTTTGGAAGACCTTGAAGACATAGGACAAGGCAGAGAACTTGATGGCGTGTATGCCCTCCAAATGGCACGATTACGAATACAAAAAATCACAACAGAAAAAGGATATTATCTGGCAGGTGGGGTTAGTATTTCTTCCTTCCAACCAATGCGTCCCATTCCTTTTAGAATAATCTTTATGATGGGACTCAGCGAAGACGCTTACCCCAGACAACAAGAAGTCAATCAGCTAGATTTAGCAAGTCTGCTGCCACCCCAATCGTGCGACTTCACCAATCGTGAAAAAGACTCCTATGCTTTCCTAGAAACCCTCACCTGTGCAAGAGATGCCGTGTATGCAAGCTACGTCAACCAAAACAACAAAGGAGAAGAAGCCTTGCCCTCGCCTCTTTTGCAATCAATGGTCAGGATTCTCAACGAATCTTATTTGCAACCGAACAATCAGATGAGTATCAAGGAACTCCCTGATTACACGTCTCAAGACACCCCTGAATTTGCAAAATACTCTCAAGAATGGATTGAACTCACCAACATTTGGCAAACCAGACAAGCACTAAAAGAAGAGCTAAAAAACCAAGGAACAAACATTGAGCAAATCCCTTTAGACCAACTGCAACAATGGAAGGAACAACAATGGAAAGACCAACTCAAACAACCACAACCAAGTGAAGACTCCCAAAAACTTTCCCCTTCTGACAACGGTGCTGAAGACTCTCAAAATCCTACCAAACGGCATAGCCCCTCCGTCATGTCATACACTCTCAAAAACTTTTTGGACAACCCCGCTCAGGCAACTTTCCAATTTTATACAAGGAAAACCGCCAACGACGCCATTTACCATGAAATCCCTATTTGGAATGTGGAAGCAGATTTGAAGTATGAAACACTGGCAAACCTCTGGCATCTCATCATTGAAAACCCTGCGACCTGCTTGCAAACACACATCAAAGACTATCAAAAATATCTCAAAGACCGTTCACTTTGGAATGACCATTTACTTGGAACTTTGAGCTTTCAATGGATTCAAAACACATTAGAACACTGGCAAAAAGTGATTGAAGGCAAAGCAGGCAAAAAACAAAGCCATGCCATTTATAAAGATTGGAAAGACTTTGCCAACGATGTTTGTTTTTGGCAGATAGGGGATAGCCCGCCAAACATGGGCAAAGGCACTAAAAGCAAGGTACTTCCGCCTTTAATCATTCAACAAGTCCAAGTGGGTGATGACAAAATAGATGTTGAAATTAAAGGAGACATCGGTTGGGTCAGTCCAAATGCCATTTTTTCCTTTCAAGCAAGCAAAACTAATATGTTCACCAGCATCAAGGAATGTTTGCTCCCAGCCGTTTTGATTGCCGCCTGTGAGTCTCAAGACTGCCACGACTTCAAAAATACTTTACAAAATGCCTATGTGATAGGGGAAGAAACAAAACCAAGACGCACCACATTTAACATGCCCTCTACTGATGACGCCAGACAATTTTTACAAAGCATGTTAGAAAACTTATTGAACCAAAACGACATTCAATACTATCCCCTATCAGCAGTGGATAAATTTAGAGCAAAGTCTTTAAAAGACTGGTGGGGAACATTTCAAGAAAAAGGCAAAGCAGAAGCAGACAAAGAAGCATTTCACCAAAAAGTCTTAACAGAACTTGACAAAACACCTGACAATCCAAATACTGACTTCATTTCTAACTTGGAAAAACAAGCTGTACATGAGTTTTTCCCACAACCAGAAAATACATATCAAGCTCTTGACAATCGCCTCTCTTTCCTCATGACGTTACTCACATAACTTTTTCAAAAAAAGCAAAAGCCTCAGTCAAGCAATCGTCTGGCATGGTTTTTGATTCAAGGTCAAAATCAATCGTTGACCTTTACAGAATGAATTATGTCAGAGAACACACCACAAAATGCCTATCAAGATTTATATTGGGGAGTCTTGAATGACTGCATTTTGCGTCTGGGAGAAGTAGAGCTTGCCCGTCAGCTGCTGGGATTGGAAAAACAAGAAGACATTCTTACAGGCTGGGAGGTCATTCGTTCATGGCATCAAGCAGGCATACCAGAACACTATTTTGAACTGATTAAAAAAATTTGCCATGTCCACCTTAAAGAAGCGGTTGAGCATCACATTGAACTAGAAGAACCTGAAAAACAACTACTTGACCTCCTTTCCAATGTAGAATCCAACTTTTTTTTAGAACCTCAAACTGTCTTCTTGATTTGCGTCACTTTGTTGGGAGAAAAAAACCTTGCCTATTGGTCTTTGATTGAACAGACCACCTTGAGAAAGTGGCGGATTTTTGGCGTCCCAGAAGAAAGCAGAGACCAAATTTTAGGATTTGAAGATATGGTCGTAGGAGGCTTTGAAAAAGAATCAGAACAAGACCAACACCCCAAACTTGACGAGGTGAAAAAAGAGGTGCATCCAGAATTAGAGATGTATCGCCAAGCCTATCAAGACTTTTATCAAGAACTCTCGCAAAACGACTTACTTGCCATTTATAATGCCGAACAAACCATTGCCTCCAATCAAATCGCCATGGGGCAACAAATTTATCGTGTCAGAATTATCTTGAACATCTACGGACAACGTAAATTTCTGGAATGGCTCAAAATGATTTGTTGCAAAATTTGTCACATCTCATGGCGAAAAGCCTATGACCTCATGTACGCCTATGAAGCAAGGTATTTTGTTGAAAAATCACGACCTGATTTGTTGCCCATTTTTGACTACCAGCTCAGACACTTCCAAACAGAAGCCAGACGTTCCAAAGATGATTTGATTCCCGCTTTAGAAGAAGCCAAAGAAGCGAACAAACGGTACACGCTTGATGAAGTTAAAGCATTGTTTACCACAGAACAAGAAACCCACCAAACCGAAGAAACTGACGAAGAAAAGCAAGAAAAACAAATCATCGGTGAACTCAAAATGCCTGTGAGAAGACTCCTTGACGAACCTTTGATTCGTAGCATCTCTTCTTACATTCATCAAAATCCTCAATTTACTGTACAAGTTATCCTCTCCACAGCACTACAAGACTGGTTTTCTCAAAATCACGCTACAAAACTGACTTAAGTCTTCAGTCACCTGCGTGCGTGTTTAAATCATTCTGATTCTTGACCCGCAATCTCACTTTTTTCCTAAACTAACCCGTCATTGCGGGACCTGACCCGCAATCTCATTTTTCCTAATTTCTTCATTTTTCCAAACGACTCTTGTTTTTTGAGATTCCTCATCAAGCACGGAATGACAGTTTGCTCTTTTTTTCATTACTCTGTCATTGCGGGCTTGACCCGCAATCTCTCTTGTTTTTTGAGATTCCGCATCAAGTGCGGAATGACGGGAGGTTGTAGGCTTGTTCCGCAATCTCTACACGACCGTCATTGTGGGCTTGACCCGCAATCTCTTTTTTTCATTGTGTTGACATTCTTTTTTGAGATTCTGAATCAAGTTCAGAATGACTAAGAGAGGCATAGAATGACGGGAGTGTTGAGATTCCGCACACGTCTCTTTGTCACTCTTGCGTCAGCAGGAATCCATACCTTGATTGACGATAGATTCCGTGTCAAGCACGGAATGACAGCTTTTGTCATGGTTCACCTTGACCCTGTCATCTCATTCTTTCCCTCTTGTTTTCAAACTTTTTTCAACTTTTTTCAAACTTTTTTGATTTTGTTGCAAGTCTTTGATTTTCCAGTCTCATAGACTTGTCAATTTGCTGAATTTGCCACGTTTTTTCACAAAAAATGATCGCTTTCTCTGAGTTGGGACTTGTTTTTTTTTTTTGTACGTGCATAATCTCTTCTGCTTGTTTGACTGTAATCTCATCTTGTTACAAAGATACCCTTTTTATGAAACAACTCTTGGTTAGTCTGCTAGCTTGAGATTTTGCTGCTTGATGCAGAATCTCAAAACTCGCAATGAGATTGCGGATCAAGTCCGCAATGACGGCTGTGTGGAGATTGCGGGTCAGATCCTCAATGACACTTTTCAAGCCCGCAATGACGGTTTTGTGGAGATTGCGGATCAAGTCCGCAATGACGGCTGTGTGGAGATTGCGGGTCAGGTCCCGCAATGACGGTTTTGTGGAGATTGCGTGTCAGGCACGGAATGACGGGGAACGTCAGATGGCGTGTCAGGCACGGAATGACCAAAATCCACGCCCGCAATGACGGCTGTCATCAGGTCTTTGTTGTGATTTTTGAGTGTTGCAGTGTGAAACAAGCAAATGTTGTATGAGTCCCGTCCCGTGAGTCGCATCTCACATGAGGGGGCTTTTCTTTAAACCTCTATCCAAAGGATAATTTATGAATCTGTTAAAAAGATTTGCTCAAATCAGCTCCATCGCCCTAGCTTCTGCGATGATTGCTTCTTGTGCCAGCGACTCCAGTAGTTCTGGCTCTTCTTCTGAAGCTGAAACGACCGAAAACCCGACCGCTCAACAAAAAAAGGCAGAGGCAAAGCCGTCATACGCTTATGCCAAAACTGCTTTTGATGCCAGCAGTGACGCAGACTCTATGTCTATGAAAGAGTGTCAAGGGCGTGCAGGCGTGGAAATCAAAATGGGCATAGACAAAAATGCCGATGGCAAGCTGGAAGGCGATGAGGTCGCAAAAACCGAATACGTCTGCGATGGGGAGAAAGGTGCTGCAGGCGCTGCTGGTGCAAAAGGCGACTACACCAAAGTCCACACTGTCAGCTTTGACGGAGCTGGAGCTGCTGCTGCTGGGCAAACCCTAGTCAAAGACAACACGAAATTCAAACCAGCCGTCACTTATGCAGGCACAACAGCCGCTTACTGCCAAACTGTTGGAGGCGTCCAAGTCAATTTCTACACTGAAAGTGGAGACACTGCAGGATTTGATGCCAAAGACACCGTCCTCAAAACCACTTACGTCTGTAATGGTGTTGCTGGGGCAAAAGGTGATAAAGGTGACACTGGCAACAACGCCCCTGCTCAACTTGCCTATCAAGCTAAGTTTACTAAGAATTTAGCCACTGGCGTTAAAGGTACATCAGTTGCTGATGTCAATGTCATCACTAAAACTGGACAATCTGGCTACAGCCGTGTCCTTTTTGATTATGATGAGGATGTTGGTACCGATGGTGCTGATAGCGACGGTAACAAGGCTAATGATTTTGTGAAAATCGGAGTGTTGAATGATGGCAAAGCTAGTGTGTTGGAAAACTGGAGCGCTTTGGGTGTAGTAACTAACTATTACAAAACAACAGCAGGCACACCTCCAACTGTGTTCTTCAATGTGACTAATGACCTCTATTACGTCAATGCTGATGACACGGCTGTCAAAGTAGATTTAACTGCAACCATAAGCCAAATCGTTTCAGCAGCAACAGGCGTCTTTGTCATTGATAATTCTGACGGTGCGAGCGGTCTTTTCTTTGTTAAAACAGATGGCACCGTTGAAAACCTCAAAGGAAAAGGTATGGATTTCACGGGCGAAACTCCTAAAAACATAGAAGTCGTTGGTGATACTTTGTTTCTCAATGATACTTCTACAAAAACAGCATCGTTTATCGCTTCTTCCAAAAACATTCGGGAAAACGTCGGAATCGTCACAGGAGGAAAGGGAGCAACACTGGCAGCAGTTACTTTAACAACAGGCAGAACCATTGCAACAGGAGACACCACACTTGAGAAAGGAAAGACAGGAGTCTTTGTGATTGACAAAAAAACTGGAGCTGATAGCGATCTATTCTTTATTAAAACCGATGGCAGTGTTGAAAACCTCAAACCAACAGGTATGGACTTCAAAGGTGCAACCCCAGCAAACAGAGTTGTCATTGGTGATACCTTGTTTCTCAATGATAGTACGCAAGCAGCAGCCACTGTTGCCAGCGGTAAAACTCTTGTTGCAAACGTCGGAATCGTCACAGGAGGAAAGGGAGCAACACTGGCAGCAGTTACTTTAACAGCAGGCAGAACCATTGCAACAGGAGACACCACACTTAAGGAAGGAAAGACAGGAGTCTTTGTGATTGACAAAAAAACTGGAGTTGATAGCGATCTATTCTTTATTAAAACCGATGGCAATGTTGAAAACCTCAAACCAACAGGTATGGACTTCAAAGGTACAGCTCCTACCTCAGCCGTAGTTGATGATACTTTGTTTCTCCATAGTAGTAACGACGCTGCAGTGCTTGCCACTGCAGGCACCGCAGCACTTGATGAAAAAATTGGAAGAGTCCAAGTAACAGGAAATTCTCCAAAACTAGAAGCAGTTGGAGTGGCAGCCGTAACAAAAGACAATGTCTCCTTTGTGAAAGGAGAGACAGGAATCTTTGTCATTAAAAGCACAGGTGGTGGTAGCAAACTTTACTTTGTTGGTAAAGGTCAAACAGACGATGCTGATAGCCTAGCACCAACAGGTATGGATTTCAAAGGCGAGACCCTTGTCACAAAAGCAGTTGACGATACTTTGTTTCTCACGACTCAAGGAGCCTCTGCAGTGGTCACTAGTGTTGGTACCGTTGAACTTACTAAAAAAGTCGCAAGAGCCGCTAAATTGAAAAACGGCAACGTTTCCAATCTAGCGTTAGTTACAGGATTAGCTGCTAGCACAGCAACCAATGTCTCCTTTGTGGAAGGAAAGACAGGAATCTTTGTGGTTGATAAAACTACAGGTGCTGATAGCAAACTTTACTTTGTTGGCAAAACTGACAATGCTGAAGACCTCACTGATAGCATAGATTTCAAAGGTAAGGCAGTGGCAAAAAAACAAGTTGTCAGCACTTTTGACAAAAATGGTGTTGCTACAGGAGACAAGCTACATCTTCTTGGCGATGGAACAAACGCAGGTACAACATACAAAGACAACCCTGGTATTGCCTTTTCAAGTGGTGAGACCAAACATCGCTTACTCAATCCACAACACGGCACTATCGTCGATAGGCAAGCAGTGCATTTTGGAGGCAAGTTGTATTTTGGCAGCGGTTCGTATCTCTGGGAAAGTGACGGAACAAAAGCAGGCACTAAAGTTCTTGGCAAGCACACTGTCACGTCTATCACCACAGACGGCACTGACGTTTATTTTGCAACATCGGCAGACCTTTATAAGCTCACTGTTTCTACTGGCGCCATTGCCACTTTTGGAGGCAGCAATGCTGCTGTTGGTGACATGACCCACCTCAAAGTGATTGATGGAAAACTTTTTGGTGTGAAGAAAGATGGATCTAACAAACTTGACTTGGTTTACGTCAAATCAGATGCCAATGCTGTTGTTGTTGGAAAATCTGATGGCGTTCTTGGCGATGTTGCTTCACTGCATGTGCTAGGTTCAGGAAACACTGCCAAAGTCATTGCTGTTGGTGCTAGCAAACTTGCTTATGCCGATAAAGATGACGATGGTAGCGGTAATGACAAGAAAGCAACAGAAATCAAAAACGGTTCAAATGCTATTGCCGCAAAAAATCCTGTAGTTGCTGGTGATGTGTTGTTTTTCTTACAAGCTAGCAAAGCTCTCTTTGTGACTCAAGGTGCAACAGACACAACCTTTCAAGTGAAAGATGATGCTGGTGCAGTGAAAATTGGTACCGTTGGTGCGTTCCCAGCCTCCAAAGTAGGCAGTTCTTACTATGTGCTAATTGACAAGAAATTGTACGAAGTTGATAAGTCTGATGGTAGTGCAGAGGTTGTAGATTATGGTGCTGATAGTGGTAGCAATTTGGCAGTGGTCAAGAAAGGTAGCGATTATTACTTGTTTGTCACTGGTCGTGGTGAGGTGTTTGTGAAAAAAGAAGCTGCTAATGAAGTTTTTAAAGCAACCAATCTCGCACGTTATGGGCTGACTGGAGTCGATCAACCCACTGTTGTTGGCAGTAAACTTTATTTCTTGGCAAATAGTAGCGCCAGTGCTTACTTTTCAAATCACGGAATAGAGTGGTTTTACACAGAACAGAAATAAGCTGACTCTTTCTGGCTTGTGCATATCGGGTGCAATCTCCTTAAATTGCCCCTTGCGTTTAAGTCATTGCAGGCGTGTTTTTGTCATAGCTCACCTTGAAAACCGTCATTGCGGGCTTGACCCGCAATCTCATTCTTTTTTTGAGATTCCGCATCAAGTGCGGAATGACAGAGGGCGTTTGAGATTCCGCATCAAGTGCGGAATGACGGAGGACTTTTGAGATTCCGCATCAAGTACAGAATGACGGAGGACTTTTGAGATTCCGCATCAAGTGCGGAATGACGGAGGGTCGCACAGAATGACGAAAAGCCAAGCCAACTCTTACCTTTCTCTTGCTTGTGTGGGGTGCTGTCTTTCAGAGACTGTCCTTGCACAAGTCAGCCTTTTCCTTTCTCATTCCCCTCTTTTTGAGGGGTCTCACCTTCTTTCACCTGATAACTTGTTTTTGAGTCCCTACACCACCGTCATTGCGGGCGTGTCTTGGTCATTCGGAGCGAAAGAACGTCACCCCTGTGAAAACAGGCAGTGTTCACTTGGTGTTATTGCATGTGAGAGTGAATTTGAGGAATGGGGATGAGAAGTTGTCATCATTGTGGGAGTCAGAATGACATCAAGAATGGAAGTTGCAAAGGAGTGCAGAGATATGTTTGCAAATCATGTGGGAGGTCGTTCAGTTCAAATGGGTTGAGAATCCCACTAGAGACGAAGCGTCAAGCGTTAGAAATGTCTGTCAATAGTGTAGGCATCAGAAAGATAGCTCGTTTTGTGCAGGTGTCTCCAACTTCTGTTCTCAACTGGATCAAAAAAGCCAGAGTGTCTCAAATCCCAAAAGACGCACCAAGTTTCCATGAACAAGTAGATAGTATAGAGATGGATGAGATCTATACTTTTGTTCAAAAAAAAGTCAAAGAGTAGCCGTTTGGACAGCAGACTCTCGTAGAAAGCAATGTGTGATTGCCTTTGTGATAGGCAAAGGATTGGCAGCTGCCCAAAAGTTGTATGCACTAGTCAAAGAACAGCGACCTAGAATGAAGACGATCTATACCGATGCCAACTCATGCTATCAAGTGGCATTTGCTCAATGACAAATTCAACAGAACCACGAAATAGGCAAGAGAAATACTCATCTCATTGAATCTTCTAATTCTTCCATCAGAGATAACCTAGCTCGCTTGATGAGAACATCTAAACGACATTCTAAAACTTTGGACATGCTGGAACACTCTCTCAAACTCTTCTTTGACTATAAAAGACTTGAAAAATATCATGCCAACACTAAGTGAACACTGCCTCACAGAAGGCAGTGTTCACTTGGTGTTGTTATTGCATGTGAGAGTGAATTTGAGGAATGGGGATGAGAAGTTGTCATCATTGTGGGAGTCAGAATGACATCAAGAATGGAAGTTGCAAAGGAGTGCAGAGATATGTTTGCAAATCATGTGGGAGGTCGTTCAGTTCAAATGGGTTGAGAATCCCACTAGAGACGAAGCGTCAAGCGTTAGAAATGTCTGTCAATAGTGTAGGCATCAGAAAGATAGCTCGTTTTGTGCAGGTATCTCCAACTTCTGTTCTCAACTGGATCAAAAAAGCCAGAGTGTCTCAAATCCCAAAAGACGCACCAAGTTTCCATGAACAAGTAGATAGTATAGAGATGGATGAGATCTATACTTTTGTTCAAAAAAAAGTCAAAGAGTAGCCGTTTGGACAGCAGACTCTCGTAGAAAGCAATGTGTGATTGCCTTTGTGATAGGCAAAGGATTGGCAGCTGCCCAAAAGTTGTATGCACTAGTCAAAGAACAGCGACCTAGAATGAAGACGATCTATACCGATGCCAACTCATGCTATCAAGTGGCATTTGCTCAATGACAAATTCAACAGAACCACGAAATAGGCAAGAGAAATACTCATCTCATTGAATCTTCTAATTCTTCCATCAGAGATAACCTAGCTCGTTTTATGAGAAAATCTAAACAACATTCTAAAACTTTGGACATGCTGGAACTCTCTCAAACTCTTCTTTGACTATAAAAGACTTGAAAAATATCACACCAACACCAAGTGAACACTTCCCTGACAAGAGGGGTGTCCCAAAGGGACGGGGTGTTTCAATTTCCCTCTCTTTTTTTCTGTCACTTGAGTGCTTGACACGGAATCTCAAAAAAAGGAGTTGTTGGCAAAAAGACAAGGGAGATTGCGGGTCAAGCCCGCAATGACTTTTTTTCAAGGTCAGCAATGATGAAAAGACACGCCTGCAAAACCTCTCAGTCATTCCGCACTTGATGCAGAATCTATCGTCAACATCGCATGGATTCCTGCTTTCGCAGGAATGACGGCAGTACAGAGATTGCTCGTCAAGGTGAGCAATGACAGCGAAATCATGCCTTTAGAAAAAGGGCAGTAGTTGCTCAATGATAGCAGCACCGCCAAGTATTGTGCCAATGTTACTGCCGATGTTAGCAAAAATGACAATCAACAAAACACGAGTGATCTTATTTTTCCAGAAGCCAGACAACGAAAAGACATCATCAGATAAACTTTCAAAATCCTTGACTTGAGGTTTTCTGACGTAAAGTTCCACAAATCCTGCAACCCAACCTGCAGCTAACATTGGATTGAGTGAAGTAATGGGTGCAGCAATAAATGCGGCAATAATCGTCAAAGGGTGTGCCAGTGCAAACAAAGTTCCCAGTGCTGACAAGCCTCCGTTAATCAAAACCCAACGCCACACCAGTTCATAACTCTGTTGCAAATCTATTTTGGTAAATCCGTAAATAAACAATCCAATAATGGCAGCAGGGATTCCCCATTTTAAAATTTTTGATAGATTGCTTGAATCAGGCAAGGTCTCTAGCTCGCTACATGATGGGGCATCTTGCTCTGATTCAAGATGTCGTTTGACCCCCTCTAAATGACCTGCTCCAATGACTGCAACAATCTTGCTTCCTTGTGCATGACGGATTTTTTCTGCAAGATATTGGTCTCTTTCATCAACAACAACTTGCTTCACCGTAGGAGAGATGTCTTCAAACTCTCGCATGGATTCAGAAAGGATGTCTCGTGATTGGAATTGTTCTATTTGATCTTGGTCAATTTGTTGGTTGTTAAAGATGGAGGAAAAAAAGTAGGTGAGTGTTTTAGACTTTTCTTTGGCAGGCATCATTCGCCAAGCCCTTTTAAATGTGACTTCAATAGGACGGTCTGCCATAATAACCTGTGCATGATGAGTTTTGGCTGTTTGAATCGCCTCCAACATTTCTTGACCCGGAGACACTCCCAAACCCTCACCTAGCCTTTTTTGAAAAGACCTTAAAATCAAATTTGCAAGCAGTAATGCTGTTTTGTTTTCTTTCACCACTTTGAAAATATCTTGTTCTTGCCAATGCGTTTGACCAGTCAGTGCATCAAATCGGCTCTGGCATAACTCCACACAGACACAATCAGGCTTTTCCTGCTCTATGACCTCTCTCACTTCTACTACACTTGCTTGTGAAATATGTATAGAACCGATTAAAATGATTTTTTTATTGTCAACTGAAAGAATATGATGCGCCATTTAAAAGTCGTTTTTGATCAAATCAAGAAAAGTCAAAGCTGCCATTATACTGGAGATTTTTTGAGAAAGAAACACTTGCAAGATTCTTTTCACACTCAAGAATTGCAAGAACTGATTCCCATTGTCTTAAAAATGTTAGATGTGCTTCACACTCTACCTTTTCAAACAGACTGGCAAAGGTCTCATTTGATTCAAACGGTCATCAAATTCTTAAAATCTGCTGAATTGCTGACATTGACTGCGTGGAAGTCTCCCAATCCTAAAAAATATCTTCAATCTTGGAATTTGTCACAAAAACGTCATCAAGAATCTCTCTTTAATCTTTACTGTCGGATTGCTGAACAGCTGCTGTCTTGGTCAAGTCAGGTGTCTGAAGAATGGATTAGCTCCAAAGATTTATGGCAGGATTATGGTTTTTTCGTGTTAGTGAATGACCCACGAGTTAAAAACTATTTTCACGCCTTACCTCACCAAGAACACCAAATTGCAAGATATTATTTGCATTGCACACAATCTGTGTTTCAGGTTCACTTTGAAGAACTCATCAGACGCTTGTTCATCTGGATTTCCCATTGGACAAAAGAAAGCTATTTTTTACCAACACTCAAAAGCCAAGCCAACGCAAATAATCCCAACCAATTATCAGATCTTCAAAAATGGAAGGCTCACTTGTTTGAGTCAGAAGATTGGGGACTCTTTGCCAGTGACTATCTGACCCTACTACAACCTAACCAAATGGAATAGTCCAAGTTATTGTTCGCTCAATATAGTCTTTTCAGAAAGACGTTTTTTCAAAAAGACGTCAAGATTTAAAAAATCCTTAATGATTCAAGCTGGGAAAAGTTTTTATAGTGGAAGGTTACCACTCTATGGCTTCTGTACTTTGTGGCTTTGCAAGAGGAGACGCACAATCGGAGGAGGATTGGTAGTTGAGAGGAGGGATTTGATTTTTGCGAAAAAGCTCATAATAGACATCTTCTGGAGGGTCGCAAGGCACAGCTCTGCGTCCTGATTTATGGATTTTTAGGCTGATAATAGATTGGGGCTGTCTAAAGGATTCTCTTGGGTAGGATTTGATGGCATGTTTCATAAATTTAAGCCAAATAGGTACAGCTGCACCTGAACCTGTGCCTGTTCTGCCCATAGAACGTGGTTGGTCAAACCCAACATACACTCCTGTCAATAATTGAGGAATATATCCAATATACCAAGCATCAACATAAGAATTGGTTGTTCCTGTCTTCCCTGCAGAAATACGAGGAATGGCACGACGGACACGCCGACCTGTCCCATGCTGCACGACCTCTTTCAAAGCCTCTGTCACTAAAAATGATGTTTCTTCAGAAATGACTTGTTCCACATGGGGCTGTGCCTCTTCCAACAAATCTCCCTGACTATTTTCAATTTTCAGAATATAAGTAGTGTCTGTCAGCTTTCCAGAGTTAGCAAAAACATTGTAGGCACGCACCAATTCTGCCAACTTCAGTGAATGGGAACCCAGTGCGATTGTCAAATCTTTGGGCATGGGAGAAGTGATTCCTAGACGTCTGGAATAGTCAATCACTCTGTCAATCCCCAAATCTTCCACAAGACCAATGGTTGGTAAATTCAGACTTTTGGCAAGAGCGCTTTTTAACCTCACAGCACCCAGTAATTTGTTGCCATAGTTTTTGGGAGTCCAGACATTGGCTTGTTCGTTGCCTTGAGCTTTTTGTTCTTTGTAGAGACGAGGGCTATCTACAAGCATTGAGGACAGCTGATAGCCAGACTCCAGTGCTAAGGCATAGACAATCGCTTTGAAGGCAGACCCCGGTTGTCGTAAACCTTGAACAGCACGATTGAACTTGCTGTCGCGGTAGCTGTAGCCACCAACCATCGCCAGTGCTTCTCCCGTTTTAGGGTCAAGGGCTAAAATGCCTCCATTGACTTCAGGTTTCTGATAAAGCGTTGCGGCAAATTGTTTTTTTTGTGCGTCCCAGTCTTTGAGTTTGACCCAAATGACATCACCTTTTTTTAAGAGATCAGCAGGTTTCTTGATGGTTAAACTTGATTTTTTTTGGCGAGATTTCCACTTTTTTAAAGTATCCCATTCTATCAAAGCCCTTTGATTACCGACATTCACCATGACATCTTTTGGGGACACTTTCTGCACAACTCCTTTGACAGTTCCCCCAAGCAACAAACGATTCTTTTGGGTGACCCATTGAATCTGTTCTTTTGGTAAAACTCCTGATTCATCAGCTGGAATGGTCTCCATGGCTCCACGAAACCCAAGCCTTTGACTCACTTCTAAAATTCCCTCACGCAAGGCATTGTGTGCAGAAATCTGTTTGTCTAAATCCATTGCAAGATGCACCTTTAAACCTCCGTTGTAAAGCTCATCTGCACCATATTTTTTAATGAGATACTGCCTTACGTGTTCCACATAATAGGCAGTGGCTGGTGATGCCGCATCATAGGTTTTGCGAATCTTCAAGGGTTCTAGTGTGGCATTTTCATATTCTGCAGGGGAAATGAACCCAGAATCTAGCATACGTTTAAGGACTAAATTCCTTCGCTTAATCGCTCGTTCAGGATTGACCGCCGGAGAATAAAGGGAGGGGGCTGGTAAGATTCCAACTAACAAGGCACTTTCTCCCAATGTCAACTCTGATGTGTGTTTTCCAAAATAACCTTGTGCAGAGGCTTCCACTCCTTCGGCATTGCCTAAAAATGCTTTGTTTAAGTAAAGCGTCAAAATTTCTTCTTTGGAAAATTGCATCTCAATCCGCAATGCCAAAAGAAGCTCTTTCAGTTTTCTCACCAGTTTTTTCTCTGGAGTGAGTAAGAAAAGCCTTGCCGTTTGTTGTGTCAAAGTACTTGCACCCTGTACAACACGCATGGCTTTAAGGTTAACAAACAAGGCTTGCATGACACGGACAGGGTCAAAACCCCAATGGTAAAAAAAACGCCCGTCTTCGCTGGCAATCAAGGCTTGAATCAAATGAGCAGGAAATTTATCATAAGAAACTACAATCCTTCTTTGAATGTAAAACTCCCCAATTTGCGCACCATTTCGGTCGTAAAGGACGGTAGGCAAAGAGTAGTCAGGGTGTTCCAACTTCACTAAATCACTTGGAAGTTGCTGATGAAGTTGGTACAAGTAGTAAGCAGTCCAGCCTCCCAAGAGCAGAAGCAAAACAGTGAGAATTTGCATTGTCAAAAGAGTGCGTTTCCAAAAACTGCTCATAAACCTAACCAATGTTCAATAGTCAGGAGAATACGCAACTTCTCTGCTTCAGAAAAATTGCCCCAGTCAAAGTCATTCAAAAAGACACGTATGTCTTTCAGGTTGTTTGATTTGACTGCAAATAAGATTTTCTTAAGAGATTGTGCTTGCTTATATTTTAATAAACCCATAAATGTTTGATGCTGTGAATCCTTGCGTAAACTGCCATGAAAGACTTCATCAGATGAGTATTGTAAAGGGACTTTTTCACACCGACATTGCTTGCAATGAGGCAAAGCAGCAGTGTGCTTGACACGGAAACTTTCCCCAAATCGCAACCCATCGTGACGCAAACAAATAACAGGAGTGGACAACTCAAGAGGCGTCCTGATTTCATAACCTGCAATTTTTGTAACGACTGGTTCAATGGGACGATGCCTGCGAAAGATGCCTTGCTTTTTCATTCTGCGAAGCCAGTATAACAAAGCAAAGGCAACAACAATCAGAAGAATCTTTTCAAATGGCATGTCTAAAAAATCTAAAAAATAGATAGATGCACTATTTTACAACAATTACCATCTTCTTTCTTGTGAATATTTTTGGTAGTCTTGTGTTGGCACAAGAAACGGTGTTTGAGTGCAAAAAGGTCTTGCCTTTGGAAAGTGCCGAAGATGTGCTAGAATTACGCCGATGCCTGAAAGAAGTCCGAACACAAATTAAGCAAAAAGCCCAAGAAGATGAGAGACAGTTAATCTTTGAAGGTTCAAAAAAACTTTCAGAATCTAAGCAAGGTCCTTATTGCATTTATATCAAAAATGTCAACGAATGTCGTGGCAATATCATTCCTCCTAATGCACAAATGCCAAATCAAGCTGAAGAAACACCATAACTTTGAGCGAACATGGAGACAAAGTTAATCTTAGAACATTTAATTTTCAGTCCTTTTTTGTTTGGTCTTTTCATTCTGGCTGGTCTGGGACTCTGTTCTTATTGGAGAAAATCATACTCGGTCTGGCTCTTATCTATGTGTGTTGCCTTGCTATTTTTCAGCAGCAACCTCTTCTTTCAGCTATTCTCACTTCAGTTACAAAGCTGGACTCCTGCTAGTCAAGAAAAACCTGTAGATGCCATCATCGTTGCTCTGGCAGGAATCCATGAAACAGGCATTCCCACACAAAGTTCTGTCACAAGAATTTATGCAGCAGCAAAACTCTATCACAAAGGGGTTGCTCCACTTCTTTTAGTTTCTGGAGACGTCAAAAGTTCTCATCTATCATATCATCATGGTGCAAAAATTATTTTGCAAGGTATGGGTGTGCCTGAAGATGACGTAATCTATGAATACCAATCGTTTGACACACACACCAACGGAACGATGAGTGCAAGAATTTTAAAAGAACACAACATTCAAAACATTCTGTTAGTGTCCCACGACTACCATTTATACAGGCTTGCTCGTGTGTTCCAAAAGCAAGGATTTGAACCTCTTGTCTATGCTGCAAATTCTGGAAACTGGTCAGAGACAAAGGATTGGTGGACATTTTTGTCTTGGCACAATTTAGACAGAATCCGCACCATTGCTCACGAATATGTAGGGCTTTTAAGTTACTGGTTTCTTGGCTATATCTAATCTGAAAGACTATGCTTTCCTTCTCGTTACAATCACAATCTGACCAAGCACGTTCTGGTCTTATTCAATTAGCACGTGGACAGATTGAAACCCCGATTTTTATGCCTGTTGGCACAAGTGGTTCTGTCAAAGCCATGTCTCCAGAAGAATTAAAGGAATTGGGAGCATCAATTATTCTGGGAAACACCTATCATCTGCATGTACGTCCCGGCGACCAACTGATTCAAGAACTGGGAGGTTTGCATCGCTTCATGCACTGGTCTTCCCCCATCTTGACTGACAGTGGGGGTTTTCAAGTGTTTTCCTTGAGCAAAATACGTCAATGTTCCGAAGAAGGAGTCACCTTTAGAAACCATCTCAACGGCTCGCCTCTCTTTATTTCTCCTGAAAAATCCATACAAATTCAAGAAAATTTAGACTCAGACATTATGATGTGCTTTGATGAATGTCTTCAGCTACCTGCTTCTTATGAAAAAGTCTCAGAATCTGTGGCATTGACCACTCGCTGGGCTAAACGTTGCAAAGAGGCTCGTTCTAAAAATAGGGCATTATTTGGAATTGTGCAAGGGGGTCTTTACCACGATTTGCGAAAGCAAAGCCTTGAAAGCCTGATGGAAATTGGGTTTGATGGCTATGCAGTGGGGGGTTTGAGTGTTGGTGAGTCCAAAACAGAAATGTATGAAACACTTGCCGAAATCACTCAATATCTGCCTTCCGACAGACCCCGCTATTTGATGGGAGTTGGAGAACCTGAAGACATTCTGGAAGCTATTGGTTGCGGGATAGACATGTTTGATTGTGTCTTGCCAACACGCAATGCACGCAACGGAGGACTTTTTACAAATTATGGCAAGGTTTCTATCAAGCAAGCAACCTACCGAAATGACAACTATCCTCTTGACCCTGAATGTAGTTGTATGACTTGTTCACACTATTCACGGGCTTATTTAAGGCATTTGTTTGTTTCAGGTGAGATTCTTGGAATCCGACTCAATACCTATCACAATCTTCACTTTTACTTATCATTGGTCAAACGTTCAAGAGAGGCTGTTTGGGGGAATCGCTTCAAAGAGTTTAAAAAAGAGTTTCTTGAAAAATATAGGCAAGGTCCTCTCAAAAATTGACTAACTCCACCTTAAGAAGAATTAATGAAAGCAGTCATTCAAGAATTAAAACAAGACTTTAGAACTTGGTCATTCTGGAAGGTGATTTTTGCCACTACAATCGGTTTGATTTTACCAAGCCTTGTCATCAATGGAATTTTGATTCCTCACAACTTTTTTTCTGGGGGAGTGTCGGGTCTCTCATTGCTGGCTTACTCTTTTTCTGATGGTGCGATTCCATTGGGCTTGATTTATTTTTTACTCAATTTACCACTCTTTTTTATTGGTTTTCGCGAGTTTTCTCCACGTTATCTCTTGTTCAGTGTCTTTGGCATGAGTATTTTTTCTGTTCATGTCTCTGTCTTCACCTTTGACTTTGGTCTCAAAGACCCAATGCTTGCTGCTATTTTTGGGGGAGTTGTGACAGGCATTGGAGCGGGTACCTATTTGAAGATGGGAGGTTCTGCAGGTGGATTGGATATTGTGGCAACAGTGATTAAAAAAAAGTTTTCTATCCCCATTGGGACAACCTTCAACGTGATCAACTTTTTCATTTTGCTAGCAAATGCTTTGTATTACGAGTTAGAAATCGCATTGTACACTGGGATTTATATCTTCGTCTTTTCATTGGTTGTCAATAAAGTACAGACAGGTTTTTCGCAAAGAAAATCTATTTTTATCATCACCGAAAAACCTGATGAAGTGCTGGAACATGCTGTGAGAAAGCTAGACCGTGGGGCAACATTCTTCTTGGCACAAGGGGCATACAATCAAACAACAAAACGTGTTGTTTATACTGTGATTAACATGCTGGAGTTAGGTCGTTTGAAACAATATCTTTTCCAAGTTGACCCGCACGCCTTTATCATCGTCAATGATGCTTCAGAGGTCATTGGCACAAAATTTCTGACGTGGGAAAGCGAAGGCTTTCGTCAATAATTTCAATCAAAGACTCATTTCACTCAAAAGTCGTCTTTCTTTTCACTTGTGAAAAACAAAGAAGCCATTTATACTCAAGAGTTTTTATTTTTAAGCTATAAAAATTTATAAGGATTTGTATGTTAAAAAGTATTAGCCAATGGATTTGTGTTGTCTCACTAGCTGTCATCTTGTCTGTTGTTCCATCGTTTGCCAAAGGGGCAGAGTTGAAGACCGTGTTCTTTTCTACAATGTGGGGGGCAATGATTGGGACAGTCACAGGGATTGCAGTCTGGGCAATTAAAGATGATGACGCTGACGGAGAGCTTTTGGCAAAGACTACTGTGAGGGGTGCAGCATTGGGAATCTTCTTTGGATTCGGCTATGGCATGTATGAAGTGAACAGAGACGACAGCTTTACTGATTCTGCAATTCACTACGATTTTCAAAAGAAGCAGTGGAGTTTTTCACCAGATGCACTTTTTGCATCTGCAGTCAATGGCTCAATGGACTCACAAAAAAATTATTCTATGAGTCTTTTTGAAATGAAGTATTAGCACAGACATCAAGCATTTTTGTCAAATCTTGTTTGTCCATGACTTGAATGAACAGACTCTAAAAAATCAAAAGACAAACAAGATTCCCTCCACCAAAGTATCCAAGCGTCCAAAGTCTCCAATTTGCAGCTTCCAACAAATTGTGATGTTGTCAGTTCAATATGGCTTTTCCCAAAATACTTTTAGTTTTTCACTCGTTCAAAATCTGGATGACTGATTTTGAACGAATTGCGACATCTGGTAGATGATTCATTTTTCTAATATCAGTCTGACATGTACCCTGAAAAGCAATCTCAAAATCACATTTCAAGTAAATCTTTATGAAAACGATTGACAAATCTTATCAACCCCAAAACTTTGAAAAAGCCATCTATCAGCAATGGGAACAAAGCAACTCCTTTCAGGCTGATTCTCAATCTGATAAACCTGCTTTTTCTATCTCAATGCCTCCCCCCAATGCCACAGGCAGGCTCCATGCAGGTCATGCTGTCATGCTGGCAGTAGAAGACATTTTAGTCCGTTGGAAACGTATGTCTGGCTTTGAAGTCTTATGGCTACCGGGAACAGACCATGCCGCCATTGCAACAGAAAATGTTGTCATCTCTAAAATTCAAAAAGAAGAGGGCATTGCAGACCCACGTCAGACTTTAGGACGTGAAAAATTACTTGAAAAAATTCATGAGTTCGTTGCTGATTCTCGTGATGTGATGAGGCAACAAATTCGTGCGATGGGTGCAAGCTGTGACTGGAGTCGTGAACGATTTACGATGGATTCCGCATTGGATCGTTGCGTGAAAGAAACCTTCCAAAAAATGTTTCAAGATGGCTTGATTTATCGTGGGCAAAGAATTGTCAACTGGGACCCCAAATTACAAACGAATGTTTCTGATGACGAAGTAGAACATCTTGAAGCCATCTCTCCATTTTACACATTTCAATATGGTCCTTTTCAAATTGGAACTGTCAGACCTGAGACTAAATTTGGTGACAAATACGTGGTTGTCAACCCAGATGATGAACGTTACGCACACTTTGAACATGGACAGCAATTTGAATGTGAGTGGATCAATGGGAAAGTGCAAGCAACCTTAATCAAAGATGACGCTGTGGATCCCCATTTTGGCACGGGCGCCATGACCATCACACCATCACATGACCTGAATGATTTTGAGATTGCACAGAGGCATCAACTGGATTATGAGCCCGTTATTGGTCTTGATGGCAAACTGCTGGGTATCGCTAATGAATTTGAGGGGCAAGACATAGAGGCGGCACGTCCCCAAATTGTCAAAAAACTAGAATCTAAAGGGCTGTTAGTCAAAGTGGACAAAGACTACAAACACTCCAAAGCATTTAACAAACGGGGGCTTGGCGTCATTGAACCCCAAGTGCGTGAACAATGGTTTGTCAATGTCAATACTCCCAAAATTCAGTGGAAGGGTCAAAAGCGGAGTTTCAAAGAGATTTTGCTTGATGTCATTCATTCGGGAGACATTCAAATCACACCTTCTCATTTTCAAGCAACGTATTTTCGTTGGGTGGACAATTTAAAAGACTGGTGTATTTCTCGTCAAATTTGGTGGGGGCATCGCATTCCCGTTTGGTATCATCGCCATTCTAACGAAATGGCTGTTGGTCAAGCTCCAAATGAAGACTTCTGGCAACAAGACCCTGACACGTTAGACACGTGGTTTTCTTCTGCCCTTTGGACGTTCTCAACCCTTGTGAACCCAAAACTAGCACAAGACCAGACACTTTCCTTTGAAGACATTTTAAAGCAAAGCACCGACCTGCAAAAATTTCACCCAACCAGTGTCATGGAAACAGGTTATGACATTTTGTTTTTTTGGGTGGCGAGAATGATTTTAGTGACAACTTACATGCTGGGAGAAGTCCCCTTTTATGATGTTTATCTTCATGGGTTAGTGCGAACAAAAGACAATAAAAAAATGTCTAAATCTGACCCTGAGACATGTATGGATCCACTGGATTCCATTGAGCAGTGCGGAGCAGATGCCTTTCGTCTAGCCTTGATTGTTGGCACAGCACCGGGCATGGATTCTAAATTATTCCCTGAAAAAATAGAGTCTTGCAGACGCTTCACCAATAAAATCTGGAATGCGGGACGTTATGTTTTAATGACACTTGAAAACGTCAACACCACACCACCAACACAAGTGAATGACCTCATTTCAAGATGGATTTTAAGCAGGCTAAATACTCTGATTGCTGATGTCAATTTGAATCTGGAAAAGTTTCGGCTGGCAGAAACCATTGAAATTTTGCGTAGCTTTTTATGGAATGAATTTTGTGATTGGTATCTTGAAATGTCTAAAAAGCCTGAACGTTCTGCTGAAGATGACCATGTTTTAGCTTACGTTTACACATCATTGTTGAAGCTACTCCACCCTTACGTTCCTTTTGTCACAGAAACATTGTGGCAGTCTTTTGAACAAGACCAACATTTGGTCAAGTCAGAATTTCCTCAAGTGCTACCACAATTTGACTTTGCCCACGATGAAGCCCAAATTTCACTCATCAAAGAAGTCATCTCACAAATCCGCATCTTACGGGACAAAGCAAAATTGGGGTTAAACCTGAAAATTCAGGCAAAGGTGGCATCAACAACAAAAAACAAATTGTTTTTTCAGTACGAAGAGACCATCAAAAGACTGGCAAGATTAGAGTCTTTAGAAGTTTTGGAGCAAAAACCAGAAGGGGGACTCACTGCCTCTTTCCAAGATTGTCATGTGAGTATTGAAAGTCAAGTGGTTGACTGTGAAGAAGAGTTAAAAAGTTTAAAAAAGAAACTTCAAAAAGAACAAGCATTCATTCACAAAAGCGAGGTAAAACTTTCAAATCAAGATTTTTTATCAAAAGCCCCACAAGCAATCGTTGAAGAACTCCAACAAAAAATCCAAGTAGCTCACGAAAAAGCTCAACAACTTCAAGACCAAATTGACAAATTGCAAAGCCAGTCTTAAATCCCAAAAAACAAAAGTAAAATTGCTCACTTAAGCTCCCCAATGACGATTTTCAAGATGAGCAATGCAGAAAAGACATGTCTGAAACCCAGTCACTTGAGTGCTTGACACGGAGTCTCTCTTAAACCAAGCACAGATTCCTACATGATTTGATTCCTGCCCCTGTTTTCACAAAGGTGACATTCTTTCGCTCCGAATGACTGTAGTAGTCATTCCGTGCTTGACACGGAATCTCAAAAAACAAGAGTCTTTTGGGAAAATAAAGAGAGATGCGGGTCAAGGTCAGCAATGACTGTTTGCAAGGTGAACCATGACAAAAAAAGTGTTCCAATTCCCCTCTCTTTTTTTCTGTCATTCCGCACTTGATGCGGAATCTATCAGCAATTAGAGGATAGATTCCTGCTTTCGCTCCGAATGACAAAGAAAGAGGAAAGAATGACCAAAGGCAACTCAGCCAAATCCTCCCGTCACTTGAGTGCCTGACACGGAATCTCAAAAAAAGGAGTTGTTGGCAAAAAGACAAGGGAGATTGCAGGTCAAGGTGAGCAATGACTAAAACACGTCTGCAATGACAGGGGAATGAACAAAATAAAACGGGTGGTCATTGTCAAAACACTGCACCAAAAAAGTTGCACTAAAAATGACTTGAACTTTGAAGGACATTTCTCTGGGATTCTGTTCTGATGATTTTTTAAAAAGACGTTGAAAGGCAACAGGCACTCCTTGTCTCTGGCAAATTACATGAGCTTTGAGTCTGTAACACTCTGTGTTTTTGCTTGGAATGTAGCCTCTAAATTGTTGTTCCTGAAAGAGTTTGCAACGAGGGATTCTGATGTTGTGGCAAGCTGCAATACGGACTACTTCTTACTAGCAACTTGGGTTAGGATTATTCTTTGACAGCACCAGCGGTTAACCCTGACATGATTTGTCGTTGTAAGACCACAAACAACAAAAGCACAGGCAACACCGACAAGATAGAAGCTGCCATGAGTTCATTCCATATCACTTGTTGTCTTCCAGCAAACTGGAACAAGCCTTGTGGGATTGGCATGATTTCAGTCCTATTATTGAAAGTCACTGCAAAAATAAATTGGTTGGCATAAGCACTAATGAAGGTATATGCGGCAACAACTGCAATCCCCGGTGCGGCTAATGGCACAATCACTTTCCAGATGGTGTAAAACGGTGAAGCTCCGTCTATCCATGCCGCTTCTTCTAATTCTTTGGGAATCCTTTCTATGTAGGGTTTTAACAAAAAAACAGATGTGGGAATCAAAAATGCTGTCCCTGGGATAATCATTGCGGCATAAGTGTTGAGCAAGCCTAATGCTTTCAGCTGACGGTACAAGGGAATGAGCAAAACTGCACCTGAAAACATGTTGACCAGAAGCATAGAAGCAAGGATTTGTCTGCTCCCTGCAAATTGCAATCTTGCAAAAGCATAGGCAGCTGGAATACACAAGAGCAACACCAACACTGTCACAAAACCCCCAATGTACAAGCTGTTGAGCATGTAACGTCCTAGCATGGGAACAGTTGACCACATCTGAAGATAGGATTGAAAACTAAACCTTTCTGACCAGAATTGATAAGGTGATGAAAACAAGTGGTCTAGCGGACGCAACGAGACAAAAAACATCTCTACAAAAGGCAGCAAGACAAACGTTAGAAAAACAAAGGTGAAGAAGTAGATGATGATTTTGAGATAGAGCGGATAGCGACTAATCATTTTTGGACTCCTGAATCACGATTTGCCAGATATTTGAGTAATTGGAAATACAAGAAAATGAAAGAAGACAGAATCAAAACAATGACCACAGCACGTGCAGAGCCTTCTCCATATTTAAACCTCCGTAAACCGACTTTAAACATATCTATAATCATGGTGGTTGTTGCCTTGCCGGGTCCGCCTTTGGTTAAAATCCAAATCGGTTCAAAAGAGTTAAACGTCCAAATGGCAGACAGAATAGACATGCTACTTAAAACAGGAGCAATTTGAGGGATTGTAATCTCCCAGAACCGATGCCAGCGAGACGCCCCATCTACCCATGCGGCTTCGTACAAATCTTTTGGCACTCCCTGCATGGCAGCCAATAAAAACAAGGTGACCATTGGAGTCCCTATCCAAACATCAGTGACCATCACCGACCAAAAAGCAGATACACGATGCCCCAAAAACTCATAAGGTCCATCTAAAATTCCTAAATTTTGCAACGTTCCACTAATCAATCCAAAATTTCCTTGATACAGCCAAGTCCAGCCTATGATGCCAATCGCAATCGGCACAACCCAAGGAGGCATGAGTAAAATACGAAAAAGCGTTGTACCACGAAGGGAAGCATTGAGAAGTAAAGCCCCCAAAGTGCCAATCACCATTTTTAGCCCAACCCCAAGGAACATCCACAGGAAAGTTAAACCAATCACTTGATGAAAATTTCTGGAAAAGATTTTGGTGTAATTTTGGAATCCGATGTACTCATAGGTTGGTCTGAGTGAGGCATTTGTGAAAGATAGACGTATTGTCTCTATGAGGGGAACAGCCACAATGAATAACAAAAATCCCACAGCGGGAAAAATCAAAAGATACGCAAAAAAAGCCTTAAACTGCCTTCTGGTCATTGTCTTAGATGTATCTCTAAATTGATTAATGTCTTTACAACTAAACTAAAGCATAGGAATCCAGTTGATTCCAAGTGTTTTGTAAATCAATCATTGTTCCTGTCTTTCTGGATTCGTCTGCTTTTAAGGCAACTAGACCTGCAATCATGGCATCTACCACAGAGACAGGTTGTTCGGCAGAGTCTCTCCAGAATGCCAGTAAATCTTTCACCATGAGTTCATCTGCTCCATAATGCCCGGAGCCATCTTTGCTATATTGCTGGTCAAACAATATCTTGCCACTGTGTGCATCATGGATTTTTAAGAAACCCCGCATAAAGTCGCCTTCTGCCATGCCACTGCTTCCAATCACAGCAAAACGTCTGTATTCATCAGGAACATTAAGGTTGGTATGAAAGGATAAGTTTGCACCGTTTTCATATTCCATAAGCACAGTTTGATAGTCAATAATGTCCCCTTGAGAGTCAAAAACTTGGTTGCTTCCTTGCCAGCCACTTGGCTTGCGATGGAACACTTCTATTGAAGACCCAGCAGGGGGTTCATTGCCTTTGACAAAAGATTTTCTTCCACCAAAACTTGCAATTTTCTTGGGTCTTGAATTGACAATCATGTTGTAAATGTCAAAATCATGGCAGCATTTCTCTATCAAAAATCCCCCTGAGTACTTCTCAAACCGTCGCCAATCTCTCATAAAAAAGGCGCCATGGTAGGGTGCAATGTGTTCTGTGGCTTCCATGCCTCCAATTTGTCCAAGTTTTGGTAGGAATTTTTTGAGGTCTCGCATGTGTTGGGAATATCTTAAAACTAAGCCAACGCTCATTTTTTGAGTCCCATGCTTTTGCAAAAGTTCTGCAAGTTGCCACGTTTGTTGTTCAGACACCACAATTGGCTTTTCTGAAAAAATTTGATAGCCTGCCTCAAGTCCTTTTTGGATATGTTCCAGATGCAAATGATTCGGAGAGCCAATCATCAAAATATCAAAATCTTCTTTGGCAATCATTTCATCAAGCGTGTCATATCCCTTTGGGGACGCCCCCGCTTTTTGAAGAGTCTCCAATCCTGCAGGTTGCGGGTCAGCGTATGACACCATTTCAACATCTGAATCTGCTTGCATCAAGAGTCTGCCAAGATGCCCCAAACGGAATCCCAGACCTACCATTCCAAAACGAATTTTCTTTTGATGTGTCATGTGTGGTTTGTGATAGATTGAAAGTGTATCATTGACAAAGAGTGTGCATGTAGAGTTCTAGTAATTTTTCATTGTCAACTTGAGTGCAAATTTTTTGACTAGGTTGGTCGCTCCATTCATCAATGGCATAGCGACGTTGGTCTTTTTTCAACATTGTGTGTCCAACAGCAACACCTTCTTTGACCACGCGTATTGGACCTTCTTGAATAGTGAAAAGTTCAGGGGCAATCAAGTAAGCAAGAGCAGAAAAGTCATGCACACAAAACCCTAAGGCATTTCGTTCTCTTTTGTAAAAATCGGAATAAAGACGGCTGATGTCATAAACGAATTGACCATATTCTTTTGAATTTTGACGCAAGACTTCCATGTAATCATCACTCATCACAGATTGATGAGTGACGTCTAAACCAACCATCGTCACTTGCCAGTTTGACGTGAGAACCATGTCAGCGGCATGAGGGTCGCAAATGATGTTTGCCTCCGCAAAGGGTGTGACGTTTCCTGCATGTCCATTGTATCCAAAAGCACCTCCCATCAAGACCACTTCTTTGGCTAGTTTGATGATGCTTGGTTCTTTTTGAAGAGCCAAAGCCAGATTAGTCAGACTTGCCACACCAACGATTGTGATTTCCTGAGGGTGTGCTTTGAGTGTGTCAATGATGTAGTCATGGGCAGGTCTTGGGTCAGGTTGACCATAATCTTTATCAGGAATGTCAATGTCACCTAAAGCATTTTGACCATGGATAAAGGTCGGAGGAGGATGAAGTTCACGAACTAATGGCTGACCTGCACCTTTGGCAACATCGGCAGTCAGTCCAAATTTTTGCTTCACAAACAAGGCATTTCTCGTAACGTTTTCAATCGTGCCATTGCCAAAAACAGTGGTCATGCCAAGCAAATCTATTTCTGGGCAGGCATGAGCAAAGAGGATTGCCATCGTGTCATCTACACCAGGGTCTGTGTCAAAAATAATTTTATGCTTTGTCATAAAATTTTCCTTACTTTGAGGATTGAATTTTTAGAGGGTTGAATTTTCATCTGTTCTAATAGCAAACAAACCATGACTAAAGTGCTGACTATCACAAAAAGAATGGCAACCATGACCATTGCTCTTGAGACTCCAAAGTTTTCTACTACTTTTGCAGAAAATGCTGGTGCTAGAGTCGTCCCAGTTGCCCCACAGGTCAGCAAAAAAGTGACTAAGACAGGAGGGGCGTTTTTAACTTGTTGAGATCCTAAAGAAACAGTCAATTTATAGGCGCAAACTGTGAAGAATCCAAACCCTAAAGTCACCATTAAAAATAAATCTGCACGGTCTGTCATGCTTAAAAAAGCAGTGGCAACAACTGCAATGGAAAGGACACCAATCAAGACGAATCTGGCAGGAACTTTGCTGACCAAGACAGCAATCACCATCAGTCCAAACACTGCAGGTCCCCAATAATTGCCCACAGCTGCCCCTGCCTCATTTGCTGATAATCCAAAAGTCTCTTGTAAGTAACTCGGTGACCATGTGATAAACGTCGCTTGACCTGCAGTATAAAAACACAGAGCAAAGCCAATCAGTAAAACCCTGACGTTCAAGACGTTTTTGAACAGTTTGAACATTTGACTCGGCTTAACCGACTGTTCTTGTAATGCTTTTTCAGGGTAATTCAAAAATAAAGTACTCACAGCAACCATGAGAGCAACAACTGCCACTGCACCATAAGAATAAACCCAAGAGATGTTTTTAAAAATAATCCAAGTAGCTAGTGTAGAGAATAGGAAACTTGAGGCACTAAACGCCGCATCTGCTGTGATGAATGCTGATGCTCGTTGAGCTTCAGTAAAAATTTTGGAAATCACAACTGCCCCACCAGAAAGCCCAATGCCTGCACAAAAACCTATTGCAAGTAAGTACAAAGAAATGACAGATTGCTCACGAATATCCAATAAAGTCAATGCAGACACGACTAATATGAAAAACAAATAAGCAACACGCAACACTTGACGAATTGCAAATTTAGAATACACCAACATTGAAAGGGTCGTCCCCACCAAAACCCCACCTGTGAGATATGAGAACATTGCCGCAGAGTCAGTCATGCTAATACCTAGATAACCAGCAACGGGTTGGATAATGATTCCTGTCTGCATGATTAAACCTGACATGATTGCATAAGTCAGGCAAGCCGCAGTCATCAAGCTGATTTTGTGAAATGTCATCGCTTTCAAAAGTTGTTTTTGAATCACCTCAAAGTCTGCCAGTTAACCCCAACATAGTCAGTCTTCCAAGACAAAGATTGATTTTTCTAGTAAAAATTGAACACGCTATCATGCAACATTCACAATCAGTTGTCAAGTTTTTATCAAATCATCTTTCTTTATAGCTAATCAGGTTCTCAGCACAATACGTTGCTCTCTTATCATTCCTAATTCTTTAGAACGAGTTCCTGTTTAGGCTGTAAAACTTTAAACCTTGCCCTGCAACCTCACTTGTCTTTTTTCCAAACTTCCCGTCATTGCTCACCTTGCCCACAATTTCTTTTTGTTTTTTGAGATTCCGTGTCAATCAAGGAATGACTGAATCGTCATTGCTGACCTTGAAAATTGTCATTGCGTGCTTGACCCGCAATCTCTCTTTTTTTCTTCAAACACAGGACAAACACTTGGGTTTGTCCCTACGTTGTGACCTGATGGCTTGCCTTTTCGTCATTCTGTGCTTGACCCGCAATCTCTCTTTTTTTCTTCAAACACAGGACAAACACTTGGGTTTGTCCCTACGCTGTCACCTGCTGACGTGTCTTGGTCATTGCGGGCTTGACCCGCAATCTTGTTTTGTTTTTGGGATTCCGCATCAAGCACGGAATGACTGCTACTGTCATTCCTGCGAAAGCAGGAATCCATGCTTGGTTTGGTGATAGATTCCGCATCAAGTGCGGAATGACCAAGAGAGATTTTGAGAAATCTTAAAAATTCCTTAAAAAACCAAAAAATTCCCTCAAAATTCTGAGTCGTGGCTTGTATTTTTTTTTGTACTTGCATAGTATGGGTTTGGTTTTTCTTCAACTCTTTCCCCTGAAAATTAGATGATGTTTTTTCAAACCAAGAGTTGTTCCCACGAAAGCACCCGTTGGGTATTTTCTTTTTGTTCAACCTCTACATGGAGTCCATCAAATGTTTGCATGTCATACAATCCAGATTTTCTCAAAAGCACTTGTTGCCTGCACCGATGCTTTTGCATCATTTCTTAAACCTTCTTCTTTGAAGAAATGTTCAATCCTGCTTGGTTTCAGTGTCCTTGTTGCCTGCACTGACAAACGTAGTCCATCAGATGAAAACACTGCCTCTGTCTCACCAAAGCCACCAAAACCATCAACTAGATTGTCAGTGTCAGCCAGAACATTCACTTTTACTGAAGAATCAGGCAAGAGTTACGAATGTTCCAAAGATGGAGGCACAACTCCTACTGATTGCAGCAGTCCTTTTAGTTTTGGAGACAATGCCATTGCCAAAGACAAGCTCTGCGTTCGTGTCAAAGCATCAGGTAATACGCCTGCTTCTGATTGGAGTTGCTACAACCAAGCCATTGCTGAACACTTGGCTAAACAATGGTCTCGTCTCCTTGGCACTGGTGGTATTGATATTGGATTTGGAGTGAGTGTGGATTCTAAAGGAGCAATCTATGTGACAGGATACTCTTCAGGAGCTTTTGATGGAAAGACCAATCAAGGAAGTGCTGACTTGTTTTTAATCAAGTATGACAGTTCAGGCAACAAGCAGTGGTCTAAATTGCTTGGCAGTAGCAATTTTGATTTTGGCTGGGCAGTGAGTGTGGATTCAGCAGACAATGTCTATGTGTCAGGAATGCTTGCAGGAAATTTTGATGGACAGACCAATCAAGGAGGTAGGGACATGTTTTTAATCAAGTATGATGCTTCAGGCAATAAGCAGTGGTCTAAGTTGGTTGGCACTAGCGGTACTGATCAAGGATATGGGGTGAGTGTGGATTCAGCAGGCAATGTTTACGTCACTGGAGAGTCTGAGGGAAATTTTGATGGACATACCAATTCAGGAGGTAAGGACATGTTTTTAGTGAAGTATAACACTTCAGGTGTCAAGCAGTGGTCTAAGTTGGTTGGCACTAGCAGTGATGATGAAGGATTTGGAGTGAGTGTAGATTCATCAGACAATGTCTATGTGACTGGAGAGTCTGAGGGAAATTTTGATGGACATACCAATTCAGGAGGTAAGGACATGTTTTTAATCAAGTATGACAGTTCAGGCAACAAGCAGTGGTCTAAATTGCTTGGCAGTCGGTTTCGTGATGAAGGATTAGGAATGAATGTGGATTCATCAGGCAATGTTTACGTGACAGGATTCTCTGCAGGAGCCTTTGATGGACACACCCATTCAGGAAATGAGGACATGTTTTTAATCAAGTATGATACTTCAGGCAACAAGCAGTGGTCTAAGTTGGTTGGCACTAGCAGTGGTGATAGAGGAAAAGGAGTGAGTGTAGATTCAGCAGGCAGTGTTTACGTGACAGGATACTCTGCAGGAGCTTTTGATGGACACACCAATCAAGGAAGTACTGACATGTTTTTAATCAAGTATGACAGTTCAGGTGTCAAAAAGAGGTCAAAACTGCTTGGCACTAACGCTACTGATGAAGGATTAGGAGTGAGTGTGGATTCATCAGACAATGTCTATGTGACAGGATACTCTCAAGGAGCTTTTGATGGACACACCCGTTCAGGAGACAATGACATGCTTTTAATCAAGTTTGGGAAGTAGTTTTTTTGGTAGGGACAGACCAACGTGTCTGTCTTCTTATACAGAACTTTGAACTTAGTCATTCCTGCGAAAGCAGGAATCTATCTTTTTTTCTTCATTGCTCACCTTGAAAGCCGTCATTGCTGACCTTGACCCGCAATCTCTTCTTTTGTTTTTTTGAGATTCCGTATCAAGCACGGAATGACGAGAGGACGTTTGAGATTCTGCATCAAGTGCGGAATGACAAAGAATATCTTCATTTTTCCCTAATTTCCTCACTTCCTTCGTCATTGCGGGCTTGACCCGCAATCTCACTTTTTCTGATTCCCCTTCACTGAAGGGGTGCTTGAGCAAGCAAGCGGGGTAGTCCAAGAGGGAAATTGAAACACCCCGTCCCTTTTGGGACACCCCTCTTGTCAGGGCAGTGTTCACTTGGTGTTGGTATAATATTTTTCAAGTCTTTTATAGTCAAAGAAGAGTTTGAGAGTGTGATCCAGCATGTGAAAAGTTTTAGAATGTCGTTTAGATTTTCTCATAAAGCGAGCAAGGTTATCCCTAATAGAAGAGTTTGAAGATTCAATGAGGTGAGTCTTGTCCTTGCCTATTTCATGCTTCTCTGGAATTCGGAGTTGCGCAAATGCGACTTGATAGCAAGAGTTCGCATCTGTATAAATCGTTTCAATTCTAGCTCGTTGTGCTTTGACGAGTGCATAGAGCTTCTTGGCAGCTGCTAATCCTTTGCCTATCACAAAGGCAATCACACATTGTTCTCTACGAGAGTCTGCTGTCCAAACGACTACTCTTTGACTTTTTTTTGAACAAAAGTATAGATTTCATCCATCTCTATGCTATCTACTTGTTCATTGAAACTTGCTGCTCCCTTTGGGAGTTGAGCCACTCTGGCTTTTTTGATCCAGTTGAGAACAGAAGTTGGAGACACCTTGAGAAAACGAGCTATTTTTCTGATGCCTACGCTATTGACATACATCTCTAAGGCTTGACGCTTCGTCTCTAGTGGGATTCTCAACCCATTTGAACTGAATGACCTCCCACATGATTTGCAACCATACCTCTGCACTCCTTTGTAACAACCATTCTTGATATAATTCTGACTTCCACAATGATGACAACTTCTCATATTCATTCCTCAAATTCACTCTCACATGCAATAACAACACCAAGTGAACACTGCCTCTTGTCAGAGGGGAATTGGAACGCTTCATCCTCCGTCATTGCGGGCTTGACCCGCAATCTCACTCTTGCTTTTTGAGATTCCGCATCAAGTGCGGAATGACGGTTTGCTCTTTTCCCATTCCCCCGTCATTGCTGACTTGACCCGCAATCTCCCTTTTTCATCGTCTTCACACTCTTTTTTGAGATTCCGCATTAAGTGCGGAATGACAAAGAGAGTTTGCTCACCTTGACCCGCAATCTCTCTTTTTTCATCGTCTTTACACTCTTTTTTGAGATTCCGTATCAAGCACGGAGGGACTGAGATGGCAGGTGTTGAAGATTTAACCCAACTTGAAGACCAGCAAGTCTAGGCTTTGCTAAGTTTTAGCAACACAAGATTTGCTAATGTTCAACAAAATTCCTACCATCAAACAAGAAACGATGAAGGAACTCCCACCATAACTTAAAAATGGCAGAGGAATCCCCTTTGTTGGTATGAGACCCGTTACAACCAACAAATTAAATAACATTTGCAGGCTGAGAGAAATAGACAATCCCAGAGCTAAAAAACGGGCAAAGACATCTTCAGCATTGATAGCAATCCAAAAAGAACGAAAGACAAAGGAAACAATCAAGGCTAAGACGAAAGAGACCCCAAACCAGCCCCATTCTTCAGCAAAAATAGCAAAAATAAAATCGGTGTGAGCATCTGGTAAAAACAGCATTTTTTGACGACTTTCTGTAAACCCTTGACCTGTCCAACCTCCTGACCCGAATGCAATGAAAGATTGAATTACTTGAAAGCCTGCACCTAGAGGGTCTTGCCATGGATTCAGGAATGCCAAAATTCTTCTCATACGATAGGATTCAGCAAAAATCATGATGCTGGAGGCAGCACCACATGCCAACAAGCTGACGACCATGTGAGACACCTTTGCCCCGCCTACAAAAATCATCAACAACGCAGTCATGGCAATCAACGCCGCTGTTCCAAAGTCAGGTTGCATAGCAACGAGCGAAAGGAATCCACCAATCACAATCAAGTTGGGCATCACTCCGCGAACAAAATCTGTCACTTGTTCCCGCTTGCGGGTCAAATAAGCGGACATGTAAATCACAATCACCACTTTCAGTAATTCTGATGGCTGGAATCCTAGCCCCGCAAACCTCACCCAACGCCTTGCCCCTTTGATTTCGCTGCCGATGCCAGGTACTAGCGTCAATGCCAGAAAAATCAACATGCCTGCCATGAGCAAAAAACGGTGTTGCCTCCACCTGATGTAAGGAACCTTAGCACTGAAGTATAAAACTGAAACACCTAATGTGACATGCAACAAACGTTTTTTCAGAAAAAACATGCTATCTTGATAACGGATTTCTCCCAATGCTGCAGTAGCACTGAAAATCATCACAGTTCCAAGCAATGTCAGTAATACCAGTTGCCACAGAAGAACTGAATCGTATCTTTGATGAGGTGGTGTTTGATTTGTTGAGCGAAACATATTACAATCTCCTGTTTGCTTGTGATTTTTTCAAGACTTTTTTATTTAACTTTTATCACTGGGTAGCTGATGGGACAAAAAGCAAAAATTTTGGTAGTAGATGACGACCGAGATATGACATTGATTTTGAAAGAAATTTTGACAGATTTAGGATTAGATGTCACTGTTGCCAACAATGCTGAAGACGCGATTGAACATATTGAAACAGAAGAATTTTATGTAGTCATCACAGATATTCACATGCCCGGCATGTCTGGCATTGACCTTCTGCGATTCTGCCGACAATTCAACAATTTAATTCAGGTCTTTATTATGACCGCACACAGCAACAAGCAAAGCATTGTTGAATGCTTAAAAGCAGGGGCAGTGGATTATTTTGAAAAACCCTTCCACACAGAAGATGTGATCTCATCAATTCAAGCCGCTCTTCATAAGATGCACAAATGGGCAAAACTTGTCATCAATGCTTCGTAAAATTGCACCACATTATCCTTTTACTGACGACCACGGTGAGTGCTTGTTCCAGTTCCACACACGTTTGGAAAATTTCAGGTCAGCATTGTGTGTATGACCAGAATCCGCAGTTCAAAGTCACCAACCACGACGACCCTGAACTATGCGGACGCTTCGTTCCAACCAGTCAGCACAAGCCTCAGAAACTTCGTGGTATGTTTTAGAGATGCTACCACAAATTCAAGTCAATCGCTTGTGCAAATCGTTTGTCAATGGTCAAGGTGAGTCATTGCAAGTTTTAAATGATTTGGATTTTGAGGCAGAGACTTCTACCTTTCATTCTATCATTGGTGCTTCAGGTGCAGGGAAATCTACTTTAATCAACCTGCTTGGAGGGCTAGATTTGCCAACTTCTGGAGAGGTTTTGGTTCAAGGGCAAAGTCTTTCTACTATGACACGCAAACAGATTGCAACATTTAGAAATCAAAACATCGGCTTCGTCTTCCAGTTTCATCACTTATTGCAAGACTTCTCTGCTCTTGAAAATGTAGCAATGCCTTTGTTGATTCATGGTGCTTTGAGAAAAGAAGCATTTGAGAAAGCCTCTCGTGCATTGCAGCAGGTGGGTTTGTCTCACCGAAGCACGCACAGACCTGCACAGCTTTCAGGTGGGGAACAACAGCGCACAGCCATTGCACGTGCCATTGTCAATTCTCCTGCTATCTTACTTGCTGATGAACCGACAGGCAATTTAGACCAACACAATAGCAAACAAATCTTTGACCTACTTTTGCAGTTGAACCAAGAGACGCAAATGACTCTCATTGTCATTACGCATAATTTAGAACTTGCCAAACAAGCACCTTTTCAATTAAAAATGTCTTCAGGAAAACTCTGTTTTGTTTCTAATCAAGCATGAAATTTCAACATTTATGTATCACATTCTTAGGCTTTTTGTTGCCATTAGGAGTTTGGGCGCAAGTCATTGAACAAATAGAGGTGGAAGGCACAAATCGTCTGGAACGTTCCCAAATTCTCTTCAGAATTGAAACAAGAGTTGGTGAACAATTTAACAAGCGCAAGATCATTCGTGACGTCAAGACCGTTTATAAGATGAGAAAGTTCACCTTTGTCAGCATTCAATCTAGTCAGCAAGCGAATGGAAATTATATTCTGACCTTTGTTGTCAAAGAACGTCCGCGTATTGGAAAGATTACAATCACTGGACGCACCAAAGTTTTGGAAAGTGAAATCACTAAAATTCTGACTCTTAAAGAAGGCGATATTTTCAACCAATCCAAAGTCTTGCAAGACCGCCTTGCGATTCGTAACATCTACTACAAGGCAGGCTATACTCGTGTCAAAATCACACACAGCACTCAAGAGATTGCACCCTCCAAATATGAGGTCGTTTTTCGTATTGAAGAATCTGCCAAAATTTACATCACGCGATTAGGATTTCATGGCAACAACGTCTTTCCAGACTTAAGGCTTGAAAGAATGATGACCTCAGGAGAAATAGATTGTATTTCATGGGTCAATGAATCTGGAGTTTTCCAAGAAGACAGAATCAATCAAGACCTTGCTTTAATTACAAGACTTTACCTAGAAAATGGCTACATCAAAGTCAGGATTGCCAGACCTAAAATTGTGCTGACGACCAACCCTGATTATGGCTCACTTGAAATAGACCTCACTTTCACTGAAGGCAATCAATATTTTACAGGTCAAATAGAACTGACAGGAGATTTGCTTGATTCCAAAGAGGAGTTGACCAACCTTTTAGAGCTTAATAAAAGCGAGGTTTACAATCCTTTTTTACAAAATCGTGACAGGGCTGCACTCAATGATTTTTTTCAAGAAAGAGGTTATGCCTTTGTTCGTGTGATTCCTAAAACAACCATCCATGAAGATACACGCAAAGTGGACGTCACTTACCAAATCATCAAAGGTGAAAAGGCGTATCTTGGTCGGATTGATTTTGAAGGAAACACCGTGACGCATGATTACGTCATCAGACGCGAATTTGAATCCCGAGAACGTGATTTATACAATGGCAAAAAGCTCCAAAAAAGCCAACGAAACCTTGAAAGGTTGGGATTCTTTGAACAAGGTTTGAGCATTGACAGGTTACCTGAAGAGGAGGAGGACAACATTCTCAATATGCTGTTAAGACTCAAAGAAGCCTCAACAGGTTCGTTTAACATTCAGGTCAGTTACAGTGAAGTTTCTAAGCTGGCAGGCAGTGTGACCATTTCCAAAGGAAACTTATTTGGTCGTGGTTATACCATTCGCTTCAGAATGAACTTTGCCCAACAAGGCTCACGTTCTGCAAGTTTGACCTTCATTGAACCAAGATTGCTACACAGCAGGATTTCTGCAGAAGTTTCGCTGGGATACAGCATTGTCAAATCAAACTTTGAAAGTAGATTTGACCGCAGAGAAATTTCTTTTGGACTGGCTTTTGGGATTCCTCTCATCTTTGAAGATTGGAGTTTGGGGGTTGGATATTCTGCCATCAACCGCCTGTTTAACGATTCAGAAAATCCAGACCTTGAAAAAAGAACTGCTTATGTTGAATTAAAGTATGACACCGTAGACCACCCTATTTTTCCTTCTAGCGGGATTCGTTCCAGTGGTAGTGTCTCGCAAACAGGGGATTATGTTTTAGGTGGGAATACTCGCTTGCGTGAATATGCGTACACTTATCGTCAATTTTGGAGTTTAAACAAAAGCCGCAGCGTGATTGTTATGGCACAGGCTAGGTTGGGATTTTTGGAAAAACAAGGGGACTCTGCCATTCCTGAAGAAGACCGCTATCGTATTGGTGGGATTTCTACGGTGCATGGACATTTTAACGGGGATATTTCAGGACCTTCATCAGGCACAAATGTCCAAGATTCCATAGAAGAAAGAACAATTATTGGCGAACTTGGCACAAAAGAATCTGACACCGTTGACGAACGTCGTCTGGAGCTGACTCGTGAGGAATTAGAACAGTTGATTCCCGGTGGGATTTCTCAACGTATCTTTAATCTGGAACTGTTGTTTCCTCTTGGTGGTGATAGTTCGTCAAGGAATATTAGAGGTGCGCTTTTTTATGATGCTGGAAACGTCAATGCAGAACCTGCCCAATACCGAATCTTGAAGGAAGAAGAACCAAAATTTTGGGATTTGAGGCAAAGCACAGGTATCGGTGTCAGATTGATTACACCGATGGGCGTTTTGCATTTTGACTATGGACGTAAGCTAGATGCCAGAAAACATGAAGCAGATGACAAGTTTGATTTTAATATTTCAGGCTTGTTCTAAATACTAATTCTCCAGTTTGTGAAAACACATCTTAAAAAGTAGGAATGAGGTTGGAAGCCAAACAAATTCACTTGAGATGACAAATCAACAAAACATTTGATTCAAATGATTCAAAAGAGTCTTTGACTCTTGAAAATTGGCAAGCAGAGGCTATCACTATGAACGTTCCCAATATTAAGCAACTTTGCGACATGCAACTTTCTCTCATTCAAAAATGGTATGATGAGGAGAATTTTGTTGCAGAAGAAGATTTTTTGTCACAGGCACTGCAACAGCATTGCTACAATTACAAACTTTGGAAGCAAGAAGATTTAGCCAGAGACCCTGATTCATCTGATGCTGTGATTGCAGACGTCAAAAGAAAGATAGACCGACTCAATCAGCAACGCAATGACCAAATTGAAAAACTTGATGCGTTACTTCTTGCCAGCCTGCCACCTGTCCATCAAGACACTCCATTGCATAGTGAAACTCCCGGAAATATGATTGACCGTCTGTCTATCAATGCCTTGAAAATTTATCACATGCAACTGCAAACGCAACGTCAAAGTGCAAGCGATGCACATCGCACCCAATGCACCCAAAAACTCAATATCTTAAAACAACAACGACATGATTTGATTCAATGCCTCAACACATTGATTGGCGAACTGTTTAGTGGAAAAAAACAAATCAAAGTGTACTACCAGATGAAGATGTACAATGACCCCTCTTTAAATCCTGTTCTCTATGGCAAGAGGGATTTATGAGTCGTCATTTTGTGAGGCACTTCCAGCTCAACACGATTTAAGTTATGATATGGTCAGGATTTTGTTACAATTCTAAGTACTAGGAATTTTTTAACTCGTTCAAACAATTAGGAGTCATTCAATGGCAGAAGAAGAAGGCGGAGGAAGTGCTGGCGGAGGAAAGCTCAAATTGATTATCATTATCGTTGCAGTTTTATTGCTTTTGTTGGGTGGTGCAGGTGCGGCATACTTTTTTCTGTTTTCCTCACCACCCACTCCTGAAGAAGAGGAACAGGCTTTGGCAGAAGCAGAAAAAGCACTTTCTCAAGAAGTTGAACCATTAGAGACGCCTATTTTTGTTCCCTTAGGCACCTATACTGTCAACTTGAAAGATGGAAGACGTTACTTGCGTGCCAAAATTCAACTAATGATGAGCGAATCATCAGCAGCAGACTATTTGACGCTGAGGCTTGTTGAAATCAAAGACATCGTCAACAGTGAATTACAACTGCTATCGGTTGAGGCATTATCTACGCCAGAAGGCAAGGAAGAATTGAAAAACGAATTGACCAAAAAAATAACGGCTTTGTTCCCCAAAGAGCCAGATTGGGACGACCCCCACGTTTTACGCAAGGTTCTATTTGAAGAATTTTACATGCAGTAAAAGTGGCTGAAGAAGTTCTTGAAAACTTTGGAGGGAAATCAGGAGGGAAGTTTAAAATCATTTTGATTTTGCTTCTCTTAATCATCGCAGGAGTTGTTGCCTTTTTCTTTTTAAATCAAGAAGAAGAAGAGCAAGAAGAGGTGTTTCAGAAGGTTGAAAAACAACCTGAAGTCACAGAACCTTTTTATCTGGATTTAGGAGAGTTTGTGATTAATCTGTCTGACAGAAAATATTTTCTTAAAACGACTGTCTCTTTGGTTTTTCATGCAGAAATTTACAAAAATTGGCTCAACCTAAGGTTACCTATCGTCAGAGATACCATCATCAGCTATTTGGAACTCTTTAGTGCCAGACAACTTTCTGACGAAAACACACGGCAACAAATTAGACGTTCTTTGACAAAACGCCTCAATTCTCTTTTCTCAAATCGTATGCTCCGAGAAGAATCTGAACCTGTCAAAAAGATTCTTTTTCAAGAATTTTACACACAATAGCAACACCTCATGGCAGACGAAGGATTTGACGCACTGGATAGTTTAGACGATCTGGATTGGTCTGATATTGAAGATGAACTTGCTGCAAACAAGAGTCAAATTGTAGCAGATGCTGAACCTGTTGCAGAAAGCAATGACGCTCCTACTTTAGCACAAGATGCGATTGATCAAATTGTGCAAGCAGGTACCCAAGACAGCGACATCAAAGACCATCTTGACATTGACTGCCTGCTTGATGTGGAGCTTCAGATTGTTGTAGAGGTTGGAAGAACCAACATCATCATAGAACGTGTCTTGGAACTTGACAAAGAATCTGTTGTTGAACTTGAGACTTTGGTTGGGCAACCTTTAGATGTTCGTGTCAATAACCGTCTGGTTGCAAGGGGTGAGACTGTGGTCATCAACGACAAATTTGGAATTAGGATCACTGAAATCATTCCGCCAGAGCAACGAGTCAGTGTGTTAGGCTAACGATGAAACCATTCCTTTTCTTCTGGGTTTTCTTTCTTTATTACTCTGTCCATGCAAATTCTCTTGCAGACATCACCTTCCCAATTCAAGATCAATTTGACAAAATTCATCTTCAATTCCATCAAGCCATAGAATCTGAACCTGTCATCACAGTGAGTGAAGGAGCTATCAACATTTACCTTGCATCTAGTTCACAATCACCCAAGCCTAGCAAAACTTACAAACCGATCCAAGAACACCTTGTGCATTCTGCTGTTGTGATTCAAAACAAAAACTCAATCCGCATTGATATTGCTCTTAAATCGCTGTGGAATGTCCAAGACCAAATTCAGCTAGAACGAGATGCCACCTCTCTTTTTTTAGCAATCAATAGAAATGCTTTGATTGAGTCATTACAATCCAAAAAAGGCAATTCTCAACTCCAAGAAGATGAAGTCAGGCAAAGGATTCAACAAGATTATTTATTGACGGTGCCTGCTTCTAGTAATAAGCCCTCAAATAACAATTTTTACACAAATTCACTGACTAATTCTGAGGACTGGCTTCCCTTTTCTATCACTGTCTCTCTGACTTTACTGGCGTTTCTTTTGTTCCTTTACATCATTTTGTATCTGTATCAAAAGTTGTCTTCTGGCAAGATAGGTAGTTCAGGAAGTTTAAAAATACAAGTTGCGGCAACTTATCACCTTGGGGCAAAGCAAAAAGTGGTGATTTTACAAATAGAAGATCGTTTTTTTGCCTGTGGTGTCACTCTGCAAAGTATCAATTTTCTCACAGAAGTTGGAGGGGCTAAGGATCAGGCATTTCTCAACGACCTTTCTTTGACCAATGGAATCCAGCTGGAAGCACGTTCTGAGTTTGAACAAGTTTTGAAAGCGGCTCAAGCACCTCATCAGGAGTCTCCTTCAAAAGAACTTCCCAAACAAAATGTTCCCACAACAGAAGCACCACTGACAGAGGAAAGTTTAGTTGTGAAAGCACCCCAAAAAGAAGCAGCAACACCATTCAGCCATGACCCTGCAATGAATCAATTTGCAAAGGTTTTGAATCAAAAAATCCAAAAACTCAAACCTCTTGGGTCAACATGATGCAAAAAGTTTTATTGCTTGTTGTTTTGACATCGTTCGCATCAGTGCTACATGCACAGATTCCGGGAATCAAGATTGGTGTTGACTCTGCCTCTAATCCAGAAGAAGTTGTCGGTTCGTTGCAGGTCATTTTTTTACTGACCATTCTCACCTTTGCCCCTGCTATTTTGGTGATGACCACTTCATTCACACGGTTTGTCATCGCTTTGTCTTTTTTAAGGCAAGCATTAGGGACACAGGCAGTGCCTTCTAACCAAATCATTATCGGACTTTCTCTTTTTTTGACGTTATTTGTCATGCGTCCTGTCTGGGACGAAGTCAATAATGTTGCTCTTGAACCTTATTTACAAGGAGACGTCTCGCAAGAAGTGTTTCTTGAAAGGGCATCGTTGCCATTGAAAAACTTCATGAGAAAATTCACCCGTGAAAAAGACCTTGCTTTGTTTTTGAGGATTTCTAACCAGCCGAATCCCCGCACCATCAACGACGTTCCGATTTGGGTGATGATTCCTGCCTTCATCATCAGTGAGCTGAAAACAGCCTTTCAAATCGGATTTTTGATTTACATGCCGTTTTTGGTGATTGACATGGTGGTGTCTTCTATCTTAATGGCAATGGGTATGATGATGCTCCCACCTGTGATGATTTCTTTACCTTTCAAACTGATGTTGTTTGTCTTAGTGGACGGCTGGCATTTGATTGTTGGCTCACTTGTCAGAACTTTTGTAGATTTATGAAGAAAAATTTAAATCAAGTGAAAGATTTTTTGTTTGCTAATCTAACCAAGTATTAATGACAATTATGAAAAAATTAGCTTTTTTAGTGATTGGATTGGTTGTTGCTGGCTTAATCATTAGAGGATTGATTTCTCTCATTTTCTGGGGAGGCGCTGCAGTTTTATGTTATTTCATTTATAAAACCTTATCGGGGGGCAAAAAAAAGTTGCAAGGTAAGGGGAAAGACCGAGAGAAGTTATAAAACTGCGAAGTCATAAAACGGCTTTGATTCTTTCAAAGACCTCATCAAGTTCTCCTATGCCGTCAACTTGTACCAGTTTGTTTTGCTTTTGGTAGTAGTCAATTAACGGGCTGGTCTGTTCGTGATAAGTTTGAAGGCGTTGCCTAACCACTTGCTCTTGGTCATCTTTTCTTTGAATCAGAGGTTCTCCTGTGAGGTCATCTTGATCTTCTACTTTGGGAGGGTTGAAGTCCACATGATAAATCCTTCCGCTGTCCTCATGGATTCTTCTACCTGTGATCCTTTTGACCACCACATCATCTTCAACTGCAAGGTAAATCACCAAATCAACAGCCTGATTTTGTTCAGCTAGCATTTGGTCAAGTCCTTCTGCCTGACCAATGGAGCGGGGGAAGCCATCTAGTAGGTATCCATTTTGACAATCACTTTGTGTCATTCTTTCTTGAATCACATCAAGGACAAGCCTGTCTTCCACTAATTTTCCAGAATCCAGTATTGATTTGACCTGAAGACCCAATGCGGTACCTTGAGCCACAGCAGAACGGAAAATGTCTCCTGTGGAAAGTTGTATGATGTTTAAATGTTGTGTCAATTTTTTTGACTGCGTCCCTTTTCCTGCTCCTGGAGCCCCCAGTAAAATGACCCTCATGCTCTTTCTCCCATTTTGAATAATTTAAAAATTTGAATCACTAAAAAAACTATAACCATTTTACTTACTTTGGCATTTTTTTCACCTTTTATGTTTTGAGCAGGTTTTGACAAGGGGTGTTTGTTTTTTTGAGCATCTCACCTTCTCGTTTTTCACGTTGGACTTCTAGCTCTTTTTTCCCATTTGAAAAACTCGGCTTCACGCTGGGCTTTGCTTTTGATGTCACGATATTTCTTAAAAAGAGAATCATCTGCCTTCCTTTCCAAAATGATTTGTTTCCAGCCACAACTTCCACTCCTCAAAAAAGCCCGTCTTTTCAAAAACTAACCAGCTTGCTTCTTTGACCGATTGCTCAAGCCATCAAAAATAATCAAAAAAAACGATTTTGAAGTTGCATTTGTTTTTCAAGGTTTGCTAAAATCGTCACCTTGTTTTTGTTCGTTCTGATTAACCATTTATCAAAGGAGATTTTTATGTTAGAACAAATCAAATCCATTCAATCCCGATTGTCAGGGGGGGGCTTTTTATGACAAGATAATCGTTTTCCTGACACTTCTGATCTTGGCAGGTTGCACACCGCCTGCTGAAGAAGAGGAAGAGGAAAACACCCAGAACCAAGCCACCTGCGAGGTCTCCTCTGGCAATTCTTTGACAACAGGTCAAGAACTGGTTGCCAACCTCACCTGCACCGCATCAACCATCTACCAAGGTAAAAAATTAAGCATCACTTACGATGAAAGTTTGACTTCCTTGAAGCTGGTCGTTGGAGAAAAAGAGACAGTCGGTCAAAGCGGAACACTCACCCACACCTTACCCAAACAAGAAAAATTTCAAGCCAAGTTGAAGCTCACAGGAGTCACAGCAGGCAAGGGGCAACTCAAGTTCAACATCTTGAGAAAAGAATCAAACTGGGCTTTTACAGTAGTCAACAACGAACTTGACATTTCCAAATACACTTGGAAACAAGTCGCCTCTTCAGCAGGTTGGTCTGCTCGGGATTCTCACACAAGCGTCGTGTTCAATCACAAAATCTGGGTCATAGGAGGTTCTGCTAGTCCTTTTGTCAAGAAAAACGATGTTTGGAGTTCTTCTGATGGTAAGAATTGGACAAAAGCTACAGATTCAGCAGGTTGGTCTGCTCGGGATTCTCACTCAAGCGTTGCATTCAATAACAAAATCTGGGTGCTAGGAGGAATTGCTGGTGGCAGGAAAAACGATGTTTGGAGTTCTTCTGATGGTAAGAATTGGATAAAAGCTACAGATTCAGCAGGTTGGTCTGCTCGTTCTGCTCACGCAAGCATTGCGTTCAACAACAAAATCTGGGTCATAGGAGGTTCTGATGGTGGCAAGAAAAACGATGTTTGGAGTTCTTCTGATGGTAAGACTTGGACAAAAGAAACTTCTGCAGCAGGTTGGTCTGCTCGTGCTGGACACACAAGCGTCCTGTCCAATCACAAAATCTGGGTCATAGGAGGTTCTGATGGTGGCAGGAAAAACGATGTTTGGGAATTTGGTCCCTAAATTCCGCCTCACGTCAACTCATCTTCTCTAAAAAAACACCTCGCTTGAATGACCAAGCGGGGTGGTTTCTTCTTACGCAAAACCAAACCTTCCTTTTCGTCATAGCACATCTTGAAAATCGTCATTGCGGGCTTGTTTTTTGGTCATTGCGGGTTTAACCGACAATCTCTATACAACCGTCATTGCTCACCTTGACCCGCAATCTCATCTTGTTTTTTTTCAACAATTCCTTTTTTTGAGATTCTGTATCAAGCACTCAAGTGACGGGAGGGTTTGGCTGGGTTGTTTTTTCTCGTCATTGCGGGACCTGACCCGCAATCTCATCTTGTTTTTTTCAACAATTCCTTTTTTTGAGATTCTGTATCAAGCACTCAAGTGACGGGAAGGGCTTTGAGATTCTGAATCTCCCTTTCAATTCCTCTTCAGTGAAGGTCAACAAACCAGCGCTTGTTGCTAGCGGCAAAGCCTGACGGGATAGTTTTGCACAAAAAAAGAATGAGATTGCGGGACAAAGTGTGGTTGTCTTGTTTTGTATAAGAAGACAGACACGTTGGTCTGTCCCTACCAAAAACACTACCTCCCAAACTTGATTAAAAGCATGTCATTGCCTCCTGAATGGGTCTTCCCACCAAAATTTCCTCCAGAAAATCCTGTCACGTAAACATTGCCTTTAGAATCCACACTCACTCCTAACCCTTGATCATCCTTGTCAGTGCCAAGCAGTTTTGACCTCTTCTTGACGCCTGAACTGTCATACTTGATTAAAAACATGTCAGCACTTCCTTGATTGGTTTTTCCATCAAAAGCTCCTGAAGAGAATCCTGTCACATAGACATTGCCTGCAGAATCCACACCCACTCCGTATCCCAAATCATCATCGCTAGTGCCAACCAATTTAGACCACTGCTTGACACCTGAACTATCATACTTGATTAAAAACATGTCATCGCCTCCTTGATTGGTCTTTCCATCAAAAGCCCCTTCAGAGAGTCCTGTCACGTAAACATTGCCTGAAGCATCCACGCTCACTCCATGTCCTCTATCATCACCGCTAGTTCCAACCAACTTAGACCACTGCTTGTTGCCTGAACTGTCATACTTGATTAAAAACATGTCCTCTTTTCCTGAATGGGTCTTTGCATCAAAAGCTCCTTTAGAATATCCTGTCACGTAAACATTGCCTGCTGAATCTACACTCACTCCTAATCCTTCATCAAAACCGCTAGTTCCAAGCAGTTGAGACCACTGCTTGACACCTGAAGTGTTATACTTCACTAAAAACATATCCCTCTTTCCTGAATTGGTCTTCCCATCAAAATTTCCTTCAGAGAATCCCGTCACGTAAACATTGCCTGCTGAATCCACACTCATTCCCTCTCCTATATCATTATCGTCAGAGCCAAGCAATTTAGACCACACCTTGTTGCCTGAAGTATCATACTTGATTAAAAACACGTCAGCACCTCCTTGATTGGTCTTTCCATCAAAACTTCCATCAGAGAATCCTGTGACATAGACATTATCTGATGAATCCACACCCACTCCTAATCCTTTTGTGGAAAGGCCACTGGTAACCAACTTAGACCACTGCTTGTTGCCGTCCTTGTCATACTTCACTAAAAACATGCCTTCAAATGCTGGATTGGTCTTTCCATCAAAATTGCCATCAGAAAATCCTGTCACGTAAACATTGCCTTTAGAATCCACACTCACTCCTAGTCCATCATCACGAGATCGACTGCCAAGCAGTTCAGACCATTGTTTAGCCAAGTGTTCAGCAATGGCTTGGTTGTGGCAAGCCCACTCAGAAGCAGGCGTATTGCCTGATGCTTTCACACGAACACAGAGCTTGTCTTTGGCAATCGCATCATCTCCAAGACTAAAAGGGCTACTGCAATCAGTTGGAGTTGTGCCTCCATCTTTGGAACATTCGTAACTCTTGCCTGAAGTGGTGGTAAAAGTGAGTGTTCTGGCTGACACTGACAAGCTAGTTGGTGGCTTGGGTGGCTTGGTAGCTTCAGCAGTGTTTTCATCTGATGGACTACGTTTGTCAGTGCAGGCAACAAGCACACTGAGACCAAGCAAGATTGAACATTTCTTCAAAGAAGAAGGTTTAAGAAATGATGCAAAAGCATCGGTGCAGGCAACAAGTGCTTTTGAGAAAATCTGGATTGTATGACATGCAAACATTTGATGGACTCCATGTAGAGGTTAGACAAAAAGACAACACCCAACGGGTGCTTTCGTGGGAACAACTCTTGGCTTGGAAAAAAAACATCATCTGATTTTTAAGGAAAAGAGTTGAATAAAAAACAAAGCCTATACTATGCAAGTACAAAAAAAATACAAGCCACGACTCAGAATTTTAAGGGATTTTTTGGTTTTTAAGGAATTTTTAAGATTTTTCAAAAAAATTTGAAAAAAAAGGAGTCAGTGAAGAAAATGAGATTCCGTGTCAAGCACGGAATGACAAAGAACGTCTTTACCTTGAAAGCCGTCATTGCGGGCTTGACCCGCAATCTCTCTTTTGTTCTTCTTTTGTTTTTTCTCATTGTATTTGCATTCTTCTTTTGAGATTCCGCATCAAGTGCGGAATGACTGAGAGAGTTTGCAGGTGTAGCTTTTCGTCATGGCTCACTTTGACCTGCAATCTCTATACGACAGTCATTCCTGTGAAAGCAGGAATCCATGCTTGGTTTAGTGATAGATTCCGCATCAAGTGCGGAATGACGGAAGAGGGAGAAAAGCTGAAAAATGAGAAGTTTGTTAGTCTGATCTGCTTAGATAAACTCGAGATTGTTTGAACTGCTCAATGTTTTCTATAAGAGTTACCGCATCAAGCACTCAAATGACTGAGAGAGGGTGCAAAGCTAAAAAATGAGAAAGTTTTTTTGAGCTTACTTGCTCAGATAAACTTGAGATTGTTTGAACTGCTCAATATTTTCTATCAAAGTTGCATGAGGAATGTCTTTGGAAGTTTGTAGTTCTTCGTCAAGAACATGAAAGCTGACGGTTCTGCGTTTTTCTTTGGGGAAAACTTGTTGGGCAAAGTCTATTAGGTCTTGTTTTGTGATTTGGTCAAGCACTTGGAGCAACTGACTGACATCACCAAAATCTTTTTCTTTGTTCACAATAGCAGCCCATCTCATCTCTTCTACATCTTCTATTGATGCAGGCAATTCAAGCAAGGCATCTCGTATAGATTGTTTGGTTTGCCGAAATACTTCATCAGGTAGTGAATTGATTTTTGCTTCAATTTGTTGTACGAATGTCTCAATTTCTTGGTGTAACCTCAAGGCAGGATAGTCTGCAGATTGTAGGACAAACACAAGATGCCAAAACTTTTGGTTAGGGGAGAGGTACATGCTGGCAGTATATCCTAGCTGTTTTTGGGTACGTAATTCTGTATAAAACGATGCTTTTAGAAGTCTTGACAAGAGAGAACCTTTGATATGCACTTGAGGGTTGTCTTGCCCTAGCTGAATGATGTACTTGACTGCAGAATTTTTGACGTTTGAGGGATATTGGAAGACGTGAGTTTTTTGGGGGATTTGCAAAAAATGTCTTTGAAAAATCTGGTCTTCAGTGAGTGGTTGAATTTTTAGTTTTTTCAATGATTGTCTAATGGCTAGGCGAGTCATGCGGGGGTCAAGGTTTCCATAGGCAAAGCCTTCAATGAATGACTCTTTCAAAAGTAATTTTGCAAATTTTTGGACATCACGCAGACGAATTGTTGCTAACTCTTTTTGATACTCCTGCACGGGTTGGGCATCTTGCCTTGTTAGAAGGTTTTCAAAATAGCTTGCTTGAGCCAATGGAGAACGTTTCCATAAATTGCGATACCCCCGTGAGTAGTCTTTTTTGATTTCCTCAAATTGTTTTTGTGGGAGGTTCAGTTCATGGAGTTGCCCTGTGACAAAATCCAAAACTTTCCATAGCTTATCTGAATATCCATAGACTTGGAGGAAAAACCCTTGTTTGCTGGTATAAAAAGAGACACCTGCCCCTGCAATGTTTAGCTCTTGACGGAATCCACTTAATTTTTTGCGTAAGACAGAAGTATAAAGTTCTCCCAATAAATCAGAACGGACGTTTTGTGAAATTTGGGGGTTGTGAAACATGAGTCGCACGCTTGCCTTGGGAGTGTCAAAACTAGTGTCTTGTGCAAACCATAAGCGCATACTTTTTTTATTGACTAAGCGATAAGGTTCATTGAACGCATGTTCCATGATTTTCTCTTGGGGTGCTGATGGACCGAGCTTGAGTTTCGCTTGCAACTCCTCCCAAGTTTCAAAACGTTGGTCTTGCATCTGCTTCAATTTTTCCAAAATTTCTGTATCCAAATCACTTTCAGCCAGACTCAGCAGGGAGGCATGAGAAAAATAAAAAGGTGTTTGCTTGGGAAACTTAAACAAAGAATCTGGAAGCCAATGATTCTTAGGTGGTAATCTGAGGGAGCGATTCTGTTTGACATTCTTCAGACTCTTCAGCCATTTTTGGTCATTGTTTGTGTAAGTGTATTCTGTTTGATAAAAAGGGGTGACAGAGTTTGTTTGAACGGAAGTGTCAGTGAGAACAATTAATAAGTTTTCTGGTCTTAGCCAAAAAAGGAATCGGTCAATAATTTTTTCATCAAACTGAATATAGGAAGAGGGAGTCTCGTATAAAGCGCGGATTGGAATTTTGCGTTGCATGATGCCCACAGCACTTGTTGTGATAGAAGAGCCATCTTCTCTACCAGAATATTTGAACTCCAAATCTGACAACTTCAATAATTCTTCCAGTCTGTTTTTTGGGATTCCTGTGTAGCGAAGCATTTTAATATATTGAAAGGTTTCTTTGACAATTTGCTGATAGTCTTTCAGTCCTTTTTTGGTCAATTTGACGTTTAAGTTGAGTGTAGAATAGGCTTTTGATGAATGACTAAAGGTCCATAATTCAGAGATGAGGTTCTTTTTTTTCAATGTTTCAGCAAGTCCACCTTTGCCTTGATGTCCCAAAAAGAAATTGATGGCGTTCACTGGTACCGAACGATAGTAGCGATCAGATGGGGGAAGGTAGAAGCGCAGCAAAAGTTGTTGAGTCTCTTTTTGGGGTTTGATTTGTAAAAATTTGACGCCTTTTGTGGGTGGCAAGATTTTTTGGTTAATTTGAAGTGGTTGAGTCTGGCGTCTAGGAATTTGCTGAAAATATTTAAGTGCCAGTTCTTGTAACTCATCAAGGCTTTCACGTCCAAGAATGGCTAGAGTCATCACATGGCTAGAATAATTTGAGTGATAAAAATCAATGACTTCTTGACGAGAGATTTGTGCCAGTGTTTCTCTGTTGCCTGTGGTAAACCTTGAGGCAGGGTGTTTGGGGTTTAAAACGGAACGAATGGCAGACTGACGTAAGCGGTAGTCGCTGGATAAGCCATTGGAAAACTCTGAATGAACAATTTTAGCTTCACTTTCTACAAATTTAGGGTCAAAGAGTGGGGCAATGAAAAACTGAGACCAGCGGTCAAGCACTGCTTCAAGATGTTCTGGGTCAACTTCAAAAAAATATCTTGTGGCTTCATTGTACGTGGTGGCATTAGTATAGCCCCCTGTCTGTTGAAGAAATTCTGTGAGTTCTCCAACCTTGGGGTATTTTTCTGTTCCTAAAAACAAGAGATGCTCTAAAAAATGAGCCATACCTTGCCGACCTTTTGGGTCATGGAAGCTCCCTACTGAGACTTGCAAAGCTGCTGATGCTTTTTCAACATCAGGGTCAGAAATCAGTAATGTTGTGATTCCATTGGGAAGCAGGACGTTGCGATATTGACGACGTTCATCACGTTCGTCTGGAATATCTTGAGGGGGAGCTGCATGTAAAAAGGTTGTAGCGAAAAATAATACAAATCCAACTAGTCGTTTCGTCATGGAGTTACAGAGTGAAAAGAATTGATACTAAAGGAGACACAAGAATCACAGCGACAATAGGTGCAATTAACATAATCATCTTCCATTGAAAAAGGTTCAAAATTAAAAACTTCAATGAAAGATTATATTTAAGATTACATATACAAGCAACAATTAATCATAAAATAGGAATTTTTTATAAAACCTTACTTTAACTAAAAGTGAAACAGAATGCTTAACGCAGGGACAACTATTGCCAGAGAAACAAGAGTCGCAACTAACATAAAAAAACTCCAAAGATAATTAACCATACAAGACACCTTGTTTTTCAAAGTGTCTCAAGGTTTCAAGGTTTCTTAAATCGCCGGGTTTGAGAATCACAGCATCTGTGGTGGTTTTCCCGTTGCTATGAACAACTGACCCATTGACGGCTAGACGATAAGGAGGGATAACAGGGACAAGAAATTGTTTTTCCCCCACTTGAATTGACAAAGGTTCTATGGCTGTGCCTGTTTCTTCATCAATCACTTTTTTGCCTGACGCCATCACAACACCACTAGCAATGACAGCACCTTCTTTGATGATTCCACAAACTTCACACATGGCACCAATTTTAACGTTGTCTTCTACAATAGAAGGCAGGCGACCAGCAGGCTCTAAAATTCCTTCAATTCCCGAACCTGCACCAAACTTGACATTTTTGCCAATTTGAGCGCAAGAAGCAATTCTTGAGGCTGAATCAATCATGCAGCCATCACCTGCAATGTATGCCCCAATGTTGACAAACGATTGGCTCATCACCACTGTACCACTTCCAATATAAGCTCCCATTCTCGCAACAGCACCCGGTACAAACCTCACACCACTTGCACGATAATCCGCATCACTCCAAGCCTCTGTCTTCAAAGGGACTTTGTCCCACGAGTCAGCTGTGAGTTGACGATTTTCACTGCATGCAAAATAATTGAGAATGCCATCAATGACATAGGTTTGAGGAATCCATTGTGTCCCAACCTTTTCAGCAGCACGAACCAAGCCTTGATCCAGTAATTGGATAAAATGCTGAACCTGCGAGGCATCTGCTTTTCTTTCATTGACTAACTCAATTAGTTTGGGAATAGGTGTTGCGACAAATTCCAGTTGAACCATTTCATGGGGTTTAACTAGAGTGGAAAAAGGGGAATTGGCTAAATCTGGATAGCTTCTAAGAAGGTCTTCAAACAAGGACTGACCTGCATTTACATTTTGATAAAGTGTTTGAACAATATTTTGGTGTTCTCCCAAATTTGGAAAGACTGCCAAAGTTTGAGAATGTTCATCAAAAATCTTGGTAATGAGGACTTCATCAGCAGATTGTGCAATGTAGTTTTTCATCGTGCTATTTGATGTTTGAAAAAAAGACCATTGAAACCAGCCCAATAATATAACATACAACTTGAATGATGTCACCCATTAAAAACACTAAAAATTAAAAATGTTTCATTTCTGGCTTGGGTAAACCATCACTCCATTTTGCATGACCCATTTTTCAGAAAACCCGACATGAGAAATGGCATTGCGACTTTTGTCTTTTGACAGATTTCACGTGCCATAAGACAAGTTGAAATGGGCTTGTTTTTCTTCTACTTGCAGAAGTCTTTTTTGTGCTTGTTCAACAAATTCTGGTTGCATCTCAAAGGCGATAAAATTCCTTTCGCTTTTTTTACACACGACTGGGCATGTTCCCACGCCAGCAAAAGGATCAAGCACCAAATCTCCTTTTTGCGAACTGGCTAAAACCAATCTTTCAATCAATTTGAAAGGTTTTTGAATGGTATTGAGTGCATGTCTTGAAACAAGCTCTTTGGACTTATATGTGAGTTGCTTAATGTCTCCCCAAACATCACCGGGATTTTTTCCTTTTTGATGAAATTTGGTTTTGCCATATTGTCCATTTGTCACAGATGGGACTTTCTCACAACGCAAACGGTGTTCTAACTCCACAAGCTGTGAGACTCGGATGGCATCAAGGTTGTAGCAAGAGGGTCTATTACCCTTGGTCAAATAAGCAATGATTTCATAGTTATTGGTATAATTCAGACGACCTTGTGCCAAACGGCTTGGTTGATACCAAACAATCTTAGATTTTAAATTGAGATAAGGACGATAGTCTATGAAGTCAAGGCAATCAGGCTTTCCAAATAAATAAAGTGAACCTCCATTTTTTAATTTAGAAGAAAAAATCTTAATAAGATTCAGGTTAAATTCTTGAATAGAAGGAATTTTATCCCAGCTGTTTTGAGTGACTCCATAAGGACCATCACACACGATAAGGTCAACAGATTCGCTTTCAACTTGTTTTAAGAGTTCAAAAGCATCTCCACAATAAATGTGATTCTGTTTCAGAGGCATCTGATTTCAGCAAGTGTTGATTTTTCAGCAAATCTTAGGAGGGTTTAGTTGGAAAATGAGACAGGTTCTGTGTCTGCAAAATGCAGCAATGCTTTTTTACCCAAAGGCACGACATTAAAACCGATTTGATAAAGTTCTTGTGCATTGAGCAAGTTACGACCATCAAAAATAAAGGCTGGTTGATTCATGGACTGAAACATCTTTTTGTAGTCAAGGTGTTTAAATTCTCGCCAGTCTGTTGCAATGATAATGGCATGTGCTTCTTTTGCCGCTTGGTAGGGGTCAATGCTAAAAGTGACCGGAATCGGAGCATCAGCAAGGTCTTTTTTTGCATTTTCTAAGGCTTTAGGGTCTGTAATCCTTAACTCTGCTTTTTCCTCTATAAGCTGATGACAAAGAGTAATCGCAGGAGAATCCCTTGTGTCTCCTGTGTTCGCTTTAAATGCAAATCCGAAAATGGCAATCTGTTTACCAACTAATGTGTTGAATTGATACCGCAGAATGCGTTTGAAAAAACGCAAAGTCTGGTAATCGTTCATGTGAACAACATGTGACCAATACTCTGCCACTTCAGGCAATCCATAATACTCACAAAGATAGGCAAGGTGCAGAATGTCTTTGCGGAAGCATGACCCTCCAAAACCTAAACTTGCATTGAGAAAACGTTCCCCTATCCGTTTGTCCATTCCAATCGCTTTGCTCACTTCAGAAATGTCTGCCCCTGTTTGCTCGCAAAGTGCAGAGAGACTATTGATGGAAGAGATGCGTTGAGCCAACATGGCATTTGCAAACAATTTGGAAAGCTCTGAACTCCAGACATTTGTTTGCAATATTTTTTCTCTAGGCACCCATTTGGAATAGATTGAGGTCAACACCTCACTTGCACGAATGCCTTTGTCAGTAGGAGCAGACCCTATCAAAACCCTGTCTGGGTTTTGTAAATCTTGGATTGCTGTGCCTTCTGCCAAGAACTCTGGATTAGAGATGACCTCAAAATGTGTTGCAGTGCTTCCTGATTTTAAAATGCGTCCCATTGCAGCGGCGGCGCGTACTGGTAAAGTGCTTTTTTCAATCACGATGACATTGGGCTTTCTTGCATATTTCAAGATGGAACGTGCGGTTTGTTCCCAATACTGCAAATCGGCACTACTTCCTGCACCTTCTCCAAATTGTTTGGTTGGGGTGTTGATTGCGATAAAAATGATGTCTGCTTGTGGGATTTCTTCTGCAATGTTGCAGCTAAAAAAAAGATTTCTTCCTCTGACAGTTTCTACAACATCTTGTAAGCCGGGTTCGTAAATTGGCAAATTGTCAGAGTTCCACTGATCAATACGTTCTTGATTGACATCAACCACCATGACGGTGTCTTGAGGACAATGCAATGCCAATACTGCCATTGTAGGACCTCCAACATAACCTGCACCAATACATAAAATGTTCATAAGAAATAAGAATAAAAATAGCTTGGGTCAGCTTGACGTCTGATGGTTTTGAATGAGTTTTTGAATTTGTTCAGAGGCTTGTTGAGCCAGTGTTTCAGATTCTGACTCAACAGAAAGTCTCACAAGCTGACCTCGTTCATCGCGGCTGGGATACGAACCAATTTTGACATCTGGAAAGGCTTGTGCGATTTGTTGAAGACCAAATGCAAGCTCACTTTCTTCAATATAAACGGAGTCTTCCCAGTACGCTATTGGTTGTGAGGCAAAAAAATGAGCAATCGCTTCAAAACGTTTCTTTAAAAACCCGGGAGACCCCGGCATGATAAAGACGTTGCAGACCTGAAGTTGTGGAAAGCTTGGGGCTTCTAACAAAGTGGCATGTTGCGGAACACGTGACATACGTCTGATGCCTTCATTCGCTTTGCCATACATTGTGCAAAGATCTTGATACACACGTTCTGAATGTATGATTTGGTCATCAAAGGCTTCAGCAACTGCCTCTATGGTCACGTCATCATGGGTTGGACCTAAACCCCCAACTGTCATCACAAAATCAAATTTTTTTGCAAAGACTTTGACTGTGGCTACAATCTCTTTGATGTCATCGGGGAGGATAGTGACCAAAGAGGCAGGCGAGCCAAGTTGCCAAAGTCTTTCACACAAAAACCCTGTATTGATGTCTTTGATTCTTCCTGAAAGAAGCTCATCTCCAATTAAAATAATCCCAACAGAACTCATGGAAGCATGATCCTTATTAAACTTTCAAATGAGACAAGAATATAAGGATTGCACAGTATTGTCAATGCAATCTACTTGGAGCGGGTCAGTGGGTCAAAAACCTTGATGGTGGTGCAGCGGTTTTGTAGTTTTTTGATGAGCTTTTGGTCTGAACTCACAATCAAGGCGTGTTTGGCATCTTTCCAAACTTTCAAATCTACATGTGAGTTTCCGATATAATCAAACCCTTGTTTACCAAACTTTGCAACGAGCTGGGAACACTTATCATCTCCAATATTGTTTTTTGTATAAGTTCCCCATACTTCATGGAACAATCCCAAATAATCAGCAACTTTGACGGCATGATGTTGCACTGATCCTGTTGCTAAAATGAGATAATCGCCGTTGTCCTTGCATTCTTTCAAATATTGCACAACAGCATCATGGTATGGCAAAGTGCTGGCATCTAGCCCCACACTTTGAGCTATTGCAAATTTGGCAAAGGGTCTGCCTTTTAAGAACCAGATTGCGACTAAAAATGAATAAAATATATTTTTTTTGATAATTTGAAGTAAACTTTGTAAGAATAAATCACCTTGAATGAGTGTTCCGTCAAGGTCAACAGCAAGAACTCGCTGTTTTTTCAATGTGTCTTGTTCTGTTTCTCCCATGCTAACAGCTTTTGTTTGTGATGAGAGCCGTAGCGATATTTACCAACATTCCCGTTGTTATACACTACACGATGACAAGGCACGAAACCTCCTAATAGGTTTCGTCCTACTGCACCCCCCACGGCTCTTACAAAATTCTGAGGGTTTGATGGGTCAACCATTTGGGACAATTCAAGATAACTAACAGTTTCACCATAAGGAATTTGTAAAAGTGCTTGCCAAACTTTTTTATCAAATGACGAACCTTGAACCAAACCTTGCCATGAAAAGTCAGATGTACCGAAAAATGACTCCACTGCTTGGTTGATCTTTTGAGTGTTTTTTTCATACTCGCTAATTTGCCATTGTTTGGTCAATTCCTCAAGATAGACTTGTTCTTGATACGAAGAATCTACAAATGCGACTTGACACAAAGCATCATGCCATAATGCAACAAAGCAAAGTCCAACAGGGCATGAGACAGTCGCGTACTCCAAAGGAAGCTGAAGATGATCTTCAAATTGTTGTTGAGAAACGTCCGATAGTTTCCCTTCCTTGATCCAGTACTGTGATTTGGTATTCATTGTAAAAGGTATAGATAAAAATGTAAGAAAATTGACAACGATAGAAACTATCGCTGTCAAGCCAGAGTCAATTTAAGAGATTGGATGGGGAGCTTTGATTTGTTTCATCAAGTCATCATTCCATTCGCCCTCCACTTGGATATGAGAAGCAGCACCGAGCAAGAAAGCCTCAATCAGGTTATGAGACAAATAAGCGTAAAGTCCGGGCTGTTTAAACTGGTATGTAAAAGCAGCTGCAGAACCTGCAGCAATCACCCAAGATTCCAAATCGGTTGCAGGAACGTCATTAAAACTCCCACGTTCCCAAACATAATCGCCATGCCCACCAATCAAATGTGGGTAAGACTGACGATTTGCTTGAGTGTGAACAAACAAGACAGTTTCACCAACCCTTGCTTTCATAGCGTTGTCTCCTGTCAACGCTCCCATTTTTCCACCAAATGGAATATGTGTAGGAATCAAGGTTTTCATCGCTTCTATATCATCAGCAGTGGAGCTGATAGAATCGGAATAACGTTTGTAATTCCCGTTTTTGTCTTTGGGCAAGTAGTAGTCTTGTTCGCCAATATAGTAAGCACGGTCGTAGCGGATTGGTTTGCCTTGACCATCTTTCAAGCCATCTCTGGGCAAAATCATCACAGCGCCATTCATACCATGCGTCACATGCCAAGGCACCATCGCACCACCCGGAGCGCAGTGATAAACAAATGTCCCTGCTTTAATTGCCTTCCATCTTAAAATCACCTGCTCACCGGGGTTGACCAACGTGAGTTCACCGCCGCCTAAAGCACCTGTTGAGGCATGAAAGTCAACATTGTGTGGCAACTTGTTTGTTGAAGGGTTGACCAAAGTCAGCTCAATGTAGTCACCTTCATGTGCAACAACTATTGGACCTGGAACTGACCCGTTGTAGGTGAAAGCCCAAATGAAGGCACCAGGAGCAACCTCTATCTCCTTTTCTTCTATCACAAACTCAATTTCTACGACCTTAGGTCTGCTGCTAGCTACCTGACGATGTTCAGGCAAAAATGGAGGCTCTACCAGTTTTTGCTTCACACGTTGTAAGCCTTTCACACTTTCTGCTGATGCTTGTTGAAAGGCAGAAACGCCAAGTGCTGTTGCCGCTGCAGTAGCCGCGGTAGCTTTAATGAAACCACGACGATCCAAACCTTCTGGATTGACTTGTTCTGTCATTTTATTTCTCCAATAAAAAATATATTACAAAATTACCAAAAAATTGCATTTTATTTCGTTTTTTACAAAATGCAGTTTTCCAGTTAGATAAGACACAAATCTATCATACCTCAAAAAAGTTCTTGACACAAGATATTTTTTAATAAATCATATTTATATTACATTTGACGGGACAGACTTCAAGAAATGTAGGAGTTCAAAAAGAGTCATGCTAGTTCAGTAGTGCTGATAAAAGGCATTTGAATTGATGGCTTTAGAATGGTTTTGAAAAAATATCTTTGAATTTTTAAAGCTTAGAGTAGAAGTCAGGAATCCAAATGTTTGCAGAATTTGAAGATAAATTGAGGGAGTAGTCAATATGATGACCACTTACAAAACTGTCAAAAAAATAATAAATTTTGAAAAACTATTGTTGTCTATGCAGCAATACTTGTTTTAACTGAGTTGTGGATTATGACTACAACTTAATTTTTTTAATCTATACTGTATGGAGTTACTATGAAAAAACAAATCAAAGCCGTTGCCAGAGGGTTGTCAATCACAATCGCATTGGGATTATTAAGTCCGTCTGTCCGGGCAGAAGAAAAACTTGACAAATTACCTCTTTCTGAAGTCCTTTCAGAACAAGATCAACATTCTGTCGCCTACCGTGTCAAAAAAGTCTATTTTGGGGTGAGAGAGGTCATTGTGGTTGGCAAAAGTAACTCTTTCAAAACGAGTTTGGAGAAGAAAGGAGACAAAGCAAGAGTGGTAGTATCAGTGCCTTGGACTTCGCTTGATTCACAATCTCGAAACAGAGATGAAACCGTTGCAGAATACATGGGGTCAGAATATCCCCAAATTGTCTTCACCAGTGGTTGGACTCCTATTGAAGACATCAAGCAGGGGAGAACTTCTGACCGCTTGAAAATCAAAGGAACTCTTGCGATTTCAGGAAGCTCTGAACCAGTGGAAGCCTCTGCTGTTGTCAAACAAGGAACAAACGACTTTGTTGTTGAAACAACTTTGTACACAACATTCTCTGACATTAAAGTCAAAACTCCTAATGCTGGTGCGGCTTCAATCAAAGATGACCTGCATATGTACGGTCGCTTTCAAGTCAGTCAAGTTGAAGGGCTTGAAGCGATACTACAATAATTGAATACTACAATAATTGTAGTGTGTCTTTGCAGGAGCGATGTGATAGCTGAATGATGATATGTATCCATTAGAACGCATCATAGGTTGGAATGTTGAACATACGTCTAACAAAAATAATAAATTTTGACAAAGTATTGTTGTCTGTGCAACAATACTTGTTTTAACCGAGTTGTGGATTATGACTACAACTTAATTTTTTAATCTATACTGTATGGAGTTACCATGAAAAAACAAATCAAAGCCGTTGCCAAAGGATTGTCAATGACAATCGCATTGGGATTATTAAGTCAGTCTGTCTGGGCAGAAGATGAACTTGACAAATTGCCTCTTTCTGAAGTCCTTTCAGAACAAGACCAACATTCTGTCGCCTACCGTGTCAAAAAAATCTTGTTTGGAGTGAAAAAGGTCATTGTGGTTGGCAAAAGTAATTCTTTTAAAACGAGCTTGGAGAAGAAAGGAGATCAAGCAAGGGTGGTGGTGTCAGTGCCTTGGACTTCATTTGACTCACAAGACCAAGACAGAGATGAAAGTGTTGCAGAACACATGGGGTCAGAATATCCCAAAATTGTTTTCACCAGTGATTGGACCCCTATTGAAGAAATTAAGCAGGCGAGAACTTCTGATTCCTTAAAAGTCAAGGGAAACCTTGCGGCTTCAGGAAGTTCTGAACCAGTGGAGGCTTCTGCCGTTGTGAAACAAGGAGCTAGCGATTTTGTTGTTGAAACAACTTTATACACAACATTCTCTCATATTAAAGTCAAAGCTCCTAGTGGTGGTGTGGCGTCAATTAAAGATGACCTCCACATCTACGGTCGTTTTCAGGTCAGCCAAGTTGAAGGGCTTGAGGCAATACTACAATAATTGTAGTGTTTCTTTGCAGGAGTGATGCGATAGCTGAATCAACATGTATCCATTAAAACATCTCATCGGTTGGAATGTTGAACACACGTCTAAAATTTTACGTAGAGAACTACTGACAGTTCTCAAACAATATGGCATCTCTCCTGAACAGTGGCAGGTCATGTTTCACCTTTGGTTTAGTGGAAGCTCACTACATCAAAAAGACCTTGCGTTGTTGACATCACAAGGTAAATCTAGCATCTCACGTATCATCTTAAAGCTGGAACGTAAAGGTTGGATTCACAAAGAAACAGACCCAGATGACGTTCGTGCCACAGTCATTTATCCAACTGACCTGAGTCTTCAGTTTAAACATGTCATTTCTCACCAAGTCTCACAGCATTTTGAAAAAATCTTAAAAAATTGGTCTTCTGTTGAAAATCAATCTCTGATTTTGTTACTCAAGAAGTTGAGACAACTTTGCCTTGACCTTCCAGAACATCAAATTCTTGCTCCTGATTCAAAATTAAGCAGTGAAGAATTAGCTGATCGCATCAAAGAATCAGCATCGGCTCATGGGCTGTTTGTGAGACAGCAAGATGATGTTCCTATCATCGCTCCTCTTTCGCTTGACCCTTATCCCATTACCAAAGAACATTTTGACCAAATTCAAGAAGCGACTTTGATTTATAATGAATTGATGATGAAAGTCTCTCATCAGTTTTCTTGGTTAGAGACAGTTGCTTCAAACGTTGCAGAGGCTGATGATTTTACAAAAAATTTATTAGAGATTGCACGTGAGCAACAAAATCACAAACGATTGCTGATTGGACGCAACGATTTTTTGTTTCCCCATAATGAGTCACCTAAACAGGTAGAATATAACACCATTTCTTCCAGCTTTTTGTCGTTGGCTCAAAAAGTCTTTGTCACACACCAAAATAGTGATTTTCAAAACTCACTTCATTCAAAACTAATTCCTAATGATTCTTTGCACGAAGCCTCTCAACTCATAAAAAACGTCTTATGTTCCTGTCCAAATTCCATTGCATTAATGGTGGTTCAGCCAAATGAGTTAAACGTATTTGACCAATTTGGCTTACTCCATGAGCTAAGAGTTCATCGTATTTTGATGAAACGTGTGACTTTTGAAGATTTATTTCAACATGCAAAAGTCGTTGGAAAAGAATTGTATTACCAAGATTCCCTAGTTTCATTGGTGTATTGGCGTACAGGGTACCGCCCTGAAGATTATGCTTCTTATCAAGCATGGGAGATGAGGATGCTGATGGAAAGGGCTGATACTTTTCATTGCCCCGATGCTACTCTTCAGCTAGCAGGCATGAAATCTGTACAACAAGAACTGACCAATCCTGAAGCTCTTCAGCTTTTCTTAAATTCTCAACAAATTCAAAAACTTAAAAAATGCTACGTTGCTTTACGAAAATGGGGCAAGGACATCGCACAACAAGTCTTGCAAAATCCTGATGGCTATGTGCTGAAGCCCCAAAGAGAGGGAGGGGGGAACAATTTTTTTGGGCAAGAGATTGTCAAAGCAGTCTCCTCTTTTTCTCAAAAAGAATTAGAGGCTCATATTGTCATGGAATACATTCCTGCACAAAGGCATGATGCAAGACTTTTGGTCAATGAAAGTTTAACTTGTGAAAAGTGTGTGACAGAAGTTGGAATTTATGGGGGTGCAGTCTGGCAAGATGGTAAGATTCAGAAGAACACAAATTTAGGATACCTTGCACGAACCAAACTTGCTTCAGAAAACGAAGGAGGAGTTTGTGCAGGGTATGCCTGTTTAAATTCTCTTTATTCTTCTTTTTGATCCATTTTTTCAATGACAATTTTAGAACCAGTTGTTTTGATTTTAATAGGATCATTAATATCCCAACCTAATTGAGTAAAAAATTGTTGTGGAATGACAATTTTTTTAGAGACCCCTCCACGACCTGATGCCTGAATGTAAGTTTCACGCTCTTTAGCCTTGGAACCTGACAGACGAGAACTAAAAACAGGAATGGACAGACCAAGCATTGATGATGCTTTGATAAGTCTTGAGTTAAACGTTGCTAAATTCATTTTTAAATGACTAGCCGTTGCGTTAAGAGTTAAACTTTTAGAAAGAGTTTTAACTTGTGCAAAAAATTGCTTTGCTTCTTCTACATTCATAGCATTGATCCTTTTCTATGTGGGTTAAAATTAAAATGCAAAATTCTATCTTTCCATAAAAACAATGTCAATACCATACATATAAAAAATAAAAAATATCCCAAGCTGTTTTTAAATTCTCTATAAAATGAGAATCGTTTGCTTAGTTTGACTGTATGTGTGAAAGCCCCTTCTTGAAATAAACCTAAGACTCTCCCCTCTACTTTTCCTAATAAATTCACAAACTTGGTCTCCCCATTATTTGAGGCATATAGAAATGGGACACGTGTTTCAATGGCATTCCAGCGAATCATATTTTCTAACATATCAGAGGCGTTGGTTCTTCCAAACCATGCAAGGTTACTCAGATTCACTATGAATTGAGTCCCGTTTTGAACCATCTGTCTTGGGATTTCAGGGTCAAACATATCAAAACAAATTGTTCCTGTCAGTTGAAGATTTTCTGAAATTTTAAAAACAGAATACTCTTGACCTGCTTCAAATTGACTCACTTGAGGAATCACTCTTTTCACAAAACGACCAAACCAAGGAGCAACATCGGCAAATGGAATGTATTCACCAAATGGGATTAAAAGAATTTTGTCATACTTTCCTATGACCTCTCCATCAGGATTGAGCAACAAGGACGAACTATAATACTTTCTTTCTCCTTCAATTAAATCCCAACCTATTGTTGTCAGTAGCAAATAAACATTTGCATTTTGAACAAAAGACTTGACAATCTCCCGTGCCTTTTGGTTGTGAAAATAAGCAGATGAGAAGGTTGATTCAGGCCAGACGACAAGAGAAGGTACACTAGAGGAAGGTGACTTTTCTAACTCTTTGATAGAATCATCAATGAGTCCAGAAATATTATAGGCTCTTTTGGAAAATGTAAGGTCTGGGTTGGAGGCTAAGTTAGCAAGTGAAAAGTTAGGTTGTATCGTCACAACTTGTAAAGGTTGCCCCTGATTGAGTGTGGGTTTTAAATCAAATTCTCTCCAAAATCCATAAGAAAACGTCATCAAAAACATCAAAACGTAGATGCAAGTGAATTTTTTGAGCAAAGCAAATGGTTGTGTCAAATTGACTTGGGTAGAATTGCTTTGACACTCAAAAGAACGCCATAAACCTAAAAGTAAAAAATTTGAACCTATGACAAAGAATCCCAACCCTGTTGCCCCAATGAGGTCTGCCGCTTGCGATAAAAATGGAGTCTGCCTAAAGGTCATAGAACCAAAAGACCAGTGAAAAAATCTGGGGTATTGAGCATCAAAAAATAATGCTAAAAAAATCCTAAATGGTAAATCTGCAACCAATGGTTGACGAATCAAAAAACAGGGGAGGACAAAGCAAACAAAAAGAATCCCGCCTAATTCCAAGCCGTATCCAAAACCATTGATTGCCAATGCAATCCAATAAGGGAGATGACCGAAGACCTCCAAACTATGTGCAATCCAAGGCGCACCAAGCACAGAAGCAACCGAAGCCGTCAACCAACAACAAAGCAAACTGGTTGCAACTTTTTTAAGGAAGGAATGCTGAAGAGCCTGTAAACGGTCTATCAGCACCAATAAGGGGAATAACCCAACAAGCCAAAGATATTGGTAGTACAGGTATTGAGTTGCAACTCCAAGCATCACTCCTGAAGTTGCAATGCACAGAAGCCAAGAGGCTGGGTTATTGAAGTGTTTGCCCATGACTTCTGAGGTCTCGGCAAGCTTGGACAACACGTTCTTTCATACTTGCCTCTGCTTTTTTGAGATAAGATCGCGGGTCATAAGTCTTTTTATTGCCAACCTCATGATCCACTTTCAACACTCCGTCATAGTTTTTCATCACGTGATCTACAATCGGTCTTGTATAAGCATATTGCGTGTCTGTGTCTATGTTCATCTTGATGACACCGTAATCTAAGGTTGCATGAATATCAGAAAGATCCGACCCTGAACCCCCATGAAACACAAGGTACATGGTGTCATTATACTTACTAAAAACCGCATCTTGACCATCTTTCAACACTTGGGGTCTTAACTTCACATTCCCGGGCTTATACACCCCATGCACATTGCCAAAAGTTGCTGCCAACATGAACTTTCCACGTTTGTTCAGCGACTCATAAACTGCCAACATCTCCTCTGTTGTTGTATAAAGTTGCTCATTGGCTACTCCAGAGTTATCGTGTCCGTCTTCTTCCCCGCCAACGACACCTGCTTCTACTTCAAGAATGATTTCACTTTTTGCACAACGTTCCAAAAGTTTTTCTGCAATTTCAAGGTTTTCTTTTAATGGCACAGTTGAGCCATCAAACATGTGTGAATTAAACAGATTTGGCAGTCCTTTCGCACGCCTTCTTTCTGTCTCTTCTACAAGTGGTTCAAGATATGTTGCAAGTTTCTCCTTCACACAATGGTCTGTATGCAACGCAATGTTAACATCAAAATCTTGTGCAATGAACCTTGTATATTCTGCAAGAGCGATTGCACCTTTGACCATACTTTTGACTGAACCTGAAGCGAACTCTGCTCCACCCGTAGAAACCTGAATGATTCCATCGCTTTGACTTTCTGCTAACCCAGCCAAAACAGCATTGACTGTGGACATTGATGTGATATTAAATGCAGGGTATGCAAAATGGTTGTCTCTTGCATGTTCTAGCATCTGGCAATATTTGTCATAATCAACAACTGGCATAATTTTCTCCTCTTATCTGACAATGATTAAAAGCCTAACAATCTAACATAAACCTTTGATAATCTCCAAATCCAAATTGCACATGGACAGGTTTTGATTGACACCATCGTCAGTCAGTGTATGATTTTTTCTTCAAAAATAGGGACAAGTTGCCCAAAAATGAATCCTTGAAAAATCTCAAAACCCAAGTGAAAAGATGCAAAAAATTGGTGTGATGACAGCCATGCCAGAGGAGATGAAGCATTTTTGCAGTCAACATCAGTTTGAGCAAAAGATTGGTCAAGTGGAATTTTGGAGGGGAAAAATCTCAAAAAAAGAGGTGGTATTTGCAAGCTGTGGACTTGGCAAAGTGAATGCGGCTCAAGTGGCATGCCTGTTGATTCATCATTTTCAATGTCAAAGCCTTCTTTTTTCTGGAATAGCTGGCGGACTAGACCCGAGTCTTGAGAAAGGAGATGTTGTGATTGCAAAGTCTGTCATTTGCCACGATTACGGACGCATTGAAAATTCAGAGTTAGTTGCTTACCAACCCGGTAGAATGCCCTTACACGGACAAAATCAAAATCATGGGTACTTCTTAAGTGAATCTTTACAAGCAAAACTTGAATCCTCTTTTAAAGCCCCTGCCTTACAAAAAATTTCAGAAAAAATGCCACAAGTGGTTTTTGGGAAGATTTTGACAGGGGATACTTTTTTAAACTGCAAAGCCACGCGAAAAAAACTTTTTGACAGGTACCATGCACAAGCGATTGAGATGGAAGGTGCTGCCATTGCTCAAGTCTGTCAAAATTTTAACGTCCCTTGGACTATTGTGAGGTCTCTTTCAGATTTGTCAGGAGAAGAAAGCGTGAGTCATTTTGCAAAGTTTTTGAAGACTGCAGCATACAATGCCGCTTTGGTTTCACGTCAGCTGATAAAACAATCCTTGTCATAAAGATAGGAAACCATTTAGAATATTTCTTTTTATAATTTTGCCCTAACCTGTTTAATTTGGATTTACCATGAAAAAATTATCTCATCGTCTTTGGACGCTTGGCTTTGCGTCGCTCATCATTACCTCATGTAACCTGAACGAAGGTGGCTCTTCAGGAGATGAGGAACAAGAAACAGACCCCACCGCACCAGAAAACCCAGTCAATGACGTTGTCTTCACAGACACGGCAGAAGACAAAGCCCAACGAAAAGCATTAAAAGACCTTTGGATTAAAATCATGGCAGACTATAATCCCACTTATCCATTCACTGAAAGAGCTGAACAAGATACGGGTGCTATTTTTGCCACCAAGCCTTCATTTAAATCACCTTATCAAGTTGCCGTGCATTCTGACCGCTTCAAAAATCATGCTTTGAATTGGTACAACTTCTATCGCACAGTTGGCAGATTGACTAACGTAACCATTGATACCACTGCTCAAAAACAAGCAGAAGCCTGTGCCACTGGTTTAACAGCAATAAGAGCCTTTAAGCATGGCTTAAATGCAGCCGAAAAAGCGAAAATCACTGCCAGATTTTCTCAACAAGTGGCTGATGGTGCCAGTTCAGGGTCTGCCACCTCTAACCTTTGGCGACACGCCTCTGGGTCAAATTTTAAATTTCATGGCACCGTTGAGATGAATTTTACTGAAGGCAAGATGTTGGATGCAGGTGGGAAAGTCAGCATAAGTCCTAGCTCTATGGGGCATCGTTGGTGGGGTTTAAAGGCAGGCACTAAAACGTTTGGTGTTGGTTTTGTGGCGACTAATCAATCAGGTGATGCGGAGAATGGAAAATGGACACTTGCCTGCTATAAGGTGACGGGTGGCGGTGTAAGTTCAGCAACCCTGCCAGCACGCGATTATTCTGCTTTTCCTAACGGCTACTTTCCTATTCAAGCGGATATGGAGAAAGTAGCCTCGGTAGGGAATAAAAACTTCTTAAAGCGGACTCGACAGCCCATCTCCCTCCATTCTTGGAAACGTAACTACTACACAGTCTGGACTTTGCAGAACTTCAAAGGTTACACCATCACCAGAGGGAAAGAAGTGAAAGTGACCATTCGCAAAAATGCCAAAAATGGCAAGGTGCTAGATAGCATTACCACCACCTGGGCTGGTACCCCAACCTCTAGGGATGATGGGGCATTTTTGCGGGCACACAACAAAGGAGCCAGTGGTGCAGGTAATCATATGATTATTAAGCCAAAGCACGGTATCATTTCTGGTGCTTTTAAAGCGGTACAAGGCAACGGAGAAAAACGAGCCTTTCACATCACCATTGAAGGGGAAGCAATCAGTCCAAAAATTGAATACCACATCGTTTATTACGATTTAGAACACTACCAAGAGTAGAGTCCATCGCTAGCCAGACCCAAAGCCAAATCAAATTCATTCCAGACTGGGTTTGAAACCTTCAGCAATATTTTTTAAAAAATAAATGAGGCAAAAATGATTCATTCAAAGGACTCTTCTGATTTTTTAGAAGTTTTACAAATACAAGACCAAAACTACGGTGTGGCAATAGGTGGCAAAGAGTGGCTCAAAAATACAAACGTCAATAATTTGTCATCTTTCAATCCGACTGACAACACTGTGATTGCCAAAGTGTATGAGGGCAACCGAGCTGATTATCATACTGTCATTGAACATGCTCATCAGGCGTTTGGCACTTGGAGAATGCTTCCTGCCCCAAAAAGAGGCGAAGTCGTGCGTGCCATTGGTGAAAAGCTGAGGCAGTATAAAAAAGAGTTAGGTGCATTGGTCAGTTTGGAAATGGGTAAGATTCTGCAAGAAGGTGAGGGAGAAGTCCAAGAGATGATAGACATTGCAGATTTTGCAGTGGGATTGTCAAGGCAACTTTACGGCAAGACAATGCACTCTGAAAGAGAACAGCACCGAATGTATGAGCAATATCACCCTTTGGGAATTGTGGGTGTGATTTCTGCCTTTAACTTTCCCGTGGCAGTCTGGTCTTGGAATGCTTTGATTGCCGCAGTTTGTGGAAATGTAGTGGTCTGGAAGCCCTCCCTTAAAACTCCTTTGTGTGCTGTGGCTGTTCAACATATTTGCGACGAAGTGTTGAAAGATTTTGGACTTACTGGCATTTTTAATCTGGTCATTGGTTCAGACCAAGACGTTGGAGAGGCACTGACAGAAGACCACCGTGTGCCATTAATTTCTGCAACAGGTTCTACTAGAATGGGACAGCATGTTGCAACCAAAGTGGCAGCAAGATTGGGCAAGACTATTTTGGAGCTAGGTGGCAACAATGGCATCATCTTAGACAAAGATGCTGACTTCAGCCTTGCCATTCCAGCCATTGTCTTTGGAGCGGTTGGCACTGCTGGGCAACGATGCACCACCACCAGAAGACTCTTTGTGCATCATAGTCAGTATGAAGAAGTTTTGATGCAGCTAAAGAATGCCTATGCACAAATCGCAATAGGCAATCCTCTGGAGGGGGCTTTGTTGGGACCTTTGATTGATCAGGCAGCAGTGAACGATTATGAAAACGCTATCGCATTAGCCAAGTCACAAGGTGGAGAAGTCGTTTACGGAGGTTCAGCCTTGCACCATCAGGCAGGGAATTTTGTTGAGCCAACTCTCATCAAAGCAAAATCTTCTTTTGATATTGTCAAAACTGAAACGTTTGCACCCATTTTATACGTGATGAGCTACGAGCATTTGGACGAAGCAATCCAAATGCACAATGACGTCCCGCAAGGACTTTCTTCAGCAATCTTTACTAACAATCTCATCAGTGCAGAAACCTTTTTGTCTCATCAAGGCAGTGATTGTGGCATTGCAAACGTCAACATTGGCACATCAGGGGCAGAAATCGGGGGGGCTTTTGGTGGAGAAAAAGAGACAGGAGGAGGCAGAGAGGCAGGTTCTGATGCGTGGAAGGCTTACATGAGACGCCAAACAAACACCATCAACTGGGGTGCAAAACTTCCTTTAGCTCAAGGAATTAAATTTGAAATCTAATTTCTTTGAGTAGGCAACCCAAGATGCTGACAACCAAGCTGACAACTGCTTTCGGTCTCAAATATCCTGTCATTTCAGCACCAATGGCAGTTGCCTCAACTGCCAATTTGGCTTGTGCTGTATCAGATGCAGGGGGATTAGGTTGCATTGGTGGTGGCTTTGGTGATTTGGATTGGATACGAAGCCAATTTTCTCAATGCAATGTCAGTCATTTGGGCTGTGGTTTGATCACTTGGGCATTAGATGAAAAACCAGAAGTTTTAGATGTGGTGTTAGATGCCAACCCCAAAGCTGTCTTCTTGTCGTTTGGCAATCCTGACAAATATACGCAAAAAGTCAAAGACCGAGGCATCACTCTCATTTGTCAAATCCAAACTCTCAAAGATGCCAAACATGCCCTAGATTGTGGTGCTGATGTTCTTGTGGCACAAGGAGCTGAAGCTGGGGGGCATGGGCAAGAACGTTCTACTTTCACTCTAGTCCCAGAAGTTGCTGACCTCATCATTAGAAGTGGTTCTAACTCATTACTTTGTGCCGCAGGTGGTATTGCTGACGGTAGAGGTTTAGCCGCCACTTTGATGTTGGGTGCTGATGGCGTCGTCGTGGGGTCAAGATTTTGGGCATGTCAAGAAGCCGCAGTACATCAAAACATGCTGCATGCCGCAACCCAAGCCACAGGTGATGACACCATCAGAAGTTGTGTCATGGACATTGCCAGACAACTTGGCTGGCCCAGACGTTACACCGCAAGAGTTCTAAAAAATCAGTTCATCAAACGTTGGCACGGCAAAGAGGAGAGTTTAGCCCAAGTTTGGCAAGAAGAGTCCCCCAAATGGAAAGAGGCTTGGCAAGCTGGTGATGTAGAAAAAAGCAATACTTTTGTTGGCGAATCTGTGGGATTAATCAACAGCATTGAAACCGCTGAATCTGTCATGCAAAACATGGTTACACAGGCAAGATCGTTACTCCAAAAAACGTGGGCATAATCCACCAACGACTAAAACATCTTCCTCCTTCCTCAAACTTCTAAACACTCATCACTCAAACTACCCCAAGCCATTTATTTTGAGCAAATTCAATCCGCTTACGACCAAATGCCTCAAAAAATGGCATGAATCACACAATGACATGTTGGCAATGAACTTAAAAGTCTTGTCCATTCTGATTCATTGATGATGAAAAGCCAATCACGAAAAAAAACAATTTTAAAAGTTGCATTTGTTTTCCAAGGTCTGCTAGAATCCTTAACTCTCTTTTATTTCTTTTTTTTCATTCTGATTTAACCATGATTTAGGAGTTTCTTATGCTAGAACAAATCAAATCCATTCAAAACTTGCTGTCAGGGGGGGGGCTTTTTATGACAAGATAATCGTTTTCTTGACACTTCTGGTCTTAGCAGGTTGCACACCTCCTGCTGAAGAAAATAAGGAGGGAGAGACGAAGAAGGGTGAAGCTACGTGCGAGGTCAACTCAAACAGTTCTGTCTCAACAGGTCAAGAATTGGTTGCCAATTTCACTTGCACTACCACATCAATTTATCAAGGCAAAAAATTAAACATCACTTACGATGAAAGTTTGACTTCCTTGAAGCTGGTCGTCTCAGGTGAAGAAACAACGGGGCAAAGTGGAAAACTCACCTACACCTTACCTAAACAAGAAGAATTTCAAGCCAAACTGAAGTTAACAGGAGTCACAACAGGCAAGGGACAACTCAAGTTTAAGATTTTGAGCAAAAAATCAAACTGGGATTTTACAGTGGTACAAGGGGGACCAAAAGCATTGACGTTGGGTGCAGCGGTTGCGTCAACTGCTTTTACCAAGATGCAAGACACATCAGGCAAAGCCTATGGACGTTCAGTGATGAGGTTAGACACTTCTCAAACTTTAGTTTCCAATGACGAGGAACATTGCGAAGATGCTCCTTTGAATGCCTTGCTTGTCTCATCAGATAGCTTTGTCAATTGTGAGAAAGTGCATGTTCAGAAAGGCAACAACACCAATCATGTCATCATTCCCAAACAAACTTGGGACTTGAACAAAACCTACAAAGTAGCAGTCAAGACAGCTGGCGGTGCTTCTGCATTCAATCGCTCTGGCAATCCTGTCTCCTTCACCACTAATAATGCCAACCACAACACAGCGGCTCACATCACAGGCTTTGATGTTGGGTCAAGACCTAAGGTGCTAAACAATCAATTCCACTTAGAAAAAGATGGAGAACTCTGGTATTACATCAGTAAAGGTGAGACAGTACCAAGATATGATGCCAGTGAATGTCGGACAATCAACTACAAGGCAACAGATAACAAACAATTCAAAAACCTTACTGGCATCAATCAAGCTGATAGAGTGTTTGCTAGGACTATTTTAGATGGTAACACTAGCCACTATCTTGTTACTGGAACTAGTACTCGCACCAATGTCTATCCACTCCGTGCATCAAGAGACGGTAATGCTGGTCAACAGAATCTTAGAGTAGGGGCTAGATTTGCTGATATTTACTATTACTTGTGTTTTGTGAAGACTCCAGAACGTTCTTAAACGTTTTCGTTGCTTCTTCCTTTTTGTCACTGCGGGCTTGACCCGCAATCTCTTCTTTTCTCAATCTTCCCTTTTTCTTTTCTTTGTTGTGGGCTTGTTTTTTTGTCATTCCTGCGGAAGCAGGAATCTATCCTTTAACTGCTGATGGATTCCGTGTCAGGCAACGAATGACTGATGAAGTTTGCAGTCTTGCATTTGGTCATTCCTGCCTCTTTTTTGTCATTCCTGCGAAGGCTCCGAATCCAGTCATGTAGGAATCCATGCTTGGTTTGGTGATAGATTCCGTGTCAGGCTGACTAATTTGACGTCATTGCTCACCTTGTTCCGCAATCTTAAACTTTCATTTTTTCAAAAGCTGACTTGCTTGTTTCTTTGACTTTTTGCTCAAACCACTAAAAATAATCAAAATTCATCATTTTAAAAGTTGCATTTGTTTTGAATAGTTTGCTAGAATCGTTATCTTGTTTTTGTTCTTTTTCTTTTCAACCATTATTTAGGAGATTTTTATGTTAGAACAACTCAAGTCCGTTCAGACCCTTTTTGTCAGGGGGGGGGCTTTTTATGACAAATCAATCATTTTCTTGACACTTCTGGTCTTGGCAAGTTGCACACCGCCCAATGAAGAAAATGAGGAGGACGCCACACAGAATCAAGCCACTTGCGAGGTCTCCTCTGGCAATTCTTTGGAAACAGGTCAAGAATTGGTCGCAAACCTCACATGTAACGTATCAGAGACCCATCAAGGCGAAAAATTAAACATCACTTACGATGCAAGTTTGACGTCTTTGAAGCTGATTGTTGGAGAAAAAGAAACAGTCGGGCAAAGCGGGAAACTCACCCACACCTTACCTAAACAAGAAAAATTTCAAGCCAAGCTAAAGCTCACAGGAGTCACAGCAGGCAAAGGGCAAATCCAATTCAAAATCTTGAGTCAAGAATCAAACTGGGGTTTTACAGTAGTTAGTGGAGTGAAGCCATTTTTAAGCGGGGTTGTTACAGCGTCAGTTTTTACTAAGATGCAAGACACATCAGGCAAAGCTTATGGACGTTCAGTGATGCGATTAGATACTTCTGAAACCCTCCTTTCCAATGACGAGACAGTTTGCAAAGATGCCCCTTTGAATGCACTGCTTGTCTCATCAGATGACTTTGTCACTTGTGAGAAAGTGCATGTTCAGAAAGGCAACAACACCAATCATGTCATCATTCCCAAACAAACTTGGGGCTTAAACGAAACTTACAAAGTTGCAGTGAGAACAGCAAGTGGTGCTTCTGCCTTCAATCGTTCTGGCAATGCCGTTTCCTTCACTACCAACAATGCCAATCACAACACGGCAGCTCACATTACCAGATTTGATGTGGCTTCGTTCTCTAAAGTAGATGGAAATAGCTTCCACTTGGAAAAAGATGGAGAACTCTGGTATTTCATCAACAAAGGACTCACTGCGCCAAGGTATGATGCCAGTGAATGTCAGGCAATCAACTACAAGGCGACAGATGACAAACAATTTAAACATCTTGCTGGCAGAAGCAGGACTGACAAAGTGTTTGTCAGAACTATTTTAGATCAAAGTATTAATTACATTGTTTCTGGTTCTAGTACTGGAGTTAATGCCCATTCACTCCTTGCACGTTTAGACGGTTTCAATGTTGCCCCCAATCATTCTCCAGTGGGACAGTCAAAAACTGGGGGACTCTATTATCTTTGTTCTGTGAAGATTCCAGAACGTTCCTAAACGTTTTCGTTTCTTTTTTTCCTTCCTACCTTCTCATTTGTTTAAGTAAAGGGGGCGTCCGCTCCCTTTTCGTGACCTGCTGGCTTGCCTTTCAGCCATTGCTGACCTTGCCACCCTCAATCTCTCTTTTGTTTTTGAGATTCCGTGTCAGGCACTCAAGTGACGGGAGGATTTTGCTCACTTTGAAAACTGTCATTGTGGGCTTGACCCGCAATCTCAAGAACGTTCTTAATCGCTTTCGTTGTTTTTCAGATTCCGTGTCAGGCACGGAATGACTAAGACAAGCACCAAATGACAACTATTGTCATTCCTGCGAAAGCTCCGAATCCAGTCATGTAGGAATCTGTGCTTGGTTTGGTGATAGATTCCGTGTCAGGTTGACTAATTTGACGTCATTGCTCACCTTGTTCCGCAATCTGACTCTTGTTTAGAGATTGCTTTTAGAAAGATTATCGTGCCATAATCTTTTCTTTTCGTTCAGGGTTTTCAGATTTCGGGCAATGCAAGCACCACACGGATTTTACAAAAAGCTAGTTTCCAACGGCTTTACAAGAGAACAAGCAGAAGGACTCACAGAAGCACATACCGAATTTTTTGAAGAAGTCTTGGAACGAGAGACCAAACTCATCAAAGTAGATTTTAAAAGTGAGCTTGCCACCAAGGAAGATGTCCAGAATGTCAAAGATGAACTGAAAGATGTCAGAGATGAACTGAAAGAAGACATTCAAAATGTCAGAGATGAACTGAAAGAAGACATTCAAAATGTCAGAGATGAGCTGAAAGAAGACATCTATTTTTTAAAAGGAGACCAGAAACTCCTTAAATGGATGGTTGCTTTTGGCATTTCTTTAAATCTAATCACACTTGGGGTGCTATTAGCCTTTTTGTTCTCTTTTCTCCCTCCTGCCAAATAAAACCCTGTCTTTTTTAGTAACGCTTGTTTTTTTGAAATTCCGTATCAAACACTCAAGTGACTGATGACGTTTGCAGATTTGTTTTTTGTCATTGCGGGACTTGACCCGCAATCTCAATCCTATTTTTGCGATTCCATGTCAAGCACGGAATGACGTGAGGAATTTGCTCATCTTGAGGACTGTCATTGCGGGCTTGACCCGCAATCTCAAACTTCCATCTTCAAAAAAAACTTATTTTCAAAAGCTGACCTGCTTGTTTCTTTGACTTTTCGCTCAAACCATTAAAAATAATTAAAAAAGATGATTTTAAAAGTTGCATTTGTTTTGAATGGTCTGCTAGAATCGTAACCTTGTTTTTGTTCGTTCTCATTTAACATTTATCAAAGGAGTTTTTTATGTTAGAACAAATCAAATCCATTCAAACCCTTTTTGTCAGGGGGGGGGCTTTTTATGACAAATCAATCGTTTTCTTGACAATGCTTGTCTTGGCAGGTTGTGTTCCGCCAGGGGAAGAGGAGAAAGAAGATGGACTTGCCAGCAACATCAAGTGCGAGGTGGACTCTACCGAATCCGTTACAACAGGTGAGGAACTGGTTGCCAACGTCACATGCAACACACCAGAACTTGCTCAAGGCAGAAAATTACAGGTCATTTACGATGAAAGTTTGACTTCTTTGAAGCTAGTCGTGGCAGAAGAAGAAACAATCGGGGAAGATGGAAAGTTGACTTACACTTTACCTAATCAAGAACAATTCCAAGCCAAACTGAAGTTAACAGGAGTTGCAGAAGGAGAAGGACAAGTCAAGTTCAAAATCTTGAGTCAAAAATCAAACTGGGCATTCACAGTGGTCAGAGGAGGACCAAGGGCATTGACTTTAGGTGCAGATGTCGCGGCATCTGTCTTTACCAAGATGCAAGATTCATCAGGCAAAGCCTATGGACGTTCCGTGATGAGATTAGACACTTCTGAAACCCTTGTTTCCAATGACGAAGTACATTGTGAGAATGCTCCTTTGAATGCACTGCTTGTCTCGTCAGATGACTTTGCAAATTGTGAGAAGGTCTATGTTCAAAAAGGCGCTAACACCAATTATGTCATCATTCCCAAGCAAACTTGGGCGTTAAACAAAACTTACAAAGTGGCAATCAAAACGGCAAACGGAGGCTCTGCTTTCAATCGTTCTGGCAACCCTGTTTCCTTCTCCACGAACGATGCTAATCACAAAACCACTGCACACGTCACCAGATTTGATGCTGGGGCAAGACCTAAAGTGCTAGACAATCAATTCCATTTGGAAAAAGATGGAGACCTTTGGTATTACATCAGCAAAGGCGACACATTGCCCCAATATAATCCCACTGAATGCCAAGAGATCAACTATCAAAATGCAGATGACGTCAAATTTACAAATCTTGCTAGCATTGATGATTCTGCCAAAGAATTGGCTAGATCTCTTAATCGCAGAACCAGAAGGTATATCGCTGATGCTGCTGGAAATAACCGAGTTAAGGTATTTGTTACCACCCTATCATCTAAGAAAACTTTTTTCCATACGGTAGGCAAACATCCTTTTCATATATTTATTTATTTTTGTTCTGTTCAGATTCCAGAACGTACCTAAACGTTTTCTTCTCGTCATTGCGGGCTTGACCTGCAATCTCAAACTTTCTCATTTTAAAAAAAGGGGGCGTCCTGCTCCCTTTTTCTTACCTTTGTTTTTCATTTTCGTCTTCTTAGCAAGCGGGGTAGTCAGAGAAATAGAACGGAGTCATTCGGAGCGAAAGCAGAAATCCATGCTTGGTTTGGTAATAGATTCCGTGTCAGGCACGGAATGACTGGGAGAATTGAAACACCCCGACCTGCGGACTTTGCTTTCTCATTCCTCTCATTCCTTTGTTATTGCCCACCTTGTCTGCATCTCTACACAACCGTCATTGCGGGCTTGACCCGCAATCTCCATACAACCGTCATTGCGGACTTGATCCGCAATCTCACTCTTGTTTTTTGAGATTCCGTGTCAGGCACGGAATGACTGGGAGAATTGAAACACCCCGACCTGCGGACTTTGCTTTCTCATTCCTCTCATTCCTTTGTTATTGCCCACCTTGTCTGCATCTCTACACAACCGTCATTGCGGGCTTGACCCGCAATCTCTCCCCACTTTCTTTCTTCTTTTGTTTTCTCTCTGCTCTACTCTCACTCTTGTTTTTTTGAGATTCCTCACCAAGTGTAGCATGACTGCTACTGTCATTCGGAGCGAAAGCTCTGAATCCAGTCATGTAGGATTCTGTGCTTGGGTTTAAGATAGATTCCGTGTCAAGCACGGAATGACGGGAGGATTTTGCTCACCTTGACCCGCAATCTCAAAATTCCTCGCTATTTTAAGCAAGCGAATCAAAATTCATCATTTTAAAAGTTGATTTTGTTTTTGAAAATTTGCTAAAATCATCATCTTGTTTTTTGTTCATTCTCACTTAACCATTATTTAGGAGGTTTTTATGTTAGGACAAATCAAATCAATTCAAAACTCTCTTGCTAGGAGAGGTTTTTTTTATGACGGAATAATTGTTTTCTTGACACTTCTTGCTTTAGCGGGTTGCACACCTCCTGCTGAAGAAAATGAAGAAGGAAATGAAGCCTCCAATGACGTCAAGTGCAAGGTCACCTCTGGCAATTCTTTGGAAACAGGTCAAGAATTGGTTGCCAACCTCACCTGCACCGCATCAACAATTTATCAAGGTAAAAAGTTAAACATCACTTACGATGAAAGTTTAGCTTCTTTGAAGCTGGTCGTTGGAGAAAAAGAAACAGTTGGACAAAGTGGAAAGTTGTCTTACATTTTACCTAGAAAAAAAGAATTTCAAGCCAAGCTGAAGTTGACAGGAGTGACAGCAGGCAAAGGTCAACTGCAATTCAAAATCTTGAGAAAAAAATCAAACTGGGCTTTTACAGTGGTCAATGGCAACGGACTTGACATTAACAACGGAGCTGACGTTTCCAAATACACTTGGAAGCGGGTCGCTTCTTCAGCAGGGTGGTCTGCTCGTAATGTTCACACAAGCGTCGTGTTCAATAACAAAATCTGGGTACTAGGAGGAATTGATTTTGGCAGAAAAAACGATGTCTGGAGTTCTTCTGATGGCAAGAATTGGACAGAAGAAACTTCTTCAGCAGGTTGGTCTGCTAGGAATTCCCACACAAGCGTCGTGTTCAATAACAAAATCTGGGTGCTAGGAGGAATTGATTCTGGCTGGAAAAACGATGTCTGGAGTTCTTCTGATGGCAAGAATTGGACTCAAAGCACAGCTTCAGCAGGTTGGTCTGCTCGTGCTTTGCACACAAGCGTTGTGTTCAATAACAAAATCTGGGTGCTGGGAGGTTTTACTGGTGGCAATAAAAACGATGTCTGGAGTTCTTCTGACGGCATTAATTGGACAGAAGACACTTCTTCGGCAGGTTGGGATGCCCGTTATGATCACGCAAGCGTCGTGTTCAATAACAAAATCTGGGTGCTAGGAGGCTCTGGTAAAAACGATGTCTGGAGTTCTTCTGACGGCATTAATTGGACTCAAAGTACAGCTTCAGCAGATTGGTCTACTCGTGATTCTCACACAAGTGTCGTGTTCAATAACAAAATCTGGGTGCTAGGGGGATTTGATGGCGTCAGGAAAAACGATGTCTGGAGTTCTTCTGACGGCAGTAATTGGACAGAAGATACTTCTTCAGCAGGTTGGGATGTTCGTGCTGGACATAAAAGCGTTGTGTTCAACAACAAAATCTGGGTGCTAGGAGGTAGAAGCACTGCGAAAAGAAACGATGTTTGGGCAGCTGGTCCCTAAATTTCACTACCTGTCAATTCGTCTTCTCTTAAAACCACCTTGCTTGAATGATCAAGCGGGGGTGTTTCTTCTTACGCAAAACCAAACCTTCCTTTTCATCACTTGCTGTCTTGTTTTTTGGTCATTCGGAGCGAAAGCAGGAATCCAATCATGTAGGAATCTGTGCTTGGTTTAAGATAGATTCCGTGTCAAGCACGGAATGACCAAACACAACCCAGCAAAATTCTCCCGTCATTGCGGGCTTGACCCGCAATCTCAAACTTCCATCTTCCAAAAAACCGTTATTTCAAAAGGAACACTTGCTTGCTTCTTTGATTTTTTGCTCAAGTCATTAAAAATAATTAAAAAATGATTTTAAAAGTTGCATTTGTCTTTCAAGGTGCTAAAATCGTAACCTTCTTTTTTGTTCGTTCTCATTTAACCAAATCATTTAGGAGTTTTTTTATGTTAGAACAAATCAAATCCATTCAAAACCTCTTGTCAGGGGGGGGCTTTTTATGACAAAGTAATCCTTTTCTTGACACTTCTGGTCTTGGCAGGTTGCACACCGCCTGCTGAAGAAAACGAGGGGGAAGCCACCCAAAATCAAGCCACTTGCGAGGTCACCTCTGGCAGTTCTTTGGCAACGGGTCAAGAATTGGTTGCAGACTTAACATGCGCTGTATCAAACATTTATCAAGGCAAACGGTTAAGCATCGCTTACGATGAAAGTTTGACGTCTTTGAAGCTGGTTGTGTCAGGGGACAAAGCAGTCGGACAGATTGGAACGTTAAACTACAAATTACCTAGAAAAAAAGAGTTTCAAGCCAAGCTGAAGTTGACAGGAGTCGCAGCAGGCAAGGGACAACTCAAGTTCAAAATCTTGAGAAAAAAATCAAATTGGGATTTTACAGTAGTCGCTGCTGACAATGCTTTGACCAAGATGCAAGACTCATCAGGCAAAGCTTACGGACGTTCGGTGTTGAGATTAGATACTTCTCAAACATTAGTTTCTAATGATGAGACAGTTTGCAGAAATGCACCTTTGAATGCACTGCTTGTGTCGTCAGATAATTTCACAACTTGTGAAAAAGTGTATGTTCAAAAAGGCGACAACACCAATCATGTCATTATTCCCAAACAGACTTGGGGCTTAAACAAAACTTACAAACTGGCAGTCAAAACGGCAAGCGGAGCTTTTGCACTCAATCGTTCTGGCAATCCTGTCTCCTTTAACACAAACAATGCCAATCACAACACTGTGGCTCACGTCACCAAGTTTGATGCTGGTTCAATACCTCAAGTGCTAAACAATCACTTCCATTTGGAAAAAGACGGAGAACTCTGGTATTACATCAACAAAGGAACAAACGCACCAAGGTATGACGCCAGTGAATGTCGGTCTATCAACTACAAGGCAACAGATGATAAACAATTTAAAAACCTTAGTGGACTCAATCAAGCTGACAGAGAGCTAGCCAAAACTATTTTAAACCGCAATAGTTACTATATTGCTTCTGTTACTGGAGGTGGAAATACTCGTTTGTATAGACTCTCAACAACCATAGGCACTAACTCCAATGTGGGAGGTCCATTGGCTTCTAATCTTTACTATCTTTGTTTTGTGAAGATTCCAGAACGTGCTTAAACGTTTTCGTTTCTTTTTCCTTCCTACCTCTCATTTGTTTAAAAAAAGGGGGCGTTCTGCTCCCTTTTCGTCACCTGCGTCATTGCTCACCTTGACCCGCAATCTCTCTTTTTCTCATTCCTCACTTTCTTACCTGTGGGCTTGTTTTTTGGTCATTGCTCACCTTGACCCGCAATCTCTCCTTTTCCCAAACAACTCTTGTTTTTGAGATTCCGTGTCAAGCACGGAATGACGGTTTGCTCTTTTTCCTATTCCCTCGTCATTGCTCACTTTAAAAAACCGCCATTGCGGGCTTGAGTGAGCAATCTCATTCTTCTTAAAACACAGGACAAACACTCGGGTTTGTCCCTACTTTGTCATTTCGTGCTTGACACGGAATCTCTCTTTTGTTTTTTGAGATTCCGCATCAAGTGTGGAATGACAGGAGGGGTTGTAGGCTTTGTTTTTCTCTCTACTTTGCCTTTTCCCAAACCCTCCTTATCCTGTGCTTTCTTGAGGAGTGGTAAAAAATGAGCGATGGCTTGACTTCGTCTAGATCATGGTTCACCTTGAAAGCCGTCATTGCTCACCTTGACCCGCAATCTCCTCTTTTTCATTGTGTTTGCATTCTTCTTTTTGAGATTCTTTGTCAAGCACTCAAGTGAAGTGAGGAGTTGGCTGGGTTGTTTTTTTTCTGCTTTGTTCTCCCTTTTTCTCAAAAATCTGCTAGGCTAGGTGTATTTAAACCTATAAATTTAGATTTTAGGAGAACAAGATGAGTGAACAATTTGATGAGATTTGGGCAATTTTAAAAGAAAACGCAAAAGGCATGCAGGAGTTGAAAGAACGACAAGAAGAAAATGCCAAGCGACAAGAAGAAAATAGCAGGCAGTTGGCAGAACTGACAAAGAAGCAAGAAAAAACAGACAAGCAGCAAGAAGAAAATAGCAAGCAGCAAGAAGAAAACAGCAAGCAGTTGGCAGAACTGACTTTGCAACTTCAAGAACTCAAACCAGCAGTTGCCAGCATGGTGCGGGGCATTCAGAAGATGGAAAACTTCATCAGCAATACTTCGGAGATTTTAGAAAGTCGTCTGTGCCGTTCTGTGGAACAGGTTATAGAAAAAAATGGTTTCATTGAAATCGGTGGCATTCGCTACGACGAAGTGGAACAAAACCTCAAAGGGAAAAATGGTATCACGGCTCAATATGACCTTGTGCTGTTCAGCAAAACAAAGCATCTGCTTTTGATAGAAGTCAAACGTAAGCCACATGTTAAGGATTTCCAACAAGTGCTTCGGCAAAAAGAGACCTTTCCTAAATTGTTTCCGGGGTATCAAGATTATGAGATCCATTGCGGGTTAGCAGGAGAAGTCTTTTATGACGAACTCATCAGTGAGGCAGAAGAAGAAGGGATTTATCTTTTTCAAGAACAGGCAGGAGAATTACAGGTCATCTCGTCTGCGTCGTTGCAGTTAGAATTGGAGGCAATGGAACACTGAACACTGGTTTTCTTTTTGGTATTGTTAAACTATAAGTGATATGCGATATTAAGTTCATTTAATTGAATTGATAGTCATGGTGTAGCAATGAAGTTGTGTCCTAGATGTGAAAGTGAGAAGACGGTTAAGAATGGTTTTTTATATGGTAAACCGAGGAGGCGTTGCAATGCCTGCAGCTATCAATATACCAAGTCCTATCGTGGTCAAATCTCACCACAGATCAAAAGAAGAGCATTAGAGTTGTATTTGGAGGGTCTTGGTTTCAGGTCAATCGGTCGTTTGCTGAATTGTTCTCATGTTTCAGTTTATAATTGGGTCTGTAGTTTTGGCGAACAGCTCAAGGCATTAAGAAAGGACACAGACATTGAAATTATGGAAATTGATGAAATGCACACCTACATCCAGTCAAAAAAAACTACTGCTGGCTCTGGATTGCTGTTGATAGACGTGGGAAGCAATTTATCAATTGTGTGCTTGGAAACAGAGACTCAAAAGCCTGTAGGCATTTATGGGACAAGGTCAAGGAAACAAAACCTCTTCAGGTGATGACTGATCACTGCAAGGCTTACAAACAAGTCATTCCCAAAGAAATTCATACATGTTCCAAGACAGAAACATACACGGTAGAAGGGTATAATTCTCTCTTGAGACATTTCTTGGCAAGAATGAGAAGGAAAACCAAATGTTACAGCAAGTCTCTTAAAGCATTACAATATTCTGTTCTTTTGTTCATGGCAAAACGGAATAATCAACTATCACTTATTATTTAACAATGCCCAAAAATGAACTCAAAGAAGACATCCACTATTTAAAAGGAGAACAGAAGCTCCTTAAATGGATGGTCAGCTTTGGCATTTCTTTAAATCTGGTCACACTCGGCGTCGTACTAGCCTTTTTATTTACTTCTCTTCCTGCCCCAAAAAAACCAGCCCGCCTATCGTGAGCAAGCACCTCTCCAACTGAGGAAACAAGAAAGCAGAGAAAGTGAGAAAAAAGAGAGATGAAGGTTAGCAACGACTAATACATGCCTGCAATGACAAAAAGCAAGCCTGCAAAACCCTCCCGTCATTGCGGGCTTGACCCGCAATCTCTTCTTTTTTTCAAAAAATGCTATAATCAGCGGTTTTTGAAGTTTGAAAGTTTCATTTTGGAGAAAAAAGATGAGTGCAAGATTTGATGAGACTTGAGCAATTTTAAAAGAAAATGCCAAAGGCGTACAAAAGCTAACAAAGAAGCAAGAAGAATTTGCGTAACAACAGCAAGAATCTAATGCCAAGTGGAAAAAAGAAAGACCAGAACGCCATGCAGAATGGGAAAAAGAGATGAAGGAAGAAAGGCGATTGAGGAAAGAGACGTTCCCTGTCGTGTTTCCGCAATATCAGGATTTTCAAATTCATCTAGGACTTGCTTGTCAAAGCATTCCAGAGCATCTTATCTCTCATGCTAAAGCCAAAGGGGTTTACCTCTTGCAACCTGAAGCAGACCAGATTAGAATCATTGAACTTTGAGCCTTGATTAGCAATGATACAATATTTGATGCAATTTTAGAGGGATAACTTTTTTTAAGCGAGTGAGAGGGGAATTTTTGATGAAATATCTTTTGATTTTGTTGGCAGGCATCGTCACGTTTGGGGCAGGTTTGACATCGCTGGTATTGTTTGAGTTTGTGGATTCCAAGAATCATGTTGGTTTTTTGAATGAAGCCTTTATTTTAGTGCCAGTAGGGTATTTGTTGATGGGCATTGGTTTGATACTGGGCTTGGTGTATCGCACACATGTCAAAAAACGTTCCCTTTAGCAAGTGGCAGCCGATAGGGGTTTGCGATGCCGCAGGTTCTGGCAAGAGGAAGGCAAAAATTTTCACCCGTGCAGACTTTGACAAGATAGCAACCTTTGACCTGAATCGTCAAAATTGGCAGGGGCATTCTGGAATGCAAACCTTGATTTTGCGTTATGCCAGAGATGTTGCCAAAATGTCCACACTCACACGAGACATGAAAAACCCACGTGTCTGTCACGTCAAGTTGGTTGGAATGCAGATGCAACTCAAAGAAACGCCTTGGCTCAATCAAGCCTCGTACGATGGTCAAGTTCAGCTGTTTCAAGTAGAGTTCCTTGACCAGCCGAGCAAGCAGTCGGCTTGGTGGCTTTGGGTCTTGCTTTTACTTTTACTCATCGCCCTGTTGGCAGTCATCGCTTTGTTCGTGCAATCCTCTTTCAACACCTCTCCAAAAACAACGTTTTGCCACATGCAATCTGTCAACTATGAACAGCATCTTGACCAAGCACACCAAGAACTTGACCAAGTTTTTTCAAAATCGCTTTTAGCCAATCGCTTTGGCAATTTTTTTGATGATTTTTCAACCTCCAACCAAACTAGTGAACAGAAACTTTTGGGACGTTACCGTCAGCTTTTAGAAAATCCTCAAATTTCAGCCCAACACGTTCCCAAATCCACAGCATGCCTCAAAGTCTTATGCCAACAGGACAATAGGCTTTGCCTCTAAGCCATTCATTCTTAGCTGATTCATTTTTATTCTAAACGATATGACAACAATCTCTCAAAAAGTGGACAACCTCATTGACAGCATGCAGTCCTGTATCATCACCTTGTCCAAAGCAGATGGTTCGCTTTGTTTGGGGTATCTGCCGTTCATCAGGCAGGGGCAGGATTTTTACGTCTTTGCTTCAAGTCTTTCAGAACATGGGGCAAGTTTAGCTGCAGGTTGTCAGGCAAGTCTCATGTTTATTGAAGACGAACAACAAGCCAAAAGCATTACCATCAGGCAACGTGCGATGTTTGACATAGACTACAAACCCATTCCCACAGACCCCAAAATTCTTGACCTGTTTCAATCCCAACGTGATGAAATTTACGCCATGTTGCAAAAGATGTCAGACTTCAGCCTGTACCTTCTGCATCTCAAGAATGGAAGGCTCGTACAAGGCTTTGGTGCGGCATTTGTGCAAAATGCTGATGGAATTTGGGAGCATCTGTCTGCGGATAAACTTAAAAAATCAAGTTAAGTCTTTCTTTTAAAACAAAATTCAGATACACTGACTGGCTTTTTTAAAGTCAAAATGGCATGCAAAGTTTTGCTTCAAAAAAAATTGATTTTGAAGCAAAACATGCCAAATTCCTTAAAACTTATTTTTCCTAATAGAGTTTTTTATGTCCCAAAAAGAAGACACAAACAAAGATGACTCGCAAAAAGAACATTTCAAAAGACCTTACTCTAGTCTTGTCACCGATGGCATGGAGCGTGCTGCAAGCCGTGGAATGCTGTATGCGGTGGGTTTTCAAAAAGACGATTTTCAAAAACCCCAAATTGGCGTCGCAGGGACCTGGGCAATGGTGACTCCTTGTAACATGCACATTGACCGCCTTGTGCAAGATGTGGTTTCTGGTGTCAACAATTCTGGAGGCAAACCGATTCCATTCAACACGATTAGTATTTCTGATGGAATTTCAATGGGAACAGAAGGCATGAAGTATTCGCTGGTGTCTCGTGAAGTCATTGCTGATTCCATTGAGACAGTGGTGGCGTGTCAGGGCTATGACGGAGTCGTTGCGATTGGCGGTTGTGATAAAAATATGCCGGGGTGTCTCATCGCACTGGCAAGGCTTAATCGTCCCTCTCTCTTTGTTTATGGAGGCACGATTTTACCCGGTGAACATCAAGGTAAGAAAATAGACATCGTGTCTATTTTTGAGGCAGTTGGCAAAAGGGCATCTAATGAAATAGGAGACCAAGAACTGGAAGCCATTGAATCCAAAGCCATTCCCGGTGCAGGTTCTTGTGGTGGCATGTACACAGCAAACACGATGGCTTCTGCTATTGAAGCCTTGGGAATGAGCCTACCCAATAGTTCTGCACAAGCGGCAGTGTCTCAAGACAAATCCCAAGACTGCAAGCAGGCAGGTCAAGCTGTGATGAACCTCATCAGACGTGGCATTCTCCCTTGTGACATTATGACCAAAGAAGCCTTTGAAAATGCCATCACCCTCGTCACAGCAGTTGGAGGTTCAACCAATGCTGTTTTACATCTGATTGCCATGGCTTCTGCTATCAAGATTGAACTCACCCTTGAGGATTTCAGCAGAATTGGTCAAAAAACGCCTGTCATTGCAGACCTGAAACCAAGTGGCAAGTATCTCATGTCTGAACTCATTGATATTGGAGGCACAGCACCCTTGATGAAAATGCTTTTAGAAGAAGGATTTTTACATGGTGATTGCCTGACTGTGACAGGTCAAACGATGCGTCAAAATTTGGCAAACGTTGCTCCTTATCCAGAGGGGCAATGTATTGTCAGGGGCTTTAACAATCCAATTAAACCAGAGGGGCATCTGGTTATGTTGTATGGCAATTTGGCAAAAGAGGGTTCTGTTGCCAAAATTTCAGGTAAAGAAGGGCTTGTCTTTTCTGGCAGTGCAAGGGTGTTTGATTCAGAAGAAGAGGCACTCAAGCGGATTTTAGACGGGACAGTGGTCAAAGGTGATGTCCTTGTCATTCGTTACGAAGGACCTCAAGGGGGACCGGGAATGCGTGAGATGCTTGCCCCAACTTCTGCTGTCATGGGTCGTGGACTTGGCAAGGAAGTGGCTCTCATCACCGATGGTCGTTTTTCAGGGGGAAGTCACGGCTTTGTCATTGGACACATCACTCCAGAAGCCTACGTTGGCGGATTGATTGCCTTAGTAGAAGATGGCGACCCTATTACCATTGATGCCAAAAATCAGTCCATCACTTTAAACATTGAAGACCAAGAGATTGCAAAGCGTCAGAAGGATTGGCAAAAGCCCAAACCGCGTTACCAAAGAGGCACCCTTGCCAAATATGCAAGGCTTGTCAGCAATGCCTCCAAAGGTGCAGTGACAGACGTAGAAAACCGCTCTTTGTAAAAAATTTTTTTAAAAAAAGTTCTTACCCCCCTTCAATCAGTTTTACTTTTTGCTTTTTAGATTCAGTCTTGTTTTTTTAGATGCTGAACAACTTGTTTTCTCTGGCTTCTGAGGTGGTTCTGTTGTTGGCATTGGTCAGTTTTGTCGCAGCCATCATTAGCGGAGTCTTGGGCATGATTGGTGGGATTCTCTTGGTTGTGGTGGGGACGTTGTTCATGCCTATTGAGCAATTTCTACCCATTCACGCAGCAGTCATGCTGATTTGCACGTGTTCCAGAGTATTGATGGCGTGGAGAAGTCTGGACAAACAAGTGTGGTTTCAATTTTCTTGGAGTAATGCTATTGGGACGTTTTTGGGTGCTTCTTTGATTGTGTTTGTGAACCAACAACTGACTTTCCTCTTGTGCAATTTATTTCTTTTGATTGGCACATGGATTCGTATGTTGACTTTCAACTTCAAAGGAGGACTGGCAGTACTTGGTGCGTTGCACGGCTGGTTGAGTGGCATGATTGGCTCAACAGGACCAATCGCCATGCCAACTTTAATCCACCGCTACCAAAAAAGTGATTATGAAAAGATTGTCATCACTCACTCCTCTTTGATGATGAACAGCCATTTGTTCCGTATGCTTTCCTTTGGATTTTTGGGAACGTCGTATTTCAAGCTGATTCCAATCATTGTCGTTTTAGGAGGCTTTAGTCTGCTTGGGTCATTTGTTGGCACAAAGATTAGGCATCAAATTCCAAACCAAGACTTGCTATTGAAGTACCTTAAAATCCTTATCAGTGGGCTAGTTTTAGTGAATGTGACGAAAACATTAATGCCATGAAAAAAGAAAAAGGGAAAGGAAAATGGATAGAATGCGACATTACTAAACTAGTTTTTGGAGGTTGCGGGCTGGCTTACCACGCAGGCAAAACTGTTTTTGTTCACAATGCACTACCGCAAGAAAAAGTCAGGGCAAGAGTCACCAAAGCCAAACGTTCACATTGGGAAGCTATTGCAGAAGAAATCCTTTTTGCCTCTCGCATCAAACCGCTTGAAGAGCATTATCTCTCATGCAGTCCGTGGCAGATTTTAGAACCATCTGAAGAGGCATCATGGAAGCAAGCCATCGCACAAGAAACTTTGCAGTCTATTGGCGGGATAGAGTTTGGGCAGATTGATTTTTCTGATGCTGTCAGTCGCACAGGATACAGAAATAAGATGGAGTTCAGTTTTTGCTCATCAGATTCGGGGTTGTCTCTTGCGTTTTTTGCCAGAGCATCTCATCGTAAAGTAGCCATCAAAAGCTGTGTGTTGGCTGATGCAATCATCAATGAAAAGGCAAACAAGATTGTGAACGTCTTGCAAAGTGAAGGTGTCCGAGAAACTGCTTTGAAGTCTTTGATTGTCAGAAGCTCAAGTCAGGGAGAAGTGATGGCAGGGTTGTTTGTGACTGACAGCGACTTCATACAACGATTTTCCAATCTCAAAAAAAGTTTTGAGGACTTAGGACTCAAAGGATTTGCTGTGTTCTATTCTGACGCTAAAAGTCCTGCGTCTGTTGTCAATGAAATTTTGTGGACACATGGAGATTTGCACTTAGAAGAGCATTTAAACAACAAAAAATTAGGCTATGGGTTGCATAGTTTTTTCCAAATCAATGTCAAGATGTTTGAGCAAGTTTTAAAAGACATGTCTCCTTTTGTTCATTCGCAGCACATCATTGATTTATATTGTGGAGTAGGGGCGATTGGTATTGCATTGGGTGGATTGGCTCAAACAACCTCTTTCGTAGATTCTTCTCAACACTCTGTCCAAGACCTGAAGCAAAATCTTCTCAATCATTCCATGCCAAATGCCAAAGTCATCTGTCAGCCTTCAGAAAAGGCACTCATTCCAATTCCATCTGATGCCACTGTCATTGTTGACCCCCCTAGAACAGGACTGCATCACAAAGTCCTGCATCAAATCCGACAAGCCTTGCCTTCTCAAATCATTTACCTCTCATGCAATCTTTCTACATGTGCCAGAGACCTTGCAGTGTTCAAACATGACTACCACATTTCTAAAATAAAATGTTATAATTTTTTCCCAATGACTCCACATTTTGAAACATTAGTCGTTTTGGAACAAACATAAAATCAATCTTGATTTAAAAATCACTGTCATTTTAGAACAAAAACTAAATATGTTTCCCAAAAAATTATTTTTTATTCTTTGGTTAATATTCTTTGCCTCCACCGCACTTGCACAAGAAGCCCCTGCCGAAAACGTAGAACCACAAGCCTATGACACAAATGAAGCCAACGCACAGGAAGCTACACCAGAAAATGGACAAGCCAATGCCCAAGATGGACAACCTCCTCCTTTGACTGAAGCACAAAAAAAACAGCTGGAACGTCAAAAAAAGCTACAAGAGACCTATGATCAATTTTTGAAAAAACAAGAAGAAAACCGCAACACGCCTCCCAGCCCTCCAATCAGTAACAAGCTCATCGGTAGAAAACCCTTGCCCAAAGTCACCGAATCTGATGCCTACCTTGAAAGACTCTTCCAAAATAAGCTCATCTTAGAAGGACTTGTCAAACCTCAAGCCAAAGACGACATCAGCTATGAATTATTTATGAAAGGGGTGAAGTAGAACAGTTGCACTGGACTTTGCACCTTTCTCACTTGCCTGTTCCCCTTAACAAAAAAGTTAAAATTTTCTATTAGTCAATGTGTTTTTTGAAAATAATGCTTGACATATTGATTCAATCTGATAGACTGCAAGCTTTTTTCCGGTTTGGTTGGCTTTTTCATTGACGAATTAAAAATTTTTCAATGCGATTTCGGCATGCAGTAACGTCGGACATAAGTTTTGATAAGGAGCGACTCATGGCAAATGTTGTTTTCAATAATGTTTATATTTGGGACGGAGAACGAGATGAAAGAACACTTGGGTCTGTTAAGATTACTGACAACAGAATAGATCAAATCAGCAGCCAAGATTTTACTGATGAGACTGACGACGATACTGTCACGATTGACGGACGTGGTCATACGCTCATGCCGGGTTTGGTTGAGGGACATTGTCACCCAACTTTTACAGGCATTGCCAATGGTTATGAGCTGGGATTGATCCCCCCTGAACGACATACCTTACTCACCGTAAAGAATCTAAAACTACTTTTAGATCATGGTTTTACCAGTATTTTTGAGGCCGCTTCAGCTAAGCCGATGATTGGTGTAGTGGTACGAGATGCCATAGAAGAAGGCTTGATTATTGGACCAAGAATGCAAGCTGGTAGTCCTGAAATCACTGTGACTGGTGGACTGGGAGATGAAAGGCGTAGGCATATTTATCAAGAAAGTTTCGGTTTAATTGCTGATGGTGTAGACGAAATCACTAAGTGTGTAAGAACCTGTATCAGGGATGGGGTAGATACCATCAAAATTAACATCTCTGGTGATGAATTTACATCCTTTGCTAGGGCTGAAATTACAACCATGCTAGACGAAGAGATTGCAGCTGCTGTTAGCATTGCTAAGCTCTTTCATAAGAAAGTTGCTGCACATGCTAGATCGCCTGAAAGTGTCAAAAAGGCTGTGCGAAACGGTGTAGATTGTATCTATCATTGTGATTTTGCTGACGAAGAAGCAATAGATATGCTGGAGTCTGTCAAGGACAAGGTCTTTGTAGGACCTGCTTTGGGCTTGGTTCATAACTGTACTAAAGAAGGTGACGTAGTGGGGATTCCCCAAGAAGTTGCTGAAAGTATGGGCTTGTTTAGGAAGTTTGACATGTGCTGTGAAGTGTATCACGAGCTACGAAAACGAGGAATGCGCGTGGTCACAGGTGGTGATTATGGTTTTGCTGTGACGCCTATGGGACAGAATGCTAGGGATATTGAACATTTTGTCAAATACTTTGGTTATAGTCCCACTGAAGCACTGAAGTGTGCAACCACAGTTGGCACAGAACTGATGGGTACAAACCATGAACTGGGCAAGGTGAAAGTTGGCTATTTAGCTGACCTACTCTTGGTCAAAGGTGATCCTACGACCGATGTCTCCCTCTTACAGCATCAGGACAACCTACTAGCCATTATGAAAGATGGCAAGTTTCATAAAGTACCGCACTGGTACGTTTAATCTAATTTCAATGGAGTAAAATCATGAAAAAAATTTCAATGGCGGTGGCGTTGTCACTATTGGTGGCAAATGTGGCAATGGCTCAATATGAGGGTGTGTCTAGGACATTCTTATACAATCCGGGTTTTATGGAAATCTTTGACGCAGCTAAATTCAAGAAAAAAGGGCCCTATACCGTAGGATTCTCTAATGCTGGGCTGTCTAACCCTTGGCGTGTCGCCTTCCTACATGGGATAGAAAAAGCGGCAGAGCGGCATAGTATCCACCTCAAAAAGTTGATCATTACTGATGCCAATGACAACCCCAGCAAACAGATTTCAGACATTCAAAATCTTATCTCACAGAAGGTGGATATTTTGTTGGTGAGTCCCTCTACAGCTGAAGCATTAACCCCCGTTTTGAAACGTGCCATGCGAAGAGGTACTCCAGTAGTCTTGGTAGATAGAGCGATCAATGGCAACGAGGGCTACATCAGCTTTATCGCTGCTTCTAACCAAGCAATGGGTAGAGTGCAAGCACAATGGTTGGCTGAACATTTGAACTTTCAGGGGGAAGTGGTCATGCTAGGTGGCTTAGCTGGGGCGTCTCCTGCTGAAGATAGAATCAAAGCAGCCAAAGAAGTCTTAGATCAATATCCAGGAATTAAGGTTTTGGAACTACAATATACTTCTTGGAGCCCTGCTAATGGCAAGAAGATTATGAACAGCATGATCCAAAAATATGGCAAGCGAATCAAAGGTGTTTGGGCTGATTCTGGCTTGCAAGGTTCGGGTTCTATAGAAGCCTTCATCTCTAATGGTTATAAAAAGGGTCAAATCCCTGCCCACACTGGTGGTGATTTCAATGCGATGTACAAACTAAGCGTTCAATATGACGTCCCTATGATTGGCATGGATTACCCACCTGCTATGGGTGCTAAAGGCTTTGATGTGCTGTTTGATGTGCTTGCTGGCAAGGGTATTCCCAGAGTGATTGATGTCAATCAACAAATTGTCGTTTCAAAAGGCTATGAAACTGCTTCGGTCAGGGCTGACATCTTTGTTCAAGACTATGCTTTGATGGACAAACCGGGAGCAACTTTGATGTCCACTGGGGCTGGTGATGACTATGACCCTAAGACCTTCAAAGCCAATTATCCCAAGTAAGTAGTTGAATAATCTCAAAGTGATGCCTTCCTAAAATGTTTAAAGCTAATGATTCCAAGTGAGCTTTAGATTGTCATGAGTTTGTTAGCAGCAAAACAGCTTTGTAAATCTTTTGGTCAAGTTGAGGTACTCAAAGACATTGACATTGAACTTAAAGCAGGTCGCGTGCATGCACTTTGTGGTGAAAATGGTGCGGGCAAATCTACTATCATTAAGCTGTTGACCGGTGTTTATTCTGATTATACAGGGGAGATGCTTGTCAATGGTAAGCCTGTTGTCTATCGCTCTATCAAAGATGCCATCAGTCTTGGCATCACTGTAGTACATCAAGAGTTTTCAGTCTTTGATAACCTCACTGTAGAAGAAAATATCTTGTTGGAAGCTGAACCTAGTCTCTTTGGCTTTGTCAATAGAAAGCAAATGCGTGCCAAGTGCCAAGAGATTTTACAGCGACTGGGCATTGACCTAGATGTTCGCCTACCTTTAAGTGCCTTGTCCACAGCGCAACATCAGCTTGTGGAAATAGCCAAGGCATTAAGATACAAAGCTCAAGTGTTGATACTAGATGAGCCGACAGCCTCCCTATCACACACGGAGATTGAACACTTGTTCAAGCTAATCGTTAATTTGAAACAGCAAAATCTGGCCATTTTGTATGTTTCGCATAGACTAGATGAAATCTTTGCTATTGCTGATGATTTGACCATTATCAAAGATGGTCAAATCAGTTCAAGGGGACTTATTGGAGAATATGATCATGATAAAATCATTGCAAAAATGGTAGGTAGAAGCCTCAAAGACATCTTCCCTGATAAATCCAAAAGAAAGCATGAATCAAAACAAGCAATACTAGAGGTTAAAAATTTAAAATATAAGCCCAATCAAAAAGGTATTAATTTCAAGGTCTTTAGTAACCAAATAGTCGGATTAGCAGGGTTGATAGGATCTGGTAGGACTGAATTTGCACAAACTATTTATGGAATAAGACAAAGTGTCGCAGGGCAAGTTTATATCAATGGCAAAGTTTACGACAATAGAACAGCAAAAAAGAGTCTGGACCAAGCACTTGTCATGCTCACAGAATCGCGCAAGGTAGATGGACTTTTCTTGCAACATAGTGTAGCGAGAAATTTTACTGCCAGTTCGCTGACTAAGAAACACCACTACTTGGCACTTTACAGTGGTATTTCAGAGCTGAGGGCTTCAAGTGGTTTGGAGTGTCTTAATGTTAAACTTGCTAATCTTGATCAGGCAATAGTGCATTTGTCAGGTGGTAACCAGCAAAAAGTGCTTTTAGGTAGGATACTAGAAAACAATCCGCAACTGCTAATACTAGATGAACCTACAAGGGGCGTAGATATCGGTGCTAAGGTGCAGATTTATCATATCTTGAGAGATTTGGCTGACCAAGGCTGTGCAATTTTGATCATTTCTTCTGAGCTCATAGAGATTGTTGGACTTTGCGATGAAGTGCATGTGATGAAAGAGGGAGCAATCACAGCAACACTTAATGGTGATGACATCAATGAAGACGAAATTATCAAATATGCAGTGTCTGACCAATATGATTAGGGTTTGCCATGAATGAAATTTTAAGAGTTTTGAGGTTAGAGAAATTGCATCTCGCTTTATTGCTAGTGATTGCCTTGCTTGCATTGGCTGGTCATTTGACTAATGAAAATTTTATATCTTTGGCTAATTTTTCCAATATCCAAGAGCAAATGGTCGCCCTGTCTTTGGTGGCTTTGGCACAATCCATTGTCATTTTAAGCGGGGGAATTGATCTGTCTTACGCTGGTTTTATAAGTTTATTGTCTGTGATGTTTGCTAGTCTTGCAGGAGAGACGGCTGGCAGTCTCATATTGGCTTTGCTACTAGTTTTTGCTTGTGGCATCGTCATCGGGGCTTGTCAGGGGGCTTTTGTTGCCTATGTCAAGATTCATCCTTTGATTGTAACCATTGCTGGTTCTACGATGCTATCGGGGCTTGCTTTACTTATCACCAAACAACCTACCGGGTCAGTGCCAATCTTTTTTGAAGATTTGGCTTATGAGACATTCCTTGCCATACCCATCAGCAGCTATTTAATCATCTTTTTATACCTAACCATTGCCTACGTTCTCTATAATTCCAAATTTGGCATCAGAATTTATGCCTTGGGTAAGGACCCCAACGCCTGCCTCATCTCAGGAGTTCCTGTGAAAAAGACTATTGTCTGTATTTATGCTTTTTCTGGATTTTTGATTGCTTGTGCCAGTGTTTATTTGGTGGCTAGGACAGCAATAGGAGACCCAAGGTCTGGCATTGGCTTTGATTTGAGGTCTATCACTCCAGTTATTATCGGTGGCATCGTCTTGTCAGGAGGTTTTGGTGGAGTTGTTGGCACTTTACTGGCAGTCATTTTGCTGTCCCTGCTAGCTAATATGCTGAACTTTATGAACATCTCTGCTTATTATCAATGGATCATAGAAGGCTTGATCATCATTATTGCTTTGTCATTTTGTTCTAAGAAGGCAGGTCGTGCTTAGTGCAGTTAAACTATTTTCCTCACAAACCATCAAAGGCAAAGCAAGAAGGGATTCATTGCTGATATTCTCGTTCATTGTCATCGCTTGGGTATCCACCAGCATTGGCTCTCCTCATTTTTTTAGTGCTAATAGCATTCAAAGTATTTTCATACAGATGTCCCCTTTGGGATTTGTCGTCATTGGACAAATGTTTGTCATCATTTCAAGGGGTTTAGACCTTTCGGTTGCTTCTATCATGGCAACTACGGCTGTGATTGCCGTGTCTATAGATGGCATTTCTACGACAATGATTTTTTTGATAGGCATCACACTTGGTGTCATCATCGGCTTGTTTAACGGCTATTTGATAGTAAAAAGAGGCATTAGTCCATTCTTGGCTACTTTAGCCACTATGATCATCTTACAAGGTATCAGATTTACCTACACTGGTGGTTCACCAACAGGAGATTTGAGTGAAGATTTACGTTTCATTGCCACAGGAAGTGTGCTAGGCATTCCTATCAGTGTGATTGTTCTCATTGTAGTTGCTGTGCTAGCACATTGGATCTTAGAATACACCCTATATGGCAGGCAACTGAGTTTATATGGCGAAAACCCTCTGGCAGCTAGGGTCTCTGGTTACAATGAAACAAGACTTATCTTTGCGACCTATGCACTTTCTGGAATTTTAGCTGCTGTGGCAGGGTTATTTTTAGTTGGTTATGTGGGAATTGTTGATAACTGGACAGGGCAAGGCTTTGATATAGACTCTATAGTCGCAGCCGTGATAGGTGGGGTCGCACTTAAAGGAGGCAAAGGCAATGTGATAGGTGCAATACTTGGTGCATTATTGCTCGTTTCTTTATTTAACATCATTCTTGTCTTAGGGTTTTCTGTTGAATTTCAAATCATTGTCAAAGGTTTTTTGATCCTTTTAGCCGCTTCCATATATACGATGAAAAAATCTGACCGTCTTCATGGATAACTACTGGAATAAACAATTTATCTTTAAAAAAATACTTCAAGATTTTGACTATTGGCAGACTTGGTACCCCAAGACCAGCAAGGAGTTTGTACTCTTAATTGATGTTGAAATCGTTGCTTACGGTGCTGAACCAAGGCAGGTCATGAGAGTGATTCGTCCTAAACAAGCACTAGCTGAGTGTGAAGAGTTAGGACTTATCCCCGTGTTTTTACATGGTGGTTATTGGCGTTCGCAAGATGCTTGTGATTATGACTTCGTTGCTCGAAGTCTGAGCCTGTTTGCTAAAGTAATCTATAATGTAGAATACAGATTGATACCGAAGATTAACATTCAACAACAGGTACAAGACGTTATTGATGCTTTAAAGGTGGTTTATGAATTAGAACAAAAGCCTTTGATCTTGTTTGGTCATTCCGCTGGGGCGCATCTACTCTTCGCTGCTTGTCAAGATGATTTTTTTAACCAAGACAACATTTATCAAATCAATGCTTTAAGCGGAATCTTTGACCTAGAAGTCATCAGCTATTCTGACTTACAACAAGAACTGCACTTCAGCAAGCAAGAAATAGAGCAGTATTCACCTCTTAAATGGCAGGAATTGAAAGCCATCAAGACACACCTCATCAACGGAAAACTGGAAACTAGCGAGTACATTAGGCAATCTTCACTACTGTACGAGCGAATGAAACAGCTTGGTCAGAATCAAGATCAAGTCAGCTTGTCGTTACTAGAAGATCATCATCATATGAGCCTAGTGAGTCTTTTGTCCGACCAAAAATTGCTCAAAAATGTCATGAATCTCTAATCAATCCACTCTTTCTGATGAGTAATACTGTAAACAACTCATGCTGATTTAACGTTCTTAACGTTCCAAACTATAATGTCTTGAAGGTAGGGATTTTAAAGTAGAGATAGCAAGTTCTGGAGTGATGTCTCGTTGAGGGCAAGCGAACATTTCATAACCCACCATGAACTTTTTCACAGTGGCAGAACGTAATAAAGGAGGGTAAAAAGACAGGTGAAAATGCCATGCCTCTTGGGGTGTGTTGTCGGTGGGGGCTTGATGAATGCCTGCAGAATAAGGAAAGGACGTTTGAAAAAGATTGTCATACATCGTGGTCAGCTTTTTTATCACTTCAGCAAAAGACATTCTTTCTTGCTCTCCAAGCTGATTGATGTGTTGATGATGTTTTTTGGGAAGAATCATAGCTTCGTAAGGCCAGACTGCCCAGTAAGGCACTAAGGCAACAAAATCTGCATTCTCAATCAAAATTCTCTCTTGGCATTCCAGTTCTTGTTGTAAGTAATCGCCTAACAAACTTCGTTGGTGTTGCTTCCAATACTCTTGCTGTTTTTGTGTTTTCTTCAGAACTTCAGAAGGAATGGAAGATTGAGCCCAAATTTGACCATGTGGATGCGGATTGCTACACCCCATCAATGCCCCTTTGTTTTCAAAAATCTGCACGTAGTTAATCTCTGGGTTTGCTCCCAACTCTTGGTATTCTTTTTGCCAGACTTTGATGACTTGGGCGATGGACTCAACAGACATCAAAGGCAATGTCAGTGAGTGATGAGGAGAAAAACAAACCACTCGGCAAATTCCTGTCTCTACTTCTGCTCGCAGCAACCCCTTTTCAAAGTGCATCACTTCACCTTGCAAAATGGCAGAAAAATCATTTTGGAAGACAAAAGTCTCTTGATAATCAGGATTGACTAAACCGCCAGCTCTTTGATTCTTTGGGCATAAGTAACAAGAAGGGTCATAAGCCTGTTGAGGCAGAGAGAGTGCTTTTTCTGTCTGACCTTGCCAAGGACGTTTGGTTCTGTGAGGAGACACCAAAACCCAATCTCCTGTCAAAATGTTGTATCTTCTATGAGACGTTTGATTGAGTTCAGCTAGCATTTGATCATTGCAGAAAGTTTTGACTGACTGATTCCACCAGTTGAATCAGAGTGCCATAGGCAGGAACATCTTCACGGTACATTTGAGACACAGCTCTAGCAAAATGCTTTCTGATTTCACTGAGTTTTGCAAATTCTGTATGAGTGTTTTTATTCATAGTCTGGGTTAAAATCAAAAATTGACTAGCAACTTGGGTTTGGATTAGTTTGATGTTTTCTTCCAAAAACCCACAGCACAGACTTGGGACTTCTTTAATCCAATGTCAGAAAAGTACTGCTTCATCAATGCAGCTTCTTGTTGATAAGAAACAAACCAGCAATAAGTTTCTGTGCTTTTAGGAATCTCAATGGCTTTGACTGCTTCTGCTAGGTTTGCTTGTTTATTGCGAAAAATCCATTCTACTTGAATATCTGATTTTGTATTGACTTCTTGCATGCTTTCTGGAGTAGGTACTAGCATCACAGCATGTCCCTTCATACCTTCTGGAGCAGACTCCAAGACACGCATGACTGTTGGTAAGGCAGTTTCATCAGCAGCCATCAAAATCCATTCTTGATGGCTTGGTGGAGGTGTCCCGCCTGGTCCTGAAATTCCGACTGTTTCGCCAATAGGAAGGCTTGCTGCCCATTCTGAGGTAGGACCTCCTTCATGGATAAAAATATCAAATATCAATTCTTTTTGGGCTAAGTCAAGAAAGCGAGTGGTGTATGTTTTCCGAATCAATGCGTGTTCTCCTTGTGGCCAAATCGTGTTGCCTTTCTCATTGATCAGAGGCCAAATCGTGCGTTCTGAAGGCTGGCAAGAGCGAATCAACTTAAAATGCAAGGCTTGTGTAAATCGTTCTAAATCTTCTCCTTGAACAGTCATACGATAAAAATGAGGGGTCAACAATTCTACTTTTTTGACTTGAACCAATCGGAAGTTAGGAGGAAAGGCATTGACTGCAATCTCCCCAGACCATGTTAATTCAGGCAAATGTCCATCTTGGGTCAGTTGATCTTCTTCAAAATGCTGGTTGATATGGGCAATGCGGTCTCGTGATTCTTGTAATTTTGTGGCATCATTGCAGACGATTTGAAAAGTAATATTTTCCGTAGTGTTTTGAACGATTGTCATTGTTCCAAAAGGGCTGTGAGCAATCAAGGTTTGTTCATCAGGAGTTTCTAGTTGACGTTCTGGGTCGCTGTGTTCTTGTAGCAAGTTTTTCCAATAATCCAAAAGCAGTTTTGCTTTTAACGTTTGGAGGCTTGCTGTGGTTTTAAATTCTTGCATCATGTTTTTAGGTTTAAAATGGTTATGGCTAAATCATCGTTTTTTCAATTCACAGTGATTAAATTTTGCTCAAAGTGGAAAAAAGATTTGGAGAATTTGAGAAAAAGTTTAAAAAATCAAAACTATACGCGAATCCGACTCAAATTGTAATAAAAAAACTTGACAACGTTTGGGCATTCCGATTAGAATCGTGATTTTGGATTGGACGCAATAATTAAAACATCTAACCTAGAGTTCATCAAATGAGTGACTTGATTTTACTTTCGTCTGGTATGTCATTATCTCACCTCCTTCCTTCTTCCTTCTGTTGTTGCTGTTGTTGCAGCTAACATTTCTTCTTTCAAAAAGGGTTTCTTATTAGGAACTCAAAAAAATCAATCTCATATTTTTTTGACTTGCTTTAAAACAGTTGATTGAACAGACTGTTTGAAAGTGTCTTTGGACAGGTTCTTTAGAGTCAATTTTTAGCTTTCTTAGCTTTCTTAAATCTTGTTTTAGCTTTTTTTAATTTTTTATATTGAGGAGTTTTAGATGACCCAGTCATTCGTTATTTCTTTTGGAATGGAAGCGATCCGTATGTCAGTGATCCTTTCTGCTCCGATGTTAGTTGGAGCTTTGGTGATAGGTTTGATTATTTCTATTTTTCAGGCAGTGACACAAATTCAAGAGCAAACTTTAGCAATCATTCCCAAAATGGCAGCAATCTTGGGCATCATGGCGTTTTTGTTCCCATGGCTTTTGGCACAATCTGTTAGCTATATGGAAGCTGTTTTTGTCAACCTTCCCCGTTATGTGGTAGGAGGTTAATATGTTGGACTATATGAGAGATAGCAAATCCATTTTGCAAGGTCAGCATCATCAGGTGGCAGATGTGTTTGACGTGTCTATCAGGGAGCAAGGCACAACCACTGTTTATGGTCAAACGACCAAAAGCATGTTGGAAGATTTTGAAGCGATGGAGGAATTTGGTGCAGTCAGAAAACAAATTGCCTCCTTTAACTTTAGGGATTTATACACTGTGCAAGATCAATTTGTGGAAGTTTTGAAAGACAGGCAAAGCGATCTTGAAGGCTGTTTTGCCGCCTTTCCTTTGGAAGACTATGATGTCAGTTTGAAAAAATTTGACAACTATCAAATTCCCAATCTCTTCATTGATGTTTTTTTTGCTCATGCAGACTCTACTTTTATTTATGAAGAAGCTCATCAAAAAGCAGAGTTATTGATTAAAGTGCTTAAACAGGCAAGGAAGATTCTGGCTCCTGCTCAGATCAATCCTAAAACGGGCAAGCCGATTGGGGAAATTTACATCAATTTTGGTGATTATTTTGAGCAAAGGGAGCATGTCAGTTTTTTTGATGATGTGTTTACAGAAGTCAAAAAAGTCAGCTTTCAGGGAGTCTGCTTTGAAGAATTTCGGGGGATTAGTTTGTTGGAAGACATCTATTCTGCCACACAGTACTTGCGTGAACATTTTCCTCATGGGCAATATCAAATTTTGTCTCATATTCATGGGGGCAATGGGTTGGAAGATGCAGCAAATTTAGTGGCAGCAGTGGCTGGGGCAAATGGTGTTTGGTCTGCTTTGACGCCTCTTTCTTCGCTTTCTTCACACGGGTCGTCATTGGTTTATCTGACCAATTTAATCCGTTATGGCAACCCCCAAGTTGAACAAAAATACAACATGAAGAAATCCTATCAGATTAGCAAAGAGATGTATCTGCGTTCTTTTGCTAATCAAGAGCAGATTCCAAGAGAACTGCCCGTCATTGGAAGGAACGCTTACAACCTGAATCGTGCAGACCTTTCACAAGAAGATAATGATATTCCAAACACAATTCCGAGTCAAAAAATAGGGAGAACGTTGTCTCATCGCTTCGTCCCCCTTCTGTATGACCATGCTTCCATTCAAGCACGATTTGCAGAGTTGGGGTTTCACATCAATCATTTTCAGATAGAGCAATTCACAAACTACGTGCATCAACGTCTTGTTGATGATTTTCATTATACTGAAGACACCAGAATAGACTTTGATTCTCCTGAATTTTTAAAAAGTTACATCTGCCAATCTTTGCAAAAGAAACAAGCAGTCAACTTTTGGGATACAACGACCATCACATCTCATGTCAATCTTTGCAAAAGAAACAAGCAATCAATTTTTGGGATACAACGACCATCACATCTCATGTCAATCTTTGCAAAAGAAACAAGCAGTCAGTTTTTAGCTTATAACTCATTTAAGCGGGTCAAAATCTGCAAGACCCCAAAACACAGGGAGAGTTGATATATGGCGATTTGCGTGTTCGTCATCTGACACTGCTTTTAAATTCTGTTTTCCAACAGCTGATGTGACAAGTGAAGTAGGAATGGGTTCAATGACGAAAATAAGTTTTTCATCAAATTTTGAGAATAAGTTTGAAAAATCTTGATAATTTTTAAAAAAGTGTTATATTCTTCTGAACTTAGTTTGAAGAAGCCTTTTAAAAATGCAAGATTGTAATCTGTTTTCACTCCCTCATCCTTATTTTCTTTCGCTTCTACATGCGTTGTTTCATTAAGACTAAGTAGGTCCCGTTCGCTTTCAAAGGAAGCGTTGTTTTTACACTGATTTATCTCGCTTGAATCAGTTTTTAATGAACCTATTTAGAACTTTTTAAAATGAAATCAACAGTACCAATTTTATCAGAATTTTTGCACCCAGAGATTCAAGAACATTTAGAGACTTTAATTGTCAAACGCATTGGGCATTCTCCTGATGCTTACATGATCACCGATTGTATTCTTTCTGACCTTCTACCAAAAAGACGTTACAGATTTGCCAAACATGGTTTTGAGCAGGTAGATGTTCAAACTCCATTGACTGCTTACGATGACCAAACAGAAGCAGACATTCCCTATCTGACTTTAACAGGAGAATGGTGTTACCAAACGTCAAAGGACTTTGCTCTTGGAGAAAAGAACTCAAATATACTAGGAGACAACGGAGCATTGTTGCTGGATCTTGCTGAACAGAAATTGAGCTTGCCTGTCATCTCTGCCACACAAAAAGCCTTGAATGTTTACGGAGCTCAGTTAGTGAAGTGGGGAGACGTCATTTCTTTTCCCTGCTCACAACCCTTACCTGCAACAGTGGTCAGGGTTGGTAAAGACTATGTGGAAGATTATTTGTTGGTGACAGATAAAGGCGGGGGGTGTTATTTGGAATACCATGACCGCCCTCATTTTCATTCGCCGATGGACGAACAGGCTGGAGGGTGTTTGATTTTGGGTAAAGCCAATATTCCAAGAAAGACCTATCAGATTACAGGCTTTCGTATCCCTTATGGTTATGGGGTTCTGATGCACCCCAGCGTTTTGCATGCAGATTCATACCTCATTGGAAAATTTATTGTTGTTTACCATGTGGCTTATCACTATTCCACTGTCATTATGTATAACCAAAATCTTCAAAGTTGTAGTTTCAATCTGATTCCCATGAGTGCCAAGTGCAATCCTCCAAACGAAAAGCCATAGACGCATTCATTTTTGTAGCCCTCTTTTTAGGATTGGGCTACTCCATCTGGGAAAGTGGCAGTCAGTTCAACTACAACTGGCAATGGAATCAGGTTTTGTCATTTTTCTATGAAATTGATGAAGGAGAGTTTTATTTTGGCGTTTTTTATGATGGTTTGGTGGTGACTTTTCAGGTGGCAGGAACGTCTTTTGTGTTGGCATCATTGCTTGGCTTGGTGGTGATGCTGATGTCTCAAAGTTCAAGTTATGTTGCCAAAGGCTGGAGTCTGGTCTACGTTGAATTGATACGGAATACACCTGTTTTAATACAGATTTATTTGATTTATTTTTTACTGGGTCCAACTTTAGGCTGGAGTCGTATGACATGCGGAATTGTAGCTTTGTCCATTTTTGAATCGGCTTATGTTGCAGAAATTTTTAGGTCTGGAGTGCAAAGTGTTCCCAAAGGGCAATGGGAGGCATCTCGTTCTCTGGGGTTGTCACAATTCAGAACCTATTTGTTTGTGATTCTACCCCAAGCCTTGCGTTTAGTTTTACCACCAATGACTAATGTACTCATCAATTTGGTCAAAAATTCTTCTATTGTGAGCGTCATTGCGATTGCAGATTTAACAACAGAAGCTAGAAATGCTGTTGCAGACACGTTCCTTTCCTTTGAAATTTGGTTTTCAGTGGCATTGGTTTATTTAATCATCACAATTTTGATTTCTGTCAGCATGGGCTTTGTGGAGTCTCTGGTGAGGATTAAAGGGACTTAATTTTTTTAAAATGTTTAAAAAATTACATTATTTAGACGTACTCTTAATCATCGCTTTGGGTGTATTGACCTTTTTGGTTTATACCAATGTCAGTCAATTTAACTATAACTGGCAGTGGGACAGTGCTTGGTCGTTTCTTGTCAAGTATGATGAATCTGAAGGCTACAGTCTGGGTGTGATGACTTCAGGACTGTTGGTTACACTTAAAATTGTCTTTTGGTCAACAATCATTGCTTTGGTTGTTGGGGGCATTTTAGGTGTCTCAAGGATTAGTCGCATTTTATTTTTAAAGTTGTTCAGTCGGACTTATGTGGAATTGATTAGAAACATTCCACCTTTGGTCTTTTTGTTTATTTTCTATTTTTTCATTTCTTCGCAGATTATGCCTTTAGCCAACATTGCTACTTGGACGCAAGGACTCTCTGCAACACAGAAGCAATGGATTACCATCTTTTTTGTTAAGCCTGAATTGATTGAAAACTTTGTCTCAGGAGCCATTTGTCTAGCATTGTTTGAGGCAGCCTATATCGCAGAAATTGTGCGAGCAGGGCTTGAATCCATTCCTAAGGGACAATGGGAGGCTTCCAGCTCGCTTGGCATGAGTTGGTATAGGCAAGTTCGTCATGTCATCTTACCCCAAGCCACAATGCGTGTCTTGCCTCCTCTGGCAGGTCAAGTCATTTCACTTGTCAAAGATTCCTCCATTTTGTCCATCATTTCTATTCAAGAACTGACATTTTCCACCCTAGAACTCCAAGTTTCTACAAGACGAATGTTTGAGTTGTGGCTGATGACAGCAGGGCTTTATTTTATGGTCTGCTTTTGCTTCTCAATCCTTTTCCGCACTTTAGAAAAAAGAAAAAATTCTATTTAAACCAATCTCTTGAATGAATGATAACAGAAAAAATGAAAATTGATTTACTAACCATCAAAGAGGCTAGCCAATGGGCAAGTGACTATTTGAAAAAGAACATTACAACATCAAATATCTCTTATCTCATTCAATATGGGAAGGTTAAAAAATATCAAAAAAACGGTCGCACAACTATCAACAAAAATGACCTAATCAACTATTATCAAAGCTACCATTATCAAAGAAAAAATGACTGGCATGAGCAATTAGGAGAAGATTTAAATTGGGCTTTATCTTTTGATTTTTTTATGAAAGAAAATTCTTTTTTAGACAATAATTGCGGCTCAAGACCGCAATGGCTGATAGCAAGTCAAGCCATGACCCATCCAACCTTATTACTTTTTTGTCATTCTGAACTGGATTCAGAATCTCAAAAATAGAGGATGAAAACTCACTCCAGAGGAAAATAAGAAATTAGGAGAAGTGGGGTTGTAGGTCAAGCCTGCAATAACTGGAAGGTGAAGAGTACTAAATTGGCTAAAGCAGAATTTCCCATTCAGAAGGTAAAAGGTAATGCTTGCTGCTGTTGCATTCTTTACAAGCAGGGACAACATTGGATTTGACGCTTTTGCCTCCCCTTGAAATAGGGACAACATGATCCATCGTCAACTTTTTTGCTGCAAATTGTTGCTTGCAATAATAGCAGATGTTGTATGCCCTGCGGTTCTTCCACCATTGGGAGTTTCGCAAATCTCTTGCTCTACGTTTTTCTCTGGCAATATGTTCTGGGTCTGCCACCTCAAAAAAAACAGAGTTTGTCATCAGTGATTCAAGTCGTTCCAAGGTGTTTGGCAGAGGCTGTTTTTTTCAAATTGTTCAATGTGTTCTAAAAATTGCAGTGTCCAACCAATTTCATCTAATCCTTTCAACAACTTTTCTTTGGCAAAAGAATCCACATCAAAGCTAAAAAGGTTGCCTTCAGGCGTCAATACGGTTTGTTCTCTCAAATCTACTTCTACTTGAGCATGCTCCTTTGATTCAATTTCTGTGAATAATTGTTGAATGTCAGCATTGCTTAATTTGATTGGTAAAATACCATTTTTAAAACAATTATTGTAAAAAATGTCAGCAAAACTTGGTGCTAAGATGCAACGGAATCCGTAATCATGCAAAGCCCAAGGGGCATGCTCACGGCTTGAACCACAGCCAAAGTTATCTCGTGTGACAAGGATTTTTGCCCCTTGGTAACGTGGCTCATTTAGCTCAAACTCGGGGTTTGGAACTTCCCCTTCATCATCAAGAAACCGCCAATCGTGGAAAAGATGCTTGCCAAAACCTGTGCGTTCAATCTTTTTTAAAAACTGTTTGGGAATGATGGCATCAGTGTCCACATCAACACGGTTGAGTAATGCAGCAGTGGCTTTGAGGTGAATCAATGGAGTCATTTTTTAAGAAATGTTTTTTGTGAGGTATGTTTTGGATTTAAAGATGGCGGAAGTCTGCAAAATGACCTTGAATGGCAGTGGCTGCTGCAGTGGCAGGACTGACAAGATGCGTGCGTCCCCCTTTGCCTTGACGCCCTTCAAAGTTACGATTGCTTGTTGAGGCACAACGTTCGCCTTGTGCAAGTCTGTCATTATTCATAGCAAGGCACATAGAACAACCGGGTTCACGCCATTCAAAGCCTGCTTCTTTAAAAATCTGGTCAAGTCCTTCGTGTTCTGCTTGTTTTTTCACCAGCCCACTGCCTGGAACAATCATGGCTCGCACATGAGAGGCAACAGATTGTCCTTTGACAATAAAAGCTGCTTCTCGTAAATCTTCAATCCTTGCATTGGTGCAAGAACCAATAAAAACACAATCTACTTTCACATCTTGAATTTTTGTGCCTGCAGTGAGTCCCATGTAATTTAGTGCAGATTTGACAGCATTTTGATCTTTGGTCTGTGTGAAGTCTTTGGGTGAGGGAATGCGTCCTTCAATGTCAATGACCATACCCGGATTGACACCCCATGTGACTTGGGGAATCATTTGAGAGACATCAATTTGTACAGTTTTGTCAAAAACCGCATCAGTATCAGAAGGTAGTTGTTTCCAAGCTTGAACAGCTTCTTCAAAATGTTTTCCAGAGGGTGCATAGGGGCGACCTTTTAGATATTCAAAAGTGGTTTCATCAGGTGCAACCAAACCTGCTCTTGCTCCTGCTTCTATACTCATATTGCAAAGGGTCATGCGTCCTTCCATAGAGAGTTTTTTAATCGCCTCCCCTGCATATTCAAACACATAACCTGCACCACCACTGACCCCAATCTTGCCAATGATGGCAAGGATTAGGTCTTTGGCAACCAGTTTGTCCGGAAGCACTCCTTGAATTTCAACCTGCATCGTCTTTGGCTTTTTTTGTTGCAAAGTTTGTGTTGCAAAAACATGTTCTACTTCTGACGTTCCAATTCCAAAGGCTAATGCTCCAAATGCTCCGTGCGTGGAGGTGTGCGAGTCTCCACAGACAATCGTTGTGCCGGGCAAAGTCAAGCCTTGTTCTGGCGCCATCACGTGAACGATACCTTGCCTTTCATCGCATAGGTCAAAGAGTTTGACACCAAAGTCTTTGCAATTTTGACGCAAGGTTTCTACTTGGATTCTTGAGATTTCATCGTCAATGGGTTTGTCTTGATTTTGGGTAGGGACGTTATGGTCTGGCACAGCATAAGTAGCATGGGGACATCGCAAAGTGCGATTGTGCAGACGCAGTCCCTCAAACGCTTGTGGCGAGGTCACTTCATGCACTAAATGGCGGTCTATGTAAAGAATGGTTGTCCCCTTCTCTTCGTTTACCACGTGGGCATTCCAAATCTTTTCAAACATTGTAAGTGGCATCAATCTCCCTTGTATTCTTCGGTCTCTCCTTTTTTGTGTTAGGACAATCCTCACAAAAAATGACTTCTTCTTAACTTTAGTCAAAGCAAGCTGGTCATCAAACGGATTATCTTACCATCATTGGCAATGTTTTGTGAACCAAGTGAGTGAATTTGAGAACAGAACCCATGACCAAACTTTGTCATTTGCTAAATTTTTGTCAGGCATTGTTGATTCAACATCGCTTTTTCCAATTTTTCCCCTAACTTCCTCATTCCCTTGTCATTCCGCATCAAGCACTCAAGTGACAGAAAAAAAGAGAGGGGAATTGAAACGCTTTTTTTGTCATTGCTCACCTTGACCCGCAATCTCTTTTTTTTGTTTTCCCAAACTCTCCCGTCATTGCTTTCGTCATTGCGGGACCTGACCCGCAATCTCATTCTTCTCATCGTGTTGGCATTCTTTTTTTGAGATTCCGCATCAAGCACTCAAATGACAGAGTCGTCATGCGTGCTTGCCCCGCAACCGCATCTTTTGTTGTCTCTTTTCTCCCAACCTATTCAATTTTCCAATTTTTTTGAAAAATCTTCAAAATTCCTTAAATTTTTTTCGGAATGTCTTTAACCCGCATCTTTCCTGACTTCCCAAAGACATTCCTTTGACAAAAAATCTTCAAAATTCCTTAAAAAACTAAAAAATGACCCCAAAAATTAAAAACGTTGGCTTGTTTTTTTTGTACGTGCATAATGCAAGTTTGGCTTTTCGCAAAACTCCCATCTTGAAAATAAATGAAGGTTTCATTTCAAGAGGAGAGTTTTTCGTGTGACAGCACCCTAAAGGGTGCTGTTGTGTTGTTGGTTTTTTAATTTTTCTTCATCTTGTTCAATTTTGTTTAATAGGTAGGTTTTTATGCAAAAGCTCATCAATCGTTGTTTTGTTCATTTGGCATCTGTTGTCAAACCTTCTGTTGTCCAGACAGGTGTTTGCCTGCTGTGCATCACGACTCTCTTTGCCTGCAGTAGTGACGATGGTGGTGTGTCCACGGTGACCGTCACAGAAAAAGTAGTGCCACCAACCAAAAACCAGCAAGCACAGGGGGGGTCAATGTTTGCAGATTCCCCAAGCACAGATGCAAGGCACAGGCAACCTTGCCATCTTCAACTCACTAGATGAAGATGTCCTGCTTTCCTATTCCAGCAATCTAAATACTGACGATGTGATTGCTGTCATTGGCGCCAAGCAGAAAGGGGTCAAAGTGGACATTTCCAAAAGAACGAGTTCCATCGTCACCGTGTTCGCCTTCAAGATGCCAGCCGTGCAAGACTATTTTAAAGCAGACTGCGAGGATTCCCAAATGCCAACGGCTTTTATGCAAAGTGGGTTCATTCCATCAGCCAAATCCAGTTTTGTGATAGGCACTGAGGAGTCCAAGTCAGACTATGGCATCTTGCTGATACTCAACAAACGTTCTGGACTGGTATCTATTTGTCAAGGCAGTTCAAGGAACAAGCAAATCGGAGTGGTTCAGGCTGGTCAGTCTAACTATCGGATTCAAATCCCCATCGGCTACAAACAACTCGTGTTTTACCTACACAACCCATCAGGAGGCATTGACTTTACAAAACCTGTCTTTTCCAAAAATCTGGTCTTTAACAAAGGAGACACTAAACTGGTATTCATTCCCAACAAGACCATTTTCAATGGTGCAAAAATCAAGTTTCTCAATGCCTCTGCCCAAGATGTGATGCTGATGGTGAGAAAGAGTGATAGCCCGTTGTCTAATGTAGAGTGCAGTTGTGAGGTCGTTGGCAAGCAATCGGATAAACCTGTGATGATTCTGGTGCAAGACAAGTATTATGCTGATGACTTCTTCTTTTCTGTGATTAGTTTAGACACAGGTCAGACCTTGACAGAGAGTCAACCCTTTCAGTTAGATAAAAAAACGAACGCCAGTTTTAAGCTACAAACAGATTTGACTCTGAAGAAGACAGATTTGGGCAAGGGTCAAGTTGTTGTGCCAAATGAAAAACCCAGCACGCCAAGTGAAGTGAAAACAAGCGAGGTCAAAGCCAGCAGTGTCAAAGTCAGTTGGTCGCCTTCAGCAGATTCTGATGGTGAAGTGGCAGGTTATGAAGTCTCTTACAAGACAAGTAGCGGGTCATGGACTGGAACACAAACCACCACTCAAACCAATTTGATTGTATCAGGACTTCAACCTGAAACCAGCTACACTTTCCGCATTCGTGCCAAAGATGATGAAAATGCTTGGAGTGCTTATGAACAAAGTCAATCTGTCAAAACACCAGCCCCTGATAATCTAGCACCCAGCAAACCAAGCACCATCAGCACCAGCCAAGTGACAGGCTCCAGTATCAAGGTTTCATGGTCTGCTGCCACAGATTCTGACGGAGTCATTGCAAACTATGAAATATCTTACAAAGCAGGTGATGGATTCTGGACAGGAACAAGCATGACAGCTAGCACAACCTACACTTTTCAATCACTCCAGCCTAACACCAGCTACACCTTCCGTGTTCGTGCCAAAGATGACGAGGGAGACTGGAGTGCTTACCAACAAAGCACGGCTGTCAGCACTGCACCCAATGCACCAACTGCGCTTGCTGTCTCTGCTAGAAGCCTGACTTTTATGATGACTTCAGGCAGCAGCTATGAATGCTCCAAAGATGCTGGCACAACCAAAACCAACTGCAACAGCCCCTTTAGTTTTGGCGATGATGCCATTGCTGAACTTGACCCACAATCTCACTTTTATCCTAAGATTAGTCTTGTGTTTTTTTGTACCTGTGCTAGACTGCAAGAGAATGTAGAGAGGGGAATGTGCACAAACATCTTTTGCTTCTTTAAATTTTTAATTCAAAACAACACAATGAACATGAAATTTTTCATCTATTCGTTTTTAATCGTGCTAGTCTTCGGTGGTTGTAACTGGGATAATCTCAACACTTCAGAAACTTCAGGTTTTTCAAAATTTTCAGAAGAAGAAAACGAAGTCAGCCAAGCAGGCACTTGGAACTTTGACAACGGCAATAAGCCAAATGGCTTAACAGGCAACTGGTCTGTTGTCTCTGGTGGGGCAAACAGCACTTCCAAAAGCCTCAAATCTGCAAACATTGGCAACAATCAACAAACCTGCGTCCAAACCACACGCAATGTCTCGGCTGGAAACGTAGAATTTCAATACAAAGTCAGTTCAGAACAAAATTATGACGAACTCTTCTTCTACATTGACTCTGCTGAAAAGCTAGGAGGCAAAAGTGGAAACATCGGCTGGACACAAGCCAGCTATGCTGTCTCGGCTGGAAGTCACACCTTCAAATGGTGCTACCAGAAAGACGACCACGTAAGCGGAGGAAGCGATGCCGCTTGGATTGACGAAGTCAACTTTCCAGACTCTTCTGCTGCCAACAAAAAACAATGGTCAAAACTGCTTGGCAGTAGCAGTGAGGATAGAGGATTGGGAGTGAGTGTGGACTCATCAGGAAATGTTTACGTCACAGGATACTCTTTGGGAAATTTTGATGGACACAGCAATTCAGGAAGTGATGACATGTTTTTAGTGAAGTATGACAGTTCAGGCAACAAGAAGTGGTCTAAACTGCTTGGCAGTAGTAGTCGTGATTTTGGAGAAGGAGTGAGTGTGGATTCTGCAGGCAATGTTTACGTCACAGGATACTCTTATGGAAATTTTGGTGGACACAGCAATTCAGGTTATAAAGACATGTTTTTAGTGAAGTATGATTCATCAGGTAATAAGAAGTGGTCTAAACTGCTTGGCAGTAGCAGTGATGATTATGGATATGGAGTGAGTGTGGATTCATCAGGAAATGTTTACGTGACAGGAAGTTCTTGGGCAGCTTTTGATGGACACACCAATTCAGGAAAAAATGACATGTTTTTAGTGAAGTATGACAGTTCAGGTAATAAGAAGTGGTCTAAACTGCTTGGCAGTAGTAGTCGTGATTATGGAGGAGGAGTGAGTGTGGATTCAGCAGGCAATGTTTACGTGACAGGAAGCTCTAGTGGAAATTTTGATGGACATCGCAATTCAGGATACTCTGACATGTTTTTAATCAAGTATGACAGAACAGGCAGTAAGAAATGGTCTAAACTGCTTGGCAGTAGCAGTTATGATTATGGAGGAGGAGTGAGTGTGGATTCTGCAGGCAATGTCTATGTGACAGGATACTCTAGTGGAAATTTTGATGGACATGTCAATTCAGGAGACTCTGATATGTTTTTAGTGAAGTATGACAGTTCAGGTAATAAGAAGTGGTCTAAACTGCTTGGCGGTAGCAATTCTGATTATGGAGAAGGAGTGAGTGTGGATTCAGCAGGCAATGTTTACGTCACAGGATACTCTTATGGAAATTTTGATGGACACACCAATTCAGGAAGTTATGACATGTTTTTAGTGAAGTATGATTCATCAGGTAATAAGAAGTGGTCTAAACTGCTTGGCAGTAGCAATTCTGATTATGGATACGGAGTGAGTGTGGATTCATCAGGGAATGTTTACGTGACAGGATACTCTTGGGGAAATTTTGATGGACACACCAATTCAGGAAGTTCTGACATGTTTTTAGTGAAGTTTGGGAAGTAGGTTGCCAAGAAGAGTGGTTGTAGTGGAGTTGGAAGGAGTGTTTGGAGTAGTATTTTGTCCCCAGCAAGTGTTTTCATACTTGCTGTGAAAAGTCAAGTTTTTTTCTTAAAACGCTCCGTCACCTGCGGGCGTGTCTTGGTCATGGCTCACCTTGACCCGCAATCTCACTCTTGCTTTTTGAGATTCCGCATCAAGTGCGGAATGACAAAGAGAGTTTGTAGGCTTGTTTTTTCTCTGCTTTGTTCTCCCTTTTTCTCAAAAAAATGCTATAATCAGGGATTTTTGAAGTTTGGAAATTTAATTTGAGAGGAAAAAGATGAGTGAACAATTTGATGAGATTTGGGCAATTTTAAAAGAAAACGCAAAAGGCATGCAGGAGTTGAAAGAACGTCAAGAAGAAAACAGCAAGCGTCAAGAAGAAAATAGCAAGCAGTTAGCAGAACTGACAAAGAAACAAGAAGAAAATAGCAAGCAGCAAGAAGAAAACAGCAAGCAGTTAGCAGAACTGACCTTGCAACTTCAGGAACTGAAACCAGCAGTTGCCAGCATGGTGCGGGGTATTCAGAAGATGGAAAACTTCATCAGCAATACTTCGGAGATTTTAGAAAGTCGTCTGTGCCGTTCTGTGGAACAGGTTATAGAAAAATATGGCTTCATTGAAATTGGAGGCATTCGCTACGACGAAGTGGAACAAAATCTCAAAGGGAAAGATAATGGCATCACGGCTCAATATGACCTTGTACTGTTCAGCAAAACAAAGCATCTGCTTTTGATAGAAGTCAAACGTAAGCCGCATGTTAAGGATTTCCAACAAGTGCTTCGGCAGAAAGAGACCTTCCCTAGATTGTTTCCAAGTTATCAAGATTATACAATTCATTGCGGGTTAGCAGGAGAAGTCTTTTATGATGAACTCATCAGTGAGGCAGAAGAAGAAGGTATTTATCTTTTTCAAGAACAAGCGGGAGAATTACAAGTCATCACTCCTTCTTCGTTGCAGCTACAGCTGGAGGCAATGGAATCCTGAACACTGGTTTTCTTTTTTTCTTAAACTATCCCCGTCATTGCGGGCAGTGTTTAGTTGGTATTGTCATTGCATGTGAGAGTGAATTTGAGGAATGGAAATGAGAAGTTGTCATCATTGTGGGAGTCAGACTTATATCAAGAATGGAAGTTACAAAGGGGTTCAGAGGTATCGTTGCAAGTCATGTCAGAGAGCATTCACCTCAAATGGTTTGAGAATCCCACTAGAGACCAAGCGTCAAGCCTTAGAGATGTATGTCAATAGTGTAGGCATCAGAAAGATCGCTCGTTTTTTGCAGGTGTCTCCCGCTTCAATTGTCAACTGGATCAAAAAAGCTAGAGTGTCTCAACTTCCAAAAGACGCACCAAGTTTCCATGCACAAGTAGATAGTATAGAGATGGATGAGATCTACACTTTTGTTCAAAAAAAAGCCAAAGAGTAGCTGTTTGGACAGCCTATTCTCGTCAAGAACAATGTGTGATTGCCTTTGTGATAGGCAAAGGATTAGCAGCAGCAAAGCAGCTGTATGCACTAGTCAAAGCACAACGAGCTAGAATTGAAACGATTTATACAGATGCCAACTCATGCTATCAAGTGGCATTTGCACAACTCCAAATTCCACAAAAGCATCAGATAGGCAAGGACAACACTCATCTCATTGAATCTTCTAATTCTTCCATCAGAGATAACCTAGCTCGCTTGATGAGAAAATCTAAACGACATTCCAAAACTTTTGACATGCTGGAACACTCTCTACAACTCTTCTTTGACTATAAAAGGTTTGAAAAATATCATGACAATATCAAGTGAACACTGCCGTCATTGCGGGCTTGACCCGCAATCTTCTTTGTTTTTTCTTCTTCGTTCACCTTTTTTGAGATTCCGCATCAAGTGCGGAATGACTAAAAGGATTGTTGATAGATTCCGCATCAAGCAAGGAATGACTGGAGTATCGTTGCTCATCTTGCCCCGCCATCTCTCTTGTTTCCTGAATTACTTAGTCAGGCTAAGTCTGCTAGCAATAAGCCGCTGGTTTGTTGCCCTTCAAAGAAGGGAAATAAGAATATGAGAAACTTGTTCAAGTCACGGTACTATCACAAAATCTACATTAGATTAACAATGTCAAACTAAAAATACCGGTGGCGCCAAGTTCGTTTAGCATATTCAAAAACTGTTGTCGTTTGTAAATCTTCATTTTTTAAGTTACAATCCTAAAGTTGTCAAAAAAACATCTCAAGAAGTTATCAAGAAGAACGTGTTTAGAAAGGAAGACTCATCAAAAGTTTGGCAGTCTAAACGTCTTCAATTTGGTTTAATCTCTCACCTTAAGTTTATGGCATGAACAACCTTTTATTTTAATCGTTATGTTTGTATCTTTTTTCAAAAGTAAAAAGTGGGCAATATGGGCTTACGGTGGTAGTGGAGTGATTCTGGTATCGCTTTACTTTCAAGTCAAAATGACAACATTCATCAATGAATGGTATGGTGAGTTTTACAATATTTTACAGGAAGCCACCAAGCATGACATTGCAGATTTCTACAATTCCATGTCTGACTTTTTGTGGATTGCCTTCCCCTATATCATTTTGGGAATGGGAACCAACTATTTTACACGCCTATACGTCTTGCGTTGGAGGGAAGCCATCACCTTTCACTACATGCCAAAGTGGCGTGCTGTTGAGGAAGAGATTGAAGGGTCGTCTCAAAGGATTCAAGAAGACATGTTCCGCTTTGCAAGAATTGTAGAAAGTTTAGGTTTGCAAGTCGTGCGTGCCATTATGACCTTGATTGCCTTCATTCCTATCCTTTGGGGTCTTTCCCAACACCTAGATTTGCCTGTTTTACAATTTCTCAATACAACCGATGGGGCATTGGTCTATATCTCATTGTTGGTCAGTTTAGGAGGGTTGGTGATTAGCTGGTTTGTTGGTGTCAAGTTGCCACACTTGGAATATAACAACCAAAAAGTAGAGGCAGCCTTCCGTAAAGAGCTTGTCTATGCAGAAGATGACAAAAAGAATTACGGGGCATTGGAGACCATTGGGGAACTCTTTTTGGGAATCCGTTACAACTATCACAGGCTTTATTTGCACTATGGTTATTTTGATTTGTGGGTCATTAGCTATGGTCAGGTGATGATCATTGTCCCCTACTTGCTCATGGCTCATGGTTTGTTTAAGGGTGCGTTTGCACTGGGCGTGTTAGTGCAGACTTCCAATGCCTTTGCCAAGGTGCATCACAGCTTTTCTTTATTCATTGACAACTGGACAACCATCACAGAACTGCGTTCAGTGGTGTTAAGACTCACAGAATTTGAGGACAATATTGAAAAATATACCAAAGCCGAAAATAGATCAGCACAAGGCGAGACTCTTCAACAAGAAGATTTGACAAATCTAGCAGAAAACAAAACTCTTCCCAATGAATAAGGAAAGATGATTTAAAATCATGCCTCTCAAAGTTTTGATGTTTGCAGGTGAAGTTTCAGGAGCGAAACATGGCGTCAATCTCATTCATCTGTTGCGTCAACACATTCCAGACCTGACTTTTTTTGGGGCAGGAGATGAAGCAATGATTCAAGCAGGACTCAAAGCTCGCTATACTCTTGCAGACTTACAGGTTTACGGCTTGATAGAGGTCATTGCTCACTTGCCAAGAATGAAAAAGATGCTTGATGCAATGGAACAATGGGCAATCCAAGAAAAGCCAGATTTAGCCATTTTGATTGATTACCCAGGCTTCAACTTGCGTTTGGGGGAAAGACTTCGCAAACTGCACATTCCTGTCATTTTAATTAATGGGCCTCAAATTTGGGCATGGCGTGAGGGGCGGATTCATCAAATCAAACGGGGGGTCAGTCGTGTCATTGTCTTCTTCCCCTTTGAAGCCCCCATTTATCAACAAGCAGGGGTAGATGTCTTTTTCTCGGGACACCCTGCCGTCAAGGAACCCGTTGACAAGCATATCATTCAAAACCTGAAGCAAGAATTTTTGCTTGCTGATTCGTATCCTGTCATTGCAGTCTTACCCGGGAGCCGCCCGGGAGAAATTCAAAGGCACTGGTCTGTCCTCCAAGACAGCATCAAACAGCTTAAACTCAAATATCCACATGCTAAGTTTTTAGTACCTCTCGTCAAAAAACTACCCAATCACGAAAAAAAGTCTTTGGCACAAGATGGGGTCTTCATCGTTGAAAAAACAGCTTCAGAGCTTTTCGCTGTTTCAGACCTTGCCATCGTTGCATCAGGCACAGCCACTTTGGAAGCCACCCTTAGCCAGATTCCATTTATGATCATTTACAAAGCATCGTATGTGAGCTACTGGATTGCCAAACGGCTGGCAAAAGTTCAATATCTTGGCATGGTCAACATTCTGGCAAAACGTCTCATTGTGCCAGAATTGATTCAACATGATTTCCATTCTGCAAACATCGTTTCGGAAGCCGTCAATTTGATAGAAAACCAAGAAAGAAGAAAAGAAATGCAAACAGCGTTGAAAGACGTTTGCACACAACTTGGTCAAACGGGGGCATACTCCCGAATGAGTGAAAACATTGCAGAGTTTATCAGAAACAAGGTAGCGTTGTGAGGAGACCCTGATGAAAAAGGTCAATCTTGACAGAACGAAAAAAAGCACTCTCAAAAAAAACATAGTCAAAATCATGTCTTTTTTGGGTGCAATGCTTTTCACCACTGCCGTTGCATATTCAAAGGATTTTTCAACATGGTTCATGGTTTTTGGAGACATGCGGGGTGAAATCAAACCTTGTGGTTGTAGTGCCGAAGGAGACATGGGCGGGTTAGAACGAAGAGCCTCTTACTTAGAGCAAAAAAGGGCAGAACATCAACAAAGTCTTTACTTTGATCTTGGCAACAACTTCCCCAAACCTTCAGCTCAAGGGACTTTAAAAATTGAACTGATTCAAAAATCTTTGAAAACTTTGAAGCCTGAAGTCATTTTATTAGGTGGCACAGAGTGGCAGTATGGTCTGGATATTCTTGACAAAACACTCCCTTATCTAGCAAGTAACTTTCTTGCAGAAAACACCCAAATCCTAAGACAAAAAGTCATTGAAAGAGGTCAAAAAACCTTTGACGTCTGGGGCTTTCTTTCTCCTAGCCAAGTGTATCAAAATCAAAATGCCAAGCCTTTGTTTGCTGACGCCAACCCTCAATTATTAGAAAAGTGGCAAGAATCTTTTAAAGACGGTGCAACCCGTGTTCTACTTTTCCGCGGGAATGAGAAAGAACTTGAGCTTTTTGCAAAGTCCAAGCAATTTGATGTGATTTTACTGGGAAACCCAAGCGATGATGAACTAGACCAAGAACTCAGCTTGCAAACCAGCGAAGGGACATTTTTGAGAGTCGCCACCAAAGGACAAGGGGCTTTGGAGGGAACGTTCCCCAACTTAAAAATGGTCTGGTTGTACAGTTCTTTTCCCAATCACCCTTCACAAGCAGCTTTCTTTGAAAAATATGATGCTGATGTCAAAACTCTTTTTTTTCAACAATTAGAAATTCAATCTAAGTTACAAAAAGACACTCCTTACGCGGGGGCAACTACTTGCCAGACTTGCCATGTTGCAGAAACTAAAATCTGGCAAAAATCGGTGCATGCTCACGCCTTTGCAACCCTTGAAAAAGTTGACAAACAATATGACCCTGAATGTATCCAATGTCATACAGTTGGCTTCCAAAAACAAGGATTTTTAAGCGATCGCCTGACCCCAGAATTTAAAAATGTGCAATGTGAAAACTGCCATGGTGCCTCAAAAGCCCATGCGACCAATCCCGCTGTTGTCAAACCTGCTCTTGATGCCAAACAAATGTGTGTCTCATGCCATCAAGGAAGCCATTCGCCAACATTCCAGTTTGAGCCTTACTGGACAAAAATCCGACACTCCCTTTTTGGTCAAAACGACTTCAACAGCGTTCAGCCTCATTGAGCTTTTAAGTGTCATTGCTATTGGGACACTCTTGCTGACGCTTCTTGTTTCCCCTGTGGTTTATCTTTATCAAGAAAGCATTCAGTACTTCCAGAAAACTCAGGCAGAGGTTGGTATGCAACGATTTCTGACATTGCTGAAACAAGAGCTTTCTCAAGCAGGTTACGGGACAACCCAACAAGCTATCACTCTTCAAAATGGCAAACTGACCATTCTTGCAGATTTCAACCAAGACAAAGATTTTGACGACCAAAACAACGGAAAAAGAGAACGTGTTGTTTACCATGTTCAAGACCAAATACTCTATCGCAAGGTTGGCATTGGTTCTGCTCAAAAGTTTCTTCGCCATGTAGAACTTGAGTTTCAACAACTTACTCCTCAAAATTGCCTCAAATTGCTTGTGTTTCAAAACACTGCATGGGTCTGCCCTTTGTGACTACAAAAATTGCTTGTTACTCTTAAAGCAAGTATGCTATTAGTTTATTTTGACAAACTAAACCTCCTATTTTTTAAGACGTGTGCCAGACACAAATTAACTTTCCTCACAAATCTCCTCGCCAATTCATGACGGGTTTTTTAGTCCATTGGCTTCACAAAAGAGGACTTTCTTTTGAAGACTCCCAGAACATTGCGGCACATGTCAAATCTTGCCTTCACAATCAACAAGAGATTGAGGTCAAAACATTGAAAGGTTTGATTGAACAACAAATCACAACCTTCAAAGGCAAAGACACGTTTCTCAAATTGAAGTATTCTTCACTGCCGCATGAAGACGTTCAAGTGCAATATGCCAGCACCACAGGTCCCTTTTCGCGTGCTTTCTTAGCAAGGTCTTTGATTGCCTCTTCTATTGAGCCAAATCGGGCGTATGAGATGGCTCAAGACATCTATCATGCACTTTCTGAAAAACGTTCTGTCATCAACCACCGAGAGTTGTATGATTTGGTGTTTCAGAAAATAGTCAGTGAATACGGGGACGATTCTGCAATGCTTTACCAAACAGCCAACGAAATCAAACATCTTAACAAACCCTTACTGATTTATATTGGAGGCACTGTTGGCATTGGCAAGTCCACACTGGCAGCAGAGCTTGCCTCGCGTTTAAACATCTCTCATATCACAGGCACGGACACCATCAGGCAGATCATGCGGATTATGTTCACTGAAAAAATCTTGCCTTCCCTGCACATGTCCACATTTGAGGCAGAGTATGACAATGCCTGGGCGATGAAGTCAGACCATAGCTTGCTTGCAGGTTATTTGGATCAGGCATCAAAGGTGACGGTCGGAGTCCGTGCCGTTGCAGAACGTGCCATTCGTGAAAACTGCTCTAGTATTGTAGAAGGTGTGCATTTGCTCCCCGCCTTGATGCAGTTTTCAGAACTCAAAAATGACGCCTATCACATTCCTTTAGTCGTGTATTTGAAAGATGAACAGATGCACCATTCACGTTTTGAAATCAGAGAACGACGTGCCAGCAGAAGACCCTCTAAACATTATCTGAAACAGTTTCAGATGATTCGCCAAATCAATGGATACTTTATTGAACAAGCCGCAAAATTTGGTCTTTCTACCATTGAATGTGGCTCTTTTGACGAAACATGTTTGAACCTGACCAAAGCTGTCATTTCAGAATTACAAAAGCAAAAAAACGCTCTGACTTAAATCCCCTCCTCAATCCGCAAAGCCTCTCTCATTTTTACCTGCCCCCTTCAATCAAACGCAATCAGACTTGCAAAATGTCATTGCTCACCTTGAAAAATGTCATTGCTCACCTTGACCCGCAATCTTTCTTTTTCTTAATTTCTCCAAACGACCCCTTGTTTTTTGAGATTCTGAATCAAGTTCTGCAATGACGGAAGGAGTTTTGAATCTTCTTGCACGAATCTTTGTCTCCAACTCAAAAAATCCAAATATTTTTAATTATAGGCTTGTATTTTTTTTTTGTACACAGATACTCTTGGAGTTGTCTTTTTTAAAAGATGAGACAGCGCTTTTAATCTTTTTTAAATCCATCAAAAAGGAGAACGTTATGAAAAAATTCATCAAACCCTATCTTGTTGCTAGTGTAGCATCATTCACATTTGCCGCCTGTTCAGGCGATTCAGGCTCTTCCTCTGGAAACACAGGAGACACAAAAGAAGAGACTAAACAAGAGAACACAGAAACAGAATCCCTTGGAACGTTGGAACAGCTTAAAAAAATTGCCAACATGAACATCACTGATGCCGATGCACTGCTCATCAAAAGGGTGGACGTGTCAAAGATTGCATTGACCCCCAGTCATTCCGTGCTTGACACAGAATCCATTGCCAATCAGGGTATGGATTCCCGCCTACGCGGGAATAACGAAAGGGTAGTCGCTGTAACTCCACCTTCAAACATGCAAGACAAATTGTTCAAAATGGTTGGAGCAGACACGCAGGAAGTCGTCTATGCCAACAAAGATGGCAAAACGATTGAGTTTTCTCTCAATGCTAAAAAGATTCAATCTTTAGAAAGCGGTAAGTTTGCCCTTGTCCACTACGGCACTGATGACGACCGAAACAATGATTACCCCATTGTCACACGCAAAAGTGATGGCAAAGCATGGCTACTCCCCAAAGGACATGGTGCAAAAGCCAAACTCACTCAAGCTGGCACTAACAGCTATGTTTACATTCACCAAGGCAGGCTGGCAAAACTCACTCTTGACGATGCGGATGCTGCAAAGGCTAGCTTTTTGACTACTGACTTAAAGTTGAGGGGTGTCAGAGGTGACTTTAAGGAGAAATTACCAAGATTCAAAAATGTGACAGTCACTCAGGAATATTTAATCAGTGATTCTGGCAAAATTAAGAAACATAAGGGGAAATTCTCTTGCCTCCACAAATCGGGTATGAACGCTTCAAGTGAGGGATTCTTGTGTGGTCGTTTAGTAGAACGGAATGAAGCACAGAAGCAGCAGAAAGCTTCTGTGATAGAAGTCAAGTTTGATTCCAATTTAGAGATGGCAAGCACAACGACTGTTTATTCGTTCCCTAGTGGGTTCAGCGCAGGTCACGACCATCAAGGTCTGGTGTCTAACATCACAAAAATAGGAAACAAAATCATCACTTGGACAAATGGAGTTCTCGGCGAATTTTACATATCAGAAATCAAGCCAACACCACGTATTGTTTTTGAAGCATCATTTCAAGCATCAATAAAGGGGGTTCATAGGGGGTTTGATTATGGTTTTGGAGAATATTCTAATCATAAAGGAGTAGTTTTCTCGGGTTTGTCTTTATTTTTTGTCTCCAAAGATAAAACCAAACTCTACAAAATAGACCTGACTAAAGACACATACACCGCTCAAGTTTTTTATGACTTCAGTGTGAAGTATAGTTCTTTACATAACTATAACAATCAAAAATTCGTAACATTCGGATTTAAAAACAACACGTTCTTTTTTAAAGCTTTTTTGAAAACAGGCGTGCTGGAAGATGCCTACATTGACCTCACTCAGTCAACTGGAGTTGCCAAAACAGTAGCGTCTCGTGGCATTGAATCTATCCAAATCACCCCCCTGAACTAGCTTTGGTTTTTTCTTTGACTTCTTTTTGAGTGTTTAGAAGGAGTCAGAGTTTTTTGCCTGTTCCAAATGTCAAAGAGAAAGGCAATCAAACTCGCACATCTCATTCTTCTTTTATTTTCTCTCTGCTTTGGACTCCTTCTTTTTCTCAAAAAATCTGATAGACTAGACGTTTTTTGCTTTTTAGAATTTTAAAAATAAGAGGTCAAGATGTCAGAACGTTTAGATAGAATAGAAAAAATCTTGGAAGAAAACGCCAAACAGCAGGAAGAATTTGGCAAAGGCATGCAGGAGTTGAAAAAACGACAAGAAGAAACGACTTTGCAACTTCAAGAACTCAAACCAACAGTTGCTAGCATGGTGCGGGGCATTCAGAAGATGGAAAACTTCATCAGCAATACTTCAGAGATTTTAGAAAATCGTCTGTGCCGTTCTGTGGAACAGGTTATAGAAAAATATGGTTTCATTGAAATCGGTGGCATTCGCTATGACGAAGTGGAACAAAACCTCAAAGGGAAAAATGGCATCACGGCTCAATACGATCTTGTGTTGTTCAGCAAAACAAAGCATCTGCTTTTGATAGAAGTCAAACGTAAGCCTCATGTTAAGGATTTCCAACAAGTGTTTCGGCAGAAAGAGACCTTCCCTAAGTTGTTTCCAAGTTATCAAGACTATACAATTCATTGCGGTTTGGCAGGAGAAGTCTTTTATGACGAACTCATCAGTGAGGCAGAAGAAGAAGGCATTTATCTTTTTCAGGAACAAGCAGGAGAATTGCAGGTCATCACGTCTGCTTCGTTGCAGTTAGAATTGGAAGCATAGAATCCTAAACACTGGTTTTGAAAAATGTCATTGTGGACTTGTTCCGCAATCTCTCTTTTATCCTAATTTCTTAATTTCCCCAAACGACTCTTGTTTTTTAAGATTCCTTGTCAAGCACGGAATGACAAAGAGGATTTTGCAGGCTTGTCTTTGGTCGTCATTTCGTCTATTTGCAAGAAACAAAAACAGCCATTCAAGGTTGTATTGTAGGCGAACAAGGATTTAAACTTGTGCCAGCTTCAAGATGGTTTGAAATTCGTGAGGTTGGACAGGTTGGACAGAAAGGCGACTTCCTTTGCGGAGGAGTTCCATGCCTTGCAACTCTGGAATGCCTTTTAAAAAAGGCAAGGAGAGGGGTTTTGGAAACTCTTGCAAAAACTTCACATCAACCATAAACCAGATGGGATTTTCAAGGGAGCTTTTGGGGTCAAAGTGATGGTCGCTTGGGTCTTCCCATGCTGTATAATCGGGATAAGACTCTTTGACAATTTCTACAACTCCCACAATAGAAGGATTGATGCGGCTGTGATAAAACAACGCTTGGTCACCTTGTTTCATCTGGTCTCGCATGAAGTTGCGAGCTTGATAATTCCTGACTCCGTCCCAAGAGTCTGTTTGATCAGGTGAGTTTTGGAGATCAGTGATTGAAAACGCGTTGGGTTCAGATTTTAAAAGCCAATATTGCATCAATTTCAGTGAGATGATTTTTTGGTCAAATCATTTCTTTTTGAGATGATTTCAAGGGATTTGATTACGTTTAACCGCTTCTTGGTAGTCAGAGTTGTTAGGGTTCAGTTGCAACACGTCTTGGTAATACCTCAACGCTTGGGCGCGCTCCCCCACAGACTCGTAAGCTAAGGCAAGGTTAAACAAATCTGCTTCTGTTCGGTCAGGTAGATTTTCCAGACGGTTGATTGCTTTTTCGTAGGCATTGCCATTCATCAAATTGACAGCAACGGCATCTCCAGATGCCACAGGCAAGATGATTTCTTCATTATAAGGTGCAATTTTTTTGCGATATTGATCAACAATTTTTTGAGCCAGACGATACTGAACAGCTAGCGACGTCTCAGGAACAGTGTTGTCATCTTTTAAATTTCTGCCTTCTGCAAGGAACTGTTCGGGGTCTTCTAATGCTAATTGTGTTGATTCAATTTCTGACAACAGAAAATCAACAGCAGACTCTTCTGTGCCATAATGTTCCAAAATTTGCGTTTGCAACTTTTTAGGGGCGTGACTATGAGAGCCTTGAAGCAAACCACCTTGAGTGCCACCCCATTTTTTTAAGTAATAATTTGTCAAAGTTTGGGGGGGGACAAGGTCAACGCCATCACTTTTACGTTTCAAAAACAACGTGGTCTCCAATGCCGCAATCTTTTCTACATAAGGCACAGGGGCATCAAAACCATCTCCGTTGGCTTCCAATCCTGTCACCACGCCAAAAACAGCTACTTCAAGTTGTGCTTTCTGAAGGATTTGCAAATTCTCACGTTTGGCAATCAAAATAAACGACATCGTTTCAGCATCTTGTCCTGTAAATTCAAAGTAACGAACCTTTGCAGTCAAAACGGCGGTCTTATCGGGGTCATTCACAACACCATTGACAGAGGCGTTGGCATCAAGCAATCGGTAGCTTCCAGATTCTGCCAACGCTTCCAAAGTCAGTGACCGCAACACATCAGCGGCTTTGGCATTGGAAACAAACTGATTGACTTGTGGGGTCAGTTGCTTGTCCTTGCTTTCTTGTACCTCTTGTTCGGTCAATTCCACAGGTTGGGAAGGTAAGGCGATGGGGGCCTGCATCTCATCTTCAAAAGTTGCAAGCTCAATCGTTTCTATGGTTTCAAAGGGAATTTGCGGAGGTTGTGTGACATAAAATGTGACTTCTTGCGAAGCACAAGCCATCATCAAAGAACTGATGCCTACTGTAAAAATCCAATTTAATTTTGCCATGTTGTTTTTTAATTATTTTTTAATCATTTAACGACCTTCTAAAGTGAGTGAAACGATGCAGCAATAGACTTCGCCTTCGCCCCTTGTTTCTTTTTCAATAGTTAAAGTTTGCACTTTTTTATAACGATGCCCCTTCATCCACTCTTTCACTTTTTCACAAAGCTCCTTCATCGTCTCCGCTTCAAAATATTCAATCTCCATGGGGCTGACCTCCTATCATTTTCATTTTGTGATGTGATTTTAGTTTTGCTGATTCAGCTGGTCTCGGACTTGGCGGTAGTCTCTTTTAAGCCGTTCAATGCGTCCAACACCTTTGGCAAAGGTTAAATTAGCAGGGTCTGAATTGAGTGCCTCATCGTATGCCACACTAGCAAGCCCATATTCTCCAATGGCTTCATAGGACAATCCCAAATTATATTGGTCATCAGCACTGCGTGTCTCCAAAGCATTCAATCGTTCAATCGCTTTTTCATAAGCACCTGCTTTCATTAAAGCCAATGCTTGTGAATCACCACCTGCCAATGCAATATTGAGAGTTGTTGTAGAAATCGCAACATCTTTCATAAATTGAGCAGAGACAGATTCTGCCATGTCAGCAACAGCTTGCTCAAAACTTGGCAGGGCATTGTCAGATTCTTCAATCTCAATCTCATCTTCTGCCGTTTCTTGGTTTGCGGACACAGCCAATCCTTGTGCTTGTTTTGCACCATCAGCGATTTGGTCCATCAATCCTTTGGGTTTACCCCCAATTTTATGACGAAAAGAACGAATGTCAGTAGAGACAGCAAGTAATTCTGTGGGTTCAAGTTTAATCATTCTTAATGAAACCCCAAGCGAACCATTCATGCTTTTATACGGAAAAAATGCCACAGCATCAACGGTATAAGCAGGGTCATTTTCCCCTTGTCCTCTTAAAATATACTTCAATGCCACTTTGTCTAACTCTGACCCATCAAAATGACTGACATCAATCCAAACATCTCCTTCAATAATAGCGTCCACTTGTTCAGTACGGAACCCCCCTGCAGAAATTGTCTCTTGAATGGCTTGATTATTGTCTAATTCAGACAATTTATCAGAATAGACCACTTCAAACGATGGAGATTTGGAAATAAAATTGACAACTTTACCCCTCACCAATCTTGCCATCGCTTGACGTTGTTCTTGAGAAAAAGGCACTTCTTGCACCTGCCAACTTCCGTTGCGTTCTACTAACTGACGATAGCGAAAATTTTTGATTTTGAATTGAGTCACCACCACCCTTTGAATGCCTGAAGTATTGATTTTGGCAGGTTTTGCAACCTCCAGTTTGACTTTTGAAACACATCCTGCAAGCAAGACAAGGGCAACTAAAAATGTGGGCTTAAAAAATTTATGAGTCATTGCACTTAATTGGAATTGTTGGAATTGGAAGATTGATTGGATTTTTTAAGGGAACGTAAAGCCTTTTCAAGCCGTCCGAGAGACTTGGCATAAGATGCTTTGGGTGAAAGGTCAAAGGCTTGAGAGTAAAGCCGTCTGGCATCATCTAAGTCTTCTTGAGTGATTGCCGTTGCCTCAAGAGTCAGTCCTAAATGATAAAGGTCTGCATCTGATGGCGATTCTAGGTCTTCCAACAACTGCCTTGCTTGGTCAAACTTTCCTGCCCGTAATTCATCAGCGGCAGTGCCTGCATCATCTATTTCTACTTCAATAGAAATTCGGTAAGGCGTCACATCACGAATAAACGGACGAAGCGTTTTGGTCACAATTTTTTGCCTGATTTGATTCATCTCTTGTTCTGGAATGTCATCAGGTTCTGGAGCAACCCAATTATAAAAACGACCGATGTTTGACCCCACATTAGAGCCTTGAACTAAGGCAAGCCTTTTGGGCATTGGTGCAACAAGAATCGTTTGAATCAAGGGCATGATGATAAAAGCCCCTTCGCTGGACTCTCTCACATTCGCATAAGACGAACTTTCAGGATAATGTCTGCTAAAGCCTGCAGATTCAGAACGAATCAAAAGAGTCGTGCGGTCTGTTCCTAATTGAGTCATGGAAAGGTTCACTTGCAAAAACAGCGAGACATTTTTGTATTTGTAAATACGAATCACTTCATCAATGGGAGCGCCTCCTGTTGCAAGCTCAATGATGGCTTCTGTTGCGATTGAGGCAACATCAGGTTTTTTACACAAAAATCCACGACCACTTACGGTAATTCCTTGTTCTGAAGTTGTTCCACTAGCCACCGCACCACCAATGCCAGACAATCCACCTTTGCAAACTGCCTTTTCTGTCATTTGACCTGAAACTACTCCACCGCCACTAACTACATCGCCTTGAATTACAGCGACAACTTCAGTATTTGGGTCAAAGCCTGTTGGCTCTCCAATGAAAACCTGATAACGACCCAGCTTGGAAAGCTCTGTCTGCAATTCTTTAATCACTTGGGCTTTAAACCCAAACTGATCATTGGAACTTTCAATCAGATTTTCAGGAATGAAGACTTTGCTAATAGATTTTGGAATGTTCAAATTCCCTAGACGTTGAACTTGGAATGTCTCAGCAAGTGCAATTGACCAAGACGAAATAAACAGACTGATGAGAAGGCTAATGTGAAGTTTAAGCATGTTTTAGAATGGTAGGGGGTTAAAATCCTCTAATTTTGCGGAGTGCAGAATCCACAGCATTGCGTATTCTGTCATCTTCATGTTGTGAAAGTGGCTCAAGTGTAGAAGTTGCCCTGCCATCTTTTAAGTTTCCTAGCACTACAATATGAGCCTCAATGACAGGAATTTCATTGGAGTCAAGTGATTTTTTCAGACTGGTTAAGGTAGGATCAACTGCACGACTGCCAAGTTTAGACAATGCCTCTACAATTTGCTCCCGCACTTCTATATCCTGCAAATAGGGCAACATCAAAACAGCAACTCGGGGATTCTTGACCTTGACCAGTATTTCAAAGCTAGCCTTGTTCTCAAAAAAAGATTTGCCTTTGAGCGTGTTGATGATGGAATCAGCAACAGTGGGTCCAACCTGAATCAAAACAGCAGTAAATTTCTCACGGTCTTTTTGATACGCACCAGACCCGTATCGTTCTACTAGCTCATCAATCGCATTTTTTCCATATTCTCTAAAGGCAAACCCCAATGCTTTGGCAGTGTCATCATCATTGACGACAGAAACAAGGTCTAACAAGTCATTCACAGCGGGTTGGTATTGAATTTGACCAAGTGCCATGATGGCTTCACGTCTGACTTCCTGATTCGCATCTTTTAGTCGTTTTCTCAAAGCACTGCCTGCTTCAGCCTTGCCGATTCTCCTGACTAATTTGATGGCACGCAATCTGATTTTGGCATCATCATCTTCCAACAAACTGACTGCCATCTCAAAGGCTTCGTCTGTTTCTTCGTCATAGTAAAGTTGTTCTGCTTTTTCAATACTCACGCAAGCACTTAGCAGAATTAACGTTGCAATGAAAAACAGAAAACTTTGTAAATTTTTGTAAAATTTCATTCTAATCCTCCTTGATTTGAGCGATGACTAAATCAGTCAAATCAGGTGCGATGGTCGGTTCTTGAAAATTCACACCCAGTTCATCAAGGATTGTCAACACTTTATCTGCAAGGTCTTCTGTGTTGCCTGCATAACGTACTTGTAGGGTTGTAATGGTCGGGACAGAGTTGTCCATTCTCACGTAGCGGAAGTCATCAGCCTCCGATGCCCTGACCTTGCTACGAACCTGCCTCGCTGTTCTTGAGTCAAAATCTTTCAACACCAATTCATAAGCAATCAGTTTCTCTCCGCCAACTGAAATCGTGGACATCTCTTTGATGACCTGCGGGATAAACTCACGGCTCATGTCTTTGTAAGCATCTTGTACAAGCCCAGTAATGACAGCAGATTGGATAGCACCTTCGCCCCCACGCCTTGCCACATTGACAACGCTGTTGGCAAACGCACCTCCACGACCTGTGGAAATATTTTTGGCTGTGACGTTCATAGAAAGGGCAAGGTCTCCTTTCACATTCCCACTCACTGAAAAAATGTTCACTTCAACAACCACCTTTGCCAGTTGTTGAATCAACGTCAAGCCTGTTGAGTAAAACTCTTCAGCATTTTTGATTTGTTGGTTCAAGACAGCACGGTCTGCTGAACTGCCAGAAACCACTGCCAGAAACTGCTCTTTTGAAATCTTGCCAAACTGCTCCTTCGCTTTTTCATCAGTTTGCATGGCAGTCACCGCATTGCGAAAATCCATCGCACGCAAGCCTCTTTGATTCAAATCCGTTTGGATTTGATTCATCATCGCCTCTTCTATGTCAGAAAAACGCATGCCCGAACTGGACAAATCCAAATCTTTCTTAGAGGTCACCACAGTGATTAACGCATTGGCACTTTGGTCAATCAATCCCAAATCTTTTTGCAAAGCAACCAGTGTTTTTTGACGACTCACCTTGTGGGCAGAATCAATCCCATAGTATTTGTCCCCAAAGATTTTCCTTTCTGCATTCACCTCGCTTTGAACAATGTAGTTGTCAACATTCTGAATCATGTACTGTTCAATTTGTTCGTAGTTTTGGTTGTAAACTGGAGGAGGCAGAAGCTCTTGAGCCATTCTGTCAAGGGCTGTTTTTTTTGCAGACTCCAATGCCTGATTGCGCGCATTGCGTAAGTCATTGCGTTTGATGAATGCTTTGGATTTGACACGAAAAAGGCGAACATCAGGGCTGTCTTCCTTCAACGACACACGCCCCGTCACGTCTGCAAGTGTCAAAAACGTCTCTCTTGTCGGTTCGGGCTTTTCACCAAAACCCAATATGGAACAGCCCGCTAAAACAACCGATGCCATTCCAAATAATCCGTAACTCTTTAAACTCATAAATAACAATCTCCTAAATAAGTTAAAATTAAAAACCCACTATTCTATGATGACCCAATTCAAAGTGCAACCCTTTTTATTTCATAAAACAATTTTTTTAAGAAGATGCACCATCAGCTAAAATTGACTTTTTTTAAAAAATTCAATAGACTTTGCAGTTTTTTAAATTTTATGAAATGAGGAATGATGAATACGGACATTAAAAAGCAAATTGTTGGATTTACAAGAGGAAGTGAATAAACAAAACCCTCCGTACCAAATGGAGTTTTCACAACAAAAAGAAAGGTTAAATCCAAAATGAGTTTTAACAGAGGTAAAGGAGGCACAAGGAGGTACTAGGTTAAGAGTCAAAGCTAAAACAAGTGGTTTAGATATTTCTATCTGTGGAAAAGATTTTGAAGACAATCCAGTTTACTGGTGTTTGCGAGACGAATTATTAGGTAGAGAATGTGATAGATATAAATAAACCAAACCAGAAAAATACGAACCAGCTTGGAAACTCAAAGATTCAGACTTTGAAATTGTCAGAAAGGCTGTCTTTTCTTATGCAGGTTTGGGTGAGAACTAAACAATTAGATTGACTAGCAAACAAGGTTTGCCCTTCGCTCGTGTCTTTTGATTGCTTGGCTTGTGTTTGGGAGTGTTTGGTCAGCCTGACTTGCTTTTGAGAAACTGACCAACAAGGGAGGAAAGAGAACCAATGCTTAAAATGCTAGCAATGATTTCCTTGTCAAAATACGCACAAATGAGTGAGACTTGATTGTTGAACAGCAACTTGCTTATCCGTCTTTTTTGCTTTTTCAGATTGTTGCTCATAGTGATTGACAGAACGTCTCATGGAGTCCCCCGTTCTATACCAATGAGAATCAAAACGTTCTTTGGCGGAAGAGTACTTGATATGGCGACTAAAGTCCACTGGGGCAAACGCAACAGATAAACTACAAAAGCCATTCAAAAAGTGTTGTTTTTTATCAGACATTTTTTATTTAAACAAGCTGATTTGAAGAAAGAGAATACCGATTGCACTCAATTATCCCAATCATTAGCATTATGCAAAAGCCAAACCTGATAGTCAATCAAAGAATTTAAACAATCTTTTCCAAGTGATGAAAGACGAACTATCTGATGTAGTGCCTTCAGTGTTAGTGATTTCGGACTGCCTCCGACGCAGGAATGACAGGAAAGATGAAAACCTTGAGTCAAGGTAGCACTTGATTCGGAATCTCAGCAGTGAAAAAGAAACCACTAAAAAAGGGCTAGAGAGCCTTTGAATTGGGTATCTCTGCCAGAATCTTCATTTATTTCATGGCTTCTTTCAGTTTGGCAAATTCTTTGAGGATTTGTGGATTGATGGTGATGTCTTCAGCCACTTGGATTTGTTGTAGTAAGACTTCACGGCTGAATTGTTTGTCTGCACGCCTTAACTGTTCTGTGGTATGTTGCAAAATCATTTTTGGCAAGATTTGATAAAGCTGGTCTCGCTGTTCTAATGCCTGCACGACTTCTGCATCGCCGCTGGCTTCAATCGCCGCTTGTTTCAGATGCCCCAAAGCAACGATGTATCGCTCAATTTTAAATCCAATCACGGGGGAACGTTGCGCTGTTCTAATCTCTTCTACTGCTTTGAGGTACGAGTCTTCAAACAACGTTTGTGTTTTTACTGGCAGTTGTAAAGGGGCTTCTTGAGTGGCTTCTGGTTTGCGAACTACACTTTGGTCAGTCACAGAAAAGAAGTTAACCAAGACCAGCTTATCTTGCAACTCAATGTAAGGTCTTAATTCAAAAATTTCTGGATTCAATTCTGCACGCAAAAAGATGCGGTTTTGATGAGCGGTGTCAGCCACCAGCTGGACGTTTCTCAAATACTCAAGGGAGCGGATTTGCTCAGGTTCATGTGTGATTTGTGAGTTTGGAATCATCACTTGCACAAAGAATCTGGTTTGACGTTCGCCAGTCTGGGGCGACCTTTCTGTCTCTTCTACTACTTGAAAAGGAATGTGTTCAGGCATCAAAGAAACAGGTTGCTCAAATTCTATTCCAATCGCAAAACGCCAGATGTTTCTTAAATCATCTTCTAAGGTTTTGGGAAAGACGCTTAAGCCCACAGCTTGAAAAGGACGTTCCAAAATGAAGTCAGCGCTTGTTGTGGCATCTAATAACCAGCCATTTGCAAGAAGCTGATAAGCATCAAGATAGGTTAGCACTTCTCTGATTCCATTTTTAAAGTCTAGGGTGTAGCGATACCGATTGCCGTGTTCGTCAGTTTGGTATAACCCTTCTACATTTGGTTGAATGAGACCAAACTTTCTGATAGCAAATTTAAGCGACTGTCCTGTCAACAAATCGTGGTCAGAGTAATTTTTTTGGAAGGCATAAGCTGCTAAGGCTCGTTTGTAAAATTGCCTTTTGTCAAGGACTTGGAAGTCTGCACTTTCAGGGTCTGGAAACACCAAAACACGATTTTTAGAGAGCAACAAGGTGTCGTTCAGACTCCATTCGTAAATGCGGTTGATCTTCCATTCATGGCTTGAACCATCATCAAGAATCACCTGCAAATAATATTGATGAGATTGTTTATTCTTGACAAAAGTTGAGGCAATGCGTTTTTGTTGAAACAACCCTTTGTCCAATACCTTTGCCAAATACAAGGCATTTTCGCGGCTGGTATATTCTGGCATCGCCAATGCCATGTTTGCCAAACACAAAAGACCCAAATGAATGAATAGCTTTTTCATAATCCTTACTTAAAATTCTCTCCAACATAAATATCTACATCAATGCCAATGCGTCCCATGTCTTCTAGGGACATACGTTCTACAATTTGCTCACCGGGAATCATCTGTGCCAAAGCCAATGCTGCTGACATGTAATTGGGACGAAAGTAAATTTTGGTCTTTTCTAAAGAGACTTTTTTACGTGCTGAAGAGATGTTGACAATTTTGAGCTTCATCTTGACCTGCTCTTGAAAAGAGGTGTGATGATAGCGGTCTAGCAGCACGGCAAGACGATGTGCGCCATCAGGAAGAGGGGAGGCATTGAGAATGGAAACCCTGGCAGTGGTGGGTCTTTGAAAAAGCATCATAGCAGAGACAGGATGCAACAAGATTTTTTGAGAATTACGGAACACTTGCACTTCAGGGGGTGTCAGTTCTTCTCCTTGTCCTTCTGTCTCCACATTTGCCAGTTCTTGACTTTCTTCTTCAATGGGCTGTGCTTCATCACGTATCAGAAAAAACAAGGCTGAGACAGAATTGCGGTCTGGTTCTGATAAGACCACCGCTTTTTTTCGCATTTCAAATATTAACGAAGTTTGAGAGACAATCTGACCTGACGCATCTTGCCGAATTTGTTCATCAAGAACTACTGTTTTGAGAAAGTTTGAATTGGGGAAGGTCAGGCGTCTGGGAATGGCATCAGTGTCCACAAACGCATCAGGAACAATGATTGTAAATTGCAAGGGATTGGAGGCATCAGCGATGACTTCGGGGTCATTGAGCAATTCCAATGCAAAAATACCTTCTATTGACAGCATTTCATAAGTTGCAGGAATTTCTTTTAATTCATTACCAACCACCTGCGTTTGCAGCTGGTCTCTGGACACTTCAATTTTTTGAGTCTCAACCCCACGAATGATATGTCCCCCCTCAAGACCTGCTGCGTTTAACCATAGCCAATATGTCAACTGAACAAAGACAGTTGCCAAGAACTTTTTGCGACTTAATAACTTCATCATTTTCATCATTTCAAGTTGTTCAGCACTTCGTTACTTCACAGCAAGAAGCGTGCCTTCTTAACAAGAAAAAATGAAGGAGCTGGCAAACAGGAGGTGATAAAGTTTTACAGATGTAGCTGTTGCTGATTCCATGCACCCAATGCGGCTTCTTTAACAGCTTCTGTAAATGTGGGGTGAGGGTGGCAGATTCTGGCAATGTCTTCAGCACTGGCTTTATATTCCATAGCGACAACTGCTTCTGCAATGATGTCAGCCACTCTTGCACCGACCATGTGGACTCCTAGCACTTCATCGGTGTTTTGGTCTGCTAAGACTTTGACAAATCCAGCAGACTCTTCAGCTGCCCTTGCACGACCAAGTGCTTTAAATGGAAAGCTCCCTTTTTTGTAAGGTTGCCCTTTGTCCTGCAACTCTTGTTCAGTGTAGCCGATGCCTGCGGCTTCAGGGTGAGTATAGACGACGCCGGGGATTGTGAAGTAATTGAGATGAGGCTTCTGTCCGTCAAGATGTTCAGCCACAAAAACGCCTTCTTCTTCCCCTTTATGAGCCAGCATGGCACCCCCAATCACATCACCAATCGCATAGACACCCTCGCAACTGGTTTGCAGTTTATCATTAACTGAAATAAAGCCTCTTTTGTCTGTCTGAACTCCAATGCTTTCCAGCCCTAGACCTTCTGTGTAAGGCTTTCTTCCAACAGCAATCAAGCAATAATCTGCTTCAAACTGGTGTTCTTTGTCCTTGTGGTCTATTGCAGAGATGCTGACAGAGTCACCTTGATTTTCTATTTTTTGAACAGAATGTTTTAGAAAAAAAGCAAGTCCTTGTTTCTTGAAAGTTCGCATCATCTCTTTGCTGATGTCTTGGTCCATGGTTGGCAAAATTCTGTCAGCATACTCAAGCACCTGTACATTTGAGCCTAAACGAGAATACACCTGCCCTAACTCCAAGCCAATGACACCGCCCCCAATGACTGCCATCGTTTGAGGCACTTCAGGCAAGCTCAATGCTTCGGTGGAGGTGATGATTCGTTTTTTGTCAATTTGAGCAAAAGGCAGAGTGGCAGGCTTTGAACCTGTTGCAATGATGGCAAAGCGTGTCGTGAGTTGCTTCGTTTCTCCTTCTGACTGAACTTGGATTTGCGTTGGAGACAAAAAACAACCCTGTCCGTGATGCACCTCAATTTTGTTTTTCTTCATCAAATATTGTATGCCATCACAAGTTTGGGCAATCACATCAGATTTACGTTTCAGCATCTTTGACCAGTCAAACTCAAGGTTTGAGGTGTTGATTCCATGTATGGCAAAGTCATGTTGTGCCGAATGATATTTTTCTGATGAATCCAACAAGGCTTTAGATGGAATACACCCAACATTTAAGCAGGTACCTCCCAATGTAGGATATTTTTCAACAAGGGCAGTTTTCATTCCCAGCTGAGCGCAGCGGATTGCTGCCACGTAGCCACCCGGTCCAGAGCCAATAATCACAACGTCGTAGTTCATAGTTACTCCTATTTTTTAAAAAGTTAGTCAAAGGTCAAATTAATGTCATGCTGATATTTAATAAATGACGTTTGTTGAGAGATTTTATCGTATAGCATTCTTGCTGTCATATTAAAATCTTGTGTAAGCCAATACACTTGGCAAACATTGTTTTGTTTGGACTGCTGATAAACGGCTTCTATTAACTGCCTTGCTATTCCTTGATTTCTGAATTGTTGATGCACAAATAAATCTTGTAAGTAGCAAACTTGGTTCATTTTCCAGCCGTGTCTATGATATAAGAAATGAACCAGTCCCAACATTTGTTTTTTTTGATGAAAGGCAGCGAATGCTTGAAATTCTTGAGGTGCTTTTGACATCAATCTTTCCCACGCAAGCAGAATCATTTCATCTTCCAGTTTTGTCTTGTAAAAGTCTAAATATGAAGTCCAGCAATGTCTCCATTCTTCAAAATCAGTGTGTGTTAACTCCCTGATTTGTATTGTCAAGCCTATTTCAGACATGAGTTTGTCCTTTTGAATGTCATTCAGTCAATGGATTTTGGATTGTGAATAGTGGCTTAAAATGATGCCTAATGCGATGAAACTGCTTCCTATCCAATGATAAATCTGGAAAGATTCGCCTAAAAAAATCATCGCGAGCAAGACTCCAAACACAGGCATCAAATGAATAAATTGTCCTGCCATTTGGGGTCCAATCAATCTGACTCCCTCATTCCAACAAAGATAGCCAAGCGTTGCTGGAAAGATAGCAACATACAAGATGACACTCGCTTTGGTTAAATCCCAGTTGACTTCTGGTTCTTGAAACAGATTTGTCCAATAGAGCATACCTACAAAAATAACTCCTATTGAGATGATGGTCCCTAAAAATGCTGTTGGGTTTAAACTTTGGGGCTTCCAACGTGGTAAAAGCAGAGAATATACAGACCAGAAAAGTGTTGCCAACCCTATCCACAAATCGCCAGTATGCTGTGCTAAGTTTTGCAAGTGTGCTAAATCTCCCTGACTGATGATGAATGATGCCCCTATGAAAGAAACAATGATGCCAATCACCTCATACTTTCCCAATGCAGAGCGAAAAAATACCCGAGAGATGAGTAAAATCATCAATGGTGAAGAAGAAGTAATCAAAACAGAGTTCATGGCTGTTGTCGTCTGGAGACCAGTGTAAACAGTGAGGTTGTAACATCCGATACTTAATAAACTTAAAATTGCCAACTTCCAAAAATTTTTTGCAATGAGTTCTTTTTGTGTCCAAATGTGCCTCCAGCAAAAAGGCATTAAACAAATCCAAGCCAGCATCCATCTCCAGTATGATAAAGCGACTGGGGGCAGGTCAGCAGAAAAGGCACGTGCAAGAACAACATTTCCAGACCAAAACAAAGCTGCCACTACCAAATATCCATAAGCTCGCAAATCCGTTCTTTTCACTTTCAATCAAATCCAATGTCTAATGAAACTCAATGTTTTGAATCTGTTGCATGGTCTTGTCAGTTTCTACCAAAGCAACAATGATTTTTTGATAATGCTGAATGTCATCAAAGGTCAATTTTCTGCCTTTGCGGTCTTTCAGCCATTTTTGAGCAGGTTGATAACCCCCGATGTAAAAGTTCCAAGCCGCTTCTGGAACACTTCCAAAATATTGCTTGTTGTTAATCCAAACTTTGCCTTGTTCATAGCTCACTTTTTCTATCAAATGCTCGCCATCTTCGGGGTAAGTTGTGATAAAGTGATTTAACTTTTGATGTTCCATCAAATGCAATAGTCTTAATTCTTTTCCCAATTTTGCTAACTCCCAAAAGGTTTTTTGTTTCTTGGGATAGGGAATGTGTGGAAAATCTATTTTTAAAAACTCTTGATAACGTTCTCTGTATTTAGACGAGTGTAAAACTGCATAGATGTAATCTAATAAATCTATGGGAGCAAAATACTTTGCAGATTCTTCTTTTTCTACTGTAAACTTTAAACCTAAATTTTTTTCTATTTTTTGAATGATTTCTTCATTGAAGTTTGGCTTTCTGCTTGCTTTTTCTGTGTTGTTTTGTGATTGATTTTCTGGGTAAGTATAGAGGGGGAAAACATAATTTATGTCCAGAGATGAAATAGTCGTCGCACCACAACTTAAAGAGTTAGTTATAAAAATCTCCCTCCAAATATTATTATTTCTTGAACGTCTTATACTAATCAATCCTAAATTTTCAGATTTTAAGAAGTTTTGCATGACTTTTCTTCTAGGTTTACAGTGGAATCCTTTAACTTTTCCAGTGTAAAAAGTCCACCTCTTATCAAAAGGACGATAAATGATTTCTACAATTTTTTGTCTATTTGGATAATTCTTCTCTAAATCTTCTCTAGCATATTTGACTGTCCAATCTCTAACATCTTTCCTTAAATTAAATTGCTTCCTAGCTTCTTCATTTTCTAAACTCAAAAACTTGTTTATAATTTTTTCTAATTCTTTTTGGGTATGATGAATAGTCAAGTGATCTCTTGCTGTCACAATTCCAACACTATTTAAAATGAACAAATCTTTCAAAGAAAAACCTTGTTCATAGTCTTTTTGTAATTCAAGATTTTTAGGAACAAAGAAATAGTTAGGGGACTGATATTTGACGTTACTCCATTCAATAGAATCTAAAGTATTGTCTTGCAAAAAATTTAACTTATCTGTACGTTTTCCATATAAATCGTAATGAAAAACTTGTGCAAGGTCATCTGTTTGTTTGTTTTCATTTTTGACAAAAAGATTGATAGACACCCCTTGCATGATTTTAAAGACATTTTCATCTTTTGAGCCATCAGGAGAGATTTCTTTTTTACGGCTGTTTCCATGTAAATCAAGAATATAAATTTTGTCAAAAGTTTTAAGTAAATTCCAACGCATTCCCCTGAAGGTTGGGTTATCTATAAAACTATGATTGTTAATAAAAGCTAAGATGCCACTACCATTTTTTTGGACATAAAACTGACCGCATCGGATAAACTTCACATAATCGTCATTGAGCCATTTTGAGTTTTTTTCTTGAATTTTCTTGTCTTCAGTTTGTCCTGCTTTTGTTGGTTCTTTTTTATAAACGTTGATTAAATTCATGATCCAATCACTTTGATTCTGGCTTTCCCCGTGATAAGGAGGATTGCCCAGCACGACCATCACAGGAATATCACGTTTAATGGAGTCTGCCCCTTTAGACTCTTGGATAAGCCAATGGTCAGTCAACAAAGGCATATCCTGTGAGTGATATTCTGACAAAGCGTTGGTCAGAAAAATCTTAAAACGGTCTTTGTCAGAGTAACCTGTCTGTTTCAGCATCATTGCTAATTTGAGATGACAGAGGGCATAAGGAGCCATCATAATTTCAAAGCCATTCAAACGAGGAATTAGATGCTCTTTGACGTAACTTGACCAAAGTCCTTGCTGGTTTTGGAAGGACTGCTGAATGTGTTCAATCACTTCTGCTAAAAATGCACCTGTGCCAGTAGCAGGGTCTAAGATTTGTAAGCGATGCAATGATTCAGCTTTGCCATTAGTTTTCTTTCCTACTTTCTCACAATCTGCTAACCCTGCTTGAATTTGAAACTCTTTTTTTAATAAGTCATCAACAGCTTTGACAATGAAATGCACCACAGGCTTTGGCGTGTAATAGACTCCTTTTTCTTTTCTTTTTTCAGAATCATAAGCGGCAAGAAAATGCTCATAGAAGTCAAGAAAGGGGTCGCTTTTAAATTGATGATGTGTTGTTGCTTGAAAGATGTTTGCTAAATCTGAATCTTGTAGAACTTGAGCTAAGTCATCAATGACCCAATGCAAACGTTCATCTAAATTAACCCCAGCAATGTTGTCAAAAAGATGCCTTAAAAAGAAGCTAGATTGAGGCACTAAATCTCTTGCAGTTTGTCTTGTAAAATTCTGACTGCCTTGACAGTTCAGTGAAGCAGAAAACAAGCCATACACTAACGTCTGAACATAAACATCTGCAAACGTTTCTTTGTCTAAATCTTGAATCAAGTATTTTTGAAACCCTTGAAATTGTTGTTGTAATGAGTTGTTTTCATTTTCTTGTAAAAGCACTTGATAGAAGACTTCTTTCATCAGCAATGCTTTGTTTGCCATTACAGAGGATAACTCTTCAGAATTTTTGATTCCTTTTGCTTGAAAATGACAAAAATTTTCAAAATATTTTTTGAAGATTCCCCAATTTTCTTGAATGATTTGAAGTTGATTTTGATCCCACTTGGCTAAACAAACCTCTTTAATTTTTTGAGAATTTTGATAAAAACGAAATTCCAAGTAATTTGTTAAAATTAAATTATCTAAACTTTGAAGATAACGTTGGATTTGCTCACTTTTTTCAGTTGTTTCTAAGTCAGTGTTCCAATCTTTTGTTTCAATGTAACCAATAGAAACGTCACCTTTTTCTACCAAAAAATCAGGTGAACCACAAGCAATCCTTTTGGGTTCATTCAAGAATTGTAAATCAGGCGCCAGTCGTTCTAAAAATGCTTGAAAAACAGGACGATAAGAGTGTTCTGTTGCATTCTGCCCTCTTTGAATCTCTTGAATCTTTTCAAAGTAATCTTGTAAATCCATGTCAAACTAAAATCCAAATGTCGTAAAAAGCGTGAGTGTAAACTGCAACACCAAACCCCCTGAAGTAATAAATGATAGTGAGTAATAAGCCTGAAATGAAGCGAAAAAGGAATGAATAGACCGTAAAGTTGTCTGCTAATCCACCCACGTAATGAACCGCAGAAAATAATAATGAGGCAATGATGATGGCAAGGAATCCTTTCAACACTGGTGAACTGATGAAATAAGCCAGCCCCCACATCAAAGCACCTAATAAAAGAAAACGGAAGAAGAACTCCTCAAAAATCCCTGCACCTAATGACATGGCAAAGTTTTGAATGGTGCTACTGCCAGATGGCAAGGCTAAAGGCAAGACTTTGAACAAAATCAACTGAACAACTGCACCAAAAAACAGACTGTAAAGCCATGATTCAAAGATGATTCCCCCAATATACTTGGCTTTAAGAGGGACTGACTTTTTTGCAAGAAATGGAATAGAAGCCAAAAGGATCAAAATCATTGCTAAAAACGCATGTTGAGAGTCTATCTCAAACACTGCAAAAAGTTGACGAATCCAGACATCAACAGCATTGCGGACTTGCCAGTTTTGGGAGTTAGAAAGTCGTTCAAAGTAAAGCAACACTTCATACAAAACGAGCAAAGGTAAGGTCATCACGACACCATAATAAGCACTTTTAGAAGTGTGGAAATAGGATTGCAAGGCTAAAGAGTTCAATCGTTGATCCATTGTTGAAAGGTTTCTTGGTCATCAAGCTGACGTTCTATACGTTTGCAAAATTGCATGAAGGAAATTTGGTGGCTTGAGTGGTTGAGCAAATCTTGTGTTGTCAAGTCTTGTAAATGAAAGCCTTGGTCTGCAAACCACTGAATCCAAGCACTCATATTTTGGTACAATTCTTCAGAGGGCAACTCAAGTCCTGCTTTCGTAACCTTTGCAACCTCTTTTGGAGCATGAGGCAATTCTTCTGGTTCATTCTCTTCCTCTGTCTGTGTCTGTGAGCCAAGAATGAATGAATCAAGCAAGACGCCTTCTGCGACAGAATCTTCAAAGTGTTGCAAGGCGTCTTCTACCAAAGAAGGCTCTTGAGCATAGCGGAGCAACCTCACCTTCATTTGCAAGAATGAAATCCGATGGCTACTTTCTGTGAATTGCTCGCCTAGATGAACGAAAGCCTCAGCATTTTCTCTTTGCAGGACTTTAAACCATTGCACAGTCGTCAAGTAGACTTCATTCAATGGCTCAATTTGATAAGGTTTTTCTGGGGGTTGCTCTTCTTCAGTTTTGTTTTTTAAGTTCAAGACTGCCAAGTCTTTTTGCAAGGAGGAGTGATGAGTCAGATTTTTTTGGGAGGACTCTGATTTGATGACTTCTTCCTTTGGGGGTCTCGCAATGGAAAGGAGTCTCATCTGTTCTTGCAACTGTTCAACGGCTTCTTCTAATTTGGCAAGACGTTGTTGTAATGTAGATGATTTCTGGGGACTTTCTAATGCAAAAAGAAAGACCCCTTGTTGTTGTAACCATTGCGGATTGGCTAGTTGTTCAGCAAACTCATCAGGAATTTGCTCACACTCTGCCAAAAACTCTCGCCAATTCAAAATGTCTGTGGAGGTGTATGAAAAGTCTTCAGACAAAGAAAGACCCCGTTTTTGTAACCAGAGCTTCCATTGCATCAATGTTTTTTTAGTTTCTTGAGAACGTTGAAACTGGAGAAGATTCTTTTCTAATTGGCTGATTAGGTTGGTATTGGTCATACATGAGTCATGGCTTGCGTTTGACCTTGCCTTCTACCTCTTGAATGAACCGCAGATAAGTCAAGGTTGCAGGACAATGAGCATACTTTGACTTGAGATTTGTAACGACTTCTTGCCAGTTGCCTGTGCTTTTAAGGAAGTCTTTGTGCATTGTAGAAATGGTAGCAATATCTGCCTGCTCAAAGCCGTTGCGTTGCAAGCCAATCACGTTGACCCCTTTCAAATTAATTCGGTTGCCATAGCCTGTTGCATAAGGAGGAACATTTTGGTCAATCATTGTACCAGCACCTATGAAAGCATAAGACCCCACCCGTATAAATTGCACTGCCCCAGTTTGACCCCCGATGACTGTACGGTCATCTAACACAACATGCCCTGAAAGCTGAACAGAATTAGCAAGAATGTTATGATTCCCAATCTTGCAATCGTGAGCAACGTGAACATAAGCCATGATTAAATTATGGCTACCTATGGACGTTTTGCCCCCCCCGTGACTTGTGCCACGATGAATTGAGGAGTACTCACGCACAATGTTATGGTCACCCATCTCAACCAAAGTTCTTTCACCTTGATATTTCAAATCTTGCGGAACAACACCTGTAACGGAGTAAGGAAAAAATTGATTGTGTTTGCCAATTTGACAAGGACCTTCTAAAACGACGTGGGATTTTAAAACACACCCATCGCCAAGTTCTACCTCATCTCCAACAACACAATACGCACCAATTTGAACATTGTTGCCAAGTTTAGCTGTGGGAGAAACGATTGCTGTTTGATGAATTGATGCCATCAGTCATAAAAAGTGAGAAAAAATTAAAAATAAAATCTTTTCAGTGTAAAATGAGTATTCACAAACTGCAAGCGATAAGGCGTGCCATTTGCATTCCAGTTTGTTTCAATTTAACTATGACCTCAATTATGCGAAAATTATTCTGTTTCTGTCTGCTTTGGGCATTGGGTGCTTTGACTCTTCATGCGGAGAAGGTGTATTTACATAGTGGAGAAATGCTTATCGGTCGGATTCAATACATTGATGAAAGAGTTGTCGCTCTTGAGTCCGACAGAGGATTTGGTATTGTCAAGATAGACCGTGCAGATGTTAGCATGATTGAGTTTGATGGAAGTGAACGAAACCTTTCCCAAAAATTTGGATTAGGATTTTTTCAAAGAAGCCCGATTGCTGATGATGTCAGCTTTAGCTCTTTGACAGTGAGGCATTGGAGTAGTATTGACACATCTATTGACTTTATGATAGGGGTTGGACACACGACTGATGGAGACACTAAACTCCAAGAATACTTTAGCGTAGAGGGACGTTATGCTAAGGTGTTACTTCAAGAGGGAAGGCACAATATTTATTCTGGAGCGGGAATAGGCGTGATGAGTACTTCAGGCGAAAACCTTCCAGAAGCGACAACAGGCACACAATTCAGCGCATTTTTGGGAGTAGAACTGTTCCCTGTCAGTTTTCCCAACCTTGGCGTTTCTGCAGAAGTGGGAGTGTTAACTCAAAAAATTGGCTCTCGTCAGTCCTATGGCTTGTTCCATGTTGGCTTCCCTTCCCTTTCTGTCCGTTATTATTTTTAATTCTTTAAAGTAGGAAAAATCTGATGAAACTTGAACTTTTTTATTTTGAAAGCTGTCCCTTTTGCCAAATCGTTTTGAGGGAAATCCAAAACCTCAATATTGAGTCAAACATTGACAAGCTGAACATTCACGATGACCCATCTGCACTTGAAAGACTTGTCAACATGAACGGAAAAAGACAAGTCCCTTGCCTCGTCATTGATGGAAAACCGATGCTGGAGTCTTCGCAAATTATAGAATTTTTGCAGCAAAATTTTGGCTGAGACTGTGACTTTTATGAAGTGTCAACACATTGCCATTTTGGTCGCCCTCACTTTGCTGAGTGCTTGCAGTATCAAAAAAATATCATATCCTGTTACTCCCTCACCCCACAGGTTAGTTGAGGTTTTTGGATTTCACATTGATGAATTTAAGGGGAGGGGACACTTTTTGCTCAAGGATATTCTCATTAGTCAGATTCACCGTATTCCTAATTTTGAATACTCTGAAAGCTATCCAATCAGCAAACATGCCGCCATTATTTCTGCAAATGTTCTAGCATATTCTGCAAAAGATGAGGTGCTTCAAAAAAACAAACAGCAAGTCAGGCTGGTTGCAGAAGACTCCCCTAAATCACAACAGCTTTTAAAGGCAACACAACTCAAGTTCATTGAAGTCCCTCATCAAATGTTAGTGATGCACCGCACTTTGACACTTCAAGTTGAAATTCAAGTCAGACATGCGACAAGTCAAAAAATTCTTTACCAAAATCTTGAAAAAATTGCTTTTCAACAAACCTATTTTGGCAAAGAGCAGGTCTCTCTTGCTCCTGATAGCAATGACGAAATTGAAAGGCTAGGACAACTACTTTTCAAACGTTTCTTAGACAAGCTCAACCCTGCTTTTCAAAACCAAACGCTTGTCCTTGAGTCTGGTTCTTCGTCTCTCGTGTGGGGATTGTTTCCAAAAGAGCATTCTGGAATTTTGAAAGGAAACCGCTATGCCCTAGAAGGCAATTATGAACAGGCATTGAAAACATGGAGTTATGTCACATTTTTTCCAAGTCCATTTGGAACAAAAGAGTTTTTTACTTTTGATGATACGTTCTATGAAAAAACTCGTATGGCACAAATTCCAAATATCATTCTTGAGACATTGTTACCTTATCATGGGCAAACTTTTTCGCTTGAGCAAATCAATGCGTTGCTTCCTAAAATCATGACAAGGCAGGACTTCATTGAGCATGCTAACGTCATCAAAATTCATGCTCGGCAAGAAAAGAATCAAGACAACGTCAACCTTGCGGCTGCTCATTACAACTTGGGGTCTGTTTATCAAATTCAAGGGAAGCTAGAGTTGGCATCGTACCACTTTGCCAGAGCCAATGCTTATCACCCACGGCAAAAATATGCCCAAAGTTGGACAGATACTCAAACAAAATTTGGAACGCTTGACCCTGCTTCTAACATGCCTGCGTTTGATGAAATTGCAACACCCAGAAATGCAAGAATCCAAACTCAATCTACACAAAAAGATAAGGAAATGGCTAATCGCTCCCAGACTGTCATTACACCCTCAGAACTCCCTGTCTTGATTGAAGAAAACAAACAACTTTCTCAGCCTCAAACACCAAAACAAACACCTCTTCCACAACTTAATTTAGATTAAATTCAAAGAACTCTCATGCAGTACAGCAGATTCAAAACACTCATCAAATCGTTTTTCTGCTTGACTTTTCTGCTTGTCGCATGCTCCGAAACACCTCAAACACCTGATGAAGAGGTCATCACGCCTGAACCACAACAGCCCCCTGAAACTATCACGAAACCTCCGCCAGAACTTGAACCTCCAAAACAACAAACAAGAATATCAGCAGGAGGAGCTTACGTTTGCTTCCAGCAATTTGATGAAAAAGTCAAATGTTGGGGACAGAATGATAGTGGACAGCTTGGGCTTGGTGATTCAAATAACAGAGGTGATGAGCCAGATGAAATGGGTGGAAATCTCAATTCGTTGTCAGATGAAATCAAGGCTTTGACAACAGGAAGTCTTCATGCTTGTTCACTCCTTGAGAACGACACTGTGAAGTGTTGGGGAAACAATGCTTATGGACAACTCGGCTTAGAAAATCAACAAAATCAAAGCACTCCAGCACTTGCAAAAATCTCTGATGTGAAGGCGTTGACTGCAGGAGGAGACCATACTTGCGCTTTGCTCAATGATGGGAGTGTGAAGTGTTGGGGGGATAATAAATACGGGCAAATTGGCATAGAAGGGGCTTTGCATCGTGGCACAAAATCTAATGAAATGGGGGCGTTCCTTGCCACACGGACTTTTGAAAAACAGGTCATACAAATTGCCACAGGTTTAAGTCATACCTGCATCTTGCTCCAAAACGGCAATGTGAAATGTTGGGGGGAGAACAGACATGGGCAACTTGGCATCGGTAAAAGTACTAACTTAGGCGTCATTCAAGGTTCTATGAGCAAGCTACAAAACATTGCATTTGGAACAAACCGACATGCAATCTTCCTTGATGCAGGCAAGAATCACACTTGCGTCATTCTTGACAATGGCAATGCCAAATGCTGGGGTCAAAATGAAAGCGGACAGCTTGGGCTTGGCGACACAGCAAATCGTGGAATCCAAGCAAGTGATATGGGGGATAACCTGCCAGAAATTGAGTTTGGTCAGAAGATCAAGCAAATTGCATTGGGGGGAAGTCACACCTGTACCTTGCTAGAAGATGGTGCTGTCAAATGTTGGGGTCAAAATGAAAGCGGACAGCTCGGACTTGGCAATACAGAAAACATAGGAGACGATTCAGTAGAACAAAGTCAGACTTTCACCTCAGTCCTTTTGAAGCCAAACCGCAAAGCCGTTGCGATTGCCGCTGGGGACGCCTTCAGCTGTGCTTTGCTTGATGATGAAACCGTTCAGTGTTGGGGGAATAATCTCAATGGACAACTCGGGCTTGGTGATACAAACAACAGAGGAGATGAGTCAAATGAAATGGGACAAAATCTGCTCACAGTGGAGCTGGAAGCCTCTCATAAAATTAAAAGAGGTGATGCCGTCATCGCCACTTCTCAACACACTTGTTCAGTCTTAGATAACGACCAAATCAAATGTTGGGGGGACAACACACGGGGACAGCTCGGGCTTGGTGATATACGAAGCAGAGGCGTCCAATTAAATGAAATGGGGGCAAGACTGCCTTCTATTCAGCTTGGCGACACAGTCAAATCAGTCAATGTCAACAAAGATTTTGCTTGTGCCATCTTGAACAATGACCAAGTCAAATGCTGGGGGGACAATACACGCGGGCAACTTGGAATCAATTCCTCCCAAACTTCTATTGGTCAAGTGCTTGATGACATGGGAGACGCTTTGCCCACTGTTCCTTTACAAGGCAAGACAAGCCAACTTTCCCTAGGCGACCGCTTTGCCTGTGCCTTGCTAGAAAATAGTACTGTCAAATGCTGGGGGAATAATCTCAATGGACAACTGGGATTGGGAGACCGCAATGCAAGGGGTGATGGAGTGTTGCGCATTTCTAGCCTTCCCGTAGATTTAGGCACAGGACGCACTGCAAAAGCCATTGGAACAGGAACTTCACATGCCTGCGCAATTTTAGATGATGACAGCTTGAAGTGCTGGGGGAACAACTTACATGGACAATTAGGGTCAGGAGACAAAGTAGAATATGGCTCAATTCCTAATATGGGCGACCTTCTTCCTGTTGTGAATTTAGGCACGGGACGCACTCCAAAGGCAATCAGTTTAGGGAACTTTCATACTTGTGCAATTTTGGATGATGACAGCTTGAAGTGCTGGGGGAACAATGAAAGTGGACAGCTTGGGCTTGGGGATACAACTTCTCGTGGTGAAAGTGCTAGTCAAATGGGCGATGACCTTCCTGCTGTGAATCTAGGCACAGGACGCACTGCAAAAGCCATCAGTGCAGGGGCGTTGCATACTTGTGCGATTTTAGATGATGACACTTTGAAGTGCTGGGGGAACAATGAAAGTGGACAGCTCGGACTTGGGGATACGACTGCCCGCGGTGAAAGTGCAGGTCAAATGGGGGACGACCTTCCTGTTGTGAGTTTAGGCACAGGACGCACTGCAAAAGCTATTAGTGCAGGAGAGTCCAACACATGCGTTGTTTTAGATGATGACAGCTTGAAGTGTTGGGGGAACAATGAAAGTGGACAGCTTGGACTTGGCGATACGATTGCCCGCGGTGGAAGTGCTGGTCAAATGGGAGACGCTCTTCCTGCTGTCAGCCTATAACATCAACATTGAATGGGGCAGATTAAATACTGATTCCAATAGAACCAAAAATGACATCATTGTTATACGTTCTTTGGTTGTTGCGATTGCCAAGGTCTCCTTCATACTTGGTGTATCCAAGACGTATCAAATTCCATGGCAAATTGATTTGGAAGCCATAAGAAGGAAGCTCTTGGTTGAGTCCTGCCCCCAGATAAAGTATATGATTCCCAAATAGGGGAAACAAACCGACTTGCATGCCCACGTGAGACCTCTGTCCAAATGAACGTACCTCTTTTTCTCCTTTGATGGTATAGGTTGTTTCAGTCAACATGTCTTTGACTTCAAATGCACCAAGAAACGATGCCAATTCAAAATCAAGATGAAGACTTGCCCCAGCATTCAAAGAGGCAGGAATCTCCATATTTGCCTTTTCAAATTTGACCCCTCCTATGTTTTGATACGTGATTCCAAATTGATAAGCAGACTCTGGGCTTGGACGATACAAAATTCCCAACTCTTTGCCGATTCCTTCATCTTGTTTTTCTTCTGCCAAAGTAGAGATGTTGTCGCTATTGGCAATCGCACTCACCAAAGTATAATCTTGCACGTTACGAACTTTGACGACATATTGCCTGACCAGCATACCAACACGTAGTGTGTCATCAAACAATGAAATTGCACCGCCAGAACTTTGAATGTCAATAAGCGCTGTTTGAAAGTTGATTGCAGTTTTCCAAACCAGATTAAAAATTTTCTGGGCTTGGTCCATATCCGATTGATTGTCATCTTTGAGCGTCTGTATTTCTTCTTCCAGCTTCTTTTTTTCTTCGGGGGTCATTTGAAAATCTAAGTTTTTCTTGAGGGAATCGTCAATGAGCTGAGTGGCTTTTTTAGGGTCAGTGATTGAAATTTCATCTTGGTTTAGTGTAGAAAAGCTTAAAATTCCAAGTGCTGTAAAATAACGTTCTGCGGCAAAACCAAGCCTCTGCACTCCGATTCCTTCAAACAGCTGAAACTGAAAAGACAAATGCCCCCAGCCTTGACCACTCAGCAAAAAGATTTTTTCGTCCCGTGCGGCTTGGGCAACTTCCTGAGAAGTGTCAAAATCCCGTTCTGTCGCTTTGTTAAATTCATCTATAATTGTTTTATCAAAAGAAAGTTGCCCCCCAAGCAACAGGTCAAAGGTGGCAAGGTCTTCATCAGTTTTTACAACTCCTGCAATATTATACCTTGTGGCAAGTTCGCTCGTTGGCACTGCAGAAACCATCGCATTACCCATAGACAATGCCCGATTATGAGACTGGTAGATGATAGAGCTGTCTATGACCAAGTCATCAGCAAAACTTGCCTCACTAAATGACCAAAAGATGATTAAAAAGAAGCTAATCTTTTTCATTGAACAATTAAAAAGAGGGTTTGGCAAAATGATGCAAGAAAGAAACCTAAACTTTCTTTAAGGCTACGATGACACTTTGAAAATCAAGAGGTTAAGCGATTTTTGGGTCATTGGGTCTGACTGTTTGAACACACAACGGTCATGCCAGTAATGAAGCCAACCTGTCGCAATGCCAATTCCGCTGAAAAACAAAATCCAAGATTGACTTTGCAGTAAATTTTCCAGCAAGACAAACCAATTCTCTGAAATTCTTTGCGATTGAGGGAATCCGTCAATTTCCATCAAAGGGAACAAAGGCAAAGTTAGCAACGCCCAAAAAGCAACCCAAAACAATGCACGGGACAGTGTAAAGTCAACTTGTTTTCTGTCAAACCTCATCATTGCTGACTTGAGACCGACGCTGACAAACCAATGTTGCAAAGTCCAAAGGATTAAAAACTTCTCTGGTGTCAAAAAAACTGATGATGCTGAAATGAGGCTGACACTTAAAAGGTAGGTATGAAAAGAAGACGACTCACCCCTTCTTTGCCAAACCACGAACAATGTTGCACCTACAATGCAAAATAGGGCTGTCGTTAGTCCAAAATCCACAACCGTTTTAGAAAAATAAGGCAACCTCCAATCAGACCAAGATTCTTGTAAAAGAGAGACTCCATGCAAAAGTTCCACTAGCATTGGTAACACTCCAACGATTCCCCAGCAAAACCATTTCACATCGCTTGAATATGATTTTTGGTACAATCTCAACATGCCATAATGCTGTGCCGCATAATGATAAAATGAAAATAACACATCAGGGACAGCCAGAATCATCAGCCTTTGCAAAGGAGAAAGAGACAAAAGAGATGATGGTAAAAACAACCAAATCAGAGGAAAAAAGAATAAAAGCAGAGAAACTTTGAAGACTTTGAGACCAGATTGCTGGCGGACAGGTTCAAAAAAACAATTCACCCAAAAAATCCAAACTGTTGCAAAACGATGAGAAAGCCATAACCCGACCAAACCCACCATGTAAAGCACGTTCCAAGATGTCTGAGGCAACCAAAGCACTAATGGAAACAACCACAACCCTGAATAGAACCAAAAAAAATTCCATTTTTTTTGATAAAGAAACATCAGCAATCTTTGATATTTGTTGACTTTTTAAGGTGGTGGACGACTTTATTCAAGTTTCTCAAAACCCACTTTAGGAATCAATCATATCATTTTTTGAAAATTTAAAAAGGGATACTGACATGAAGTAATTGATATTCTTGATCCACAGTGAGTTCTTCTGGGTTTTCCTCATACCAATCTTCGGTGAGTTGCCTTGCATCTTTCTTAGTGTCAAAAGGTTCATCTTGTTCATCGTATCTTGGAGTGAGAACAAAAATCAGGAAGTTATGCCAAGCATGATACGCCACTGCCGCACTTAAATCATGTTCCTCGTCATTAGGTTGATAGATATACCCCAAATATGCCCCAATCAATCCGACAGCGACCTTCCCGCCTACGTCATATTGAGTATGTGCCAAGCCAAAAAGAGCAGCAGTTGTCCAAATCCCTAAATGACGGTTGCCCATCCATTCACCTAAGGATTTTTGAATTCCTGCCCGAAAAACTGCCTCCTCCCCGAATCCATTTGCCATCAGGTGGTTTGCAAACGCTAGTTGTTTGTATTCATCAAAAGTTGCACCGTTCCCAAAATGGACGATTCTGTCACCCGATGATGCCGCCAAAGTACTAAACGCAATCCCTCCAATTACCAGCCAGTTGTCATACCAATGTGCCACATTCAAAGGTGCAACAACAACCTCGTAAATCTCGCTTGAGTTCTCGCAGTCATGGGCATAAATATCCCAAGCATTTCCCCAACCCATTTTAGTTGAAAAGTTAGAATAGGCTTGATAGCGCATGGTAGATTTGTTGAGGAAAGTATGAGAAGTCTGTTTGCCCTCTGCAAACTCATCTTCTTTTTCAGTGTACACGGTGGCTTTGTCTTGGAAGTCAGAGTTTTCTTTTTGCATAGAGGCGTTGATTGAGGCAGACCACCTTAAACTTGAAAAAATCAACAGCTTGTCAGGTTGCCACGTGTAAAGATACCCAACACCCGGAACCAAAGCCTCTCCAATGGAAGAGATGAAACATTCTGTCCCGCCATAGCTTCTTGCAAAGACGTTTGTTGAAACGAGGTTTGTTGAAAGAAGACTTGCAAACAAACAAATACTGGTTTTTAAGAAAGTTTGGAACGATTTTGTCATGGTTTTCCTTAATTTTTGGGTTAAATGCTGATTTTTAGAAAAGTTTGGAATGGTTGGTGATTATTGTCAACTTCGTTTTTTCTTGCGGACTTCATTCACAGACCCTTGAATAGAGGCACGTAAATGTTCTACTTTGCGTCGTAAAATGTCGTTGGTTGCAAGTTCTTCTTCCAACTTTTTGATGGAAGTGTGCATCGCACTATGAGAACGTCCTAATGGCATACTGATTTCATTGAGAGTGAGGTCAGTCATCTGACGAGCTAAATAGGCATAGATGTTTCGTGCTTCAGTCAATCGGTCTCCCCTTTTTTTAGAACAAACATCAGCTTCTAACAGAGAGGCATTTTCACAAATTTTTTGTAAAATGGTCTTGATGTGCAGGTCAGATGGTTGTTCAGCTGGAGTGTCAAAGACTTGAAGTTCATTCCGCACCATTTCTGTTGTGATTTGTCTGTTGAGTAAAGAAGAATGGGCATTGAGACGGATCAAGGCTTGCCTGATCTTTCTCATATCTCCTACGGCAGACTTGGCAACCAACTGACAAATATGAACAGGCAGAGAAAACCCAAGCCGTTTGGCAATTTGTTTGACACATTCTAACCTCGTTTTGAAGTCAGGCGTGTCTATTTGAGCCACCAAACCAGACTCCAGCTTAGAAACCAGCTCATAACGACAATCTGTAAAATCACTGGGCTTCTTGACACATGAGGCAATCACTTGCTTTCTTTTTTGCAACAGTTCGCTAATCGTGTGCAAAAGCTCTTCTTGACAGGCGTTTTTCCCTTGTAAAATCTGCAACCCATCTAAAATCAAAACATCACATTGCCTATACTTTTTGCGAAACTCCTCCATTTGCTTCTTTTGCAAAGACATCAAAAATGTATTGAGAAAATTTTCTGCATGGGTGTATTCAATCCGTAACGAAGGCTGCTCTTGCATCAGTCCAAGACCAATACTTTCAAGCAAATGAGTCTTACCTACTCCATGAACACCATGAATGATGAGCGGGTTGTAATGATGTTGATGATACACAAGACTTTTTGCCGCTTTGTAAGCTAACTGGTTGGACTCTCCAACTGCAAAATTTTCAAATGTATGTTCCACATGAAAGGGTGCATACGCCTCTGGTTCAGGCTTTGACGTAAATTCTTTGACGCGGTCTGTCAACTCTGGCGAAAGAGATGCAACCTGTTTGGCTTTCTCTTCTGAAGCAGTTGGTTCAAGGAAAGGAAGGGATTCTTGATGAACAGCCACTTTTTTAGGGTGTTGATACTCACCCAAACAATACTCAATTTTTTTTGATTTAAAGGGCGCTTTTTCAGGAAAAATCACCTCCAATGCCTCACGAACTTTATCGTCATAATGCACCGTAATGTAGTCTCTAAAAATAGGATTGGAGAACCCACAAATAACAAACTTCCTTGGGGAAACTTCTACCAAATTTAAACTCTCAATCCATGCAAAATCCCCTTCAGATTCCAGATGCGTCCGCAAATATTGCTTGAAAAGAGAGATTTTTTTTTGAAGATCCATGGAAATTTGAAAACAAAGGAATCCATTCCATTTGAAAGAAACGGATTTGAAAAAACTGATGAAACAGCGAATCAAAGATTCAAAAGCATGAAACAAAGACAGATAGAAGAATATACGGCAACGGGAAGTCAAAATCAATACAAAAGATAGCCTGAATAATGAAAGACTTACCAGTAAACTATTGATTTTTAATCACTATTTTTTAACTTGAAAAGAAACGAAGGCAAGACTTCAAAAACTTGGAAGAAGGCTTAAAAGAGTCCACATAACTGCGTGAAACAGGTCTAAAAAATGCAAGAATTGACCCATAAATGACAATGCCCAAAAGAATCAATATGGGGATACGATAAATGGGTAGCAATGCAATCCATGAGCGAATCCAAGCTAAAATGAATCCCATGCAAAAGATAGCAATCCCAATTTTGAATAAAAAAAGATGGGAACGTCCACCCAAAAAAAATGACCGCATACGATAAGTCTCGTAACACGAAACTCCAAGACTGGTGAAAAGTGTTGCCAGTGCAATGCCTTGACTTTGATAACTGGTGACCAAGAACAAACTCAAAGCAACTTTGCATGCTAGAAAGAACAGACGAGAACAGATGAGTTCTTTCATCAGGTTGATGCTCATCATAAAAGAGGAGTTGACTGTCCAAATTTGTCGGATTGCAAAATGTATAAAAAACAGCTGTAAGAAAAAAGTGGCAGGTAGAAACTCTTGTCCATACAGCAATAAGATGAGGTCTTCAGCAAGAATGAATCCACCTGCGGCAATCGGTAAGCCCAACAAATAGGTATATTCCAATGTTCCTGTATAAATTTTTTGTAATCCTTCAAAATTTTGCTTCTGATACGTTTCAGACACCAATGCAGGTAAAAAACCCCCTTGCAATGCTGTCTGAAAAAAACCTGACGAAAACAAAGCCAAGTTAAATGCCAGCACATAAAAAGTGACTTCTCTTGCATCAGAGCTGAACATGCCCAGCAAAAGCGTGTCTCCCGTTTTTTCCAATGCGTGCAAGGTTAAGATGTACAAAAAAAATCCAAAAGCATACCGATTCAACTCTGGAATTTGAGAACGTTGAAAATAGACCCGCTTTGCAAAGACATCACGCCTTTGGGAAAAAAACCACATTGCCAAAAGCAGAGATTTAGAAAGCAACATGAGGCTTAAAAGAACTGTGATGTCTGCACCCAAAAAAAGCCCCAGCACTGCACCTGCTAGATACAAACTGAACGTGATGCCTTCTGCCAACGTGATGAGTCTCTGGCAAAATCGGATTGATAACACTCTTCGCATCGTCTCATGTAACCCATTGAGAACAAACAGCGCTAGGGCAATCCTCAACCACAATGCACTATCTGGCTGATTTTGCACAAACAGTTCACCTAATTCTTCTGCAAGGAAAGCACAAAAGACCCCAACACCAAGCATCACTAAGATTTGCACTTGAAGTGCATACTGAATCAAACCTAATTCTTGAGATTTTGAACCATGCAAACGAAGTTGCGGACAAAAGCGGACAAGCACTCCCTCTATTCCCAAAGAAGTCGTGACCACCAGCACCGTTTGAAAGTTCAGGACAATCGCAAGGATTCCATAGTCAGAAGCCCCCATTAAACGAGCTAATAAAATGGATTCACTGAAACGTGCAAAAATCAGAAATCCCCTACCCAGAAAATCCCACGTCATCGCATGAAACACTTGATTGGCAAGACGCATCAGGATTTTTCAAGTCTTGATAAATTGAGAAGAGACGAAAAATTTGCCTTGATTCTCATTTTCCCTCATTTTTGAACAAGTAAAACTGCAAAAATTAGACATAATGCCTTGGAAGGCGTTCATTGAGTCTGACAAGGATTTCATAAGGAATGGTCTGGGCGAGCGATGCTAATTCTTCTACAGTGATTTGTTGTTGTTGGGAGTTGCCAATCAAGATGACTTCATCGCCATTATATGCAGAATCCCAACCCAGATTGACCATCATTTGATCCATACAAATCGCACCTACAATCGGATAACGTTTTCCATGAATCAGGACTTTGCCACAGTTGGACAAAGCCCGGGGAAGGCCGTCTCCGTAACCGATGGGCAAGGTGAGTAGTCTGGTAGTTTCGGGGGCTTGCCAAGTGCCACCATAGCCAACTTCAGAACCTTCATTGATGACTTTGAAATAGACAACTTTAGTGTGTAAGGAAAGAGCAGGTTGCAGGTCTAGTGTTTTTGGAAAGTCTTGGCACGGATAGATGCCATAAAGAATGATGCCCGGTCTCACCATGTCCAAATGGGTTTCAGGAGAGGTAAGTATGGCGGAAGAATTGGCAAGGTGTCTGATGGGAGTCGGTGCAGAAAGTTTGTCAAAGTGAGAACAAACGTCTTGGAAGATGTCTAGCTGCTGCTTCGTTTTTGGAGACTTGGGGGTGTCTGCTTCTGCAAGGTGAGAAAAGATGCCGCAAATTTCAACATGCTTTGCCTTCAACGCTTCTTCAATCAATGTTCTGGCAGAATGCTGATGCACGCCAATTCGTTCCATGCCTGTATCTACTTTCAGATGAATCTTGGCAATTTGGCAGGCATGCTTGGCTTCTTCGTTGATTTGATGCAATTTGTCAACAGAAGACGCTGTGATTTGTAGGTTGTGTTGCAGATATTGGAATAGTTGTGATTTGAGAAGTCCGCCCATGACGAGAATCGGCAGAGACACTCCCGCTTTCCGTAGTGCGATGCCTTCTTCCAAATAAGCGACTCCCAGTTGAGATGCCCCGTATTGCTCAAAAGCTAATGCTGTTTGTGTCAATCCATGCCCGTAAGCATTGGCTTTCACAATAGCCATGACCTGACAGCCTTTTGCCACCTGCTGTATTTGAGACAAGTTGTGCTTGAGTGCTTGTAAGCTGATTTGCAGGTAGGAAGGTCGTGAATCAAATGTCATCAAGCACCAGTGTTATCAATAACGAAACATCAATGACCAAACCCGAAAAATTGAATAAAAATAACAAAGCCAATGCCAAAACCATTGAATAGCTTGAAAATCAAAAAGATCCTAAAAAAGATTTTAAAAAATGCAACTTGTAACGTCTTTTTGAAAAATCATCAAAACAGAATCTTAGACAAACTGCTTTCAAAGTTCAAGTCATTTTTGGTGCAACTTTTTTGGTGCAATGTTTTGACAATGACCACTCGTTTAATGCTTTCCCATTCACACTTCTTTGAAGTTCAAAAAACCAGCGGCTTGTTGCTGGCAGGCTTAGCCTGACGGGGTAGTTTGGGAAAAAGACAAGAGAGATTGCGGGTCAAGCCCTGCAATAACGGTTGTAGAGAGATTGCGGGTCAAGGTCAGCGATAACAGTTTTCAAGGTGGCAAAATCCTCCCGTCATTCCGTGCTTGACACGGAATCTATCACCAAACCAAGCATGGATTCCTGCTTTTGCAAGAATGACAACTTTTGTCATTTTGAACTTGATTCAGAATCTATCACCAAACCAAGCATGGATTCCTGCTTTTGCAAGAATGACAACTTTTGTCATTCTGTGCTTGACACAGAATCTCAAAAAACAACGGAAGCGATTAAGAACTTTCTTGAGATTGCAGGTCAAGATGAGCAATGACAGTTCTCAAAGTGAGCAAACTCCTCTGTCATTCCGTGCTTGACACAGAATCTCAAAAAAAGGAATTGTTGGAAAAAAACAAGATGAGATTGCGGGTCAAGCCCGCAATGACGGTTGTGTAGAGATTGTGGGTCAAGGTGAGCAATGATCAAAAAACAAGCCAGCGGGTAATGAAAAGTAAGGTTTGGTTCTTGAGTAAGAAGAAACCACCCCGCTTGGTCATTCAAGCGAGGTGTTTTTTTAGAGAAGATGAGTTGACGTGAGGCGGAATTTAGGGACCAAATTCCCAAACATCGTTTTTATTGTCACCACCAATGCTACCACTTCCTCCTAGCACCCAGATTTTGTTGTTAAACAGGATGCTTGTGTGTCCAGCACGAGCAGACCAACCTGCTGAATCTGTGCTTTGAGTCCAATTCTTGCCATCAGAAGAACTCCAAACATCGTTTTTCCTGCCACCATCATTTCCGCCTAGCACCCAGATTTTGTTGTTGAACGCAACGCTTCTGTGAAACCCACGAGCAGACCAACCTGCTGCAGAAGTTTCTTTTGTCCAATTCTTACCATCAGAAGAACTCCAAACATCGTTTTTCTTGTTGCTAGTAGTAAATCCTCCTAGCACCCAGATTTTGTTGTTGAACACGACGCTTGCGTGTCCAGTACGAGCAGACCAACCTGCTGAAGAAGTTTCTTTTGTCCAATTCTTACCATCAGAAGAACTCCAAACATCGTTTTTGTTGCCACCATCAGAACCTCCTAGTACCCAGATTTTGTTGTTGAACGCAATGCTTGTGTGTCCAGTACGAGCAGACCAACCTGCTGAAGAAGTTTCTTTTGTCCAAGTTTTACCATCAGAAGAACTCCAAACATCGTTTTTCCTGCTACCATCATCTCCTCCTAGCACCCAGATTTTGTTATTAAACACAAAGTTTGTGTGCATAGAACGAGCAGACCAACCTGCTGAAGAGGTTTCTTTTGTCCAATTCTTACCATCAGAAGAACTCCAAACATCGTTTTTGTTGCCACCATCAGAACCTCCTATGACCCAGATTTTGTTGTTGAACACAACGCTTGTGTGTCCAGCACGAGCAGACCAACCTGCTGAAGAGACGATTTGTTTCCAAGTGTATTTGGAAATGTCAAGTTCGTTGTTGACCACTGTAAAATCCCAGTTTGATTCTTTTCTCAAGATGTTGAACTTGAGTTGCCCCTTGCCTGCTGTAACTCCTGTGAGCTTCAACTTGGCTTGAAATTTTTCTTGTTTGGGTAAGGTGTGGGTGAGTTTTCCGCTTTGACCGACTGTCTCTTTTTCTCCAACGACCAGTTTCAAGGAAGTCAAACTTTCATCGTAAGTGATGCTTAATTTTTTACCTTGATAGGTTTTTGATGCGGTGCAGGTGAGGTTGGCAACCAGTTCTTGACCTGTTGTCAAAGAATTGCCAGAGGAGACCTCGCAGGTGGCTTGATTCTGGGTGTTTTCCTCTTCCTCTTCTTCAGCAGGCGGTGTGCAACCTGCTAAGACCAGAAGTGTCAAGAAAACGATTATCTTGTCATAAAAAGCCCCCCCCTGACAATCGGGATTGAATGGATTTGATTTGTTCTAACATAAAAATCTCCTTATGGTAGTGGTTAAATAAAAAAGAACAAAAACAAGGTGACGATTTTAGCAAATTTTCAAAAACAAATGCAACTTTTAAAAAACAAAGAAAGGATTTTTGAGAAATTTGACACTTCAGGGCTTTTTGACTTTCTTTCAGTGGCTTCTTGCTTGCTTTTCTCTTGCAAAATTAGACACAATAGAGGGTTTCGCATTTTTAACAGATTGTAGAAGGTATGGGATTTCAAGTTTCGTTAAAGTGGCTGAAAGATTATCTTTCAACATTACCCCCTGCTGAGGAATTGGCAGAACGTTTGACATTGGCAGGATTGGAAGTGGAAGAGATTGACCACATTGGCAGCCAATGGGACAAAGACAAATTGCTTGTCAGTCAGGTCAAGTCAGTGAAGGCACACCCCAACGCAGACAAGTTGTGTCTGGTAGAGGTGTCCTATGGAAAAGGCAAATTGCTGACGATTGTTACAGGTGCAGCAAATCTTAAATGCTATGTTGAAGAGGCGTTGCCAGAGTCTTTGTTTTGTCCTCTAGCTCTTGCAGGTGCAGAGGTATTTGACCCAAGCACGGGGGAGTTCAAAACCCTTGTCCCTTCTGAAATTCGCGGGGTCATGTCAGAGGCGATGCTTTGTTCTGAAAAAGAACTGGGCATCGGAGAAGACCATGAGGGCATTATGATTTTGGGGGACGATGCAGTGGCAGGGCAGAGCCTTTATGATTATCTTTGCGATGACATCATTCATCTGGATATAAAAGGAGGTTTTAGTCATTTACTGGGAATGGTTGGAATTGCAAGGGAGGTTTCTGCATTGTTTCACACACCTTTGAATCGCTTTGCTTTGCAATCACCTCTGTTGCAACAAGGCACTATCACAGACACCCCAAGTTTTGCTTCCATTCAGATTGCAAACTCTGCTCATTGTTCAAGATATTCTGCCATTTTGATTCAAGGGACAAGCATTGTGGATTCTCCATTTTGGTTGCAGCAACGTTTGATTAAAGCAGGCATGAGACCCCGCAATTTGATTGTTGATGTGACCAATTATGTCATGCTTGAATTAGGGCAACCTTTACATGCCTTTGATTATCAGTTGCTTTGCCAAAGGGCATCAAATGGCACTCCTCAAATTCAAATCCGCTTTGCTCAAGAAGGTGAAGCCTTTGAAACGCTTGATGACGTCCAACGCACGTTGAGTGGTCAAATGTTGATGATTGCAGACGAGCAAGGTTCAATCGCCATTGCAGGAGTGATGGGAGGGGCTGGAACAGAAATTACAGAAGAGACTCAAGACATTTTGATTGAGTCTGCCAATTTTGAATTTTTAAATAACCGCCAGACGGCTCAGACTTTAAAACTTCACACTGAAGCCGCAGAACGTTTTGGTAAAGACCTTGACCCTTCCATGACTTTACAAGCGGCATTGCGTGCTGCAGAGTTGATTGTCAAATATGGTGGGGGTACTGTTTGCCAAGAATACGGAGACGTCTATCCAAACCCAAAGCCAACAAAATCAATAGAATTACAACATGCCTATCTTTGCAAGTTACTGGGGGTGCATCTGAATCTTGCAGAAATCACAGACATTTTGCATCGGCTTGAGTTCCAAACACAAGTGACTCAAGGAGACAATTTGTTGGTGTCTGTGCCAGAACATCGCATGGACATTCACGAACCTGCTGACCTTGTGGAAGAAATCATAAGAGTTTATGGCTACCATTGTATGAAGCCAACTTTGATGAATGACGAACTGCCCCCCCAATTACATCATCACAAGTATTGGCAAACAGAAACTCTCCGAGACCTCTTGTGCAATGCAGGTTTTGATGAAATCATCACCTACTCTATTGTTGGTGTTGACGAAGAAAATGCCTTGTTTGTTGAACCAAGACAGACCGACTATTTGACCTTACAAAATCCCCTCTCCAGTGAAAAAAATGTGATGAGACAAACGCTTCTTGTAGGTGCATTGACCACGATTAAAGAGCATTTGAAGCATGAATCTGCCTCTTGGGTTTTTGAAGTTGGCAATATTTTTCTGCCAAATCCTGAAGGATTGCCAACAGAACTCCCCAAGCTATGCGTTGCCATGAGTGGGAAGGAAGAACAAGGTTGGTATCAACAAAACCAACGCATTTTAGATTTTTACGACTTCAAAGGGTCATTGGAAGTTTTATTTGACGGCTTTCAAATCTCTGTGCAGTGGAAAAAAACAACTGATGCCAGACTTCACACAGGCAAAAGTGCGAGTCTCTGGATTGGAGACGTTCAAATCGGCATCGCAGGTGAACTTCACCCCAAAATCCAAAAACGTTTTGGATTGACTCAATCTGTTTGCATAGCAGACCTTGATGTTGCAACGTTTTTTAAATGCCTCCCCCAAGAAAGAGCCATTCAACCCATCTGCATTTTTGAACCCATTTATGAAGACTTGGCTTTTGTTGTTGATGAATCAGTAGAGTCTGAGACGATTTGCAACCTGATGAAACAGCTTGGACAACCTTTGTTGCAAGAGGTGAAACTTTTTGACGTCTTCAGGGGTGAGAAAGTGGGTGCAGGTAAAAAAAGCCTTGCCTTTGCCTTGACTTATCAATCCATGAATCATGTCTTGTGTGATGATGATGTCGCACCTTTGCGTGAAAAAATCATCGCCACCCTTCAAGACCATCAAGCCTTTTTGAGAGTGTAAGTGAAGTTGCCAAAGGAGATGTTCTCCGTCATCAAAGTCTTGAATGCGTTTTATTGTGGATTTGCTGGAATTGTCTTTGCCTTCAAAAATGAACGAGCCTTCTGTCAAGAAGTGCTTTCGTTCATTCCTCTGTCAATCTGGGCAATCTTCCTTGCAAACTCTCTACTAGATTACCTCTTGTTAGTTGTGCCTTTCTTTGTAATTCTTGCATTAGAGCTAGTCAACACAGCAATAGAGCAATTAGCTGACTTAATTTCTCAAGAAAAATGTCCTGAAATTAAAATCGTCAAAGATTGTGCTGCAGGGGCGGTGTTGTTGATGGTCTTTGTGGCTGCTGTCATTTGGTTCGTGAAGTTCTCAAGTTTTTTGTAAAACAGACGATACTTAAAGAGAAACGGCTAACCTAACCTTATCTTGAAAAAACGACCCATGACAGAAAAACTCAATTCACAATGTGCTTGGTGCGGGGCATTCCGACACGCTTGTTCTTGGGACAAACAGAATCACCAGCTTTCACAGGCAACCACTCATGGCATTTGTCCTGCTTGTGTGAAGCAACAACTTCAAATCCCACTAGAAACCTTCAAACAACTTTGCCAAGCAGAACAACTCAGGACTGCGTGAAGGCTTGCATTAGAATCTAGCACACCAGACCAAGACTTCTCCCCCAGATGTCCTCATTTCAAATTCATGCTTCTTTTTCTGCAGCAGGCGACCAACCCCAAGCCATTGAAAGTCTGGTCAATGGAATCCATCAGCGTCAAAAAGAACAGGTGTTGCTTGGCATCACAGGTTCAGGCAAGACGTTTTCTATGGCAAACATCATTGCACAAACAGGACGCCCTGCACTCATCATTGCACACAACAAAACCCTTGCCGCACAACTTTACAACGAATTTTGCGACTTCTTCCCAAAAAATGCTGTTGAGTATTTTGTCAGCTTTTATGACTACTACCAGCCTGAAGCCTACGTCCCCCAACGTGACCTTTACATAGAAAAAGACACTGCCATCAATGACAATTTGGAACGAATGCGGCTTTCTGCCACAAGGTCTTTGTTTGAACGTGAAGATGTCATCATTGTTGCCAGCGTCTCTTGTATCTATGGTTTGGGAAGTCCTGAAGAATACGGAGAGATGGCACTTTACTTGAAAATTGGGGACAAACTCCCACGTTCTGAACTTTTGCAACAACTGATTACCATACGTTATGAACGCAACGATTATGATTTTTTTCGTGGGTCTTTCCGTGTGCGGGGTGATTGTGTGGAGGTGTACATGGCAGAGAAAGATTATGGGATTCGTGTAGAGCTTTTTGGTGATGATGTAGAGGCAATCGTCAAGTTTGACCCCCTCAATGGCAAGAAGCAAGAATCTTTGTCAAAAGTGGCATTCTTTCCCAATTCTCACTACGTTGCCGCAGAAGACCAGATGCCTGAAACCTTGCGATTGATTCGTGAAGAACTAGAAGTAAGATTGCAGGAGTTGCATCAACAAAACAAGCTGGTTGAGTTTCAAAGGTTGAAGCAACGTGTGGAGTATGATTTGGAGATGCTAGAAGAAACAGGCAGTTGCAAAGGCATTGAAAATTACAGCCGTATCTTGCAGAGGCGTCAAGCAGGAGAACCCTCCCCAACACTCATCAGTTATTTACCTGCTCATGCACTCATTTTTATTGATGAAAGTCACGTCACCTTGCCCCAAGTCCGAGGCATGTATCTTGGCGACCACTCACGCAAATTGACTCTTGTTGAACATGGATTCCGATTGCCTTCTGCTTTGGATAACCGACCTTATCGCTTTGAAGAGTTTGAGACGTTGCCACAACCAAGAATTTACGTTTCTGCTACCCCAAGTGATTATGAATTGAAACAAAGTCAAAATGTGGCAGAACAAATCATTCGTCCCACAGGATTACTTGACCCTAAGATTGAAGTCAGGGGAGTGATGGGACAGGTTGATGACATGCTTGCAGAAATTCAAGAACGTATCAAGAATGGTGAACGGGTGTTGATTACAGCACTCACAAAACGTATGGTAGAAGACCTTGCAGAATATTATGATGATTTAGATGTGCGAGTCCGCTACTTGCATTCAGAAATTGATGCCATTGAACGCACCGTCATCATTCAAGAACTGCGTCAAGGTTTATTTGACGTTCTCATTGGCGTCAATCTATTGCGGGAGGGTCTTGATATTCCTGAAGTCTCTTTGATTGGAATTTTTGATGCAGACAAAGAAGGCTTTTTACGTTCTACAACGTCTTTAATTCAAACGATTGGACGTGCGGCACGCAACACCAATGGCAAGGTCATCATGTATGCAGACTCCATCACAGGTTCTATGCAACGTGCGATGGACATCACCACACAACGAAGACGCAAACAACAAGAGTTCAATCACAAAAACGGCATCACTCCTAAAACTATCTTCAAAAAAATTCATCAATCGTTAGTCCAAGAATCTGCAGAACAAGAACAAGACCAAGTGGCTGACAAATTGAAAGACACCTCCCCACAAAGTCTAATAAAAGAACTGGAAACAGAGATGCTAGAAGCCGCAGAACGTCTTGATTTTGAACAAGCGGCAAAGTTACGAGACCGCATTCAATCACTCCAAAAATCCCTTCAAAAAAAGTGAACAGACCAAAAACTTTTAAAAGTTTTTAATGGCTTTCAATGATTCTTAATGCTTTTTAGTGTCATTGCTTTTGGCTTAATTTCAAAACTTATGAATCGTGTCACACCCCCAAAGAAAGATAGATGACGAGTCAAAAACATCAAATAATTGAACAACTTTATAAGGATTGTGAGAAAAGCGGAAACTTTGTGTTTCTATGTTGTCAGAGAAGCAACAGATGCTTTTGATGTTTTGAAGTTGTGGTGCTATACATTTACTAATCCGCTTGACATGACCTCAATACAACTTGTCAAGTCTGCCGCTTATCAGTTAATACCAAGCGAGGTTTAGCAATGAAAAATTTTAGAGACCATGTGTTTAACCAAGATGTTTTAGAGGTGTTAAAACAAATACCAGACCATTCATTAGACATGGTCTATGGAGACCCAGATTATAATGTAGGCATCAACTACGCTGGCAAAAATTACACGACAAAATGGAATGATTACATTGATTGGTATGTGCAACTGACTAAAGAATCATTGCGTGTTCTAAAACCAGAGGGCAATTTATTTATGATGAATTACCCCAAACAAAATGCTTATTTGCGGGTCAAGTTTTTAGATGAACATGCCTACAATGTTCAAGATTATGTATGGATTTATAACACCAATGTTGGGCATTCAAAATCTCGCTTTACCACTGCTCATCGCTCCATACTTCACGCCACCAAAAGCAAAAACAACAAATTTTATAAAGACCAAGTTGCCGTACCCTATCAAAACCCGACTGATAAAAGAATACAGGCTAGAATTGCACAAGGGCATCAAGGCAGAATGCCTTACAGTTGGTTTTATTTTGATTTAGTTAAAAATGTGAGTAAAGACAAAACCTTTCACGCTTGACAAATCCCTCTTAAATTGGTGGAAATGTTGATCAAATCTTGCACCCAAGAACAAGACACTGTGTTCATTTTGTTTGGAGGTAGTGGCTCTGAATTGGCTTTGTGCAAACAACTCAACCGTCATTTTATCAGTTGTGAACTGCACGCAAAGTATTACCAAATGATCTTAGACCGATTAAATAACGAAGGACAAATTAAAGATGAGTACAAATTAGAATTCACCAGAAAGAAAAAATCTGGTGACCAACAATCATTTTTGGCGTAAGGATAGAATGTTTGGGGTCATTCCATAAAAAAGTGATGCTTCTCCAGCTCAAGAAAGCTAAACAGACATGTCAAAAAATCAATCACTAAAGAAAATCAATCACTAAAAATCATCATCATTTACTATGACTAGCAATTATGAGAATCAATGACTTAGAAGCCATCGTTTTTGACTTTGATGGCGTACTGACTGATAACTTTGTTTATGTGAACGACCAAGGGGAGGAGTCTGTCCGTTGTAGTCGTGCTGACGGATTGGCGATTCAAGCCATTGGCAAAGCAAACCCGCATCTCAAGTTGATGATTCTTTCCACAGAAAAAAATCTTGTTGTGTCCAAACGTGCAGACAAGTTAGGGCTTTTGTGCATTCAAGGGAGTTTGGACAAAGTGGAATCTTTAAAAAAAGCGGCTGCTCAACAGCGATTTTCTCTTGAAAAAACCCTTTATCTTGGCAATGACCTCAATGACTATCACGCCATGAAACTTTGCAAATACTCTGCTTGTCCTGCTGACAGCCACCATGACATTTGCCAAATTGCTAAAATCCAACTGCAAACTCAAGGTGGTCATGGTGTAGTCCGTGAACTAGTTGAAAAGATTTTTAAGTTAGACCTTAAAACTTTATTGTAGTATCAACGTTTTCAAAATGATTTTTTTCAACATGATTTGTTCAACATCTCCTTTTTTAAATTTTCAAATTTTCAAATCATCTTTTTTCAATCGCTCTGTTTTTTTTGAGTCTTTCATAAGATTTTTTAAGAAATCAGGCACTAAAAAGTCGTTTTGAGCATCTTGAATTTCAGTCTCTTGAAATGAATCAGTCTTTCAAAACTCAATACGTCCTGAAACCTCAATTCCTCTGTCAATTTTTCATCATCTTGTTTGCTTCGTGGTTAGTTGGGCTTCAGCTTTGGGACCATGATTTGTTTGAGTATTGGGGTTATTACAAGATAATGTTTGAAGATGGCTGGAATCCTGATGATTATTGGGTGCAAGCGCATTCGTGGATTAATGTGCGTTCAGGATTTTTGTTGCACATTCGGGCATTAGAGTTGTTGTTTGGATTGCAAAGTGCTTTTTTCGTTGCCTATGCCATCACTTTTGTTGCGTGTCTTTTGGCAGTGATGAGGCTTGCGAAGCGTGTGGGGCAACTTCTCAACATGCAGTCTTTGCACTATTGGACAGTGGTTTTGATGGTGTCAGCCCCGTCTTCCAAGTACTTGATAGAGATGATTGGGGGCAACGATGTCATCTATGACCACCTCAAATCTTCTTTTGCGGCAACGGCTGTGGCACTTTGGGCAGTGGTGCTTTGGTTAGAAGACAGACCACGCTTTGCCTTCTTTTTGGCAGGATATGCCGTGTTCCTTCATATTCAATTTGGCGGGTTGGTTGTCTTGGTTTTATTGATTCTCACCATTTATGAAAATCGTTGGGACTTCAAAAAAACTTGTTTAGACGTGTGTCCTGCATTGTTCTGGTCGCCTTTGCCTTTGTGGCTGGTGTTTGAATTATTAGTCAAAAATCCTCCTATTGACTCACAAGTGCTTTTCAATCTCATGTCGTGGCGAATGCCTCATCATATCTTGCCAAGTGCTTTTGGCGAGAGCAAATGGAGGCATTTTGCAACACGTCTGCTTTTTGCTTTGATTTTGATGATGTTCATCAGGCGTCACAAGTCTTGTTTTCAAAGACGTTTAGTGGCATTGGGCATGACTTGTTTTTTAGCGATTGGTGCAGTTTCAATTTTGATAGAATGGGGCGATTCATTATGGGCGGCACAAACTCAAGCCTTCCGATTAGACTTTGTCATCTGCTTATTGGCGGCAATGGGATTGTCTGCCGTTTTCATCTTTGCTAGCAAAAAATGGTGTCGTTCAGAATGGGTCTTGCCTTCGGTCTTCTTGGTGTCTTTGACAATTCTTCATACTCATAGCAGGCAAGAAAACCTCAAACCTTTCAAAGAGCGATTCAGAAACCTTGAAATCCCGGGGGAAAGTTCAAATGAGATAGATGTATTTTTTCAAAAAGCCAAGCCGTACGTTGAGCCAAATGCAGTGGTATTGGCAACGGGAGGTGCTGCCGTGCAAGGCAGGGTCAGGTTACTTTGGAACACTCCCTTATTTTTTGGATACAAAAGCACCCCTCAAAATCGTTCTATCTGGCTTGAATATTATGAAAGGGGGCAATTACAACAGCAGTTTGAAAACAAACCTTCCCTTGAATTGATTGAACAAATGAAGGCGTACCAAACTGTGCAATATATCGTCTCAGACCAAAAAATCCTTCAAATGAAGCCTCTGTTTCAACATGGAACGTATCGCTTGTATGACCTCCAAAAAGCACCGATGCAATCCCTTCCATAATCTGAAAAATCAAACCCCCAAATCGCAAGGCTTTCTTTGCTCAAAGACTTCTTTTGAAAGGAGTTAAAACTTTTGAGTTGCTTTTTTATCGCTGTTTTTGGGGATTTTAGGCTAGAATTTTATTTTAATCATTTTCAAGTATAAGCAAAAACGTATGACAACTAAATGTGGCTTCATTGGGTTAATTGGAAGACCCAATGTTGGTAAATCTACATTGATGAACCGCTTCCTTCCAAAGCCGATTTCCATTGTCTCTAACAAACCCCAAACAACAAGGAATCAAATCATGGGGGTTTTGAGCAATGAAAGCAGTCAAATTGTGTTCATTGACACCCCCGGCATTCATCAAGCATCCAAAGAGCTGAACCGACGCCTTGTGCAATATGCGTGGTCTACCGTTCACGAGTCAGACCTTTGCCTGTGGCTGGTAGAACCTCTACATAAAAAGTTTGGCACAATCCACCCCCTTGACGAACAGATGATGCAGAAACTTCAAACACTTCAAACCCCTGTCCTTGTGGTGTTGAACAAAACAGACCTCATTTCACAAGAAGACATTTTGCAAAGCATCTCATACTTCAGCGAAACGTTGCCTTTTGCTGACATCGTTCCTGTTTCTGCCAAAAGTGGCTATAACGTCAATTATCTACTTCAGATGCTTCATCAAACTTTGCCTGATGGACAATTCTGCTTTGACCCCAGTCAGATGACGAATTGTTCAGACGCTTTTTTAGCATCTGAATTTGTCAGAGAACAAGCCTTCCGTTCGTTGAGGCAAGAACTTCCTTATGCCTTTACCACGTTAACCGAACATTTTGAAGAAAAGAAAAACATCATCTTCATTGATTGTTTGTTGCTGGTAGAGCAGGACTCTCAAAAAGGCATCATCATCGGGCATCAAGGAAGCATGCTTAAAAAAATAGGTTCTGCAGCGCGGAAAAAGTTGGAGGGGTTGTTTGGTAAAAAAGTGTTTTTGAACTTACACGTCAAGGTGTCCAAACGTTGGAGTGAAAACCCCAAAGAGTTAGAGACTCTTGGGTTTTCTATTTGACTAAAAACGAAATTGACCAACTCTTGACCAAATCAAATTGACCAACTTCAAGCGATGCTGACTAAAGATTTGCTAAGATACGACCAAAAAGGTGAGAAGATTGTACCTTTTTGGGTGTCCCCTAAAGACCGTCAGCTTTTGGCGGCGGCGGAGTCATTGATTGAGCTTTTTCAGATGAGTCTTGGGCAGACTAGAGCAGAGTTGCAAGAATCTGCCAAGCATCTTGTCAATAGTTATGGTGCGTTGACTTTTGTGTTGCGTGGGTTTGAAAAGCTGTTGACAGACCGCCTTGAATTTGGGGGCAGTGAGGAGACCGATTTTATTCAACAACGCAAGTCCATTTTTCAATACTCTGCTGCTTTGATTCAAAAAGGGGTGTCTGATTTGCAACAGTATCGTCAAAACGTGGCGGGGTATTTCAAGCAAACTCCTGAGCAACTTTCACAAATGCTTTATGCTGATTTGCCTGCCTATCAAACCGTGTTGTCGCATCGTCTGTTTTCTCCAGAACAGTTGCTTCATCGCTACAACGTGGCACAGGTTCAAGGTTTTTTGTTGAGGGCAAGGCAACTAACGGTGAGGCTTCCTGCTGCTGATGTGTTGATGCTTCGGCAGTGTTGTCAGTATCTTCGTTTTTATCAACTGCTTGCAGACATTCAAAAATGCAAAGGGCATTTTCAAATCGCCATAGACGGACCGCTTGCTATGTTTCATCAAAGTCAAAAATACGGAATCAACCTTGCACAACTCTTCCCTGCTTTGTTGTTGTTAAATCGTTGGGAATTGGAGGCAGAAGTCCACGTCAGCCAGCAAACTAAGTTACAGCTTAAACTAGACTCTTCATGTCAAATGCAGTCTCATTATCGGCAATTTTCTGCATTTGTCCCTGATGAAATTGAACGTTTTGCCAAGCACTTTGCGAAATCGGTGCAAGAGTGGAAGATGACGCCTTCAGAAAACTTTGTCCCTCTAAAAGGTGAGCAATATTGCTTCCCTGATTATCACCTAGTCCATGAATCAGGCAAAAGTGTGTCCCTAGAGTTTTTCCATGCGTGGCATGCCGCACCTCTGGGCAAGCGATTACAGCAGTTGCAAGAAGAATCGCCTCCTCCTTTGATTTTGGGGGTGGCAAAGCATCTCAACAAAAAAGAAGAACTTGGGCATCTGTTGCAACAATCTGACTACTTTCAAAATTACGGGTTCTTCTTTCAAAAAACTCCCACGTCAGAACAACTCAAAAAACCTCTCAACAACCTCCTCAAAATCCATTCGCAACAAAATTTATTCTAAACCCCAAAAAATGTGATTTTTTAAACCTAGCATGTTGCTATAAACTCTTTTTTGGAATAGAATTTGTCCCTTGTGTTTTCATTCTTTTTTAATTAATTTTTCATTCACTTTTTGGCAAAGGAGAATCCCATGAAAAAAAACGCATTTTTTGTGATGACAATATTATCTTTCGCTTTGGTCGCTTGTAATGATGACAAAAGCGAAGACGATACCAAAGATGCAATCGCTGTGATTGCTTGTGAGTTCAAAGGCTCAAATCAAGTGACGAAAGGCTCAAATATCACAGCCAATTTAGGTTGTGAAGTGCCTGAAAAGTATCAGGGTTTGGAGCTGACTTTAAAGTATGACACAAGCCTCATTCAGCTGACTGCAGGCGGTGCCACCCAAACATCAGCAGGACAAGTCACTTACAAATTACCACCCAAAGAAAATTTTGAAAGTGCCTTGACGCTCAAGGGTCTGTCAGCAGGCAAGGGCAAGCTCAACCTCAACGTCAACGACCTGTCTGTCAGCTGGGATTATTCTGTCTTGCTTCCTCCCAGAGCCCCCTTTGACAAAATCAGCATCTCCCTTGGAAATACACATAACCTAGCCGTCAAAGACGGAGAACTTTGGGCTTGGGGCAACAATGGGTCAGGACAGCTTGGCAATGGTGGGACAGATGAAGTTGATGCACCAACAAAAATTGGAAACTATGCAATGGTTGAGGCAGGCATCACTCATAGCGTTGCCATCAGAGAAGACGGGACACTCTGGACTTGGGGAAGTAATGATTCTGGAGAGCTTGGCAATGGAGGGAAAGATGCTGACAGTGACGGGGATGCTGACAATGTCCTGATGCCTTCCATCATTGGTTCAGACAAAGATTGGAAAACTGTTGCAGCAGCTTCCCATGTATTAGCAATCAAGACAGACGGGACGCTTTGGGCTTGGGGAAATAATATTTCAGGAAAGCTTGGCAATGGAGGGTTAAATCCCGATAGTGATGGTTTTCCCGCTGATGTTTTGACTCCTGCTCAAGTTGGTTCAGACAAAGATTGGAAAAGTGTTGCAGCAGGAGATGAACACTCATTAGCTATCAAGGAAGACGGGACGCTTTGGGCTTGGGGCAACAATGCGTCAGGACAGCTTGGCAATGGAGGGATAGATGCTGACAGCGACGGGGCTTTTGACAATGTTCTGACGCCTGCTCAAATTGGTTCAGACAAAGATTGGAAGGCTGCTTTTGCAGGACGCCACTCCAGCTTTGCCATTAAAAAAGACGGGACGCTTTGGGCTTGGGGGTATAATAGACGAGGGCAACTTGGTCTTGGCAACACAACAAACCAAAGCTCTCCTGTCAAGGTTGGTACTGCCACCAGCTGGAAAGCCGTTGCGGGAGGCTCTAATGGAGACAATGAAAGGGCTCACACCATCGGACTCAGAGAAGATGGGACGCTTTGGGCTTGGGGGAATGACTGGAACGGGCAACTTGGCAACGGAGCAGGGCGTACCAACCAGACCAGCCCACAACAGATTGGCAGCGACACAGACTGGAAAGCCATTGCCGCAGGCAATGCGGCAAGTATGGCTGTTAAGTCAGATGACAGCTTTTGGACTTGGGGAAATGATCTTTGGGGTCAAGCAGGCAATGGTGCTGCGTCATCTGACGATGTCCACACTCCTACCAAAATTAATTTTTAATGCCACACGACACAGACAAGGTTTTCTGCCTTGTCTGCCTTCAATCCACCAGCCTTGTCCAGCCATTGCCCAAATTCTCTTGAAGTTTGAAGTCATTATTTGAAGCCGTCAAATGTGAAGTGCCTCACGCCCTTAAAAAACGTTATCTCACATGAAATGTTTGAAGTTTTTGAAGTTATTAAGCATGGCATTGGTTCTCATCGGTTGTTCTAACCGTGTCATTCTGCCTTACGAGACGCCTTCTGCTGAAAAGGTGGTTTACGAAATTGATTTTTATGCTTGGGGATTGGTTGGCAATGGCAGCATTGATATTTTTTCTGACTGCCCACAAGGACGTGCTTACCAAGTGCATTCCTTCACCTCACCCACGCAAGCCTTATGGACTGTCTTGAGCCTTGGGGTTTATTCACCAAAAATGGTAGAGGTGACTTGTTCAGGCGTGGTCTCCAAATTAAGACCAGCCCCAGAACCTGAAGAACCGCAAAAAGACAGAGTCCCTCACTGGGACAGGAAACGTTTTTTTACGCCCCCTCCAAAGATTCAAACCCCCAATTCCAAAGCCTCAGACCAACGTTGACGTTTGTGAAGTTAAGCAACTTGCCCCCAAGCAAGAATCCCTTTTTTACAATCTGGATATGAAGATTTTGATGAGTCGCCATGACAAGCTGGGTGATTTTGTCTTAGCATTACCTGCTTTTTACGTGCTTCGTCAGGCGTTCCCTGAAGACTCTCTGACTGCTTGTGTCTCACCTGTTAATCAAGGCTTTGCTTCTTCGCTGGCTTCGCTGGGTTGGTTCAATCATGTCATGGTGTTTGACCCATCAAAGCTGTCGCAATTCAGACAGCAGTTGCGAGAAGCCCAATTTGACGTTGCTCTTGCTTTATTTGCTGATTTGCCTTTAACTTATGCTTTGTTCATGGAAGGCATTCCCAAACGGATTGCCCCTGCAACGAAGTTGGCACAGCTTTTTGCTAACCATAGAATCACCCAAAGACGTTCACGTTGCACCCAAACAGAATGGGAGTATAATTTGGATTTGTTAAAAGCCCTTGACGTTCATCATTTTGATTTTCCACGCCCTTTGGTGTATTTTTCCAAACAAGAGGTTTCTGAAAACTTTGCAAAATTTTGCACACGTTATCAAATCTCTGAAGGTTCAAAAGTGATTGTGTTGCACCCCGGCAGTGGGGGTTCTGCTAAAGTGAACTTGACGTTGGAAGAGTACATTGACCTTGCTTTGCATCTGAAAAACACAAAACAAGCGATGCCTGTTTTTTCGTTTGGTCCTGATGAAGGCGTCCTTTTGCAAAAAATGCAAGCACACCCTTTGGCAAAGCAACTGCCTGTTTATATGGCAACAGAAGGAGTGCTTGCAGACGTCAAATTTTTCAGTGCCATAGACCTTTTAATCTCTAATTCAACAGGAGTCAGCCACCTTGCAGGTTTGGCAAATACTCAAACTTTGACTATCTTTGACCCAAGTGTGCCTCCTGCCAGATGGCAACCCATTTCAGAACCTTCTAAACAACATCATTTGACAGTACACCCCAAAGAACAACAATTTTTTTTGAAAGAGAAACTCATCCCTTATCTTGATTCATTACTCACCAAAAAAGACATTCACTAAAATATGGAAGACAAAGAGGAAGCTGAGATTTTAAATGAGGACAAGTTTGGTCCTTCAGGATTTGCAAACACAGACCCTAAGAATGGATTGCGTGGCATTAAAATCCGTGCAGACAACATCGGCAACGTCCCGGGAACGGTGGAACATTGGGCAGAAGACATTAAAAATCGTAAAAAAGACATTTTGGACATTCAGAACATGAATTTTCTGAATCGTGCGATTTACATTGTCAAAAGGAGTTCTTCTAGTGAAGAGACCAACGGGCTGGAAGTGGCAAGGCATCACCCTACCAAAAAAACAGAAGACTTTGTCCGTACTCTCAAACGGACGCCCGGGGACTCATTCGCCAGACTTGGCTTGGTCTCTGCGATTGGTAAGGCAACACGTGATTTTCCTGTGGAACTTTACCGAAGTCTTTTTTTACAAGCGATGACGGCTTGTTCTTTGTCAGAAGTCAGCTTGCAAGGCTTGCAAGTGGCAGTGTGGTCTCAAAACCTTTATTTTTCTAAATTATCAGAAAAGCTGCGTGCGTCTTACGAACAGCTGGAGAAGATTTTGGACTCGCCAAGTTCGCAAGGGTCAGGTGGCTATGCTGAGCAAAGGAAATCGTTGCAGGAACGTCTCTTTAACATCAAAAAGAACATGCAAATCATTCGCGCGTATCAAGCTCATGCCAACAAAGGGATTCAAGAGACCAATGCCAATGCCACTTTGACCATGAAAGAGATACGTCAAGCATACGTTGGAGTGACTGAGACAGAAGAGACAGAAGATGCTAAAGACCGCATTGTCAAAAAAATGGTGGCGATGGTGAGTTCCATCAGATACGTTCTGCTTCTGCATGAGGTGGGGAATGAGTACGTTGACCTGTTCATTCAAGTAGAACCCAATTCTCCTATTGGCTATTTTTTAAAAGGCAGATTAGGCATGAGCCGCATGATTTTTATTGTGGGTCGTTTTGAAAATGGACAGAGGGACAAGAACACCAAAAAAGAGATTCAAGATGCTTTCAAAGAGGCACACCACCACTACGGGCATGCTGTGGGCAAAGCTAGTTCTCTTGGCAAGGGGGACATTTACAAAGCCATCATGTTTGAATATGCCAATACGATTCTTTATTTTTATCGGATTGCTGATTCTCTTTTGAAAATTACGCTTCCGCAAAAATGGAGGCATGCCGTGCTACAAAAGGCTCAAAAATCGCTGATGACTATTCAAGAATATCCAAGAGCGCAATCGTTGATAGAAGAATTGAGTCGTTCCATGGACAATGAAGGTATTCTTTAGTCTTTTGAAGTTTTGAAAACGCCTAAATATTCCTTGTTGGCAACGCCAAGCATAGGGCTTTCTTATTTTGCTGTACAACTGTTGACGCAAAATCTGCCCCTTGATGCAGGACTTGAAGAAATGGCTCAAGTCTTTCTGATTGGCTCATTCTTGGCAATGGCAGTCCGTCCTTTAATCCAAAATGTGTATTGGAGTCTTTTTGCTAGGGTTTTCATTTTTTCTCTGGTCTTAGTGGCACTGGGTCCGCTGGTGTCATGGACACAAGGCTACATTTTGGGATTCAGTACTCCTTGGCAACTTTGGAAGTGGTTGTTTGTAGATTCCCTTTCTACTTTGGCAGTTCTTACATCGTCTGCTTTGATTTTTAGACCGCAACGTGAGTCTTTCACAGTGGTGATGTTGTTGAAAAAACTGGTTCATCATTGTCAAATTGGTCATGCTGTTCACTTTGGTCTTTCAATGGCGTTTTATTGCTGGCTTGTGTTCATCGTGGCAGAGTTTTTGCCAATTCAATATGTCGTCTCTTCCCTCGTTTTAAAGTCGTTTGTCATCACCTTCATTGTGAGCATTTTTGGCAAATTATTTGGGTCAAATGAGACAACGTTTGAGACGTCTGTGGCACTTGGAATTTTAATTTTTGTGATAGGCGATGCGGTCCCTGCTTTGCGTCATTTGGAGTTTAATTGGTCAAAAACATTTGGGCAACTTCTGCCAATGCTTTTGATTAATTTCATTTTTTGCTACACTGTCTTGGTTTTTTCCAAAAAATCCTTTTTTTCAAGAAAGGATTGACCAACTTAATCATTTTATTTCAAGAGGTACTTTGACCCAACAATCAAACAAAGAAGATAAAATCACCTTGGACGGAAAAGTCGTGGATTCCTCAAAAGGAATTTTTCGTATAGAACTGGACAACGGGCATGTCATTACGGGGCGGCTTTCAGGCAAGATGAAGATGCACAAAATTCGTGTCATGGTGGGTGATGTTGTCAAGGTAGAAGTCTCTACTTATGACCTCAACCGCGGACGCATTATCCAGCGAGAAAAACTCTCAAACACTTCCAAAAAGCCATAAATTCATGGGCATTCCATTCATTGAGTATCTTTCTGATGACATTGCCATTGATTTAGGCACGGCAAACACGCTTGTCTTTGTGAGGAACAAAGGGATTGTGATTAGAGAGCCTTCTGTGGTGGCAGTGAAGCAAGACCGTTTTGGGCAAAAAAAGATTCTGGCAGTGGGAGATGAAGCGAAGGTCATGTTAGGCAGGACGCCGGGAAGCATCTTTGCTGTGAGACCCATGAAAGATGGAGTGATTTCTGATTTTGCAGTGGCAGAAGAGATGTTGCGTTACTTCATCAATCGTGTCACAGCGAAGAGTTTTTTAAAGATGCGTCCTAGAATTGTGATTGCTGTCCCTTCTGGCATTACACAAGTTGAAAAGCGTGCCGTTTGTGAGTCAGCCAAGTCAGCAGGGGCTAAGGAGGTGTATCTGGTAGAAGAGCCAATGGCAGCAGCGATTGGGGCAGGGTTGCCTATTATGAGTCCAAGCGGGAACATGGTGGTTGACATTGGAGGCGGCACAACAGAAGTGGCAGTCATCTCATTAGCAGGCATCGTTTATAGCGACTCTACAAGAGTTGGAGGCGATAAGATTGACGAAACCATCATTCAGTATGTCAAACAAAAATATAACATTCTCATCGGAGAACGCACCGCAGAAGATATTAAGATGCAAATTGGTTCTGCATACCCCTTGCCTGAAACCCGCACGATTGACGTGAAAGGTCGTGATTTAGTAACAGGGATTCCTAAAGTCAAGGAATTGAATGACATGGAAATCCGCAAAGCCATTGCAGATGTTTGTGAGACCATCGTCCATGCTGTGCATACGGCATTGGAAAAAACACCCCCTGAATTAGCTGCGGATTTGGTGGACAAAGGCGTGATTCTCGCCGGTGGGGGTTCTATGCTGTCAGGTCTTGATATTCTGATGAGAGAACGCACAGGACTTCCTGTGTCTCATGCAGACGACCCCTTAACTAGCGTTGCGATTGGAACAGGTCGGATCTTAGACTCTATGGAGATTTTAGAGTCTATTGCATTTACTCAATGAGCGTTCAAATGGAATTTGTGAGGAATCCTATACGTTCAGAAGTCTGTGCTTTGGTGAGTCAGGCGATTGAATCAAAGTATGGAGAATTTTTTGAGAATTTGGAGGAATGGCTTGAAACTCCCCCCTCTGAGGAGATGGGAGACTATGCGTTCCCATGCTTCAGACTTGCCAAAACCTTACGTCAAGCACCTGCTAAAATTGCAGAATCATTGCAAGAGGTCATTCAATCTCAGCTAGGGCAGGCTCATTTCATCAAAGCAGTTTCTCAAGAAGGGGGATACTTAAATTTGACTTGCAACCCTGTCTCTATTGCTCAAAGCCTTTTACCCTCCATCTTGAGCGGGCATTTTTTTACAATCAACTCGTCAACCTCACGTGAACGTGTGATGATTGAATACTCACAGCCCAACACTCACAAAGGCTTTCATGTGGGACATATGCGGAATGTAGCACTTGGCAACAGCTTGTGCAAACTCTACGTTTACAATGGGTATCAGGTCAAAGGAGTCAATTACATTGGAGACGTTGGGACTCACATTGCCAAATGCCTTTGGTTTTATCTGGACAATCTTCATCAAACACCACCTGAAACCTTCAAAGGACAATGGCTTGGCGGTCTTTACACGCAAGCAGTGCAAAAGCTGTCAGAGTTACAAGGAGAAGAAAAAGCCAAAGCCAACGAACGTATCAGTCATCTTTTAAAAGACCTTGACAATCCAGAGAGTGAAGTTTATCAAATTTGGCAAAAAACAAGGCAATGGTCGTTAGATGATTTTGATGCCATTTACAAATGGCTTGATGTGCAGTTTGATGAATGTTTTTATGAATCGGAGGTGGAAAAGCTGGGCAAAGAGCTTGTCCTTGAGGGCTTAGAGCAAGGAGTGTTTGAATATTCAGAGGGTGCGGTTGGAATCAACCTTGACGAAGATTCTGAACAAAATCTTGGTTTTTTTCTACTGCTCAAGTCTGATGGCAATTCTCTTTACTCCACCAAAGACCTTGCACTTGCCAAAAAAAAATTCTCACAATACCAAATTGAACGTTCCATTTATGTTGTCGGGGCAGAGCAGACGCTTTACTTTCAGCAAATGTTTGCAACTCTTCGCAAAATGGGATACCCCCAAGCTCAGCAATGCTTTCACCTGCCTTATGGATTAGTCACATTGCCTGCTGGCAAAATGAGTTCACGGGAGGGAACGGTCATTCTGTTTTCTCAATTACAAGAAGAGATGGAGCAATATGTTTATGAGCATTATTTGTCAGAGTATCAAGGAATTTGGGAGGATTCAGAGATTCAGGAGACGTCAAGACTTGTCGCCTCTGCTTCAGTCAAGTATGGCATGTTGAATCAAGCCCCCAATAAGTTGATTGTGTTTTCTATGGAAGACTGGCTTCGTTCTGAAGGAGAGACGGGAAGTTACTTAATTTACACTTATGTCAGAATCCAGAGCATTTTGCGTAAAGTTGCCCCAGTGTCTTTGAACCAAGATGAAGACATTTTTTCACATCTCACTCATGTCCATGAGCAGTCTCTCATTCGCAAACTTTCTCTTTTCAATGAAGTTGTTTTTTCTGCTGGCGAGACATTCAGACCTTCACTTCTGGCACGTTATCTTTTTGAAACTGCCAAAAAATTCAATCGTGCATACCAAACATGTCCTGTCCAAAATGCAGAAAACGTCAAAACTCAACAAGCGAGAATTTTGCTATTTGATGCAGTGGGAAAAGTGTTGAGGCAAGGATTGTTGTTGTTGGGAATCACACCACCTGAAAGAATGTAATTGTCCAAAGGTAGTTGTGCAAAGCAGGCTTGGCACAAAAGCATTGCACTTTTGTACCAAAAGGAGGGGAGGAAGTTAGCCTTTGATCGCTTCTTTGAGCTTGCTACCAGCGCTAAACTTCACACTTTTAGATTCAGGAATGTTAATGGGTTCTCCTGTGCGGGGATTCCTTCCTGTGCGTGCGGCACGCGTTGTGATGGAAAATGTTCCGAAACCAATTAGAGGAATGGTTTCTCCTTTGGCGAGAGACTCTTGAATGACTTCAAGAGTGGCGTTGACACAGGCTTCTGTCTCAGACTTGGTTTGATTCGTTTTCTTTGCAATTTCTGCAACAAATTGTGATTTATTCATAGGATTGACTTCAATAAAAGTAGGTTAGTAAAAAATGCCAATGATTTCAGCAACATTGACAGCAGGAGCTTGAAAGCCCTTAAAAATGATATGGACTCTACTCATAAGCTACACTACAAGGCATCTATTCTTCACTCATTCATTCGTTTTTTCAATAGTTTTTATAGCATTGTTGGAATTGTTTTTATTTTACACATTGCAGTCTTACTTTTCTTTCTCCTTAATCACCCCCCGACAAAGCCCACTATTTCAACGCCCCAACGCATACAAGTTGCTGTCATTCTTGCGACTCCGAAACAGTCTAGTCAACCAAAATCTACTGTCAAGCCAAAAAAAGCTAAAAAACCCAAAAAACCCAAAAAAGTTGAAAAACCAAAAAAAGTTGAAATCAAGAACAAGCCCCAAAACATCGTCAAGCCCCCACCTGTTCCACCAAAAGCCAAGCCCCTCGTGCCACGTCCTCCCAAAAACTTGAGTTTTGCCAAACCCACCCTAAACCCCAAGCCTCAAGTGCCTCTTGGAACGGTGTCAAAACTGACTAGTCAACCGTTGAATCGTGGAAACTTCTCATCATCAAGGAAATTAAAGCCTGATTCTAACGCCACTCGTTTGGTTGAAAAAAAACTACGTAAAACACGCATTGATTCAAATTTTTCGCAACCGACCACCAAAACCAAAACAACACCCAGCCTTGCTAAGAGTCTCAATAGTCTCAATCCACAAGCTCCTGAGACACTCCCGCAAATTCAAACACAAGAATCCACCAAAACAAACATTGTTCCTTTGGAAAAAACATTGACTCCAGTAGAAAAAGCATCGCTTTCCATTCCATCAGCTTCACAAACGGTTGCTTCTCACACAGATTTTAAAATTGAATTTCCCAAAATCCAGACGTCTCCAACACTTCCACAAGTTCCGATTGAAACTGAAGACACGCAAACAGAAGAAGTCCAAACGTCGCCACAGTCCAATGCAGGGCAACCAAACACTGAGCAGTTGAGTACAGAAAAGTTGGCATACAATCAAGCCATTGCCAATCAAATCCGTTTAGTTGCCCCACAAACTTTTGAGTCTGATTTGGTGATGCGTGTCAAATTGGTCATAGGTTTGCAAGGAGAGTTGCAGGAGTTGGAAGAACTTCGTTCTAGCGGGAATGCCAGCTTTGACCTTGTGGCACGCAATGCACTGAAAAAAGCAACATTTCCTCCTTTGAGCGAAGCCCTTGCACAGAATCCACCTTACATTGTCATTGTTAACATTTCTCCCAAATAAAATGCTTATGAAACTTATTTTGCCACTGCTTTTGTCGTTCATCGTTTCGGTTCATTTTGTTCATGCACAAACTTATTCTGATGATGAAATCACAATAAGGGACATGAACTTTGCCAGATTTAGCATTGCGTTGGAAGAGTCTGAATCTATCAAGCAGAATTTACAAGGATACCGCTACATTGCCATTTTGAAAAAAAATCTATGTTGGAGTGGCGTCTTTGTGGTGTATTCCCAACAAAGAGGAACTTATTGTTCCTCAAAAAAATCCCCAGACTTCACTTTGCAAGTTGGAATTGATGAGGAAGCTAAGTTGGTGATTGAGCTTAAAAATGCCCTGACGCCTTTTCAAAGGAGGCTTGTCATCAATGAACAAGAAATTATGAATGCCATCAATCAATTAGTGGAGTCTGTCACAGGCACATCAGGGGTTTTAGGTTCTACTCTGGCTTTCACTTTTAAACAACCTAAACGTAAAAAGATTATTGCCAGAATCAACACGCATGGCAGAGGATTGGCTCGCATTTCTAAAAACCAAGCGATTAACATTGCTCCGAGATGGTCTCCTCAGGGAGATGCCATTGTTTATACTGCCTTGGGTCAAAGAAAAAATACGTTGGTTTATAACAGTTTAGAAACGCCAGAGACGACTTTGGGAGAATATCGCGGAATCAATAGCGGTGGGACGTGGTCTCCAGACCAGAGTCATTTGATTTTGAATTTGAGCAAAGATGGGAATCCAGAACTTTATCAATTCAACATCTCCCAAAAATCGCTGCTGCGTTTGACGTTTCATTCTTCTATTGAAGCCTCGCCTGCACTTTCGCCTGATGGGAAATATTTGTTATTTGTCTCAGACAGAGGCGGGAGTGAACAGATTTATTTGATGTATCTACAAACAAGGGAGACTTTCCGCATCACCTTCACAGGTCAACGCAATGCTGACCCTAAATGGCATCCAAACGGCAGGCTTTTAGCTCTCACTAAAACAGTGATGGGATACGATCAAATTTATGTGATGGACATTTTTGGTGAAATGTCTCGGCAGATTACGAAAGGGAGGTCTCATTCTGAACAACCTGCATGGTCTCCTGATGGCAGAATGCTGGCATTCTCCTCCAACAAATCAGGAACATACAAACTCTACATCACACCACTTGATGGCAAAGACAGGAGGCGCATCACGGACACCCCTAGATTTTTTGAAGAAAAGTCTCCTTCTTGGACTCAAAGACAATTTTAAACTTGCTTTTAGCAAACTCTCAAAAGACTGAAATCAGGAGTTTTGCAAGGTATTGGATAAAGCATTGAGCAGATTATGGACGGCATGGCGAGTGACCTTGTCAAAACTTTGCTGTGTTGAACCTGCAATGTGGCTAGTTGTGATGCAATGTGGATGTTGGATTAAGTCAGAGGTGGCAGGTGGTTCTTGTTCATAAACATCAGTGGCATAACATGCCAGTTTTCCAGACTTGAGGGCATCTAGCACAGCATCAGGGTCAACAAGCTGAGCGCGAGCAGTATTGATTAAGACAGTGCCTTGTTTCATGTTTTGTAGAGCTTCTTGGTCAATCAAAGTTTTGGTCAAAGCAGGACAGTGCAGAGAAATCAAATCAGACTTCTCCAAAAGAGTCTTCAAAGGAACATGTTGATATTGACAATTTTCAAGAAAAGGGTCACAGACCAAGACATGAGCATTTAAGACAGAGGCGATGTGAGCCAAATGAGAACCAATATTGCCATAGCCAATGACTCCAACTGTTTTGCCTGCAAATTCCTGTCCCTTCGGTCTTTCCCAACGCCCTGCTTTGATTCCTGCACAAATCATCGGAATCTGTCTTAATGCAGAAAACATCAATCCGATAGCGAGTTCTGCAACAGATTGTGCTAAAACTCCCTCTACGCGCAAGACTGGAATGTTTCTTTGTTGTAATTCTTGCAAAGGAAGATTATCTATGCCAACTCCGTTACGGCTGATGGCACGAAGTTTTTTAGCGCTGGCAATCACCTGAGGAGAGACTGGCTCTACTCCTGCAAGCCAGCCTACACAGTCTGGAATAAGTTGCAACAGTTCTTCTGTGGAGGGTGTTCGTCCTTTGGTGCAGTAAAGGACTTCATAGCCTGCTTGGGTGAAAAGGCTCAAGGATTCATGTCCTTCAGCAGTCAAAGAACGTGGGGTGATGAGTATTTTTTGTGACATTTTTTAAATGACTCCTTATGACTCTTTCTGTGATTGCGATTGTTTGTAAACAATCCGTTCTAGGATTTCTTTGCAAAGTGCTTCATACATGAACGCCCCTTTGGTTTTGCCCCCTTTGTAGTCAAAAATACTTTGATGAAACGCAGGGGCTTCTTGAATAGAAACAGAGTCTTCAATCATACTTTGAAACAGGAGATGAGACCACCGATTTTGAAGTTCTTGAAGCACCGTTTTGGCAATGTTGGTACGATGATTGATTCTGGTAATGGCAATGCCTAAAATCTCTGCATGGCATGCACCGCATGAGTCTTGTTTTAACCCTTCAATGTATGCCATCGCTTGGTCGCAACCGCTGTATCCAAGATAGTCTGTGACAATGGGAATGATGACATAATCTACATACATGAGGATATTTTCATTGATTTCATTCCAGCTGGGTGCGCAGTCAAAAATGACAAAATTCTGTGAAAGGTTTTGGCAAAGTTTTTTCAAGATTGTTTCACGGAATCTGGAGGCGCTGATGTAACGTGAGGCTTCTGGTAACAACTTTCCCCCTGATGGCAAAAAGTCAAAATTTTGAGAAAGTTGAACAAATTCAAATTCTTCCACATGCCCTAAAATTAAGTTGGCAAGATTAGAGACGTGGTCTCTTTGAAACACTGTGGTAATGTTTGCTTGCACGTCAGAGTCAATGAGTAAGACGCTTCTACCTGCTTTGGCAATTCGGTCAGCAAGGCTGATGGCAAGAGCTGTTTTGCCTTGACCTCCTTTCATAGTCATAATTGCGATTTTCATATCGTTCTTTTGGGAATCACTTTATTTTTGAGCTGTTTTTTTCAATTTTTGAGACATGTTTTGACCTCTTGGGTGTTTGTCGTGAAAGACGGTGTCATAGTGAGGTCTGTTAATGTGAGCATACTGCATGGTTGCATCAAGGCTGACGTATCCGAACAGGGTACGAATGGTTGTCAAGTCCATACCTTGTTCAATGAGATGAGAGGCAAACGAATGTCTTAAAATACGTGGGTTAATCCGCTTTGTAATTCCTGCAGTTTGGGCGTGCCGCTTCACAATATTCCAAAAGCTCACACGGTGCAGTCTTTTACTCTGTTGAGAGACAAACAAACACTTGGAAGCAGAGCCTTTTAAATAATACTGCCTTGACCCTTCATTCAAATAGACTTCCAGACATTCTTTGGCTTTTTTACTGATGGGAACAAGACGCATTCGCTTTCCTTTAATTTTGGCAACTCCTTCTTCCAACAGGAGGTCATCTACATCAAGGTTGATGATTTCTTCTATTTTTGCACCAGTGGAATATGCAAACTCAAGCATGGCACGGTCTCGGATTCCCAAAAAATGATACTTGGGAGGTGCTTCTAGCAAGGCGATGACTTCCTTGGCAGACAGCACTTCAGGCAGTTCATATTCAATTTCAGGAAATTTGATGTTCCTCATCGGGTTGTATTGAACTGCTTGGATTTGCACTAGGAAGTGGAAGAAAAGTTTAAGTGATGAAAGGTGTCTTGCGACTGTTCTTGGCTTGCAGCGACTTTCTAAATCGTTCATGTATTTTTGAAGCATAGGCAGTGCAACATTGGCAACATCTGTTTTTGAGACGACTTGCCCTTCTCCTAGCCATTGTTCAAAATGAAAGAGGTCTAATTGATGACTTTCAATACTATGATTTGAGTATTTTTTGATTTTCAAATATTGTATGAAGTCTGCAATCAGTTGTTTCATTTCACTTTATTTTAAGAGGAAGCAATTATAAGCGATTTTCGCTTTGAATCCAACCAAACAGTTCACCAACTTTAAGGCGTCTTCATGGAGCATCTTCAACCTTATTTCTTCAATTTCTCTTCTGTGAGAGAAGCATCAAATCCAACCATTGGTGTTGAATATGAGTATTTTTTAATGCAAAACCAACAGACTCCCGTTGCGTTGGAAGGTGAGCATAGTCTTTATCAGCTGATTGAAGAATTGGGACAGGAGCTTGCCAAATTTGATGAAATTCAGCACATTTTGGAACAAAGCAGAGTGATTGGTTTGAAGGGGACAGATGGAAACGTGACCATTGAACCCGGTGGACAGCTGGAATTTTCAGGGAATCCTGTGAGCTTTGAAAACTTTTCTAATGCACCTACTTTACGTTTTTTGGCAGGACTTTATCGTGTTTTTGAGAGGCATCAAGTGAATCTATTGGCAGAAGGCACTCACCCTATGCTGACTTTAGAACAAATCCCCTTAGTTCACAAATCACGGTATCACATCATGTTCCCACACATGCAAAAGGTTGGCACAAGAGGTCAGCAGATGATGAAAATGACCTCTAGTGTGCAAAGCAGTTTGGACTACTTCAGTCAAGAAGATTTACAACAGAAGTTTGTTTTGTGCAATCGTTTGTCTCCATTCTTGGCAGGTTTATTTGCAAATAGCCCATTGCTAGCAGGCTCTGCTTCTGGTTACAAATCCTTTCGTTACCACATTTGGCGTGATACTGACAATTCAAGGGCTGGCTTACCAAAACCATTTTTGGAAGAATCTTTTCAGCTTGACGATTATATTCAGTGGGCATTAGACGCCTCCCCCTATTTTTTGGAGCTTGATGGTCAGTTTCAAGACACTCGCAATCAAACTTTTCGGCAGCTGCTACGTGATGAACTGGTGCAAAACCATTTATCCTCTGCATGGCAACAGCACTTAGCAATGTTGTTTCCTGAAGTGCGTTTGAAAACTTTTATTGAATTTCGTAGTTTTGATGCCATGCCTTTAGCCTTCATTGATGCACCCCCTGTTTTGCTGGGATTACTCAATTATCACGAAGCTGTTTTTGAAAAAGCGTGGTCAATGCTGATGGAACTCAAGGCTGATGATTATGAAACATTTTGCCATGCGGCTGCCAAAGATGGCATGGTGGCAGAAGTTGGCGGGTTGCATTTGGGACGTTTGGCAAGGAGAATATACGAAATTGCTTTGGAACATGCCCCCGTTCAACATGCCAAAACACTCATGCCCTACTTTGAAACATACACCAAAGATTTACGTTCTCCTGCCGATGAAGCACTCACACGTTACGAACGTTGCCAGCAGAATATTGAAAGTTATGTTTCAGAATGTTTTGAAAACAATCAGAAGTTTTTACAGTATTTGACTGAATAGGATTGAAACATGACTAAAAACCCTATTTTTTCAAAAGACCTTCAGTTCTTGCTTCAAAAAAAAATTGAGTTGCTTCGTCAGTGGTTTGAGCTGGCACAACGGCAATTTACCTCCATAGATTCCTCAAGTTTAGCAACCATTTTGCGTCAAAAAGATGACATCATTCAGCAGTTGGAACAAACAGACAATGCTTTGAGCTACTGGCATACAGAGCATTCAAGACGTTACACGGAGTCTGAGGAGAAGCTATTGTCAGGCATTGAACAGGCATTGCAAAACATTTCTCAAAGCGAGGAGCAATTTCAAGGTCATTTGCAAAAGCAACTTCATCAAGTGTCAGGGGAGTTGCAACGTCTTTCGCAACAAGAACAAGCAAGACGTTATTTCAAAACCCAAGCAAAAGCTGGGAAGGTTGGGAGACTCTTACGGCTCAAACAATAATTTTATCAATCACTCCATGTCTCTTTCAGGCTATCAAGTAGAATCGTTTTTGAATGAATTGCGTCAAATTTGGGGATTGCGTACGAATGTTCCTGCATACTATGAACCTTCTACTATTTCTCAAGAAGGGAGGGTCTGGAGTCAAAACATGCCTAAACGAATCCCTTATACATTGCAAGAGACGCAAGAGACGTGGATTGCCCCAAACCAAATTATTGAATTGATTGGTGATACGACTCCTTACGACCCAATCATAGAATGGGAGCGTCAAAGGCGTGCAGGGTTGTTTGTCAATCCTGTTTACGTCCCAGAAAATCCACCCCCTGCTTTTTCTCTTATTCATGCTCCAGAAATTCAAGCGAACGAGCCTAAATATCAAACAGAGTCATTGCCTGCTCAAACCCAATTATCTGAGCATCATCAGCTCCCTGCCCAAGAGACTCTGCCCGTTACGAAACCTCAAACTGAAGTCCCTCAACAAAATGAAATGTTGCAAGAGCCTGTGGACTTGGAGGAGGATTTTCAAATAGATGAAAAGTCTGAGTCCAGTCAAGAGCAAATGGATGCTGATGTCATCTACGGTCATGGGAGAATTACAGAAGAAGCCACCATTTCATTTTTGAAAAATTACCCTGACAGTGCATTAAAATTCTTGTTTAGTAGGGAACTAGACGGTAAGGCATTGAACCAAACAACATTGAAAATTCATGTGCATTGGCAAAAACGCGGGCTTTCTAAACAAAAACTTTACCACTACATTTGCGATATGATGAACTGGGAAAAGATTCCTAAACTAGACATTGCTGAACTGTTTTCTCAAATTCAAGATACTGTGCTAGATTGATTTGACAACCTATTTTCTAAATTTATTATGGTACAAGCTCAAACTCTCAAACCTTTAAGAATTTTAGTGGTTGATGACGATGACAATGTGAGGTTACTTTTGCAGAGGTCATTAACCGATGCAGGTCATTATGTGAGTATTGAACCAGATGGAGAGTCTGCCTTAGCCGCACTTGAAAGAAGCTACTTTCAAGTCGTGTTGACTGATATTTGCATGCCTGAAATTGACGGAATCACCTTGCTAAATGACATTAAATCATACAATCCTCTGATTCAAGTCTATATTATGAGTGCCTTTAGCAACTCTGAATATGTCATACAATGTATGAGGGGAGGAGCTTATGATTATTTTGAAAAACCTATCGTCATAGAACGAGTGCTTGAGGCAATCCAAGAGGCATCTTTGAGGGCGTCAAGGTGGGATTCCTTACTTTCCAAATATTTGATGAATCCAAAAACTTAGAAATTATCAAAAGATTGTCAGACCTAATGAGGCTTCCAAATCAGTCCTTTGAGTAGAATCAAACTAAATAGCAAATTGGCGCCCCATGCCCCCATAAAAGGAGAAAGGTCGCCAGACTTGCCAAGAGCAAACAACGTTTGGTTCAATATCCAAAATAACAGACCCAAAACCAAACTGATGGCAATGTTCTCTCCTGATTTTTGTTGTCTGTGATGAGACACACCCAAGATTGTTCCAATGCCAATCATCATCAAGACTGAAACAGGATAAGCTAACTTATAGTGGAGTTCTGACTCCATCGCTGTTGAAGTCAGACCCAAGTTTTGTCTCTCTATGAGTTGTTGATAAAGCTCAAAAAAAGGCACATGGTGGTATTGCTGGTTGATCTGTTTCCCAATCCAGTCTAATTGTTCCATACTATTTTGCTCTTGCTTGGCGTATTGGTAGCCTATGGCTTTGTCAAAAAATTGACGACGATACACTTCTTGTAAAAACCATTGGTCATCAAGACGTTGCCCACGTTGTGCAGAAATCGTCTCTAAAGGTGCATAAGAGTCTGGGTCCCAAGTGAAATATTGAAGCGATTCTACAAACTCAAGAGAACTGGGACGTGTTCCAAAATAATAGACAGAGTTGAGTCCCAACTGCCAAGAATCTTCAAAGGTGTCTTCTTCTACAATTCCTAAATGCTTGTCAAGCACAGGTTGAACATAATTTTGCACAAAATACATCATCAAGGCGATTCCAATCCCAATCAACAAAGCGGGTCTGCAAAGCCTCCAAATTCCCATCGTCGCAGATTGCATGGCAACTATTTCTGAAAAACGGCTTAAACTCCCAAATGTTGCGATTGCCGAAAGTAAGACGGTTAAAGGGACAACTGACTCCAAGAAAAAGGGAATGAGCAAGGCGGTTTCCTTCAAAAAAAGAATCAGCTCTTCCCCTCCTGAAAAAGTCTCTTTGAGATGACCAAAAAAAATGGAAAACAAGGTAATAGATAAAAAAGTCGTTAAAAGCAAAGCAAAAAATTTGGTAAAATCTTTTGCAATGTATTTTGATAAAATCGTCATCAATTCACCTATTCAAACAGATAAAAGTTTGCTTGCTATCAACAAATGTATAAGATATAGTTTTAGAAGCTGAAATTTTTCTTAACTTACTGCTCATTCCAGATACGATGCCACAGACTGTTCTGGTTCTTGAAGAAAGCCAAATTGTTCAAAATCTCATTGCACAAACGTTGAAACGTCATGATTTGGAGACTCATCAAGAACTTAATCCCCAAAAATTCTCTGATGCTCTTGCAGTTGGAGACCAAGTCCTTGTTCTCATAGACCTCAAACATTATTCTAAAATACAAACGTTATTAAGCTCAAGTATGCCTGCTGTGGCATTGCTAGATGCCAAGTCTCAAGTGGACAAACAAACGCTTCTTGACATGGGTTTTAAAGGGTGGCTTCGCCGTCCATTTGAGGCAAAAGACTTGATGAGCCAGATTCGTCTTGCATTGCCCGACCTCCATGCTCATTCGTCTGAAACTCTTTATGAAGAAGCATGCGAAACGCAAGATGTTGCAGGCGATGAGAAAAGCCTCATTCACAACCTCTTCTATGACCATTCGGAGACATCGCAGAAAGAGTTTGAAACCTTGAATCTTGAAGAAGTGCCAGATTTTGAAGATGACACGCTTTGTTTGGATAGCGAAGCATTAGAAGATGAACCTCAACTGGATTTTAGGGTGCCAGAATCCAACGAAGTATCGGAAGGTTTAGAGTTAGATGAGACATTCTCTGACAATTTTGGGACAGATGAAGGTCAAGATATTTTCAATGAAGAGGAGGAAGGTTTGGAGTTAGATGAGACATTCTCTGACAATTTTGGAACAGATGAAAGTCAAGATGCTTTCAGTGAAAAAGAAGAAGGTTTGGAGTTAGATGAGACATTCTCTGACAATTTTGGAACAGATGAAAGTCAAGATGCTTTCAGTGAAAAAGAAGAAGGTTTGGAATTGGACGAGATGCTTTCTGGCAATTTTGGGGCTGGGGACGAAGAAGACTTACCACAGTTTGATGCCTCCTCAAGTGAGACGTCACAATTTGAAAATGACATTCAGAGTTCAGTCATTGACGACTCAAATTCTGATTTAAATACCGATACCGATACAGAAGGTGACTTGTCAGATTTATTTGCAGAGAAAGAACACGGAATGCCTGATGCGATTCGCAAACACAGAGAAATGTCATTTGCTGGTAGCTCTTTGTTTCAAGCACATATTCCAGAAAAACAAAAGTTAAATCACGGTCTCACAGACATTAAATTGGGGCTGAATGACTTTGAATCAGAAATCAGCATTGATGATTACGACCCAGAACAAGTGCAATATCTCCGTAGAAGTGTCATGGATATTGTCCTCAATGCCAATGATTTTGACCCAGAAGTCCCTGATATTCCAGAAGAACAAAGTGAGTCTAGCATACTAGAAATGGACTCTATGCTTTTGGAACTTGATGAAGATGAAAAATATGCAAACAGGGAATCCCAAAAAGAATCTTTGGAACAGCAAGTCGCAGATTTTGATGATTTTGCAAGCCCCCCTGAACCAATGGAAGTTGGAGTTTTTGCCGAAGCAGAACCTTTTGGGTCTTTGAGCGATGAAGTGGAAATCAATATGCAACCTCAGGCGATGGCAAATTTTTCTCAAGAAGATGACATCAAACATTTGGAAAAGCAGATGCTAGACATGGAGCAAGGTAGCGACGTCCCAACCATAGACTTTGAAGAAGATGAAGAGTTTGACTTTGGAACAAGCCAACTAGATATTTCAGTGTCTGAAGAAAAGTCTGATGAAGAAGTCAATTTTGATGGCATCAATCCAGCTGAAACAGAGTCTTTGTCAATGTCTGCTGATGAATTGACTGATGACTTTTTTGAAGGTTCACAACAACTTGAACCTGAAAGTGAAGACGTAACAGACCCCAGTTTTGGGGTAGATTTTGAAATGCCGAGCAGTTTTGATGAGCAACCAGAGGATTCTGATGAAGTCAGTGGCACTGATGTCAATTTTGGTCAAGGTAGTGATGCCTTTGCCACAATGAACAGTTTTGATGAACAACCAGAGGCTGATGATGATGAGCTGTCTGTTGGTCTCCATCAAGAAGAAAGTCCCAGATTAGAGCTTGAGTCCCAAGATTTTCAAAATCCAGAAGCCAATCAATTCATTTTCCAGCCCAATACAAAAGGTTCGTTGGAAACAGCCTTGCAAAGTATGATCTCAAACTCTGTGCAACAAGCCTTAAAAGATATGACTCCGCAACTTGTTGAACAAATTGCCAATCAGCTTAACTCACAAAAGGATTAGTTTGGACATTCCATCTCTTTCTGACCCGCAAAAAGCGGCACAAACCATCTTTGAGCAACGTCTGGGAATCAGCGAACAGCTCATACGCAAAACCTTACAAACTGCCCTAAGTAGCTCTGGGAGCTTCGCAGAACTGTATTTTCAATACACACTTTCTGAATCTGTTGTTTTAGAAGAAAACCTTGTCAAGAGTTCATCTCAATCATTGGCAATGGGAGTGGGTATTAGAGTTTTGAAAGGAGAACAGACAGGTTATGCCTATTCTGAATCTTTTGATGAACGTTCTATGCAGAAAGCGGCATCAAGTGCGGCACAAATTGCGTCAGGTGGACGTGTCAACCTTGATGATGCACAAATCTTTAATCAATCTGTCCCTAAAAACTATTACTCTGTTCAGCAGACCATTCACGACCTTCAACTTGCTGAAAAGATTCGTTACTTGCGAATCATGGAACAAGAAGCACAGGCGTTTGATGAGCGGATTACAAAAATCACTGCCACTTTTTCCAATTCTCTTGAGTTCATACAAATTGTCAACTCCAATGGTCTATTTCTGCGAGATTCCAAGCCGATGTTTCGCATGTATGCACAATGCCTTGCACAAGAAAAAGACAATAGGCAGGTTGCAGGTTCGGGGGTTGGGGGACGCGTGGGATTAGACTTTCTCCAACAAAAAGATCATGCGATTCAGATTGCCAAAGAAGCCGCAAGTCGTGCAACTCTGCTACTGGAAGCACAACAAGCCCCATCAGGGACGTTGCCTGTGGTACTTGGGGCAGGACAATCAGGAATCCTTTTGCATGAGGCAATCGGACACCCTCTTGAAGCTGATTTTAACCGAAAAGGTTCGTCTGCATACAGTGGAAGAATTGGAGAAAAAGTGGCATCAGACCTTTGTACAATCTATGATTCAGGGCAATTTGAATACGATAGGGGGGCTATCAATTTTGATGACGAAGGCAACTTCCCCAAAGAAACGGTACTTATTGAAAATGGTATCCTCAGAGGATACATGCAAGACCACATCAGCGCACAAAGCTATCAAGTCAAGCCTTCAGGAAATGGAAGACGAGAATCCTTTGCCCACTATCCTTTGCCCCGAATGACAACAACCTATCTGAATGCAGGTAAATCTGACCCTGATGAAATCATTGCCAGTGTGGAAAAAGGTGTCTACTGTGAATCTTTTAGTGGCGGACAGGTGAATATTTCCAATGGAGATTTTGTTTTTGTGCCTGTCATTGCTTATATGATTGAACAAGGTAAGAAGACAGTCCCCATTAAAAATTTTACCTTAATAGGCAATGGACCTGATGTGATGACCAAGCTGGTCATGGCAGGAAATGACTTTAAACTCAGTGAAGGGATTTGGACGTGTGGCAAAGATGGACAAGGTGTCCCTGTGGGTGTTGGGCTACCTACTGTTTTGATCTCAGAAATGACGATTGGGGGCGCCTAAAAACAGTATGCAAACCATAGCAGAGTTGAATTTAGAGACTCGCATCAGGCAAAATGAATATACAGGTCGTGGTATTGTCATTGGCAGAAATTCTCAAGGACATTGGGTTCAAATTTACTGGATCTCAGGTAGGAGTTCAAATAGCCACAACCGTTGTCTAGTTGCCGAAGGGAGTGATTTACACGTCCAAACCATTAAACCCGAGATTGAACGTCCAGACTTGTTAGTTTATCGTGCTATGAGGGAGTCGGGGAGGCGTTACATCGTGTCAAATGGTCAGCACACTGACGCCATTTTTGAATCTGTGAAGGCTGGGAAGACAGTCGGAACAGGTCTTAAAAGATTTCAATATGAAGATGACGAACCTCATTTTACACCGCGTATCGCAGGCTATTTGGATTGGTCTGGGTCAGAACCACTGTTGATGTTGGTCATTCTTAAAAAACACCCTCAATCCTCTGTATTGTTAAGGCAATTTTTTCTCTATGACAGTGTTCCATTAGGCTATGGCTATTGCCTCACCACCTATCAAGAAAATAGCAATCCTCTTGCTTCTTTTGAAGGCGAACCCTTTCTTGTGCCACTTTCAGGGGACGCTAACAGCATCTTGAAACAATATTGGCAGGCACTCAATCCAACTACAAAAATTGCTCTTGCTACCAAAACAATAGACTCACAAAGTCAGTCTTCAATTTTCATTGAGAATAAATATTGACTCTCGCTTGTCTTTTGAGTTCTTTTATTCTACACTAACAGGTTCGTTTCTTCATTGGCGATGTGGCCGAGCGGTTAGGCAGAGGTCTGCAAAACCTTCTACACCGGTTCAAATCCGGTCGTCGCCTCCACACTTCAACTTTTCTGCCCGGGTGGCGAAATTGGTAGACGCACAGGACTTAAAATCCTGTGTCCGCAAGGGCGTGCCGGTTCGATTCCGGCCCCGGGTAGTTTCAGCCAAGATTCCCCAACAAAAAATAGTGGACACAGGCAGGATTGAGCAGAATCATAGTTGAAGTAGCACAGCATAAGTGCATCAGGTTATTCATCACCAATGATGGAAGCCTCAGGCTCTAATTGCTCAATTTCCTCCTTTAGCTTATCGGCTTGGGCTTGTAGCTCGGCAATTTGTTGCTCTAGGGCTTGTTGTTGCTCTGCAGCAATTTGTTGCAGTATGTCGGGGTCTTTCTCATACAGTTTCAATAGCTCATAGTCGCTGCTTTCATGCAGAGTTTGCAAGGCTTCAATCAGCTCCAGCAGGCGTATTTGCAAGCTCTGATACATCTGCTCTAGGGCATGCAGGTTGGATTCCTCGCCAAGCTCTATGGTTTGCCAGCCCTGCTGTTGAATAAACTGTTCGGGGTTGGCGGCTATCTCCTCTAACAGGGCCAAGTCGCCTTCATCTCTGGCATGGTTAATCACCGCCATGAGCTTTTGGTAGGTCTCCATTTTTTCGGGGTCATTGTGGTGGCGGTCGGGGTGAAACAGGCGGATGAGCTTGTTCCACAAGGGTTTGATAGCTTTTTTTTGTTCATCAGTTAAGTTCTTTTTGCCACTGGCAGCTTGCTCGGCTTGCTCTTGCTCTTGTTCGGCTTGCTCTTGCTCTTGTTGAAATGGCTCGTTGAGAGACTCTGCCTCCTCCATACCCTGCTGCATTAAAACATCTAGGTATTGACTGCGGTAATAAACTATCTGCTGGAGCTTGTTGCGTTTGTGGTGGTAGTGGCTGACCTGTAAAAACAGCTTGGCTTTGAGGGCATCTACGGCGTTTTTGTCGGTAGTGTATTGTGCCTCTAGCTCAGCTAAACGGTTGCGCAGATTGTTGATAAGGGCTTCTAGCTCTTGTTTTCGTTGCGTGCCATACACGGTTAAACTGGTGACATTGCTTGGGCTGGATGTGGGGGTAGATGAGGGATCAAGGGCAATGAATTCTGCCAGTGCCTCCAGTTGTGTCAAATACCATTTGCCCATCGCTTGGCTACGTTCGTTGTTTGATGAGGCTAACCACTCCAGCCAATCTTTTAGTGCTTGATGACTGCGTGCCTCGCGAAAATCACAGCCCTTATATTTTCCAAACGCCAAACGACTGGGATACCAAGGTTGCTGGCAAAAATCCACCACCGCCTGCCAAGTGTTTAGCTCTCGTTGGTCGGCTAGGGGTTGCAACACTTGCTGCAGCAGGTCAATCACCGTTTGCACATCGTCTAAGGCAGTGTTTGTACCTCGCTCAGATAGGCGGTAAAACTGCCTTAAAGTTTGTAATTTGCAGTTGCCTGCGGCGACTGGGTCTAACAAACGTCTAGTGAGTTCCAAGGCACAAAAGCCGCGTCTGCCAATGGGTGCAATACCTAACCGTTGCCATTCGGGGGTGAGTACTTGGTTTAGGTCGTAGTTTAGGTTGTAGGTTACCAGCGGTGCATCAGCTACATACTGCCTCAATGCCTCGTGTACTTCGCTGGGTGGGTTGCCATCTCGTTCTAAAATCTCCCTTGTGTAACCGTTTGTGCGAGAGGCTTCGGGCGGTATAGCGGCATCGTGGTTTAATAATTGCCTAAACGGTTCTCCCACTGCTTGCCAGCCACACATAGTTTGGGCAGCGATCTCTAGGGCAAAAACGGGTCGCTTAAAGCCGGTGGTTTCGGTATCTAATAAGACCCATTTGGTGTTGTTTATCGGGGGAGTCATCGGATCACCTCTACCTCATCATCGCAACCCAGCCATTTTAAGTTAGGGTTTTGGGAGACATCTAGTGCCGTGAGTTGGTTGTACTCGCACCACAGCCGTTCTAAGTTAGGGTTTTGGGAGACATCTAGTGCCGTGAGTTGGTTGTCCTCGCACCACAGCTCTTGTAAGTTAGGGTTTTGGGAGACATCTAGTGCCGTGAGTTGGTTCCTTCTGCAATCCAGCCGTTCTAAGTTAGGGTTTTGGGAGACATCTAGTGCCGTGAGTTGGTTCCTTCTGCAATCCAGCCGTTCTAAGTTAGGGTTTTGGGAGACATCTAGTGCCGTGAGTTGGTTGCTTATGCAATCCAGCCGTTCTAAGTTAGGGTTTTGGGAGACATCTAGTGCCGTGAGTTGGTTGCTTCTGCACCGCAGACATTCTAAGTTAGGGTTTTGGGAGACATCTAGTGCCGTGAGTTGGTTGTACTCGCACCACAGCCGTTCTAAGTTAGGGTTTTGGGAGACATCTAGTGCCGTGAGTTGGTTGTCCTCGCACCACAGCCGTTCTAAGTTAGGGTTTTGGGAGACATCTAGTGCCGTGAGTTGGTTCCTTCTGCACCACAGCTCTTGTAAGTTAGGGTTTTGGGAGACATCTAGTGCCGTGAGTTGGTTGTCCTCGCACCACAGCCGTTCTAAGTTAGGGTTTTGGGAGACATCTAGTGCCGTGAGTTGGTTCCTTCTGCAATCCAGCCGTTCTAAGTTAGGGTTTTGGGAGACATCTAGTGCCGTGAGTTGGTTGCTTCTGCAATCCAGCCGTTCTAAGTTAGGGTTTTGGGAGACATCTAGTGCCGTGAGTTGGTTGTCCTCGCACCACAGCCGTTCTAAGTTAGGGTTTTGGGAGACATCTAGTGCCGTGAGTTGGTTGTCCTCGCAATCCAGCCGTTCTAAGTTAGGGTTTTGGGAGACATCTAGTGCCGTGAGTTGGTTGCTTCTGCAATCCAGCCGTTCTAAGTTAGGGTTTTGGGAGACATCTAGTGCCGTGAGTTGGTTGGGGGTTTTGGAACCCGCTTCATTGCCACATTTGAGAATTTGCAGATTGGGATAGCGGCTCACATCCAGTTCGGTCAGCCCTTGGTCGCTGACATCCAGCTCCGTCACGCTGTAGTCCAAATGCTCGGCGACTTGGCTACTTTTTTGAACTAAGGCACGGGCGCGTGCTAGGGCATCGTTGGCGACCTCGTCTATATGCCGTTGAGCTGCCGGGCTGAGGCTTGGTTGGCTGCTTTGGCGAACAACAGGCAGTTGTTGGTCTGCTTTGTGGGTATGATCGCTGTTTTCATCACTGTTCATAGTTTAGCTCCTGTTAGGTTGATGTGAGTCGGTCTGTTGGTGATAGAGTCAATTCAGAAAGGTTTTGTTAGGGAATACCTAATCTTCCATGAACACCGAATGAATCACTTGAAGTGCATGCAAGACAGACTTTTGCTCAATCACGCAGGAGATGTTAATTTCTGATGCACCTTGTGTGATCATCTCAATATTGATGCCTTCATTGGCTAATGCAGAAAACATTTCTCCTGCTGTGCCAATGGAATGTTTCATGTGCCTACCAACGAGACTGACGATGGCACGTTCATGCGAAACGTAGGGTTTTCCTAGAGCTTTCAGTCTTGGCACTAAAAGTGGCAGTTTTGAATACTCTGCAGTAGCACAGGAGATGACAGACTCAGACATAGAAATGAGATCAATGATGATAGATTCTTGGTAAAAGGCATCAAGCACGTATGCCAAAAATCTTGCGGGGTGGAGTCTTCTGTTTGAGACAAGCTGCACAACTGAAACAGGGTCTTTGGCTGTAACAGCAGTGGCAACAGGTTGTTTACTGGGTTGAATCTGTGAAGGGAAGTATTTTTTAATTTGGTCTTCAACCACGATGACGGTGCCTTTTTTTTCAGGGTAGAACGTGTTTTTAATGCGTACGGGGACGTCAACAGAAAGTGCTTGTTCCATTGTCATGGGGTGCAACACTTCTGAACCGAAGTATGTCAACTCTGAAGCCTCTTGTGGTGAGATATAGTCTAACACTCTTGCAGATTCTACTTTGCGAGGGTCTGCAGTGAAGATGCCGTCAACTTCTTTCCAAATTTGTAACTCATCAGCAATCTTTGCAGCCGCAATCAACGAGGCAGTAAAGTCTGTGTAGCCACGTCCGATGGTATCAACAATGCCTCCTTTGACAAATCCCAAAAAACCTGTCACAACGGGAATCACATGAGGGCTGCTAGGTAATTTTTCAAGCACTTTCCTGCGAAGAGTTGGAATAAATTCAGAATCGGTAGTGTCTAACTTCCCCGGTATGATTTCAGACAAATTGACATACATGCTATGTTGACCCTGATCCTTCAAAATGCTTGCAAGAGCCATAGCAGACAGTCGCTCACCTGCACCAATGATGAGGTCTTTGGAACGGGGTGAAACCTCTTGAATAACGCCAATAGCTTGTAAAAATTGCCTCAGCGATTCTAACTCTTGCTTGATGAGTAGCTGGACTTCCCAAAAAATCTCTTGCGAATCAATCGCACCCTGAATGGCATTTAAATAAGTTTGTTCAATTTGTTCAAGGGGTTTGAAGTAATCCTTGCCTATGAGGGCTAAGCCACTGGCTTGTATGAGTCTGCTGGTTGTGCCTTCTTCTTTGATGTAAGAACTCATTGCAGAGACAACAGCAATGACAGAAGATTCTTTGGTAGTCTGGCAAATGATTTGAGCAACAGATTTGAGACGTTTGGCGTTCCCAAGACTTGTGCCTCCAAACTTTTGGACGATTAAAGACATGCGGTGAGAAGGTCAGCAGAAGGTGTTGTCATTTTCAATTTCAATTCTTTTGAGAGTGTTCAAAACAGAGGTGATGAAAACAGATGGAAGTAGTTGCTAAGATTTTTTTGCTGGAGAAGTTGATTTTTTTTCTTCTGCCAGTTCTTTCATTTTTGCTTCTTTTTCCTTCTTTTTTTGGTGCAGCTTGATAGATTCCTCTCTTGCTCCTTTCAAGGCTAATTTATATTTTTCTGCTTGTGCAGAAGTTCCTGCCACCTTATGCAATTCAATGGCAAGCTCCATGAGCTGAACTTTACCTGATGCCGCATCAATTTTTTGGATATTTCCCCGACCCAATGCTTTGATTCCATCTTCAACATACTTCAAGGCTTGTTTGTGTTGGTCAAGAGACATGCTGTTTTGAGCCATAGAATAATAGGCTTTGTAGGCTTTGGAAAATCGCTTGTTATTTGCTGCTTCTTGGTAATAGTGATTACTGATTTGAATCATACTTGATAACATTTTGTTGATAGAAATGGGATTTTTACCAGATGGCAGGACAATTTTACTTTTGGGAAAATCTTGGTTGAAACGAGTGATGAATGATCGGAGCTTACCCATGTCTTTCACTTGCTGTTTTTGGGATTTTCCACTGACCACTGCCAGATAAAAATCAATGATGTCTTGAAACACCTTGGCTTTATAAATCTGGATTTCTCCACTCTTGAGTAAAAACATGGCACGGCTTTGCACTAGCATGATTTGTTCATACTCGTTCAAATGATAAAAGGCTTCATAGTGACGTCTGCCCTGCATGTAAAATTTGATGATTCTCTCACGTGATTCTAAGGCAACAAGGTCTTTGTTAACCAGCATCTCAGACATGAGAGAATGCACTTTTTTTTCAACATGATACGGAGTGTTGTTAATCGGTGTTAGAACCTTGAAGGTGCTAACCATCAAAGAACATCCTGGTGGATAGACTTTGCGTGTTGCAGTTTGAACACTGGTTGAGGCAACATCAATGGCAGTGTAAAGCAAAAAAAGTTGCCTTGATACATTGGAGACCTCTTTTGAAGCGGCATCAATGATCCATCTTGCAAGAACTTCTATGAATTTTTCACCATCTTTTTGCTGACGGTAAAAAGAGGCACAAATCTGAATGCCTTGTGCCAACAAATTCATATCTGTTGTGCTGTCAGCAAGCATCTGGGTCACTTGAGAGATGGGAACTTTGACTTTAGAGCTAAAAAGACGGTGCTGTCTTTTTTCCTCTGCTTCCATGATAGAGCTGGTTAATTTTTTGGTAGAAGCATCAAAATTAAACTCAAAGCATTGAAGTTCTTGATTTTGCGAGGAAGAATCTGCCGACATAGAGGTTGGAGCAACTACAAAATTTGTGAGATTGCAAAATTTTGGAAATCATTTTGCATCGTTTCTCAAAAAGAGAAAGAGTATAACACAACACTATACAATTTGTCATGGCTCATCTTGACCGTTTTTATTATCTTTTGTCCATCTTTTTTCAGCTAGGGTTTTTGGTCTTAACTTCTGAAGCCTATGCTCAATCTTCAGTAGAATCGGTAGAAATTGAATCTATCATCATCTCAAAAAATTGCTCACAAGTCCGTTTTCCAGAATTGCACGACCAAGCACAGCAAAATCCTGATTGTCCGAAATATGGAGACATTCAGCTCATTCAAATTACCCTTCAAAACAATCTCTCCAAGGTCGTTCCCGCAGTTGTTCAAGTCATGGTTCATAGAGAAGGAGACTTATTGACAACTCTCAAAAAAGAACAACAGCTTTTGCCACGCTCCCAAGTGCGTTCACTGTTTCAGTACCAAATCCCTCAAGAAGGAGGGGAGTATCAAATTTCGGCAAAACTCTTAGACCTTGAAACCCCAGAGAACGTCATTGCTTTGTCAAAATTTGCGACCAATCAACGTTTTTATCTGCTGAAGCAGTCAGAACTTGACCGCGTGAAAGCGACAGAGGAGCTGAGAATTGCAGAGGGTCAAAGGATTCCCCAGCAACTTAAATTTGACCCGCCAGACCTTAAATGGGAGCAAATCCATGTGTTCCCCAAACATGTTCTGCGTGGTGAAAAACTGCGTTTGCGGGTAGATTTGACCAACGTCGGTGGAGACCTTGCCCGAAATGTCAAATCTCGTGTGAGTTTCTATAATGTTCGTTTGCCAAGACGAAAAACGATTATTGCAGAGCCTGCTGTTGACCTTCTTGCACCCGGTGAGACAGCAACATTTGAGTTAGAATATACCTTCCCCGGGGACCAGATTTTAGGAGAGTACAAAATTGAAGCGGTTTCAGATGTTAGAAATCTGATTCCAGAGATTGATGAGGAAAACAATGCACTATCATCTGAACTGATGCAGCTCAGCGACATTAAACTTCTGCTTCCACCTGATAAATTTTCATTTGAAGAAGAGGGGTTGTTTTTGTTTCAATGGGACAGCATCACCTTCCGAGAGTTTAAACTGCAGATTGGCATTAACAAAAAATTTGATGACCCTAACAACTACTTTGAGTTACCTCAAGGAGGACGTTGGGTCTCTGACAAGGAGCTTTCACCTCTCAAAGGAGAACTTCCAGAGATGGGAATTGGTCTAACCAAAAGATTCCGAACCAGAACACTTTACTGGAGAATTGTTGGCAGACAATCCAGCGGGCAACAAACGCACTCTACTCCCCGAGAGTTTACCATCGGTCAGCAAGAAGACTAAAAGATTTAGACTAAAAGATTTTGAAGACCTCCTTTCAGATGCTTCTTTTTTAAAATTCCACACTCATTTTAAAAACTTTAGAGATGTATTCTGCTGAGGCATCTCTGGCAATCCAATAAAGTTTCCCGCCATTTTCTGCCAAACGTGGAAGTGTATTTGCTTGGTCTTGTGAAAGGTCAAACCAACGGCAATTTGTTGGTTCATCGTTTGCATTGAAAGAGCAACGGAACAAATTGGAGCGAGTAGGGGCTTGCCTAGATTGAGTCAATACCAAAAGTTCATTGTCATTTCTGATGTATAAGTCAGGAGAAGCCATTTCTACCTGCTTTAATACTTGTCTCAGTGTCTGATTTTCTATCTTGTCAAGCAGGTCAAAATTTTCGCAAGAAGCAAAAAAGACAGTTTGGTCAGTTCTTCGGGTGCATCTTGTCAGTTGGGGTTGCCCCCCTTTCGTTTGATCAATAGAGGCAACCCAAACATAGTCAACTTCTCCACTTTTTAGGGCAATGCTTGGTGTCAGTCCTTGATTGTCATTGGCAGAAAGAGTGGAGGCTTGGCATGTTGTTGGTGTTAGGGAGGCAATAGTGCAATAAGCAAGGGCAAGTTTTCCTGTTTGGCTTTCTGTGGCGACATACACATAGTCGTTATCCTCATTGAAAAAAGTGACAGACTTTGCTCGGGTCGGTTCAGCGACACTCAAATTTGTTGTGGTACAGTTGCCATCGTCAGGCTGATTACACTCTGACAAAAAGAGTCCGTTCACACTATGGCTAAACACCGTGTAAGTTTTGGTCACTTGACCGCTATCATTTGTCTGAAAAGACAGGTTGATTGTGCTTTCTGATGTTTGAGCAATAGATAACTTCTGGGGGTCAGTGCAGTTTTGGGGAAGTCTAGCATCATCTAGCTCGCAAGTTTTGATGGAAAGTGCGTTGGTTGTGTCTGCCATGACAAAATAAAACTGGTCTTCAAGTGCCATGGTGATATGAATTGCAGCATCCGTTGTTGCGATTTCTTGTTCTGCAAGGAAGCCTATCTCGTCGCCTACTCTGAGAATGGCACGATTTTGTGTGGCTTGAGAAAGCGCATAGATGTTCTCGCCTTTTGCTAAAATTTGGTGACTGGAGCTGACAAATCCTGTATGAGCAAAGTCAAAGATAGATTCTATTGTGCCAAGTGGGTTGTATTGATGGCTTGTTTGACTGGCTTCAAATCCTGTTTTGAGGTCTGAAATGATTTCAGCAGGTATGGGCACCGTTCTGTCACTAAGAATTTGCTGCACGACAGCATCGTTGACAAACCCTTGTGGGTTTATATCATAATCACCATCTACCAATCGGACGTCCGAAGACACTTGACTCACATCAATCCCATTGGATAAATCATTGTCATTGTCAAGTACTACCAGCAACGTTTGCCGATTGATGACTTTGGACTCTATCAAGTTTGTTGTCGCTGCCAGATCTAAAACTGTCATTTCTTCTTTGGCAGTGACCTCTCCCAAATTGATTTCATCAATAAAAAAACGAATTGGTTGGCTGGCTTGGTAAAGAAATTTGCCCTCACTGTCTGTTTGACCAAGATAGCCAGAACTTAAACGATACCCCAAACCAATCACTGGGGTAGGTGATTTGAACGTCCCTGTTGCAAGTGAGTCTTGTGCATTATTGAACCTTCTTTGAAAGTGGGCGACTGCCTCTGATACCTTAACTAACGGACAGGAATTGCAAACTTGTTGTAGCAGTGTTCGTGCATCGTTCTCAAAAAGGGCTTGCTCTTGGTCAAAATTGATTGCTGATGCTGACCGACGTGTTGATTCTGTAATGAGAATGCCATTTGCAGGGTTTTGGTCGTTGTCTAAACTTTGGAGCAATCTGAGCCGATTGATGACCTCAGGAAAATTGATTGTGTTTCTGTTCGCAAGCTCAATGGGAGTGATGACAGCCTGAGCCTTAGTTTTTCCAAGATTCAGTTCTCCGATTTTAAACTCTATCTCATCGCCTGCAATATACTCAAAAGTGCCATGTTGGTCTGTCAACCCTTCTCTATCGCTGGTCGTTCGGTACCCTACTCCAGAAACTTGAGAGTCAATCAACTGTCCTTGCAGAACTGTAGGCGTCTCTTGTGGTGTTGGCTCTTCTTCTTTCTCAATTAGATTCTCTTTTGACTCCATACAGCCGTTGAAAAACCACAAAACTACAATGAAAACAAACCAATTTTTTTGAATAGATTGACGCATAGAATTTTTATGAGAGAAAATTACAAAACCCCTAAAATCAAAACTGGAATATCAATGTCTGAAACACCTCTTTTTTCTAAATCCCAGACAAATTGTTCAAAATAAGAAACTCCTGATGACATTTCATCGGCTAGTTCTTTAATCGGAACAATTTCTATGCCTGCATCAATAATGTTCAGCTTCTTAAAGATAGTCATCTTTGCACAGACGTTATAAACCATAAACGCATACTTTCCAAATTGCACTTCAACTCCTAGTCTTTCTTTCACAAAATCCATATCTCTAAATGCACCTTGTTTTAAAGGTTTAGGTTGATAATTTTTTGTGTAATATTGTGTTGGGTAGTTACATTTTTCTTTATGATTGTGCCAATTTCTAGCTGAAAAATATTTTTTAAATTCTTGATTTAACATAGCAGGACTGTACAGTAGTTTGCCCTGCATTGTTTTCTCTTGACTTATTTTATCTTTGCACTTCTCAGAATCTACACATTGAACGACTTCATAAGTTTGACTCAACAATTCTGCAAAGTGATTTTGAATAAACTCCTTACCACCATTAAAGCTAAATTCTCCAGCAACAATCATAAGCTCCACTGCAATGGAAATTGTGCGACTTTTTCGGTACCACTTGGCTGATGGATGGGTTTCCCGATTGGTCTTATTCTCAGGTTTCCCGAAAGAAATTGCTCAACTCTTTGCTTGGCAATAGAGCAATACCTCTCTTCTTTTTCAACGCAAACAGGTAACCGATGATGCTTCAAACAAGCAATAGCAGTACTTCCTACCCCACCAAAGGGGTCTAGAACCATATCATGTTTGTTGGTAAAAGCTAGGATGCAACGTTCCACTAACTCTATTGGGAATTGACAAGGGTGTTCTGTTTTTTCAGGGTGATTAGACTTGACGTTGGGAATATCAATCATACCTAAATCAAACTCTGTTTGAAGTAGCTCCCAATAATCTGATGGGTTTTTACCCTTTGGGTTTCCGCTTAATTCTCCTTTTCTTTTGCCTTTAAAATGTCGTTTCCCGGGATATTTTGAGGGAATACGGACTTCATCTAAATTGAAGATATAATTCTCATTTTTAGAAAACCAAAGCAAAGTTTCATAGCGTCCAGAAAGTCTTTTTTGTGCATGTAACCCATGGTTAAAGTGCCAAATGATACGGTTTCTTAACTGTAAACCTAGCTTTTTAAAAATGGGGTAAAAATACATATCCAGAGGAAAGATTTCCCCTTTTTCAACATAATTTCCCACTTGCCAACAAAAACTTCCTGTTGGCTTCAGTTTGGGAACAAGTTGAGAGATAATTGATTCTTGCCAAGCTAAATAATTTGCTAAAGACGTTTTTTCTTCGTAGTTTTTACCGACATTATAAGGAGGAGAAGTGATAATCAGCTGAAATTGACCATCAGCAAAATCTTTGATTTTTTCTTCTATTTCTCCTTGAAAAATAGATTGGCTTTCATCAAAAAAACAACTCTGCATTGTCAAAATCAAGAAAGAAGTGTTAGTAATTCATGGTTTAGCAAAGAAAGCCCGTGTTGAGTTAGGACTGACTCAACGTGAAATTGCATAGTGCAGAAGTGTTGACCACGCAAGCCATAAACTTCAAAAGACGTTTCATCGTAACAAATCTTTACTTTTTGAACAGCAGAAGAATGCTTCACAACAAAAGTGCAATAAAATCCAACTTTTTGAGAAGTTCCAAACCAGTTTACTTCTTTTTGAATGCCTTGCAAAGGAACATCTTTGCATGCTATGTCAAAACCTAAGAGAATGCTGGTAATTTGATGCCCTAAACAGACTCCTAAAAATACTTTTTGACGTTCCAAAAGCGTTTTTGCAATGTCTTGAAGTGCCATGATTTTGGGAGATTTCAGGTCATTTGGATTTCCTGGACCTGGACCAAGGACTGTCAAGTCCGAATCATCTTTTTCTATGTTGTAATCTTTCCATGATACGACTTTGGTTTTGAATCCTAAATGTTTCAAAAGATGCTTTAGCATGAGGCAAAAATCATCTTCATTGTGAATCAATACCACCTGCTTATCTTGAAATTGAGCGGTGACGTCTTGTTCAGATTGATTGTCAAGCCAGAATGGAGACAAAAAGCGGTTTCTTTGTTCTAAAATTGCTTGTAAAGAAAATTGAGTTTGAAGAGTTGGCAACAAATTAGGTGGGGGTTGAGCAGGAGGGTTGATGATATTTTCAAGCAATCCTGCCATTTTTGCTTCTGTTTCAAGTGTTTCTTCTGTGGGAATAGAGTCCCTCACCAACGTTGCACCAACACGGAAGCCACACGTGCCGTTGCTGTCTATTTCTACAGTTCTAATCAAAATGGGGCTGTCAGCAGTTTCCCCTTGCTGGTCTCTTCCAAGCAAAAGCAAAGCGCTGGAATAGTATCGTCTTGAATCAGTTTCATATTTGCGAATGATGCGGCAAGCATTTTCAACAGGACTACCTGTCACGGTGGCGGCATACATAGAATCACGCACCATTTGAATTAAATCTCTGTTGCCTGTGCCTTCTAAAACATATTCTGTGTGAATCAATTTGGACATTTCTTTGAGAAACGGACCTTGAATGCGTCCGCCATGATTACAGATGTTTGCCATCATTTTAAGCTCTTCATCAAGCACCATAAACAATTCATTAATCTCTTTGGGATTTTCTAAAAATTTTAAAAAATCATCTTGAAATGTTTCAGGGGAAAAAGACTTGCCAACCTTCCTAAAGGTTCCGCTGATGGGGTTCATTTTGGCAAGAGACCCTTGCACTGTCAGATGCCTTTCAGGCGTTGCTCCAATGAAAAAACTTGAGCCATCAAAAAAGATAAAAACCCAGTATGCTCCTTGTTCATTCTGCAACAAATTACGATAGATGCTTAAGGCTTTGTTCAGAGAAAACTCTTGGATTTGTGCTGTGCCGTCCCGCATGATGACAAAGTTTGCTCCTTCTCCCCTGCCAATCTCATGCTCAATAATTTGCTGAACTAATCTATTGTAATCCTGTTGAGAGGTTTTATAATTCATTCCATCTTGGAAGGCTATTTTTTCTTTTGGAAGAGATTGCAAGGCTTCCTGTTTATTCCACCAAGTTTGATTTTCAACATGGAGAGTGAGAATGGGCAAATCATCTTCTTTTACCACAAAGTTTCTTTCGCGAATTTGTGAAAAAGGCAAAAGACTCAATGTGTCAAAAGTAGAGGTGCCAGTTGCTTGGGAATGTCTTGGAATATCTTGTAGTTTTTGAAATGATGAAATGAAGCCTTCTAAGGCAATAATGTCTTTTTCATCATGCCTTTTAATCAAGGCAAAAGGTTTTTCAAAAGTCATCGGTCTATGTGCCATAAAATCTTTATTGAAACAAAGTGAAATCTAAAATTGTTGCAATAAGTAAAATGAAACTGATGGCAACATTGGTTTGGAAAAAAGCAATGTTGATTTTTGTCGTATCTTGAGGGTCTGCGAAACAATGCTCAAAAATCAACAATCCTCCACAAATGATGACTCCTGTCCAATATCCCCAACTTAACCCTAATTGCAACCCAAATGCACACCATGCCAGCCAAGCCAAAACGTGCGATGCACGTGCAATCTTCAGTGCGAGTGATTCACCAAAACGGACAGGAATGGAATGTAAGCCCAGACGCTTATCTACATCGCAATCTTGTAGGGCATAAATGATGTCAAAACCTGCAATCCAGAACATCACAGAAAGGCTTAACCAGAAAGGAGCAAGGTCAATATTCCCTGACACTGCAATCCATGCGGCACTGGGTGCAATCCCGATAGCTACCCCTAACCAAAGATGAGACCAGTTTGTAAATCGTTTGGTGTAAGAATAAAAAAGGGTTGCTACTACCGCCACAGGTGAAAGGACAAATGCAAGAAAGTTCAGTTGATATGCAGAAAACACAAGCACAGCATAAGACAGGACAATAGAACACTTCATAGCATTGATAGAGACTTCTCCTGTGACAGAAGGACGATTTTGTGATCTTGGATTTTGAGCATCAAATGAACGATCAATCAGACGATTAAATCCCATTGCACCAGAACGTGCGCCTGCCATTGCTAAGACAATCCAGAACAACTTCACGAAAGACACAGCACCTGCCGAAGCTGTCCATGCCCCAATCAATGCAAAAGGCAATGCAAATAAAGTATGCGAGAATTTAATGAGGGTGAGGTAATTCTTGAACGAATGAAATAACATGGAAGGTCAAAGCATCATGTGGCAGAACAACAAAATTAATTCTCATGCTAATTGATTCAAATCTTGATGATCAAATTTTATACTTACCAAATTTTAGCATTGGGGGCGTGGCATTGTTCAAAAAGAAAAGCAAGAGGCAATCACGTTCAACGTCTTCATCAATATTTGAAAAGAGAAAATGTAGATGTTTCTGAAGCAGTCTCAGAAGTTTCAAGCATCTTCTGAACACTTGGTTCAATTCTTTCAATCATAGGCTGGGGATAGACACCGATGACTAATACAACCACTGCAAGAATTAAGAGAATAAAGGATTCTCTGAAATTTAAATCGGAAATTTTTGAACAAGGAATATTGACTTCTCCAAACATCGTTTGACGATACATGGATAGCATGTAAACCGCAGAAAAAATCACCCCAAGTCCGCCCACAGCTGCCAGCAATAAATGTGTTTGAGCCGCTCCTAGCAAGATCAAAATCTCACCAACAAACCCACTCAACCCCGGTAGTCCAATAGAGGCAAGCGTGAAAAAGAGAAAGAAAAAAGAAAGTTTTGGAGCAAATTTGACAACACCGCTATATGCCCCAATTTGATGAGTCTGCAAACGATGATAAAGCATTCCAGCTGACAAAAATAATCCTGAAGTGATGATGGTCTGATTTGCCATCTGCACCACGCTACCAGTCCACGCTTGGAGGTTAAAGGCAAAAAGTCCCAAAATCAATGTCCCTGCATGCGAGACAATGGAATAGGCTAGTACATTTTTAATGTCCTTCTGGATTGATGCAATCCATGCCCCATAAAGAATAGTAAATGCCGCGACTACCAAAAATGGAATCATCATTTGAGCAGCAGCGTCTGGAAACAAAGGAATCGCAAACCTTAAAAAAGCATAAGGTCCAAGTTTAATCAACAAGCCCCCCAATTCCACCGCACCTGACGCAGGCGTTTGCCGATAGATAGAAACCCAAGTATGCAATGGAAACAAAGGCGTTTTGACCGCAAAAGCAAAGGCAAAGGTTGCAAACAACCAAAATTGTAGGAAATAAGGAATGTTCAAACGTGTCAATTCTTGTATGTTAAATGACCAGTTGCCTGTTGCTGTTTTGTAAAGCAAGCCCAAGTAAATGATTCCAACCAGCAACATCAACGACCCTGCAAGCATGTACAGAATATACTTAAAAGCAATGGCTTTGCGGTGTTCTCCACCCCAAGTGATAGTTAAGAAATAAATTGGAATGAGAGTGAGTTCAAAAAACATGTAAAACAGGAACAAATCCATCGCAAGTAATGACCCCAATATGGTGAATTGGAAGGACAAAATCAGGGCTTGGCTTTGCCAGACTCCAAATTTCTGATTCCACGATGCCATCAATGCCACAGGAGTCAAGAATGTAGATGCCATGACCAGAAAAAGGCTGATGCCATCTATTCCAATGTGATAATTCACACCAAGAAAACGAATCATCTCATGGAGTTCTACCATCTGAAAGTTGGGAGATTGCGGTTGAAATTGTGAGAGCATCACCACTGACAAGATGAACGTGACAATGCTACTCAAGAAAGCACTCGTACGTGCAGGAAGGTCTTCACGAAAGACAAAGATTAACCCAATTCCAAACCATGGGGAAAAAAGCAAAGCAGACAGTAAATTGTTCTCAAAATCCATAAATTGGCTCTCACCTAGAAGCTAAAAATCCTAACAAAACGGGTTAGTATAACGTATTTTTAGATTTTTTGTATATGACGCAGGAAGGAAAGGATAGCAGGAACTGATGAACCTGCTTGAGTTTTATTGAATGAGTAGCCAAGTAGAAACCTTTTCACCTGCATTGACAAGAGCCTTGACAGCACGCCTTGCCGCATTGCGTACTAACTCTGAAAGTGCGGGGTGAATGTGTATCGTGTCAAGCAGATGCTCAAGAGTTCCCCCAAAACGCATGACTGGCAAGACCTCGTGAATCAAAACACTAGCTTGTTCTCCAATAATATGACACCCCAAAATTTTTCTTGTCTTTTGATGAATCAGGAGTTTGACAAATCCACTTTCAGAACGCAAAGCCATACCCATTGCACTTTGTGAATAGTTGTTCAGCCCAACAACGTAGGGGATTTTTTGTTTTTTTAATTCCTCTTCTGTTGCCCCAACTCCTGCAATCTGTGGGGAAGAAAAAACAGCATAAGGCATCGCAGTATAGTCAATCGGTCTTGGGTTTTCTTGGTGAATGATGGTCTCCAAAAGATACTGCCCCTCATAATTGGCACTGTGTCGGAAGAGGTAATTGCCTGCCACATCACCAAAAGCCCAAATATTAGGGGTTGTTGTTTTAAGGTGTTCATCAACACAGATGAACTGTCCTTGATTGGTTTTCACCCCCGCCTTGTCTAAATCCAAATCATCAGTGTTGGGGACAACCCCAGTTGCCACAAGCAGTTGATCACATTCAATGATTTTAATCCGTCCATCTATCTCATACTCCATGTAAAAAATCTCTTGATGATGTTCAACTGAACGGATTTTGCTTTGCTGATGAACATGACAAATTTTGGAAAAATGTTTGTCAAACTCTTTTTGCACATCAGAATCTACATGACGCAAAGGGATTGTTCTACAAAACAAGTGAGTTTCTGTTCCAAGTCCCGCAAAGTAAAACCCAAGCTCTGTTGCAATGTAACCTGCACCTAAAATGACAAGTCGCTTGGGCTGTGTTCTAAGCCTCAATGCTTCTGTGCTAGTGAGAAAGGGGGTCTTTGATAATCCTTCAATGTCAGGAATTTTAGGTCTTGCCCCTGTTGCGATAAAAATTTTATCCCCGCTGATTTCCTCATCTCCCACACAAATTGTATTGGGACTGGTAAATCTTGCGTGTTCACGATACCAAGTGAGATTTGGGTTTTTCTCAATGGCAGGTTCAATGCTTTGAGATTCGTCATCAATCGTTTGGCTGACCCACTCTACAAGGCTTGTAAAGTCAACAGAATACCCTTGTTGTTTCAAAAAATGATTAGAAGAGTTTTTGATAGTTTCAGCAATTTCTGAGACATGAATCAACATTTTTGAAGGAATACACCCACGATTGAGACAGGTACCACCCAATGCCCCTTTTTCAATCAGTGCCACGCGATGCCCCATTTTTGAGGCTGGTGTAGAGATCTTTGCACCCCCACCAGAACCAATGACAATCACATCATAATGTTTCATAAAAAATCCTAAAAATTTAAGTTGGTTTTAAAACAAGAGTGTAGTCTAGCATGCCTGACTTTTCTTTGTCTATTGACTCAAGTCTGTTATGACTTTGACATCATTAAATCATTGTCAAATTAAAATGATTTTGTCATAATTTGGGCTTTTGTAAAATTATGAGCAGAGTATCAGCTGCTTAAAAGCTCTTGTCCTTCTTCTTAAATCTAATCAAGTCTCATCTCAAAACACTTATGATCAGTCCATTCTTATGAAGCACTTTAAAAGTTCTTTAAGTCATTTTTTCGTTGGTTTGTTATGGTCAGGGACAGCAGTTTTACACTATTGGAGCATCAATGGCAAACTGCATCACATTCTTAGCTTTTTTAAAGAAGCCCTTCCAATCATTGTTGTTGGTGCGGTGCTTTATTGGCTTCTTTCGTTCTTCATTCTTTGCAAAGCGACCAAGAATCCACAACGTTGGTTGTCAGTGCAACTTGGCTTTTCTATCTTCTTTCTATTTATTGGACCTCATCGGCAATTAAACCATACGATACATGGTTTACTCTTCCTCACCTACGTCAGCATACTTGGATTTTTAGTCATTTGGTTATGCTGGAGGTTTCACCAAAAAGTCAAGCCTCTTATCTTCATTTTCCTGCTTGCCTTTGGTGCATCAAGAGCATATGAATCGTTGGTCTTTTTAAATGAACAGTATCAGGACTATCAAGCCTTAAAAGCATCATTTTCAAGAGAAAGTGCCAAAGAGTTTCTTGACAAATTTAAGCAACATGATGACTTCCAACACAAATTCAACATCTACCAGCTTTCTACTGACTCTTATCCCAGTTTAGTAGGAATCAAACGTTTTGGTATAGACAATTCTGACTTTTATCAATGGCTTGACGAAAAAGGATTTAGAACTTATCCAAATGCCGCATCAAATAGTGCTGATACATTTCGAACTTTGAACATGATGTGGAGAATGGAACTCTCATTTCCTGAACATTTAGAAAACCTCACTTACGAATCTTATTTTGGTAAAAATGAGGTCTTTGCAAGATTGATCAATCAGAACTATGCCATTTATTGTGATTATCCTTGTACAGCCCATGAAAGATCGCCCAAACCACCAATTTTTGCAAACTTAAAACCAGCATCAGGAACTAACACCACCTATTCTTTTTTCACAGGTTACTTTTTTGGATATTACTTTTCAAATGAGTTGGTTGAGTGGCTTGCAGGTCCAAGAGATGCTATGCCAAATGAAACGGGGGCATACGTTGACTCTTATCTTAACGCCCAAGCAGATTTTCAGCTTCTAAAGCAAGCTGGATTGGTGGAAAACACGTATATTTTTCTTCATAACATCACAGAATTTCCCAGACTGCAAAGTATAGCAGAGAGTATTAATTCGGGATTAAAAACCATCATTGAAGACATTTTAAAAAAAGATCCTGGGAGTATGATTATTGTGAGTAGCGATCATGGGAATCGTCCGGAATGGACGGTGCCGTATGGTGATATTCCGCTACATAACTTTGGTGTCATTCAAGCCATCTATTGGCCCCAAGTTTGTAGGCGATTTCGTGATGTAGAAGTCCTCACAGGTGTTAATTTCTTTCGTTATATTTTTGCCTGTTTGAACGGCTGGAAAAAACCCAAACATTTGGAGCCTAACGATGGGCATATGGTCTACGTTTCAAAAAACGCTGACTTTCAGAAATATAATGGGATTTTTCTTGGGGTTAAAAATGGCAAATTTCTTGACTACCCCAAAGAAATTAATGGAAAGTTTAGTCAGCAAGAAATTATAGAACTTCTCACAGATTCATCGCAGCACAATATCTTTACTAAAAAACTATATTCTGTAGAAGGAGAATCTGCCATTAATTCAACAGGTCTTCGGCATTTATGCGATGGAGGAAAAAGTTTATGCATCATGGCTCCTTCAGAAGTCATTTATCCCCTTGAAGGTGATGAGTCTCATTTGAGTTTTAGTTATGGAATTGAAGAAAACGCTCTATCAAATCAACACGAAGGAATCTATTTTCAAATCTTTTTAAAAAGTAGCAACAAAGAGGAGAAGATATGGGAAAGTTTTATTGAACCTCAACAGCGATATGTCAAAAATGCGAGTATTGAGATTCCAATGAATACCTTTCAAGAAATAAGGTTCAAAAATAGCTGTCCCAAGCAATGTGTTGAGGCTTGGGGACTTTGGGGAGACTTCAAGATTCGCTGACCTTGCTAAAATTGAGACCTTTTGTTAGAATGTCTTGTTTTGCCTTGAACAATGATTTCTCTGACGCTTTTCAAGTAGTTTATGCCGAAAGTAAAAAAATCTGTATCGTTTGAAGACTCTTTACAAAAACTGGAGAAATCTGTTGAGCAATTAGAAAGTGGAACGCTTTCACTGGAAGAATCGCTGTCTCTTTTTGAAGACGGGATTCGTTTAAGCCGACAATGCAATCGTTTTTTAGAAGAAGCTGATAAGCGGATTGAAATGATTTTGAAGAATGAACGAGGTGAGTATATTCAAGAGGTCTTACCAATAGAAGAGTCTGATCTTTAGATAGATTTACGACTTTTATTGTCACAGCACCTTTCTCGTGTTGTGATTCTCATGCCCTTCCCTTCTAAAATTGCATGTTGGCAAACTCTATCTCTAATTTAGAATTAAGGTTTGACTCATGGATGACATGTTAAAAAAGCGGATGCTCATCAATGCAGAATATGATGAGACACGCATTGCAATAGTAGAAAATCAAAGACTAGAAAATTTTTACTTTGAAAAAATAGAGCAACACAGAAGGCGCGATAACATTTATTGTGCGGTTGTTGAAACGATTGAACCCTCTTTGCAAGCGGTGTTCATTAATTATGGTGGAAGAAGGCATGGCTTTTTGGCAATAGATGATGTCAATTTTGCTGCGCTTGGCATTGTGCAAGAGCCTCAAACAACTCTTAAAATTCAGGATATTCTCAAGATTGGGCAAAAAGTTTTAGTGCAAGGTCTGCGAGATGAAATTGGCAACAAATGTGCCTCTTTTTCAATGAATTTAAAGTTGCGTGGACGGTTCATGATTTTTTTGCCACACCAGAGGAACGGGATTGTCTCCAAAAAAATTACTGACCCCCAAGAACATCAACGTCTGAAGATTTTTATTGAGGGTTTAAAAAACTCTCATCAAGATTCCTCCGCTATCATTCGTTCCGTTTCAGAGGGGCGGAGTCTGTCTGACTTGAAAAAAGATTTTATTGCTTTGCAAGGTCAGTATCAAACCATCTGCCAGCAATTTTCCAAAGCAAGGGGTGGTTCTTTGCTTCAGCAGGAAGCAAGCACTGCGATACGCATCTTGCGTGAAGATTTTTCAGAAACTATGACAGAAGTTTGTGTTGACCACCCTGAAACTTTTCAAGACGTCCAATATTTCTTCAAACAACACCTTCCTAAATACCAAAAGAACGTCAAACTTTATCTGGGGAATCGTTCTATTTTCACAGAGTATGGAATTGAAAGGCAGGTTGAAGCCTTACAGTCTAGTCAGGTAGCGTTGCCCTCGGGTGGTGGAATTGTGATAGACCAGACGGAGGCGCTGGTTGCGATTGATGTCAATTCAGGCTCTGCACGACAAGGAGACTCTGTTGAAGAAACCGCCATTCGTACTAATCTTGAGGCAGTAGAAGAGATTGCCAAGCAGTTGCGGTTGCGAAATTTGGGCGGTTTGGTGGTCGTGGACTTCATTGATATGCGTTCTCCTGCCAATCGTAAAGAAGTTGTTGAGGCAATGCGGCTTGCAACAAAAAGAGACCGCGCTCAGTTTAAACTTGGTGGAATTTCTAAGTTTGGCTTGTTTGAGATGAGTCGTCAACGCATGGACAGTAGTGTCATGCAAAATGTCCAAAACAGATGTCCAGCCTGTCGTGGTACAGGACTACAACCCACGTCTGAAACCAATGCAAATGATGTGTTGCGAAAAATCAGAGAAATTGCAGCACTAGAGCAGGTTATAAAAATTAAGGTCTTTGTTGACCATACTTTAGCAAGCCATTTGTTTAACTATAAACGTTCACATCTTGAAGAAATTGAATTGGCAAGCGGGGTGCAAGTCCTTTGGGAAATCAAGACACCTGATCTTTTGAATGGACAGACCATTTTTGAGTTTTTGCGTGCAGGGCAAAGCAGATACAAACAATTCGTTTTCCGAGATAAGCCTTTGCCCGCCCTTCCTAAAACTACTACACCTGAACATGACCCCGTTGAAAAAAAATTACCGGAGCCACCAGTCCCTAAAATACCTCACTTAAAGATCGTTTCAGAACAGACAGAAATTCCAAGTAAAAAGGAGGTTCCTACCCAAGAACAAACGTTGCAAATTCTTCCCTTCCCCCAAGAAAAGCAAGAGAAAGCAACGCCTCCAAAGACTGAAGAACGCATTCAAGTCATCTCTCAAGAAAAGACAGAATCAGCTCCGAACGAGGTCAAATCTGGCAAACTTTTTTCAAGTGTCCATCGTCCCTATCCTGAAGATGCAGTTCCCCTTCCTAAAATTCCTGAAAAGCAAAACCAGTGGCAGGACGTTCCTATCTTTACAACCATTTATCGCAGCGAACATCAAGAAGAAAACACTACCCAAGCACCTTTGATTGAAGCGATTGAAGATGAAGAGGCTCTGGCTAAACCTAAAAAGAAGGCAGTCAAAGCACCAACTAGAACAAAGAAGAAAGCAGATGCTTCCCCTGAAACAACAGAAGTCAATGCTGATGTGGTTCAACATAAGCAAACACCCGTTGAAGCCAAACTTGATGAGTCTGTTCAAGCACCTTTGATTGAAGCGATTGAAGATGAAGAGGCTCTGGCTAAACCTAAAAAGAAGGCAGTCAAAGCACCAACTAGAACAAAGAAGAAAGCAGATGCTTCCCCTGAAACAACAGAAGTCAATGCTGATGTGGTTCAACATAAGCAAACACCCGTTGAAGCCAAACTTGATGAGTCTGTTCAAGCACCTTTGATTGAAGCGATTGAAGATGAAGAGGCTCTGGCTAAACCTAAAAAGAAGGCAGTCAAAGCACCAACTAGAACAAAGAAGAAAGCAGATGCTTCCCCTGAAACGACAGCAGTCAACGTTGATAGCAGTGCCTTAGCTGAACAAGCAACTGCTGAAACCAAACTTGATGAGTCTGTTCAAGCACCTTTGATTGAAGCGATTGAAGATGAAGAGGCTCTGGCTAAACCTAAAAAGAAAAAAACAACTACTGTTAAAAAAGAGGACAAACCTAAGAAGAAAGCAACCAGTAGAAAGAAAAAAACGGCATCTGATGACTCTGTTGCTGATGAAAAAAACTCATGAAGTGGGGAATCACTGGTGCAGGAGGAATGCTAGCACTGGATTTGCAAGAAGTTTTGAAATCTACCGAGAGAAAGTGGATTGCATGGGGAAGGTCAGAATTGGACATCGTCAACATGGAGAGTGTGCGGAACGCCTTGACACAGGAAAAACCTGATGTAGTTGTGAACTGTGCCGCTTTCACCAAAGTTGACGAGGCGGAAGTCAGACAAACAGAAGCACTTGAGGTCAATGTTACAGGAGCAAAAAACCTTGCCAAAATCTGTGCAGACCTAAAAATCAAGCTCATTCATCTTTCCACAGATTTTGTGTTTGATGGCAATAGCAACTCCCCTTACGCTGTCCATGCTGAATCAAACCCTATCAACTTTTATGGTAGGAGTAAGCGAGATGGAGAATTGGCTGTTTTACAAGCGGCTGACCAAAATCTTGTGTTGCGGGTGTCGTGGCTTTACGGCAAGCATGGGACAAACTTTGTCAAAACCATGTTGAAGTTAGCCACCACTCAAAAAACTTTAAAAGTGGTTTCTGACCAACAGGGTTCTCCAACGTGGACGATGGACGCATCTCATGCACTGACCAAGCTGGCAGAAAGGAATGCCTGCGGCATCTTCCATTATTCAAATACAGGGATTTGTAGTTGGTACGAGTTTGCATCTAAAATTTTTCTAAAAGCTGATGAAGTAGGATTGATTCAGGACATTCCACAAATCCAACCCATTCCCACAACAGAATATCCAACGTTGGCAAAGCGTCCTGTGTTTTCAGCTTTGGACACAAGTGCCTATTACACACTTTGTCAAGAACAACCGCCTTTTTGGAAGGATAGTCTTGCACAAGCCCTTCCAAGTTTTTCAACTCCTTCAACTTAACTTCCCATTGACCCAACTGCTCAAAACACTCATTGACCAGAGGTACATGATTCATGTCATGGCAATGAGTGATTTAAAAAACCGCTATATTGAATCATTTTTTGGCTTTTTTTGGTCTGTGATTCAGCCGTGCTTACTAGTGGGAGTCTTTTGGTTTGTTTTTACACTTGGATTTAAAATTAATTCTCATGGAGAGTATCCTTTTCTCATCTGGTTTCTTTGTGGATTTGCACCATGGAGTCACTTTAGCGAGATGGTTCAACTGACAACACAATCTGTCGTCAATCACAAATCATTGATTAAAAAAACTCTTTTCCCTTCTGAAGTGCTTCCTTTTATTTACTTATTTTCCACAAGTGTCGGTCACTTCATCATGGTTGGTTTTTTGATTGTGATTGTTCCTTTTTATGAGATTCCTTTTTCGTGGTATTGGCTTCAATTACCATACTATTGGATTGCTATGAGCTTTTTTTCTGTAGGGTTAAGCTGGCTTGCCTCAGGTGTCAATGTGTTTTTGAGGGACATAGGTCAAATGATTCCAATCGTGATGCAGATTTGGTTTTGGGGAACACCTGTCTTTTGGCATCTTGGTATGTTTCCAGAAAGATACCACTGGATTTTAAAATCTAATCCTATGTTTTACATCATTCAAGGCTATCGTGATGCAGTCTTGTCAGAAAAATGGTTCTGGGAGTCTAGCAATTTGACTCTGATGTATTGGATTGTGGCACTCACAGTTTTTATAGTTGGGGGGCTTTTATTTAAAAGATTGCAACGGGAATTTGCTGACTTGATGTGACCCTTAAAAATTTGGAAACTGCATGAAAACAGCGATTGAAGTCAACAACCTTTGCAAGTGTTACAAACTCTACAACTCCCAACGAGAAAGGGTTTATGATTTTTTCAATCCTTTTCGTCAATACCACCGTGAATTTTGGGCATTGCAAGATGTCTCATTACAGATTGAATCAGGTCAAACAGTTGGGTTACTAGGCAAGAATGGTTCAGGAAAATCTACATTACTGCAAATTATTTCAGGCGTGTTGCATTCCACCCAAGGCAGTGTCAAAACTGACGGGAGAGTTGCGGCATTGCTTGAGCTGGGTGCAGGCTTTAATCCCAAATTTACAGGACGAGAGAATGTGATTTTAAACGGTGCATTGATGGGGCTGGGGCATCGTGAAATGAAGCAGAGACTACCCAAAATCATTGAGTTTTCAGAACTGGGAGATTTTGTTGACCAGCCTGTGTGGACGTATTCGTCAGGTATGTATGTCAGGCTTGCTTTTTCTGCTGCAATCCATGTTGATGCTGACATTTTAATTGTTGATGAAGCCTTAGCTGTGGGAGATGCCAAATTTCAACGAAAATGCTACCAGCAATTTGAAAAATTCCGTGAACAAAAGAAAACAATTTTGCTGGTGACGCATGACACAGGAGCGGTAGCAAGGCATTGTGACCAAGTTGTCTTGATGAATCAAGGACGTTTAGTCAGCACGGGCGAACCACGTGAGATGATCAATCTTTATTCTGACCTCATGGCAGAAAAACTAGAAGATTTCAAAGCTGAGACAACCAGTAGCCCCAAAACTGATGCGACTCAAGAAGCAAAGCTGCAGCACTTTTTTGAATCAACTCATGCACAAGACCTTGTCTGCCAACGCAAAGCATACAACGAAAAAGAGTACAGATATGGAAGTTCGCAAGCTCAGATTATAGATTGCCTGTTGATTTGTGGGCATGAGCAAGACATCAGTGCTTTGACGTCTCACGATGAGTTACAGATTTATCTCAAAGTATTGTTTCACCAAAAAGTAGAACAGCCCATTTATGGCATGAATATCAAAAGAGTTGATGGAATTGAGGTGTATGGCTCAAACACACACTATGAAAAAGTCAATGTTTGTTCCCCTGATGCAGGGCAAACGATTGTTATTTCCATGTCTTTGACGATTCCCTTGACCAAAGGAGATTACTTTATGAGCTTTGGCGTTGTTACAAGAGCAGGTCTTGAAGACATTGTACTTGACAGAAGATATGACATGATTCATTTACAGGTGCATCAATACAACCAAGCACTTGGGATTGTAGATTGTCGTGTTGCCATGAAACAACTTGAACCATCTTTTCATTCCTAACAAAATCTAATGAGAATTTTAGAACTTTGGTGAGAGTTTTGAAAAGTAAGGAATTGGTTTTGCATCTGACCTCCAATTAAGTTACAACGCTAGTTTTTTTTATTTTTTACTATGACATATCCTATGAATTTCATACGTTTATTTTCTCTCTGTTCTTTGGGTCTTCCAATCTTTTTAACAGCATGTTCGTCTCTTTCTGAAAATGGCTCACTTCCCGTTTTCCAAGTTGACAAACCTTATACTGTGCCTGCCAGTCTTGTTGGGTCAGATTATCAAAAAAAAGTCTCATTCTCAGTTTTCAAAATAGACCCAGCTGAGTCTTATGCTTCCAATTTAGTTGGTGCAGAGTATGAAGTCGCTCCTGTTCAAATACAAAAAAAACCTCCCATTGTCGTTCCCCCTGTCAAAATAGTTTACAATCAGAGAGTGAGGCGATTGGTCAACTTTTATTTGCATCGCAAACGTGAAGAATTAAAAAAAGGTATCAGACGTTCAGGGAGGTATGCAGAGCTGATCTCTCGTATATTGCGTGAAGAAAAAGCACCTGCCAATTTAATCTACTTAGCAGGTGTAGAAAGCAATTACCAGATTCGTGCAAGGTCAAGAGCCAATGCTTTGGGAATGTGGCAATTTATTAGAAGTACAGGAATTAGATTTAATTTAAAATCTAACCAATGGATTGATGAACGTTACGATGTGGAATCTTCTACGCGAGCAGCTGCGAGACTTTTGAAGTATCTTTATAAACGTTTTGGCTCATGGGAGCTTGCTATGGCCGCTTACAATGCAGGTGGGGGCAGAGTACGCGCAGCCATTCGCAGAGCCAAAAGACTTGGGAAAAAGACCGATTACTGGTCAATCATTCACTACTTACCACGTGAAACAAGGAATTATGTCCCAGCATTCATGGCTCTTAATATCATCTTCAATGATTTGGAGTCTTTTGGTTTATCAGATGTCAAGCTGGACAAGCCGATTCCTCAAGACCGAGTTGTCATTTCAACAAAATACTCACCTTATGAAGTGGCACAACGTCTCAAGCTACGTTACCACGATGTGAAAGAACTCAATCATTTTTTGATTCGTGAGATTCCTCCTTTGACTGAAAAAACATATTATCTTTATATTCCCAAAGGTCACCAAGAGGCTCTTGAAGAATCTCTCACAAAGGATCCTAAACCTATTTTCGCCAAATGGAAGATTCAAGCAAGTTATGCTTATCGCTCTTCAACGATGATTCGTCTATTACAAAAACATGGCGACCGATTTTACGTAAGGGTGAGACGAGGCGACAGCTTGTGGTCTTTGGCAAGAAAATATCGCACCACGATTGGGCATTTGCGAGCATGGAATAACATCTATGGCACAAATCATCTTCACATTGGCAAAACCATTTCCCTTTATGCTCCAAACTGGAACTTTTTCCAGAAAATAGGTGCTTTGCAACAACAGCAAAACAAAAGGAAAAAAACCTTTGCCAGAAAAACTGTCAAAGTACCCAAATCAACTTATAGGTATCGTTCTACCCATCACATCAATTTGCTTGCAAAATATGGTGATAAATTTCATATTCGTGTCAGAAGAGGTGACAATTTATCAGTCATTGCCAAACGTTATCGCACGACAGTGAAACATCTTGTCAGGTGGAACAAAATCAAAAATGTCAGCTTTTTACGTATTGGACAACGACTTGTTGCATACCAACCAAATTCCAAATTTTTGCAAAAAATTAAAAAAACCTAATGGATTCTAAAAAAAGCAAGCAAATTGGCATCATCTTTTGTTTGCTCTCTTTAGTTGGTTGTGGAGGTGGACTGTTTTTTTACCCTACGCAAGAAATTTACACCCTGCCTGAACAAGTCAAGTTAGATTATGAAATTGTAGATTTTCAAAGCCGCGATGGCTTGCAGCTTAAAGGTTGGTTGATTCACTCCAAAACCCAAAAATCTCGTGGCGTTGTCGTGCAGTTTCATGGCAATGCAGAAAATATGACCTCGCATTTTCTATCGCTGGCATGGTTGCCCAAATACGGATTTGACCTTTTTGTTTTTGATTATAGAGGTTATGGAGCATCAGAGGGCAGTCCGACAATCAAAGGTGCGGTTTTTGACTCTGTTGCAGCAATAGAATACGTTGTCAAAAAATTTCCAAATCAACCTATCATTTTAGTTGGTCAAAGTCTGGGAGGAGCATTGCTACTGGCGGCTTTGCATGAAGACCAAAGTCTTTTACAACAAGCCTCGTTTCAACTGATTGTGTTAGAAGGAGCATTTGCATCATATCAACAAATCATGCAAGAAAAGATGCAAGAGTCTTTCCTTCTTTATCCTTTCCAATGGCTGTCTTATGTCATGGTTAGTGATGTTTACGCACCAAAAAATTTGATTGCCAAAGAGAATGGTATCCCGTATTTAATCATCAGTGGAGACGATGACACGGTCGTCCCACCTCATCATTCCGACGCACTCTATCAACAAATTCAAGGCGAAAAATATCGTTGGAGTGTTCCCGGTGGCAGACATATAGACGCCTTTACAAGATTTGGAAAAATCTACCAACCTCGTTTTGACAAATTAGTACGCGAGCTTGCAACCCATTAAAACTTCATGCAATCACTTGCCTACAAACATTTATTGTTTGTCATACCCTTACTTTTAATTCAGCCTTCCAATCCAATTGCTTTGAAGTATGCAATGTTTTCAGGTTGGCCTCCCTATTTGTTGGGAGCATTGCGTATGAGCATGATTTCACTTTGTTTTATGATGTGGGTCTTGCTTGCCAAGCAATCCTTATTAGGTTCTGCCAAAGTGAGAAATTGGATTTTACCTGCCGCATTTTTCAAAGCACTTGGAATTTATTGCTTTTTCACGGCACTTAGTATGATTTCTGCAAGCCGTGTGATTATGCTTGCATCTTCTGCTCCCATTCTCAATTTGCTACTAGTGCAGATTTTTTTGAAACAAGAAAAAATTCGCTATCATCATGTGGTGGGGTTGCTCATTAGCCTTTGTGGTGTCACGCTTTTGCTCGCTTTTCGTTCTTTGCAAGAAGTCACTTTTGAGGACATTCACATTGAAGCAGGAGATTTGATTTTATTGCTTGGTCTGATTGCAACGGGATTTATGACGATTTGTGAAAAACATGCTGTCACTCACGGTGCAACGCCTCAACAACTAGTCGCCTCAATCAATTTATTTTCAGTCCCTTTATTCGTCACATTGACTTTGTTTGAAGAACCAACCCAACAAAATTTTCCTACTTCTTTTGAATCATGGGGCGTCTTCATTTACCTTTTTTTGATTGGAACAATTCTTTTTTATTATCGCCGTTGGCTTTTGGTTCGTGTTCCTGTCACATTCCTCAACTCCTTAACGTATCTTGAAAGGGCTATCGGGATAGCCTATGCCATGATTTTTCTTGGTGAAACTGTTGCATTGATTAGCTTGATAGGATTTGGCATGATTTTAGGGGGTTCTACATTTGCAATCCAAAGAGATTTACTTCACAAATCTCCCAAATTACCAGCTTCACTAAGCCAATCCTAACATCAAAAAATTTAGTTTTTTTAGAAAAAAAGATGGGTGAGAAAAAGTGAGATGAACAGCAAAGAAGTAGAAAAAGATTAGAATGAGAGGAGCAGAAGATGTTATCATCAGTCCCTGAATCTTGTGCAAAGCCTGATTATCTGTTGCTCACTGCAAATCAGCAAATTTAGAACATTAAAACCAAATACTATTTAAAAATCTTATGGCTTCTATTTTTACAAAAATTATTCAAAATTCATTACCGTCTGAAAAGATTTATGAAACAGCATCAGAAATTGCATTTTTGGATATTGAACCTGTTGCTTATGGGCATACGCTTGTTGTACCCAAACGAGAAGTTGCCTTGTTAGAGGAACTTCCTACGGAAGAGGCAGTTTGTTTGATGAAGACGTTGCAGAAGGTTGCGAAAGCTGTTTCCAGTGCCTATCAGCAGGCACACTACAACATTCTTTTGAATAATGGGAAAGATGCGGGGCAGGAAGTCCCTCACCTCCATTTTCATATCATTCCCCGCTTGACAGGTTCTGTTTGGCAACCTAGCCAAAAAATGAAATATGGAGCAGAGGATCTTCAAAAAACGGGAGAATTGATACGTTCTAAATTACTGATCAGCTAATGCAGAACGTGCTTTTTGTTCAGAGTAGAAAAGACGATCGTCATTTTCAATGACCCAAATCTGACGATGCAATCCTTCTGGATTGAAGGTCAAGTTATTGTCATGATTTTTCAAGTCTCCTTTGTGTAAGACAATTCCAAACGATTTAGTATTGTCTTTGACCTTGATGACAACTTTAGAGGCTGTCTGTTTGTAAGGTTTCAAAGGCAGCGAATGCTCCCAGTCACAAGACACAGAACCATCTAACGCACCTTCATCAATGTCCCAAACATAAGCTGTCCAATCTTGGTAATCATTTTGGGAGCGGAGGTAGTAAAGTTCAACAGTTTTAAATTGTCTTCTTTTTGTCATTTTGAGATTAGCCATTTTTAATTTAAAGAGATAAGATGGGTCATTTTAACAATTTCTAGCTCAAGAGTAAAGTGATGCCTATAAAAAAAGTCATTTTAGTAGAAGATAACGAGAATAACCAGTTGTTGATACAGGATATTTTTTATAAATATAGAAAGGAGTATGAGCTGGTTGTGATTGATTCATCAGAAGAGGCGTTGGCTTATTTAACCTCCAATTCATTTGATTTGCTCTTGCTGGATATGCGACTACCTAAAATTTCAGGTTGGGAAGTAGCTAGAATTTTGCGAGACCAACATCATTGCCAAAATCCTATCATTGCTGTTACAGCACATGCCATGAAAGGAGACCGCGAACGTTCCCTTGAGGCAGGCTGTAATGACTTCATTACAAAGCCCATTCAAAAAGAGACTTTGCTTGAAAAAGTCAGGCATTGGACGTCCTGATTTTTGTGCGTCTTTTGCTCGCTTCCTTTTTTCAAAAACCTTTCTTTCTCGTCTCTTCTTCTATTGTTCTACTTGGTTTGTCCCTTGAAGTTTCATGGATTGCATGGACTGCATGGACTCCTTTTTTTTATGGATTAAACCGACATTCAACAGCCAAAATTGTGCAAATGGCTTTTTTCATTTTGTGCAGTTGGCATGTCATCGCTTTCATCTGGCTGTTAGACATCACACATTGGGGATATTTAGTTGGTCTGGCGATGGTGCTTTCTATCATACCAGCTTTGACATGGGTTTTTGCCAAATTCCTGTTACCAAGAAGCTATGCACTCATTGGTCTGTTATGGGTTTTGCAAGAGCAAATTTTGGAGGAATTGCCATTTGGAGGTGTGCCGTGGATGGTGCTTTCTGCATCACAACCTTTGGGGACGTGGCAAAGTGCAGTCGTTCAAATAGGTGGAAGTAGTCTGCTTTCTGCCATCTTGATTGCTTATTCTGCATGGCTTGCTAGTACTTTGCATCAGCGAGGCAAGCCAATGAGTCTTTGCCTCATCTTTGGAGGAATGGCATTGGGATTAGCCAATTTTCATTTTGTCCCATCGTCAAATGACAAGCAGAAACCTTTGAAAGTCGCAGTTGTGACGGGAGATGTGTCATTGGAAGACCTTGCCAATGTCAAACGTTATCCAGCTATTTTAGAAAATTACCAAGCACGAGCATCAAAGTTGTTGGAAAAGGAACGTAGCGATTTGCTGATTTTTCCAGAAACAGCATGGGCAGGAGTTTTGGAAAAAGGTGAGACGTTGTTGAAACTTTTAGACTTCGCCAAAGAACATTCTTTAGATTTATTGCTGGGGTCAAATTCCCATCGCCTGATGCCTCCTGATTGGAAGTGGTTTAATTCTGCCTATTTGTTAAGAAGCGATGCCATGTCTTTTCAGCGATATGACAAAAGACAGCTCGTTCCATTTGGGGAATACACACCTGCATTTTTAAAAAAACTGGGCATGAAGCAAGCCATTCCAATCCATGAATACCATGAAGGCAGAACAAAAACAGTGTTACATACCAGTTCTGCAAACATAGGAGTCTTGATTTGTTTTGAGTCGTTATTTACCAAACTTCGCCCTCATTTTGAGCAAAACCAAGTGGATATGTTTGTCGTCATTTCCAATTTACAATGGCTTTCTCAAGCAGGGGCAAATCGCTATTTGTTACTGACAAGACTCAAAGCGGCAGAAACTAGAAAGCCTTGGCTTGTTGTTGCCAATGGCAGTGTCTCTGCTTCTTTTTTTCCTAGTTTGTGGGGAATGAATGAAAGAAAAATCAAAGGGGAACAAGTGCTGACAGTTTATCAAAGTCAGCACGTCACGCCCTATGGACGTTACGGACTCTTGCTGACCCTTGCAATTTTAGGAGGTTGTGTATTTGTTGAATTCTTTGCGAGAAGAAATGATTTTGTCCAACAAACCAAAGTCTAGTGCTTCTTTGGCAGTGAACCAGTTGTCTCTGTCTAGTGCTTCTTTGATTTCTTCATACGATTTGCCTGTGTGCTGACAATAAATTTCAATTGTTAAGTCTCGTGTTTTTAGAATTTCTTGGGCTTGAATCTCGCAGTCTGTCGCCCTTCCTTGATAGCCTGTCAACAAAGGTTGATGAATCATAATTTTTGCATGTGGCATGGCAAATCGTTGTCCTTTGTCTGCAGAAAGACTTAACAATGACCCCATACTTGCCGCAAAGCCGCTCACTACTGTTGTCACAGGGCAGCTGATAAAGCGAAGCATATCAAAAATAGCAAATCCTGAAAACATTTCGCCCCCTGGAGAATTGATCAACACTGTGATTCGTTTGTCAGATGCCAGTTGCTCAAGCAAGACAAGTTGTTCCAATATCTTTGATGCCAATTTTGAGTCCACTTGATTTGAAATAATCACAGTCCGCGATTCAAGAAGTTGTTCCTCAAGTGAGAAGTTTTTTTGATTTGCCATAAATGGGGAGGATAAAGTTAAAAATTCAATAATCTATCAAGGAATTAGAATAGCGTGAAGCCGTTGTAAACACAAGCAACCTCTTCAGACATTGCCCAGAGAAAGTCAAGCGGTAGTTCTTCTGCCTTTGAGGCGGTAAACGTAAGACAGCACTTCTGCCACTGCACGGAAAAACTGGTCTGGAATCACCTCGCCCACTTCTACATCGTTGTAGAGTTCACGTGCAAGTTTAGGTCTTTCTACAATAGGCACAGAGTTTTCACGGGCAATGACACGCATTCTTTGTGCAAGGTGGTCGCCCCCTTTGGCTGTGACGTGTGGTGCTGTCATTGTCTCTCGGTCATAACGAATGGCTACCGAATAGTGTGTCGGATTGGTCAAGATGGCATCAGCTTTGGGGACCTCTTGCATCATGCGTGCGCGTGCCATCTCTCGTTGTACTTGACGAATACGGCTTTTCACATGAGGGTCACCTTCTGTTTGTTTGTTTTCTTCTTTCACCTCTTGCTTTGTCATTCGTAGCTGTTGTTCCAAATACCAACGTTGGTAAAAGTAATCAATGACACTCAATGCAATGACCGTGAGCAAAATTTTTAGTGACACTTCGTTCAGCAGTTGGAAACAGTACACAATGATTTCAGAGGGAGGCAATGAAATGAGACCAGCCCATGCCTCTTTTTCTGCCTCAAATGTGTCATAGCCGATGTACCCCAGTGCAGTGATTTTAAATAAACTTTTAAATAGTTCTACCAATCCTTGTGTAGAAAAAAGTCTTTTAATTCCACTCAATGGGCTGATCTTGCTAAACTTTGGCATGAGAGGCTTCCAAGTCAAACGTAACCCTACTTGAAAGATAGATGCAAAAATTCCAATGATCACAGCTATTGCAAAGAAAGGGAGTAAAAGCCAGCCACCTATGCCGACCAAAGGGACGATTGTTGGCACAACAGACTGAATGGTGATTTCGTTGGTTGTCAAATTGCTGAAGGCTTCTACAAACAGTTGTTGCGAGTCTTCTAAAAGATTGGAAGACATGAAGTAAAAGACAGACAACGTTGCCGCTAACAATGCTGCTGACCCAACCTCTCTGCTAAAGGCGACTTGTCCTTCATTTCGGGCATCGTCTCTCTTTTTATCTGTGGGGTCTTCTGTTTTTTCTTGTCCTTCCTGTTCTGCCATAATTTATTTATAAGAATATTTTACACATTTTTTAAAATTTCTACTTTTAATTAGTAATATCAAAAATTTAATCACACTATTACATTTTTTAGTTTTCTGATGGACTAGATAGTGGTAAAAGAGTTCTAATAGATTCTCCTAGAACTGGAACTCCTAAACACAATGAGACCATACTAGATAGTCTCCCTATTATATTCCAAAATTTTTCATTAATATCATTACCTTTCTTTACTGTATCCCTAAATGATTTATTTGTAATGACATAACCATAAATCTTATCTATAGATTCTGTAATAGGAACAACACCAGAAATAAAATATTCTTCAATATTAATCACTATTTTTTGAATGAATTTAAACTTGTGATAACAATATAAAAAATCAAGTAAGTTTTATAAAAATTTTACAACTCCCTTTCCAAAACCGCCTCTTTCCTGCTCCCCGATGTATCCACCACATTTTGAGCTTCGTTTATTTTTTGTTCTAATTGTCCTACTTTTTGAACAAGGGATTTTTGAATATTTAGAGGAGGCAAGGAGCTTTGAATATTGTAAATATTATTTCTATTGATTCCTCCTGAACCAGAACCTACTTTCATAGAAGGTAAGTTTAACGATTTCAATAGATAAAATATAAATTTTAATTCATTATCATCAGAATCCAATAACTTGACGTAAAAGGTAGTATCAATAGGAGTGCAATTTTTTTCTGACCAATTAATTTCTCCTGCACTTCCTTTCCTACCAACTATAACACAAGGAGCTTTCACCTCAAAATTATTATGAGTTCCTACAATACCGTTTGAACCGTACACAGGAAACTCTCCTTGTACTCTTTCATTCTCTGGTAATGAAATACCATATTCTAAAGTAAATACTTCCCCCAACTTTCTCACCTCATGCCCTCCATTTACTACCGCTTGAACTTCCTTTTCTATCTCATTTTTATAAGTGCTTATCTTTTCTTGTGCTTTTGCTACTTCCTTATCTATTGCTTCACACTTCACAACTATTTTTTGCTGAATATCTAAGGGAGGGAGTGGGATTTTTATTTGTTTCATCTTTTCAGCATTTAAGTTCGGTTGTGTTAATGCTATAGTTAAATTGTTGACTTGCTGCCAATACAAATCCGTATTGTAAAACGAAAAAAGATACGCTGGAAGTATTTTTTCATTTAAGGTTAATCTTACTAGATAAGAGGCGAAAATTAATTTTTCATTTATATTTTTATAGAAAAACATTCTTCCTGTACTACCACTTCTTGCGATAACAATATCATTCTGTTTTAGTAAAAAATCTTTTTTTATCTCTACGGTAGGATTGATATATTTCTTATCCTCGTTTTTTAATGTTCCATCTTCATTAATATCTGTTATTCTTAAATATCTTATTTCTCCTTTGTTTTCTGCTTTTGCAGTATATCCATATTGAGTATTACAGACTTCTCCTAAATTTATAATTGGATACTTACTTTCTACCTCATTATGTATTTTAGGGTTTAAACTAAGGCTGTTACTAAATTCCGTCCTTTCAAAATCCAGCATATCGGTTAAACGGGCAATTTTTACATGGTCTTTTAAGGTTTCGTCAACAGCGGTAATGGGCTGTTTTTCAAAGTGGTTTAAAATATAGCTATTGGCTTTTTCAGGGTTTAGATGATTGTTTTCATCAAACATTTTATTTTGGGCTTGTCCCTTTTCGTTTCGCTTGATTTTAATCCCTTCGCTTCCCTTTCTATTAGAAAATTCATAACCTAAAAAGTCTTTGGCGGTTTGTTTTTCACCCGATTGCACGATAATCGTTTGTTGATGCTTATAGGCTTCGCTTACAGTTTTCACTTTTCTAAAATCATCTTTTAAGGTCAGCATAAAATAATAGAATTTTTCCTGTTCTATTTCCAATACCTTATTTAAAAATGCTGTATTTAATCTTGTTTCTTGATCTTTAAGAGATAAATGTTTAAAACTGGTTTTCTTCTTTAAGTTTTCTGTGGAGGGTAATTTGTTAAACCAGTCTTGATAATTTTTGTAAAAAGAAGCGTCTTGAATGTTTTCATTAGGGTTTTTATCAATCAGGGTTTTGTAATCTTCTTTATTCAATCCACGGTAAGATAAAAACATATCTAAAAGTTTATCCCTGTCTAAATAATTCTCTTTTTTCCCCGTGGTGAAAATTTCATCGGCAACCACCCCTCTATCATAGGCAAACCAAAAATGTCTTTTTTCTAAAAACAACACTACGGTATTGGTTCCCGTTGCTCCAAAAGTGCCGCTACCAAAAGAAGCAATGGCTTTGATATTAAAATGTTCTAAAATTATTTTTCGGGTCGCTCTATGTAAATCCGAATCATTGCTTAAAATAGAAGAAGGTAAAATAATCGCCGCCCTGCCACCTTCTTTTAAAAGTTGTGCCGTGCGTTCTATAAAAAGATTTTCTATTTCTTTGGAACTTTCGGTTAAATACTTAAAAAGCGAAAATTGTTTTTCATTAACGGGTAAATAGTTCTTAAAAGATTTAATGGAATAAGGCGGATTAGACAAAATCACATCAAACAGATTTTTTTCTTCCTTACAATCTAATCTGTCATGATCTTCCAACCCATCACCATAAATGATATTGGCATCGCCATCACCATTGAGAAAACAAGCAATTTGTGAAGTCCTTGCCAAACGGTAATCTTTCTCTATGCCAAAAATATAGTCCTTTGCCCAAAGCGTATTGTCTTTGTAAGATTTTGCATTATTCAATATAACTTCTTTGTCTCCCTCAACAACATCTATCTTGTCAATTTGGCTTAAATCCAATCGGTCAATGTTTTTTTGTAGTTCATCAATGCTTTCAGTTAAAAAATGCCCTGCACCACAGGCATAATCCAAAATTTTAGGTAGGAAACTTTTTGTTCCTGCTTGTAATTTTTTGTCTGTTATGTGATTCAATCCTAAAGACAAAATCATAAACCGAACAATCGGTACAGGGGTAAAAAACTGCCCTTCGTTTTGTTTGATCCCGTGATTTAGTATCAATTCAAAAAAATCGCCCAGTATTTGTTGCTTTTTGGTATAGCGAAAACGGTAATTTTGTAGCATTTTTATCACTTCGTTTAACACCCTTGCGTTTTCTTTAAACAAGGTTTCGTTATGAACCTCTTTTAGAGCAAATTCATTTTGAGTGTAATACTTGATTTGCTTAAAAATATGTTCTATTTCTCGTATTTTTGATACTTTTGAGTAAGAATCTATAATATCTTTAATTTTTTGATCTTCAAAATATACAATTTCTTGCCCTAAATGCTCTTCCATTCCCTTAGCATAAAGTCTTTGCAGTCTGTCTTGAATGTTTTCAGGGGTATCTTCTCCCTCCTTGACTTGAAAATCCAAAACGGCATGACCGCCTTTTTCTTCATCTACAATTTTACAAAGCAGCAAAGACAAAAACCTGTTAAACGCATTGGCGTTGTCCGAAATGTTGTTGTGCCTTAAAATTTCCATAAATTGGTTAAAAATCCCCGAAGCCCCCGTAAAGGGTTTTAAATCTTTCTTTTTTAGAGGCTTTAATTCAATTTCATAGGCATTAACATCGTATTCAAAAATACCGTTATAATGAAAATAGAGGTTGAAAGTTTCTTTCCAAACCTCAAAAAGTGCTTTGTTGTTTTTGGCTTTTTCGTATAGCTTAATGCTTTCATCTCCATTCTTAAATGCCTCTATGTCTTCTTTTCTATCTTGAGTTTTGATGATGGCGTTTTCATAAGTTATTTTTTCTTCTTTAAAATCAGAAGCGTATAGACACAGGTATTTTGTATCTTTTTCTTGTTGAAAATAAGAAAAAAGTTGTCCGCCATTGGATAGCATTTTTTGTTTTTCTTTTTCATATTCGTCGCCCCAAGTTTTGCATTCAATCAGAAGCAACGGTTTTTCTTCATGATCTCTTACTAAAATATCGGCTCGTCCGCCACTTGCTCCGTGTCCTACTTTCCATTTTGGTTCAAGCTCTAAATGTTGAGGTAAATATCCTTTCTCCAAAAGTCTATGCACGCATTCAAACACGACAAAATTCTCTGCAGATGAAAAATTACAAGTTTGCCGTTCGTTAACTTTTAGCCCTTGATTTTCAGGGTAAATGATTTGACCTTTGGCAAAATCTACTTGTAAACTAACTTCCTTAAAGGTTTTAGTAAAAACATTGTTCTTTTCCTCAAAAGCTAACTTTTGTAATAGTTTTTTAAAATTTTCTTTTGTTATCATTTTGACTAATGTTAAGGTAGGTTAAAAGTTTTTCTCATCACTTCACAAAATCAAAGTGTCGTTTGATTGGATTGATTTTTAAATGATTCCACAAACGAGATGTATTATATTCTGCATTCAACTGACAATCAAAATTTGAACACTTCTAATTTTGAGCAAAAATGTATCAAAAAGAAATAAATCTGCAAGCCCGTTCCAGAGGCTTCCATCTGATCACTGATGAAATTATGCAACACTTGGAAGATTCACCTATTCAAAAAATTCAGACAGGGTTACTCCATTTACTCTTGAAGCATACATCAGCATCATTGACTTTGAACGAAAATGCAGACCCCACCGTCAGAAAAGACTTTGAAAACTTTTTTCATCGCACAGTGCCAGAAAATGAACCCTACTACTTGCATACTTACGAAGGGAGTGATGACCTACCTGCTCATCTGAAAAGCAGTCTTTTAGGAACATCACTGACTCTGCCAGTCACATCAGGTCGTCTAAATCTTGGTACATGGCAAGGAATCTATCTGGGGGAACATCGCAATCATGCTTCATCACGAACTATTGTTGCCACATTGCAAGGTACGGGTTTTTAATAAACTGTTGCCGAAGCTGGGGCATGATTGATGACGAACAATGCTAGTCTAAAATGTTGGATAAGAGGAGTTATAAAAAAACATCTTGAAATATTGAAATAATTAGATTGACTATGATTATCATAGTTTTTTATACTTCTCTATTTTTCACTTTTTAAGTCACAATCAGGGATATGGAAGATCAATCGCTCTTAGATATGAATTATTTAATAGGACTTTTAAATCAAGAAGGTTATGCAGAAGCAGAGTTACTTGGGGACGAGTGCATTGGTTTTAAATCAGATGGGTTAGCTGTGTTGCTTTTTCAATACAGCGATGGAGATTTACAACTGTATTTTTGCATCAGAATTGATGGCGTGTGGGGGCATGATTCTATGAATACTTGGAACTCTACCCATAGAATGAGCCGTGCTTATCTGGACAAAGACAAGCACCCTGTTTTGGAAAATGACATGTCTGGGGGGGCATCTGCTACTTCTGAATCTATCATCAATTTTGTCAATGTCTTCACACAGGTTTCTATTCCTAGCTTCGTGCGTTTTTTGAGAGAAGGGGATTACAGCAACGAGACACTCAATTAAAGCGACTCTATCTGTTGTCCTTTAACCCATAATGAAATAGGTGGCCATTGCTGAAGCAACATCACATTTTCAGGTAACATGATGGTGGGGCGTTCCCAATAACTGCCGGGCGCTTTCCCTTCTGCGTCAATTTTTGCAGAAAGACCTTCTTCTGCCAATCTTTTCAACACATCTTTAGGACCTTCCAAATGGACATTAAACACTTCAGGATTGATCTTGACTTCATATTCTGAACCAACCACCCGAATTTGGACATTTTTAAACACCCGCCTTACAGGTAAAACTTTGATACGGACTTGTGCGAGATAATCTGACCCATTTGCAAGCACGCGGATTCTTTTTGGCACATCAAGTGAAATGGTTTCAATAAATGACTCAGAACGTTCCTCAAGGTCAATGCTTCTTGTAAAAAGTTGTGTTAACTCTGAGACTTGTGATTGAACACCTTCAATCTGAGCCTGATTCGGAATAATCTCAAGAGATTGTAAAATGTATCCTTCTTTGAGGTTTCCATGATAGCGGGGGGTCAACGTCACAGATTTGGTCACAACCTGCTCAATGTCAAACTCTAATTTTGAGGGTGAAAGCGACAGAATCTCCATGTCTGAAGCACCTTCTACGTCTTGTTCAGAAAGAGTATGGGTAAAGTATCCGGGGTTGACACGTTCCATGTCAATAATGATTTGGATATTTTTAGACTGAAAATCTTGACCAGACCGCCTGCCTAGCATACCTGTCAGCTGGACTGTAGAAGGAAAGTTTGAAGCAATTTGAAGTTTTTCAGGGAAATTTTGAAAGATAATTGGTGCAGAAAAACTCACTCTGGTCGGCTCAAATTTTCTTTTGGAAAGAAACCAGATGAACAATGCCATAAAAATAGAAATCAATTTCAGAGCCAAATGCTTACGAAAGACTTTGAAATTGACAGGGGAATTGAAATTTAAGCGATTTTTAAATGGCATGAGAGTCTTCTAAATCTGATGTGGATTTTGATGACAAAAATTGTTTTAAAATTTGACGCATGTCTGTGAGCTGTTCTCGTGAATAAATTTCTCCTCGGTAACAAACACTTAACTCACCTCTTTCTTCTGAAACCACAATCACCACTGAATCTGTGGTTTCAGACAATCCTAGTGCAGCGCGATGACGTGTTCCAAATTGAGGAGCAAGTTCTGATATAGACAGAGGTAAAACACAACCAGCAGAGGCAATTCTGCCAGCAGAATCAATAATCAACGCACCATCATGCAAGGGTGATTGTGTTTGAAAAATGCTGATGAGTAAACTTTTATTGATTTGAGCGTCTAAAAATTGTCCTCTTTCCATAAAATTACGCAACCCCATTTCTTTTTCAAAGGCAATTAATGCACCAATCCTTTTCTCCGCTAGATAAACTGCACTTTGAATGACAACTTCTAAATTCTCCTCTTGACGCCTTTGTGGCTTCCCAATTAAAAATGGCAAGACTCCAAAACGTGCCAAACCGTCTCGGATTTCTGATTGAAACAAAATAATCAACGCTAAAGTCAAAGAGTTTGCAAGGTTATCCAAGAGCAGTTGTGTTGCAGAAAGTTCTAAGTAGATAGAAACAAAATACAAAATGAATGCTAGCAAAAAGCCAACAAAAATTTGCATCGTCCGTGTGCCTTGAATCCAGAGCATCACACGGTAAAAGACAGCTCCCAACAACAAAACATCTACTGCATCTTGCCAGACCAAAAATCCTAGCCATTTTTGCAAACTGACAATGTTCAAATATTCTTCCATAACCCCTTGTAAAGCATAGATTGTTCCAAAATAGATTTTTTCTAGCAAATCCCTCTTGACAAATTTCATAAGATGTAAGATAATTAGCACTCTATCGTGATGAGTGCTAATTATCTGGAGAGATTTTGTCAGACATGCAAGATTCAAAGTCTTTAGATGAAAGAAGATTTAAGATTCTTAGAGGGATTATAGAAAACTACATTGAGACGACTGAACCTGTTGGCTCAAGAATGCTTTCTAAAGACCCTAATATCAACCTTTCCCCTGCAACGATTCGCAATATTATGTCAGACCTTGCTGATATGGGTTTTTTGTGCCAATCCCACACTTCAGCAGGGAGGATCCCGACAGACAAGGCTTTCCGTTTTTATGTAGATACCGTGATTGACATTTCATCTCTGCCAGATGTGGTGCGTCAGAAAATTGACCAGCTTTCCCAGCCTGATGTGTTGCAGTTTGAAAGCTTTCTTCACAACGTCACACGCACCATTGCAGATTTGACCCAATTCATGTGTATTATCACCAAACCGCTGGCTGAATTGAGTTTGCTCAAAAGAATTGAATTTTTGAGGGTGTCTGAAAATTCGGTGCTGGTCGTATTGGTGACTAAATCAGGAGTGATTCACAACAAAGTTTTGCAAATCCCTCAAGACCTTTCACAGTCTTTTTTAAACAAGATTTCAGAGTTTTTGAATGAACAGTTTCAAGACCATTCCTTGTTGGAAGTCAGAGACAAACTTTTTAGTAGCATGCTGGAAGATAGAGTGCGTTATGATAAGATGCTTGCACAAGCCATTCGTCTTGGCAAAAAAGCATTTGATTTTGATGACACACCAGATTTTTACATTGATGGACATATTGGCATGATTGTCAGTTCAGACCCGCAACGTCAAAGCTCTATCCAATCTATTTTGGAAATACTGAAACAAAAACAAACGGTCATGGATTTGATAGACAACACCATTCATGCAAACGGAGTCCAGATTTTCATTGGAATTGAAAACACATGTGATGAGCTTCAAGAACACACAATGATTTCTTCAGGTTATGGTTTCACAGGTAATCCTTTAGGTATGATTGGGGTCATTGGACCTACGTCCATGAATTATCAAAACATTGTTCCCATTGTAGATTACACATCACAAGTTTTATCAAACTCTCTTATTGAACAGACTGACTCACCAAAATAGCAACAATGAACCAAGAACAACAAACAGACATATCAGAACAAGATAATCAAGTGACAGAACACGAGACAGAGCTTTCTGCTGACCCCCAAGAAGATGAACTTTCAGAAGCCGAAGAAACAGGCACAGAAAATGAGGCAGAACTTTCTGAAAACGTCCAAGAAGACAAGATTTCAGAGGAGCAAACACAAGAAGCTCAAATCAAAAAATTGACCGAAGATTTAGAAAAAGCACAAGCAGACCTCTTGCGTGAACGTGCAGAATTAGAAAACTTTAAACGTCGTTCTGCAAAAGCAAGCTCAGACACTTTAAAATATGCCTCCTCTGAACTCATCAAAGAGCTGTTGCCTGTGTTAGACAGTTTGGGAAAAGCCATTGAGTCTGCTCAAAATGAAGATACGTCTGTTACATCAATTAGGGAAGGCGTTGAAATGGTGTATAAGATGGCGCAAGATGCACTGACGAAACATGGTGTCACGCAGATCAACCCCGTTGGAGAACAGTTTGACCCAAATCAGCATCAAGCTGTTGGCATGGTTGCCTCAGAAGAAGTGCCAGAAGAACATGTTGTTGATGTGATGCAAAAAGGATATATGTTGTATGAGCGTGTGCTTCGTGCTGCGATGGTGCGTGTCTCTCAAAAATAAATAATTTAAACTTAGAAAGGAGTTTTTTATGGGAAAAGTCATAGGTATTGATTTAGGAACAACCAACTCATGTGTTGCAATTATGGAGGGTGGAGACCCTAAAGTAGTTCAAAATGCAGAAGGAACACTGACCACACCTTCTATGGTAGCATTTAATGATTCAGGTGAACGTTTGATTGGGCAGGTAGCTAAGCGACAAGCTGTCACTAATCCTGCACGGACTGTCTTTTCAGTGAAACGAATGATGGGACAAAAAATTGGCTCAAAGGAAGTGCAAAAGCTCAAAGAAGTTGCCCCCTATCATGTCAGTGAAAGCTCCAACGGTCTGGCTTGTGTAGAAGTTGATGACAAAAAATACACCCCCCCTGAAATCTCTGCATTCATCTTACAAAAAATCAAACAAACTGCAGAGGACTATCTGGGAGAACCTGTGACAGAAGCAGTCATCACAGTCCCTGCCTATTTCAATGACAGTCAACGACAGGCAACCAAAGATGCAGGAAAAATTGCAGGTCTTGATGTGTTACGTATCATCAACGAGCCAACAGCCGCAGCGCTTGCCTATGGGCTAGAAAAAAACAATGACCAAAAAATTGTTGTGTTTGACTTGGGTGGTGGAACTTTTGATGTCTCCATTCTTGAAATTGGTGATGGTGTGTTTGAAGTCAAAGCGACCAATGGCGACACTTTTCTGGGTGGTGATGACTTTGATACCAGAATCATTGACTTCCTTGCTGATGAATTTAAAAAGGAACAAGGAATTGACCTCCGTGCTGACAAGATGGCACTCCAAAGGCTCAAAGAAGCTGCAGAAAAAGCAAAACATGAGCTTTCCGCAAGTTCGGAGACAGAAGTCAACTTGCCTTTTATCACTGCTGACGCATCAGGACCCAAACATCTTAACGTCAAAATCACACGGGCTAAGTTTGAGCAACTTGTTGCCGATTTAGTTGAAAAATGCCTTGTCCCCTGTGAAAAAGCATTAAAAGACTCTGGCTTCAGTGCAAGTGATATTCACGAAGTCATTTTGGTTGGTGGCATGACCCGTATGCCAAAAATTCAAGAAAAAGTGAAAGAGTTTTTTGGCAAAGAACCCCATAAGGGCGTCAATCCTGACGAAGTTGTTGCCATCGGTGCTGCAATCCAAGGTGGCGTTTTAAAAGGCGATGTCAAAGATGTTCTACTCCTTGATGTCACACCACTTTCATTGGGAATTGAGACATTGGGAGAAGTGATGACCAAGTTAATTGAACGCAACACAACTATTCCCACTAAGAAAAGTCAGGTGTTCTCTACTGCCGCAGACAATCAACCTGCTGTAAGCATTCACATTCTACAAGGTGAACGAGAGATGGCACGGGACAACAAAACTTTGGGAAGGTTTGAGTTGGTTGGCATTCCTCCTGCCCCACGTGGCACCCCTCAAATTGAAGTGACTTTTGACATTGACGCCAATGGTATTGTGCATGTCAGTGCCAAAGACTTAGGGACAGGCAAAGAACAGCAAATCCGTGTCACCACTTCTAGCGGATTGTCAGAAAGTGAGATTGAGAAAATGGTGCAAGATGCAGAGAAATTTGCTGAAGAAGACAAGAAGACTCGCGCAAGAGTGGAAGCAAAAAATGAGGCAGAATCGTTGATCTATCAAACTGAAAAATCAGTGAATGAGCTTGGGGATAAACTTCCAGCAGAAGACAAAACTGCTGTTGAAAATGCCATCAGTGACTTGAAAGGTACGCTAGAAAATGGCGATGCTGAAGCCATTCGTGCAGGGACTCAAACTTTAACCGAAGCCTCTCACAAACTGGCAGAATTGCTTTATGCCAAACCAGAAGAAGGTGCTGAACCCACTCCAGAACCAGAACCAGAACCTTCACAACAACAATCATCAAACGAGACTAAAAACGATGATGATGTCATTGATGCTGATTACGAAGAAGTTAAAAAATAACGAACCAAAGGAGTCCCTTGGCTGAAGACTATTACAGTGTGCTGGGCGTTTCCAAAAGTGCCTCTGCCGACGAATTAAAAAAAGCATATCGCCAAATTGCCAAAAAATATCACCCCGACCGCAATCAAGGTGATGCTGCAGCAGAAGCGAAGTTTAAAGAAGCGACAGAAGCATACGAGGTGCTGTCTGACTCCCAAAAACGTTCTCAATACGACCGTTTTGGACATTCTGCCTTCAAACAAGCAGGAGGCGGTGCTGGAGCGGGTGGAGGTTTTAGCGATATTTTTGAGGCGGCTTTCCAAGGTGGAATGGGCGACGTTTTTGAGTCTTTTTTTGGTGGCGGAGGTAGCAGAAAACGGAGTTCAGCACAACGTGGAGCAGACTTGCAATATCATACAGAAGTAGAATTTGAAGAGGCTGTTTTTGGTGCAAGTGTTGAGGTTCAAATTCCACGCCTGTCTTCTTGTGAAGACTGTCGGGGACACGGAGCAAAATCGCAATCAGACATTGAGGTTTGTCAAAATTGTGGTGGTGCAGGTCAAGTGAGAGTGCAGCAAGGATTTTTCAGCGTCACCACAGACTGTAGCACCTGTCGTGGAGTGGGAAAAAGTATTAAAAATCCTTGCAAAAAGTGTCGTGGTGCAGGACGAATCCGCGAAAACAAAAATTTAAAAATCAACATTCCTGCAGGTGTTGAAGATGGCAATAGAATTCGGATGACTGGCGAAGGAGAAGCAGGTTTGCGTGGGGGACCTCCGGGCGATTTGTATGTCAGCATTCAAGTCAAGCCTCACGAGATTTTTATGCGTGAAGGCAATCAACTTTCATGCGACGTGCCTGTCAGTTTTCCAACACTGGCTCTTGGGGGGGCTGTTGAAGTGCCGACGTTAGAAGGTGTTGCAGAAATTAAAGTCCCAGCAGGTACACAAAGTCATAAGATTTTTCGCTTGCGTGGAAAAGGCGTCACTCATGTTCAAAGCAACGTTCGTGGAGATTTGCATGCCAGAATTATCGCAGAAACTCCAACAAATCTGACTGAACAGCAAAGACAACTGCTTGAACAATTTCAGGAAAGTATGAAAGAAAGCCATACTCCCATCCTTGACAAATTTAAAGACAAGATTAAAAACTTGTTTTCTTAAATTTCTGCCTCTTCCTTCCTTCAAACCAAAGACTCTCTATTCTGGGTCATAGAGGGTTCCCTTTTTCCAGACTCAATCCAATTTAAATCTACTAAATCTGTCAAATCTGCCAAATTTTTAGAGTGTTTAATGACAATGTTTAAAATGTTTCATCAGACGTTTTGGAAAAATCCTATAAGCTGGTGGGGTTTTGCTTTGTTCCTCTGGTTCACAGGAATTGGAGGGAGAGATTTGTATGCCTTGCCTGCATTGGTTGGGTTAGTTTGCTTTCTCATTCAATCTTTTTGTATTGATGACTTGCTCAAAAAGTCTGATTTACTCCTGAAACATCGCAAAGTGATTTTTTGCCTTTTTGGTGGCTTTTCCCTGCTCCTTTTTTTCACAGTCATTGCCAAAACTTATGCGTTTGCATGGAATATTTACGATGTTGGGGTCAATAGCAATGTTGCCTACAATTTAAGTCAAGGCATCGCTTACAACTCATTTTTGCAAATGAAAAGTTGGGCAGACCACTTTGTGCCATCATTGTTTGTTTTTGCTCCATTTTACTGGTTGAATCCTAACCCGCTGTGGTTGTTGGTCAGCAAACTGCTTTCCTATCTAGCTGTTCCTTTTGCACTCAATTATTGGTTAAGTTTTCAAAAAATCACTTCTGAAAAACGTTGGGGGTTAGTTGTTTTGCTCAGTGTGTGGTGGTTGATTCTATACAAACCCGCAGTCAGTGGAAGGATTTTTGAGTTTTCTACATCAGCTCTTGCCCCCGCCCTTCTCGTGTTGTCATATAGTTTTTTGGAAAGGCGAAAGTGGCTGTTGTTCCTGCCAATCATCTTGTTTTTACTTGGTTTGAAAGAACACATGGGAGTCGTTTTACTAAGTTTTGGATTGCACAGCTTCTTTGCACGAGATTGCAAAAAAAGTGGTATTTTGTTAAGTAGTTTAGGGTTTATGATTGCACTGGGCAGTATTTTGGTGCTGATGCCTTACTTTAGAGATTACCAAGAGTTTGGAACAAAGCTTGCCCCATTTAATGACCTGCCACAAAAATCGTTTTATCTCGTCAAGTTGCTTGCTCCTTTGGCTTTTCTTCCCCTCATTTTTTGGAGACATGGAGTGTTGGCATTGCCTGCGGTGGGTGTCAATTTGGTTGCTGACCGTCCCAACATGTACAGCACTTGGTATCACTACAACGATTTGGTTTCAACATTTTTGTTGATGGCAGTCGCTTTGATTCTGATAGAGCATCACACTGTGTTAGCTCGTTGGTTTCGGGGAAAGTGGGGCAAGGCTTCTTTCGCTGGGTTTGTTGCATCAGTTTTCGTCACTTTACCACCTTACAGTCCTGTCCTTGATTTTTTGAATCATCTGCCAACTGAAACACATTGGCAGGTGAGAAAAGAATTGAAGAAACTGGAGAATGAATTTGCCACCGAATCTTTGGCTTTACAAGCGGCACTCGGTCCACAGGTGTATCGTTTATTGGTGAGTCGTATCCTCCAAAACCAGCAAACCCAAGCATGTCAAGCAATTCCCATAGAAGGACAACCTCCCCAAATTTGGGTGCTATCTCGCCACGTTGGACACCACGAAATAGACGACTTGGAACAATGTATTCAAAGCCTTGAATCTTCCAATCAATTCACTAAAAAACTTGGCTATCAAACCTTGCTTGTCTTTGAACGAAAGGCATCATAAAGTTTTTTATGATTGTGATGTGCAAATCTGGGTAGGGACTTCTTAAAGAATCAAAATTTAAGAGTTTTGATTTTCAAGGTCAAAGTTATAAATGTGAGTGTCAAAGGTGTTGTAATCCTGATAGCCAAGAGTTTGATAAAGTTCTTGTCGTGTTTGCATCTGATGAAGCAAGTCATTTTGATGCCCTTTGTTGCGAATGTCTTGCAAGCCTTTAACTGTCGCATACATTGCCAAACGCCATGTTGTAACAGGATAAATGACCATGTTGTAACCCAAATCTTGAAGTTCTTGAAAGGTGAACAAATCAGACTTGCCAAACTCTGTCATATTGGCAAGCAGTGGGACATCAGTTGCTTGGCGAACGGCTTCAAACTCTAAAAGATTGTTTAAGGCTTCAGGAAAAATCATGTCTGCTCCTGCATCAACGTATGCTTGAATGCGTTGAATCGTGCCTTCCAAGCCTTCACTAGCACGTGAATCGGTTCGTGCAATGATGAGGAAGTTTGGGTCTCTTCTGCTTTGGGTGGCGGCAATGATTTTTTTCACCATGTCATTTTGGCTAATGACCGATTTATGGTCTAAATGCCCGCACCGCTTTGGCATGACTTGGTCTTCAATATGACAGCCTGCAAGACCTGCTTGTTCTAAAAGCTGAATAGTACGGGCTGTATTGATTGGTTCACCAAATCCTGTATCAGCATCAATGATGCAAGGCAGATTTATGGCTCTGGCAATTTGCGACCCGCGATGTGCCACCTCGCTAACACTAGTCAAGCCTATGTCAGGGAGTCCTAAATCTGCAGCCAAAACTGCCCCAGAAATATACACGGCAGGAAATCCAGCCTTTTCAACTTCCATAGCAACCATTGGGGCAAAAGCCCCAGGAGCTTGCAAAAGTGTTCCTGATGCTAATTGGCGTCGCAAAGTCTGCCTTTTGGCAGAATCTGATTGATGAACATGTAACATTTTAAAAAATCCCTTCGGCTTGATTGGTCAACAACTGTTCACAAGGAATAGTGATATTGAGTTGTTGAACTTCTGATGCAGTCAAAAGCGGAAGACGTTGGACAAGGTTTAAAAAACGTTCCTGTTCTGGCTTGGAAACAATTCCATCAACAAGGCTTTGAAACTTTTTAAGATAATCTTGCCTTCCAAAAGGCTTCTTCCCCAAAGGGTGTGCGTTAGCAACAGCTTGTTCCTGCACAATCTTTTCACCATTTTTTAAAAAGATTTCAATACGTCCTCCAAATGCCTTAATTTTAGGGTCTGCTGCATGATAACGTTTTGTCCATGCTTGGTCTTCTATGGTTTGGATTTTATGCCATAACTGGACTGTATCAGGACGTTTGGCTCGGTCTGGAAGGTATGAATGTTCGTGATGCCATCTTCCATCTTGGAGAGCAACTGCCATGATGTACATAATGGAGTGGTCTAATGTTTCACGGCTAGCATCAGGGGCAAACTTTTGGGGGTCATTTGCACCTGTTCCAATGACATAATGTGTATGATGTGAGGTATAGAGAAAGATTTTTTGCACCTGACTCCAATCACCACCTGTTTTTGCATTGATGATCTTTCTTAAATCAAAGCATAAATCAATGATGGCTTGTGATTGATATTCTGCAGAATATTCTTTGGTATAGGTTTCAAGAATGGCACGTTTCGCCTCTCCTTGTTCTGGGAGTGAGACAAAATATTGAGAATCCTTGCCATCTAAAAGCCATGCTAAGACAGAGTCTTCTCCTTCGTAAATGGGAGATGGTGCTTGCTCTCCACGCATACAACGATCCACCGCTTCAATCGCAAGTTTAGTCGCATGAGCAGGAGCATAAGCCTTCCAGCTTGAAATCTCTCCTTTACGCGATTGCCTTGTGGTGCAAGTCGTGTGTAATGCCTGTTGAATGGCTTGATAGATGATGTTAGTCTCCAAACAAAGCAATGTTCCCAAACCTCCTGCTGTTGCCACTCCAACATGGGCAATATGGTCAATTTTATGTTGATGCAAACAAATGCCTTTGACCAGATTGACATGCAACTCATAAGCGGTTGCAATGGCATGAAGCAACGCATTGCCATCTTGTCCTTTTTGTTGTGCCACAGCAATCAATGGGGGAATGTTGTCAGCAGGGTGTGAGTATTCTGCCGCAAGAAACGTATCGTGATAGTCCAGTTCTCGCACAGCAGTCCCATTTGCCCATGCCGCCCATTCTGCACAAACAGTGACCCGATGAGGTAAGCCAAACAGTGTCGCTCCGTTTTCTCTGGGGTGTGCTAATGCCATCGCACGAGCAGACAGAACAGACTGACGATTAATTGAAGCCATTGCCACCGCAACATTGTCAATGATGCGATTGATTACCATGTCAGCTACATCTTCATCAACCTTTGCGTCATCGCTAGCCACGCATGCCATTTTCCATGAAAATTGTTCTTCTTTTTTTAATAACGATGTTTCAGGGTGAACACAAATCGTGTGACGTTTCATAGTATTTTTTTAAGATGTTGCAACAGCCTCTTTCAAGACCAGCTAAAGAAAACTCTTTTTGACCAATGCCATGCTGTCAAACCAACCGAACTACTTAAGACAGCTCGTTAGCGTTTCTCCTCCCTTATTTCTCAAAAGCCATTTGGCAAATCAAGTTTGATTTTGACAGACTGGCAATGACAAGTTAGCTCAACATGTCAAAGAATTATTTTTTATTTGACTTTGTTTATCTGACTTTTGAGAAAGATTTTAGGCATTCACAGTGATTTGTTCTTGTGTGCCAAGTTTGTCAATAGTGAGTGTCATTTTTTGATTTGGCTTCAAGTAAAGAGGGTCAGGCTTTTGTCCCATTCCCACACCCGGAGGCGTGCCAGTAGAAATCAAATCACCCGGCAAAAGTGTCATAAATTGTGATAAATAAGCCACCAAAAAAGGAATTTTGTAGTGCATGTTATTCGTTGTGCTGTCTTGATAAACCTTGCCGTCAACGCTCAGTGTCAAATGCAAATCATCTTCATTGCCCACTTCATCTTTGGTGACCAAATAAGGACCGATTGGCGAAAAAGTGTCATGGCTTTTGCCCTTTGTCCATTGTCCACTTCGTTCAATTTGGAACTCTCGTTCTGAAAGATCATTGACGATAGTATAGCCCGCAATATGCTCATACGCCTCTGCTTCTGTGATATATTTTGCTTTTTTGCCAATGATGACACCAAGCTCCACTTCCCAGTCTGTTTTTTTAGAGTTTTTGGGAATTTCTACATGGTCGTATGCTCCAACAATAGAGCTTGTTGCTTTCATAAAAATCATAGGTTCAGGTGGAATTTCAAGTCCACTTTCCTTAGCATGGTCTGAATAGTTGAGTCCGATACAAATGATTTTACCAATCTGGTCAACAGGAGGTGCAATGCGGTCATATTGTTCCACCTTTGGCAACTTTTCTACATGGATTTGAGAAGACAAAAGTTTTCCTAACGTCTGCGGGTTGATGTCTTCTACAACAGAAGAAAGGTCATAAAAATCATCTTCCACTTTGATTGCAGGTTTTGTTTGATTCTGTGTTGTGTATCGTAAAAATTTCATATCGTTTTCTTGATTGAATGTTGAGTTTAAGTTGGATAGTTAAAATGATTTTAAAAAATAGACAAAATGAATAACAAAACATAAGGAATCATCATAAAAATTGGTATAAATTTCTCTATTTTTGTCAGTTGAAAATAGGTTTTCGTCTGTTGACCTTCTTTGAGTAACTCCCATTCTTTTTTATAAAACGGATATCTGGCATTGTTAAGTAATAAGTGATAGCTGATTATTCCGTTTTGCCATGAACAAAAGAACAGAATATTGTAATGCTTTAAGAGACTTGCTGTAACATTTGGTTTTCCTTCTCATTCTTGCCAAGAAATGTCTCAAGAGAGAATTATACCCTTCTATCGTGTATGTTTCTGCCTTGGAACATGTATGAATTTCTTTGGGAATGACTTGTTTGTAAGCCTTGCAGTGATCAGTCATCACCTGAAGAGGTTTTGTTTCCTTGACCTTGTCCCATAAATGCCTACAGGCTTTTGAGTCTCTGTTTCCAAGCACACAATTGATAAATTGCTTCCCACATCTATCAACAGCAATCCAGAGCCAGCAGTAGTTTTTTTTGACTGGATGTAGGTGTGCATTTCATCAATTTCCATAATTTCAATGTCTGTGTCCTTTCTTAATGCCTTGAGCTGTTCGCCAAAACTACAGACCCAATTATAAACTGAAACATGAGAACAATTCAGCAAACGACCGATTGACCTGAAACCAAGACCCTCCAAATACAACTCTAATGCTCTTCTTTTGATCTGTGGTGAGATTTGACCACGATAGGACTTGGTATATTGATAGTTGCAGGCATTGCAACGCCTCCTCGGTTTACCATATAAGAAACCATTCTTAACCGTCTTCTCACTTTCACATCTAGGACACGACTTCATTGCTACACCATGACTATCAATTCAATTAAATGAACTTAATATCGCATATCACTTATAGTTTAACAATACCGGATATCTTAATTGCTGCTCCAAACCATGAATTGCTTTAAACTTTCCAGAATTTAATTGCTTGTATGAATGAATATTAATCAGCCATATAAGGCAAAGGATCATGCCCAGAATAGAAAAAACAAGGAGTATGATTTTTCCATGCCATACAAGCAGATCTTTATTAAAAAGCAAGGTTACAAAAGCAAATAAACCTGACAATAAGGCAATGTAAAAACGATTTGTTTGTAACCGCCTTTGGCTCACTCTATCTGCCATTTCTACATGCAGTTTATAAATTTCTAATAATTCTTGTTGAGTTTCCATTTCACTAACTATTTGGTTAATTTTTGAATTGCATCAACAATACTTTTTGTATTCCAACGAACGATTTCATCAGCATTGTCTTTGACATGTTGTGAAGTTCTTTCACTAGCCCATGGTTCTATTGCGACAATAGGTTTTTGCCATGTCTCACTTTTTTTAGCAACTTCTACTTCAATATTGATCCATTTACTATAAGTGGAATAAACTCCTGCTAAAACTAAGACGACATGACAATTTCTTATTTTTTCTGTAATGGCTTCTCGTAATTCTTTGTTAGTACCATCGGTATGAATAGGATTATCTTTCGGCACAGAAAAATTGTTATACTCAAAGCCATCTGCTTGATCCAACAAATTTACTAGATGATCATATTGTTGCTTATATGTCCATGAATGACTAATAAATAAATTGTAAATTTTCATATTTATTCCTTATTTTAAGTTATAAAAAAATATCTGCATTTCCCTCAGAAAATTCAAGTTGTCCAACCGCCATCAATGATTTTGACAGTGCCTGTGGTGTAAGCAGATTCATCATAGGCAAGGTAAAGAGCAAGGTATGCAATTTCTTCAGCTGTGTCAAGGCGCTGCATCGGTTGCCGATTAACAAAATCTCGCTTGATGGTTTCATAGTTGCAAGTGCTTTGATACGTTCATCAAGTGAGGGACTTTCTACGGTACCGGGAGCAATGGCATTGCATCTGATTTTGTCCTTGACGAAGTCAGCGGCAATGGATTTTGTCAGTCCAACGACAGCGGCTTTGGTGGTGGTGTAGGCAAAGCGGTTGGCAAGGTCTTTTGCCCACGAATCAAAACCACCTTCAGCAATGCTGCGTGATTTCCAAATCTGTAATGTGTTTCATGTCTGCTTCAAAGTCCTCTCCTGTATATTCCCAATAGCCAAAAAGTAAGTTTTCAGGTTCTTTGAGAAAAATAGAATAGTTTTGAATGTTAGCATCAGTCAAACTTTGCAAAATCTCAGACCGCGTTTCTGTATGAATTTTTTTATACTCTGGAATGTGTTCAGGCTTAATGCCTATCACCATTCCCATTCGTTGCGGTTTCATAGTTTGTCCCTTATTTTAGTTGGGCACTCATTTTCTTTTCCCAATCCTTCACATTTTTCCAACTTCTTTTGAACCATTCAGATGTTAAGTAGTAGTCTTCACCTAAAAAACGATAAATCTTTTTATAATAACGAGGCAATTTTATCTCTCCGCCTTCTATCTTTCTTCTCAATACAGGATAATTGATATTAAAAACTTTTTTTGAATAATCTTTATCCAACAAATTTTGAATTTCTTGTGATGTTAAATTTTTTTGAGTTTCTAGTTTTTCAAATAATTTTTGAACATATTTACCAATTTTCATTCCATCTTCAGTTGGCTGTTGTGGCACGAGTTTACAGTCAATAGCCTGATTTTGATTAGGTTTAGGAGATGTTGATGCTTCCCAACTTTTGATAGTACTTTGACATGTTTCTTGTTCGTCTTGACAGATCAATTTGACTTCTAATTCTCCAAACACCTCATCAATCACTTCAGGAGCATATTGATCTTGTAAAGAATTTTTAATCAATCTTGTTACAGAATCTAAAAAACTTGTATCTTGAATGTGTTCTCTCAAATCTTGTTTTGCTTTTTGTCCTTGTACAAATTTTTCTAACTTATCAAAGCTAAAGCGAGATTTGTCAAATAACTCCACAAAACAATCTCCCTTTTTTGACTTTGTATTTAATGGGATTATCTCAATTAAAGTAGGCTCTTGGGATTGTTTTAATTTCCCATCATAAAAAATCTGTATCTCACTTCCTATCAATAGTCCATAATCAAGTTTGAGCTGTCTCATGTATGAAAAAAGTTGTCCGTGATGTTGAGAGTTAATGTGAATGCTTGGTCTTTTCACTTCAACAACAAACACAGGTTTTGAATCATCTGTTTTAAATAATAAATCAGGTTCAATTCTATTTTGAGAACCCACTCTAAGTGTGCGTCTCCTTTCAATATTTTTTAAATATTCTTTCCAACCTAATTCTCCGAATGCTTGAACAATTTTATCTTCAAATTGTTTTTCGTCAGTATTTTGATTGATCCCTTGTAAAAGGTAAAAGTGAAATGCCGACCATTTGTTGTTGTTTTCCATAGCTACTTCTTAACGATTGGATAAAATTTGGAAGTCTAACCTACTGAAAAACTTTGGTCAAGACTTCTTGAATTTGAGAAGTAAAAAACCATTTTGACTAACCTAAAATTGACATTAAGGTTTTTAGTCAGCTTAGACAATTCTGCTTAATACAAAAGACTGAGCAGCCACATTGAAAAGTCAGGAATGAATGTCACCAACAAAAGTGTGATAAATAAGGGGATTAAAAATTTAATTTTAACAGCAAAAAAGAGTTAGGAAGGTTACTATTTGAGGTAAGGATTACAAAAATCTCTTGGGCTAAAGACGTGTTATTTGCAAAGATTCATGGTGGGGAGGTCGTGTTCTGTCTGGATTTTTATGCCTTCTTTCTCAAAATTAACAGAAACGTGTCCATGAAGTCCCGAGACATAGTTAGGAACTTTCCTTGATTCAAAATAAGTGCGTGGACGTTGACTTCGTTCAGCACAAAATAAACCTTTATGAGTAGAAGTCAAGGCGTATCTAGGATTCACTTTGTCAAAAAAAGAGTTGGGAGCTAAGCCTTCTGTGCCATGGTGAGGGACTTGGAGAATATCTGACTGTAAGTCTTTTCCGTGTTCTGCTAAAAATTTTCCATTAAAACGGTTTAAATCTCCTGTCAATAATAGTTTTTTTTCATTCTTCTCTACTTTCATAATCAATGACATGTCATTGATGTCTAATTTTTCTGGAACATCAACCATGATGGGATCGTATTCTTTGAAGGCGTAGAGTAACCTAATCGCGACTTCTCCAAACTGGAAAGTTCTGGGCTCCCAAATCTCCAATACTTCTCCACCACTTTGTCGCAACATGTCTCTTGTCTGCAAGATGTGTTGATAATCACAACCCCATGGGATTTCTTTGCTACATTGTTCTTGGTCAGGTAAATTGAAGTAGGTGGTTTGAATTTTTATTCCGTGTTTCAGAAGGTCTGGAATGGAGCCGTAATGGTCTTTATGCGGGTGAGATACAAACAACAAATCAATCTTTTTGATTTGGTATTGGTCTAAAAATTCTAACAAATTTGGGGCTTCAGAAGGGTAACCTGTGTCAATCAAAATAATTTTTTCTTCAGGTTCTTTGGCATAAACCAAAAACGCATCTGATTGTATTCCATGATTGACATTGATCATTGTAAAATCTGCTAAATCTTTTCTTGGATTTGTCAAAGAATTGAATCTCAAAGAATTTTGATTCCCACAAGCAAGATTTAAAAATAATATAAAAAACATGACGATAAGCAAACGATAGTGCATCTGTCAAATACCGAGAAAAGTTGGGAACATAAGAAAAAAATTTTTCTAAACCAAGAGAATATAATTTGTATCAATAGGCAATGTCAACGTGATTTGACAAAACTGCCCTGTTTTTGAGTCAACTTGAATCTGCCCAGAACAAGCCTCCATTTCTTTTTGAACAGCACCCATGCCCATTCCCCTTCCTGAAATAATGGAAATCTCATTTTTTGTAGAAACGCCGCTTGCGAAAATTAGCTTGGTTGACACGTCTTGGTCGTTCCTCAAGGCTGATATTTCATCTTGTGAGAAGTGATTTTGCTGAATGGCTTTTGCTATCAGTGATTCTGAATCAATTCCTCTGCCATCGTCCTTTAGGTAAAGTTTGAGTAAATTGCCATCTTGTACCACTTGGAGAGTCACGGTCGCTGTTGCTTTTTTTTGAAGTTTTTGACGTTCAGAGGCTGATTCAATGCCATGATCCAAAGCATTTTTGAGAAGTTGAGAACACGCATGCCACAGCTTTTCAAAAACAATTTGCGGCAGATGGACTTGGGAAAGAGAACATTCTGCCTGAAAACACACATCTTTTTGCAAGGCAGTCGCAAGCTGTTGATTGAGGGATTCAAGACGTTCAAATAATTGCGTGATAGACACCATACCTGCATTAAGTAAGTCGTAGTGTAGGGACTCAACTTGCTGGGTCAGATGTCCTTTAGCAACATTGGGTTTGAGAGAATTTTGATGAAGTTGTGAACAGTTTTGCAACAACTGATGATAAGTTTTCATAGGGATTGTCATCAATTCACTATCTTTGTAGTCTGCAGAATGTTGTAGATTGATGCAAAACCCCTCTGCCAAATCAAATAACATCAAGACAGGTTCAATCCACTCTTTCAATTCATTGACAGACTTTGAACAAAAATTTTGCAGCTGAGATTCAAGGTCGTGACATGCGTGACCCAAACAATCCAACTGGCAAAAGAACAATGTCCCTTTGGCGATGTGTAAATCTTTTTTGAGTTCGTTGATAGGATTTTGTTGTCTGTGAAAATGAGCTAATTTTTCACGCAAGACGGGTAGATATTCCAAAACATTCTTAATTCGCTCTGAATCCATTTGTTGCACCTCTCGCATCAACTGCATGATTTTATTCACCTGTTGATATTCACTTTGGTCTATGTTCGGAATCAATGAGGCAATCACATAATCAAAGGCTTTTTCTCCCAAAATAGGTTTGAAAGTCACTTGATAAACCAAACCATCATGCCATTTGACAGACAAGTTAGGGCAGAGTTTCATCAAATCCTCTTCTGTCATCAAATTGACATAAAGCTCATCACAAATCAGCTGAAGCCACTCTTCCAGTTGTGTTTTTTCTTTGGGATTTAATGACTTTGAAAAGACTTGATGAATGGTTTGATGAGTAAAATTTTGAAAGGAATTTGTGTTGTCGTTTTCAGTTTCGTAAACCTCAATAATTGTTCCTTCTCGGGTTTGAAAAACAAGAGAAACTAGATTTGGGTCTTTCGGGATCAGTTCTGAAAAATCAGTCATTGATTCAATGTTTTTGGTTTGGAATGTCTTTTGAGCTTGGAATTTTTACGTCAGGATGCGAAAAATTTCAACCCCGTCAAAAAATAATAAAAACACTCAAGATGCCTTGAAATAAAAGGGATCTTAGAAACATTTTTTGACTCAAAAAGACGTAAAGAAGCATCTTTGCATGTTTCACGCCTTAAAAAAAACTTGCATCATTTGAAAAACCAGTTATCCTAACCTGTCTTTAGTCTATTTATTAGGATAACTATGACACAAGAATCAAGTTCAGAATCAGAAACTTTGACCAAGCAGGTTTGCATCCTTTTCAGTATTGGAATCCTGCTGTTTACTCTTCCAATCGTTTTTTTCATTTTATGACTCTTCACCCTAACTTTTTACTAGGAGCTATTCGGCTATGATCTCTTACTTCGTGGAACAAGCATCGGCTGCTGCCTCAAAAATTGACTTCCTGTTTGACATGATCACTGTCATTGTTGGATTTTGGTTTATTCTGACACAGGGTTTGATTGTTTACTTACTGGTCAAATTCAGACGTGGGAAATCTCCCAAAGCTCAGTATATTTCAGGAGAAAAGCATCGTGAGTCTCGTTGGGTACACATTCCTCACTATCTGGTCATTGTTTGTGACATTGCAATTATTGCCGTCACCATTCCGCTATGGGGAGAGTTAAAAGTGAACCCAATCGTTCCAGATTTGAAAATCAGAGCAATCGGACAACAATGGTCTTGGATTTTTATCCACCCAGGAGCCGATGGCATTTTGGACACAGCAGATGACATCAAAACGGTCAATGACCTGAGACTTGTGGTGAACAAAAAGTACCACGTTGAGATGCAGTCTCGCGATGTACTCCATGATTTGTCCATTCCAGCTTTCCGTTTCAAACAAGACACAATTCCCGGTCGCTCCGTTTTAGGCTGGTTTGAGCCAACAAAAACAGGAAATTTTTCAGTGCAGTGTGCTGAAATGTGCGGAATAGGTCATGGTTTAATGGCAGCAAGGGTTCAAGTTCAAACAGAAGAAGAACACAAAAAATGGATTGTGTCTGTCCAAAACACACAAGAAGGTGTTGCCCAGACTGAACGAGTTGTAGAGCCGTTTACAGAAAAATTGACTGCAGGTTTCTAACTGATTCAAATTTTACAATTCATTTTTAGAAAATCTATTTTATTTTTTTGAGGAGAAGAGTTATGAGTGATCATCACAATCAGAGTTTTTGGAGCAAGTACGTTTTTTCAGTAGATCACAAAGTGATAGGCATGCAGTATCTGTTTACTGGAATGTTTATGGCTGTGATTGGTGGCTTAATGGCATACGTGTTTAGAATGCAACTGGCTTTCCCTGGTGAAGCTGTACCGGGGTTTGGGGTGGTTTCGCCAGCCAACTATAATTCCCTGGTCACGAACCATGGAACCATCATGGTTTTCTGGGTTGCCATGCCCATTTTACTTGCTGCGCTTGGTAATTTCTTAATTCCGTTGATGATTGGTTGCGATGACATGGTTTTTCCACGGCTCAATCGTCTTTCCTACCAAATCTTTTTACTGAGTGCCATCGTGTTGATTTTCTCTTGGTTTGTTCCAGGGGGAGGTTTTGGCGGTGCGTGGACTTCTTATCCTCCTCTTTCTGCACGTGCAGAGTTTAACCATACAGATTGGGGAGCTAGCTTATGGCTTGTGGCAGTTGCATTAGAGATTGTTGCATTTTTAATAGGTGGCATTAACTTTCTGACAACGACGATGAACTCTAGGGCGCCCGGTATGACAATCTTCCGTTTACCCATCATCGTTTGGATGATCAACATTGCCACAGTGGTTTTTATGGCTTCCGTTGGACCTTTGGTAGCTGGTGCAATCATGCTTTTTATGGACCAACGTTTGGGAACATCGTTTTTTGTTCCTGACCAAGGCGGTGACCCTATTTTGTGGCAGCATCTATTTTGGTTTTTTGGACACCCTGAAGTGTACGTAGTCTTATTCCCGCCTATGGGCATTTGTGCAGAAATTTTTACAACTTTTTGCCGAAAAAAGATATTCGGCTACAAAATCATCATTTACACTGCCATTGCAACGGGTGGACTCAGTTTTATTGTCTGGGCGCACCATCAATTCATTGCAGGAATTGACCCGCGGATGGGAACTGTTTTTGCCATCACGACTGTTTTAATTTCCATTCCTGTTGCAGAGATGATCTTTTCTTACATTGCCACACTTTATGGCGGTTCTATTGAGTTTAAAACGCCTATGTTGTGGGCATTATCCTTTTTGTTCACTTTCATTCTTGGTGGTGTCACGGGTATTCACTTGGGAGCAAACGCATCTGATGCCTACCTGCATGATACCTATTTTGTTCTTGCACACTTTCACTATACGTTCTTTCCTATTGCCATCATTGGTTCGTTTGCCGCCTTTTACTATTGGTTTCCCAAAATGTTTGGAAAGATGCTTGACGAAACGTTAGGCAAAATTCATTGCCTTGGCACAGTTGCTACATTCAACCTTGTGTTCATTCCTCTTTTCTTTTTAGGACTAGCAGGTCAACATCGTAGAATTTGGGGGTTCACATCTGAGAATTATCCTGAACTTGCCAAATATCAAGATGTTCGTGTGTTTGCCACCGTCTCATTGGTTTTCATGTTGCTCTTTCAAATCCCTTTCTTTATCAATCTAATCATCACGTTTCGTAAAAAGACTAAAGATGCGGGCGAAAATCCTTGGAAGGCAAATAGCTTAGAATGGCTTACTCCTTCTCCTCCACCACATGGAAACTTCCCGGACGGCATGCCTGAAGTGTATAGAGGACCTTACGAATACAGTCTGCCAGACCGTCAAGATGACTACTTTCCCCAATATGTTAAAGCATAAAATCAATTAGGAGCTGATTTATGGCACATACTCAACCGATTGCAACAACTCGTTCCGCAACTGGAGTTCCAACAGGAAGACTGGCGGTGTGGTGGGTGATTTCCTCTGAAATTTTTATTTTTGGGGGGCTCATTCTGACTTACCTACTCATGCGTTTGGGGCTGCCTGAATGGGGAGAAGATGCGGCACAGACACACACAGTTGCTGGGGCAATCAATACTTTTTTTCTGTTAACTTCCAGTTTAACGATTGTTCTAGCTCACCATGCTGCAGAACATAAAGAATGTGATAAAGCGTTCAAATACATCTGGTTTACAATAGGTTTTGGATTATTGTTTTTGGTCGTCAAAAGCTATGAATATACCACCAAAATTGTGCATGACATTGTGTTGACAACCAATGTGTTTTGGAGCTTTTACTACACTACAACGGCTCTTCACGCAACTCATGTGGTTGCTGGAATGATCATTATGGGGGTCATCTCTTTTGAGGTCAAAAAGGGGAGAAATTTGCAACGTGTGGAACTCATCGGCATCTATTGGCATTTTGTTGATGTGGTTTGGATTTTCTTGTTTCCTCTGCTCTACATCGCTAAATAATTTAAGAAGGAGGTTGTTATGTCTGCTGAAGCATCTACAAAGCGTTATGTTAAAATTTATTTTATCTTGCTAGGACTTCTGGTTGTCAGCTTAATTGGTCCAGAAATAGGGATTCAATGGATTACATTAATCACAGCTTTTGGAATTGCCATTGTCAAAGCATATATTGTTGTTGCAGAGTATATGCACCTGAAAATTGAGAAGAGAGTTGTAATTTACATGATGGCAGTGTCTCTTGTCATGGTTTTTGCGTTCTTTATTGGTTCTGCACCTGATGTTTTGTCACACAAAGCAGAGCCTTGGTCTCGTGATGGGACAGTTATCTCAGGCAACTGTATTGCATCAAAAAATGAACATTTCACCTGCGTTAAGCAACGTCGTCAACTTTTGGAAGAAGAATAAAAGATGCCAAATACAGTGCAAACTCACAATCCCCGTATTCCCAATGGTGTTCTGGGTATAGGAATGGCAATTATTGTAGAAATCGTTTACTTTGCGGCGCTTGTTAGCTCCTATCTTGTCTTGCGTGCCAACACCGTAGAATGGCCCCCTTGGGGGCAACCCAGATTGCCAGTTGAAACCACTGCTTTAAACACTGTGGTCTTGCTTTTAAGCGGTTTCTTTCTTTTTCGTGCAAGGCAACAGTTTGTCAGCCAGCCTCAAACCTTCCCTGCCAGATTAGTCTTACTTTCCATACTTTGTGGAGCGTTCTTTCTTCTTTTTCAAGGTTATGAATGGGTACGGTTGATTAATTTTGGCTTAACGGTTCAATCAGGGCAGTATGGCAGTATTTTCTATTTGCTGATTGGTTCACATGCTCTTCATGTTGCTGCGGGCTTATGTGGACTCTGCTATCTTCACTACCAGGGACTCAAAAATTGCATGACAAACGAAATGTCGCTTGTGGGTGCAATGTTTTGGTATTTTGTTGTTGGATTGTGGCCGATTTTGTACGTTTTGGTGTATCTAATTTAGTCATTCTTTTTCAAATTTTCAAAAAAAGTTTCTATGCCCTACTTAGTGTCATCAGTGTTCTTTTTGTTTTTTTCTCCTGTTTCCCTTTTTGCATGTGCTGTTTGTGTTGCAGGAAATGAAGCGACCCGCATGACATACTATTGGGCAACGTGGATTATGGCGTTGCTTCCAATCTTGCTCATTGGAAGTGCAAGCTGGTTTCTTTACAGATTCTTTAAAAAACATTCGGTTGAAGCACAACCGTAAACAAATTTTGCCACCTATCAAGCATCATCAATTTCATTATGAAAGCAAAAAGTGTCGCACTTGCTCTGGCATGCCCTTTGGTTAAAAAATCATTACTTTCGGTGTATTGGGAACTTTTGAAGGTGAGGCTTCTTTCCATGGCGCTCATCACCCTTGCCCTTGCCTTTTACATGGAGGCTTCTTCTGTCCATGATGTTGTGTTGCTTTTTCATGCTTTAGTTGGGGGGTTTCTTGTTGGAGGAGGAGGGCATGCCATGAACCAATGGCTGGAAAAAGATTTAGATGCTTTGATGGAGAGAACCCAATCCCGCCCCTTGCCTGCTGAAAAAATTGCTCCTTATCATGCCATGTTCTATGGTCTTTCTCTTTCCATAGCAGGTTTTGTGTATCTGGGAATGGCAGTGAATTTGCTTGCCATGGTTTTTGGCATGTTGACATGGTTTTTGTATGTTTGGGTTTATACGCCGCTCAAGCAAAAAACAATTTGGAATACATGGATTGGTGCCATACCGGGTGCATTACCCACAGTGATTGGATATGTCTCTGCAACAAATTCGTTGTCGTGGGAAGCTATCAGTTTGTTTAGCCTGCTTTTCTTTTGGCAGATTCCTCATTTTTTTGCGATTGCTGTCATGTATCGTAAGGACTACCAAAGGGGAAATTATCAGATGCTACCATGCAAAGAAGAGATCCTTCAGAAAACAAGAAGGCATACTTTGGGACATACTTTGTTGACAGTGTTAGTCAGCTTTTTGCCTGTTTATTTTGGACAAGCAGGATTTGTCTATCTGGCAGGGGCATGTCTTTCAGGAGTAGGCTTTTTGTGGGTCGCATGGCAGTTTTATCAAAGTCCAAACGTGAACATTGCCCGCCGCTTGTGTATCTCTTCAATCATTTATCTACCTATCGTTTTGTTGGCTCTTGGCATTGACAAATTCATCTCATAGTTTCTTTTGGAGGCTTTCTTATTTTTGTAGCTTCCTGACATGGATATTGATTTCATTTGGCACGATTGTCCGTCTGAAGGGTGCAGGTCTGGCTTGCCCTGATTGGCCTCTTTGCTATGGTCAAATTGTCCCCCCGCCCGGACTACCGATTGCCTTAGAGGTTGGGCATCGCTTTGTTGCTACCATTCTTGGCATTTTTTGCATTCTCCTTGTCACTTTAACTTACAAAAAAGTTTGGAGTGCGTTTAGGATTCACGCCTGGGGTTGTCTGATTTTAGTGACGGTGCAAGGCATTTTTGGTGGACTGACTGTGACCATGAAGCTCAACCCGATGATTGTGACTTTTCACCTCATTGGTGGGAATTTAGTCCTTGCTTTGTTTATCTATATGAGTTACATCAGCAGGTTTGGAGCGGTTAGGAGTTACCAATGGAAGAAAGCGAAACCTCATCTTTTAGCATTGCTGGCATTGTTTGTTGTTTTATTTTCAGGGGGTTACAACAGCTCCACTTACTCCAGTTATTCATGTCAAGGCTTCCCCGGTTGCCATGCCACCAGTTCTTTTTCATTTGGGGTCAAAGACATTAACCCACAGATTCCCAAAGTTCATAACTTGTCTGAAGACTTCTTCCCCTTGAATCAATCTACTCTAATTCACATGGTGCATCGTCTTCTTGCTATCACTTTTGGTCTGGGTATGATGGTCTTTGCATGGAAGCAGCAAGGTCAAGTTCGTAGTATCATCATTCTCTTGTTACTGACTCAGATTGGGGTAGGGGTCGCCAACGCACTCTTGAGCATTCCTGTTCCTCTTTCTACTCTACATACAGCTATTGCAGCAACACTAGTTGGATTATTGACTTATCAATTCACTCATTCGCTTCATGCTCAGCCTCACAGTTCAAGACCTACCAGCACTTAATGCAATCCTCAATACACTAGCATTCTGCTTCATTGTTTCGGCAATCATTGCTATCAAAAAAGGCAATATTCCACTACATAAAAGATGTATGTTGACTGCGACATTCATATCCGCATTGTTTTTAACAAGTTACAGCATTTATCACTATTACGTGGGGTCTGTTGCCTTTACAGGGGTTGGTTTAATACGTGTCGTTTATTTTACTATCTTGATTCCTCACATCATTTTAGCGGCAGTTCAAGTTCCTTTGATTTTGTTCACGCTTTACTTTGCACTTTCTTCCAAAATTTCCAAACATCGTCGTCTTGCCAAGTGGACAACTCCAATCTGGTTGTTTGTTTCAGTGACTGGTGTCATTATTTATCTGATGCTTTATCACATGGTTTAGAATGTCTAAAATCATTGATGTCAAAAACTTGTACACCCATTATGGAAGTCATGCCATTCATACCAACATCAGTTTTCATGTCAATCAAGGTGAAATTTTCATCATTCTTGGGGGCAGTGGTTGTGGTAAGAGTACGCTACTCAAACACATAGGCAGATTGCTGACTCCCACACATGGGCAAATCCTTATTGATCAGGTAGATGTTGCCAATTTGCATGAAGAAGCACTTGTCAAAGCGATGCAACCTGTTGGCTTTATGTTTCAGTCGGGTGCTTTGTTCGGTTCGCTGAATTTGCTGGAAAATGTCTGCGTGCCATTATACAAATATACTGATTTTCCATCACGATTGATTGAAAGCATTGCCTTTGCAAAACTGAAGTTGGTAGGTTTAAGCGGTTTTGAAAAGTATTATCCCCATGAGATTAGTGGAGGCATGAAAAAAAGAGCAGGCGTTGCAAGGGCAATGGCACTTGACCCTAAAATCTTATTGCTAGACGAACCTAGTGCGGGGCTTGACCCCATCAGTGCAGATGAACTGGACGAGCTGATTTTAGAACTCAATCGTGCATTACAAGTGACATTTGTGATTGTGACGCATGAATTACCCAGCATTTTCAAAATTGCACAACGCGTCATTATGCTGGGGCAATGCAGGATTCAGGCAGAAGGCAAGCCTGAAGATTTAAAACACTCTCCAAAACCTTGGATTTCTAATTTTTTTCAAAGACGTGGTAAGTTTAAGCAATGAATCCTAATGCCAGATACACTCTTGTTGGCATTGCTTTTTCTGTTTTGGTGATTGCATTAGCCGCCATTATTTTATGGATGTCTAACCTTTCATCAAATCAAGAATTAAAACTCTACTCCTCCTTTTTGCAAGAGGCTGTCTCTGGATTGTCTCCTCAAGCGCCTGTGAAATATAATGGGGTAGATGTTGGCTTTGTGCAGGATATTCGTATCTCTCAAGAACGAAACAATCAGATTGAGCTAGTGCTGGCGATTGATTCCAAAGTGGTGATTCGTGAAAATGACCGAGTCATCTTAACCTCACAGGGCATTACAGGCTTGCAATATATTGAAATCAAAGGGAGTATAGCACCATCTGCTCCTGTTGAAGTAACAACAGGCAATGACCACCCTGTCATTCTCTCGCAACCTTCTACATTCCAAGAGATTCGCTCTTCCATTGACCCTGTCATCAAAAACATTGGGCAGACAACAGAAAAATTTAGTCAAATTTTAGAACAAACAGACTCGCAAAAAATAGATGAAATCATAGACAATATTCACGCCTTGACCTCCATGCTTGCAACTGAATCTAAGCCTATTGTGCAAAAGGTTAGTACTATCACTACCAATGCTGAACAAACTTCTGTTGACTTCAAACAAGTGATGAAAGATGTCAAGTTGTTGACAAAGGAGGTGTTGAAAACCAATAAAAATGTCAAAAACACCATTCAAACATTAGAAAAATCTGTCAAGACACTGACCAAACAAGTCAATCAATCCCTACAAACAACCGTTCCCAAATTAGAACAGTCTTTAGAGGAAGTAGATTCCTTACTGGTGGAAGTGAAGGCGACATCGCAACAAGCCAAAGTTTTTATGAGTTCTTTGGAACAGACCAGAAACCAAGTCAATCAATTACTTCAAAAATCAAATTCCGCAATAGACCAAGTCCAGTTTGCCAGTATCAACCAAGAATTACAGAACACTCTGGCAGAAATTCAATCACTTTCCCAAACCATTCAAACTACTCTGACAGAAGTCAAACCTGCTCAAACTAGCCAAGAATTACAGAACACTCTGGCAGAAATTCAATCGCTTTCCCAGACCATTCAAACTACTCTGACGGAAGTCAAACCTGCTCAAACTAGCCAAGAATTACAGAACACTCTGGCAGAAATTCAATCACTTTCCCAGACCATTCAAACTACTCTGACAGAAGTTAAACCTGCTCAAACTAGCCAAGAATTACAGAACACTCTGGCAGAAATTCAATCGCTTTCCCAAACCATTCAAACTGCTCTGACAGAAGTCAATGTTTCTGAAACAGGAGAAAACGTTCGTCAGACACTCAAAAATTTACAACAGGCTACTCAATCCTTGATACAAACGGCAGAAACACTCAATCAAAGTCCCTCCTCTCTTATCTTTAGCGACCCAAAAAAAGAAGTCCAAATTCTGCCTTAATCCAATGCACAATATTTGCATCTCACTTGTCGTCTTGTTCTAAATTTTTTCACATTTTTTGTTTTGCGTAAATTTTATGCAGAATTGAAAAATAGGTTGAAGCCAGCTTCTTAACTCTCAAACATGGCTAAACGAATTTGCCTACAAATAGCTGTTTTGACGATCTGGTGCATACACGTCCATGCTCAGCAAGTTGAAAATGACCAACTTGAAATCACCTATCAAATTTTAGAACCATTTCTGATTAAAAATGTCGGGCTTTCTGAACAAGCAGATGAAAGAGTCCGTGATAGCAAGGGGTATGGTCTTCTTTATGTGTTGGGATTAGGTGAAGTTTTAGGACTGACTGCCAGCACAACATCAGTCCGTTACAAAGCCCGCATCTACCATTCTGCCGACTTGAAGCTAGAAGGAGAACACCCCGAATATGACTACTTTATCCAAGAAGTCAAATATTTGGATTACAACATTGACCTTGAAGTCAACACCATACGTTATGGAATGAGGCTTTCAGGGGGACTTTATAGTTTAGTAGGTCTCACCGTGCGTTCAGAACCTAAAGTTTTTATAGAAGGAGGCATGACCTCTAGTGCGGTCAAAGGTACTGTTGATTTGGTTTTGGAAGACGAAGAAGAACCTGTTGCCAGTTTGAAAGCAGTGAAAAGTGACGACCAACACTATTGGCTTGCAGGCGTTGTCATCGCTGTGACCGAACATATTCATTTTTCTTTTTATTCCAAAAAAGAAGAAACTTATAGGCTACAAGTGGAAAGTTGCAACTCTGTGAAGTTAGGCATCACAGGTTGTGATGGCATCAAAAAGAAAGCAGATGAGAAAAAACAATATGACTTCATTTCTTCTATCAGTTTCAGTATCGGCACAAATTGGTAAAAGTTACCTTTGATAGGCAGTGTGTTGCTTTCTACGTCTGTTGGTAAAGTATTCGCTGGTGTCTTTAGAAACTAGCTCATAGAGAATTGCCCGTTTTTTAGGTGCGGCACGCAAGATTCTACCAAGCCTCTGCACATGCTCGCGGACACTTCCACTGCCTGACACAATGATCGCAATGCTTGCCTCTGGAACGTCAACTCCTTCATTTAAAACTTTGGAGGTCATCAGTACTGGGTAAGCTCCTGTGCGGAATTTGCTCAGCAAATCCTCTCTTTCTTTTGTCTTGGTGTGATGGGTGAGTATTGGAAGAAAAAATAAATTTCCAAGGCGATATGCCATGTCATTATCTTGTGTGAAAACAAGGATTCTTTCTCCATGATGTTTTTGAATGAGTGACCAAACAGTGTCAAGTTTGGACTCTGACGCCTGACTGAGTTTCTTTTGCAGTAAATAGGCTTCAAAGGCTTCTCGTCCAAATTGAGAACGGCTACTTTTCCATAAAAATTGACTCCAACCGTTCTTGCTTCCAAAATTGATACGTTCTGCACGAATAAAATTGATGTAAACACTGCGTGCCTTGTCATATTCCAGACGCTCGGACTCACTTAATTCTACTTCCATCGTGACAATGTCATAAGGTGCAAGTGTTCTGCCTTCTAACTCTGTGACATCAGTTTCATAGCAAAGTTGTCCGCAAATGTCATAAAGAATGGACTCCCGCCCATCTGCACGTTCAGGGGTTGCACTTAAACCCAGACGAAAAGGTGCAATGGAGGCAATGGCAATATGCTGAAACCTCTCACTTGGCAGATGGTGGCATTCATCAAAAACAACCATGCCAAAACGATTGCCAATGCGGTCAATGTGAATCAAAGCAGAGTCATAAGTTGTGACAGTCAAATCTTCTATCTCGTGATAGCCTCCTCCAAGCAATCCAACAGGCACGTTGAAAAACTCTTGCATTGTGCTGTGCCACTGTCTCATCAAATCTATTGTAGGAACATGCACCAATGTTGGACGCTGCGTTGCTTGAATGGCAAACATTGCCAAAATCGTCTTGCCTGCACCTGTTGGCAAAGAAATCACACCTTGCTGTCCTGACTTTGTCCAACTAGCCAATGCTTCCGACTGATAAGGACGCAGTGGAATTTGCTGTTTAAAAGCGAGCGTCAAGGGTGAGAACTGCTTGGCTTGGTCTTCATAAGGAATGCCTTGCTGATGCAAAGTCATTGCAATAGAGCGGTAAAAGTAGGCAGGAGAACGTAGCATTTGAGTGCGAACGTCCCATTGCACACCATGTAATCCCAATGGATTGTGCTTGGAGTAGTTTTGCAAAAGTAGTGTTCCTTTGTCAAACTCAAGTAAGATTTTGCTCATGGCAAGCAATTAAATTCATGGTTTGTTGGGCAATCTCATATTCTTCATTGGTTGGAATCACCAACACTTTGACAGGATTTTGCTGTTTTGAGATGCAACGGGCTTCTTTTGATGACTTTTGATTGAAGTTTGAGTCAAGCTCAATTCCCAATGCTTGCAAGTTTTCACAGACTTTTTGACGCACTAGCACAGAATTTTCACCAACTCCTGCAGTAAAAATCAAGGCATCAAGACCACCCAAAACGGCAAAGTATGAGCCAATGTATTTTTGAATGCGATAAGCATAAAGGTTTAGTGCCAACTTGGCTTCATGGCGTCCCTCTTTTATCTGTTGTTCAATCGTTCTCAAATCATTTTCTCCGCAAATCCCTTTGAGACCACTTTGACGATTCAGCAAATGCTCTAACTCTTTGAACTCCACGATTTGATTTTGTAGCAAATACATCAAAATTGCAGGGTCTAAATCACCACAACGGCTTCCCATCATCAAACCTTCTAGGGGCGTCATGCCCATTGAAGTATCTATGCTTTGACCTCCACGAATTGCACAGGCACTGCAACCGTTTCCAAGATGCAAAGAAATCAACTTCAATTCTTCAAGAGGTTGTTCTAAGAACTCTGCCGCTTTTTTGGCAACGTATCCATGAGACTGCCCATGAAAGCCATAACGTCTGACTTGATGTTGCAAATAAAGAGACTCTGGCAGCGCATAACGATAAGCATGAGCAGGAATGCTTTGATGGAAGGCGGTGTCAAAGACTGCCACTTGAGGCACTTGAAACAATTCTTGAGTAATCTCAATGCCTGCCAGATTAGAAGGATTATGCAATGGTGCAAGGCAAGCAGATTTTTGGATTTTGGCAAGAACACTTTCGTCCACCACCACTGCACTAGAAAAATCTTCTCCTCCATGCACCACACGATGCCCAACCGCATCAATTCCTTCAAGCCCTTCTTTGCTCAACAACTCTGCCATCATTTGTAAACCCTTCCTGTGGGATTCAATTTGTCTCTTTTCCTGCACCTGCACACGCTTGCTTTGGTAAACAAAATGAGACTCTGCTGTGCCAATTTCTTCAATCAAACCATGAATGAAACAATGGTCTTCCATCATGTCAAAGAGTTGAAACTTGATTGAAGAACTGCCCGTGTTAATCACTAAAATTTTCATAAAATGTCTTTCCTTTTTTAAAATCTTTTGAGGTGGTCAACTTGATTTTTTACAAAATGAATGAACACCAAATCATCTAGTTTAGCAGACTTTTGAGAAAAAGCAGGGGAAGTCATCAAACGGAGATTGGAAGTTTCAAAAATAAATAACAAGTCTTTGGCGATTCTGTTAGACTGATTGGGTTGCAAGAACTACAAAATGATCCAAAATTTCAAAAGGAGGTGCAAAATGCAAGGAGAAGAGTTAGTGATTACTGTCATTTTGTCTGCAGGTTATATTGCCTTTGCCACATGGCTTTATTTTAAAACATCAAAAAACAAAGAGTGACAAAGAGTAACCATGACTAATCCGTTGGCTCTGACTCTTCTTTCCATACTAGGATATTGGTTGATTATTATCCCTTTGTTTTTTATGTTACTTATCTGGGCATTAATCGCCGTAATCCGACTGCCACGTCTCATCAAAAAACAATCTCAGCAAAACCGAGACTTCCAAAATGCTTTGCTAGAAAGATTGGAGAAATTGGAACAGACACAACTTAAACCCGAAGCCAGTGAGTGACCATCATCATCATTCCTGCCATTCTTACCAGACTCAACAAGGATTACTTGTTGTCTTCCTTCTGAACCTTACCTTTACCATCATTGAGTTTACAGGCGGTGCGTACGTCAATAGCATTGCGATTTTATCTGATGCAATCCACGATTTAGGAGACACTTTTGCCATTGGTTCTGCATGGGCGATTAGTAAAATCGCAGTCAAGCAGCGCGATGAGCAATTTTCTTATGGCTATGGTCGTATGACGTTGTTTTCATCTCTCATCAGTGCAGGGGTGATTATTTCAGGCAGCGCAGTTGTCATTTTCAATGCTATTCCTCGCCTCATAGAGCCTCAAGCAATTCAAACTGAAGGAATGATCTTGCTTGCGATTTTGGGAATTTTGTTTAATAGTGTTGCTTTTTTCAAAATGAAGTTTGGACACTCTATCAACGAGCGTCTAGTCATGTGGCATTTGTTAGAAGATGCACTGGGCTGGGGTGTGACGTTGATTGGTTCAATCGTCATTCATTTTTGGGGGATTTTATGGCTTGACTCCATTCTTGCGATTTTGTTGGCATTGTTTATTCTGCGTCATGTCATCTTGCACCTCAAACATGCCCTTGCCCTACTGATGCAAGGAGTGCCTGAAAATGTCAACTGTCAAGAGTTAGAAGAAAGTCTCATGGACATCAAGCAAGTCTCCCAAATTCACGATATGCACTTGTGGTCTCTTGATGGTTCATATCATATTTTAAGCCTGCATGTTGTCATGGAACAAAGGTTGTCCTTTGAAGAACAAATCATGCTGAAGCAAAACATACGGCAATGTGCTAAATCCTTTCAGATTCAGCATGCCACCATTGAACTAGAAACGGCACAAGAACAATGTGAATTAGAATCATGTTAAATTGGAATCAACACCACTTTTTGCTCACTGGAGTCACAGGCTTTTTGGGCAGGCATTTATCTAAACGACTCCTCCAACAAGGGGCAAAGGTCAGTGCTATTTGCCGTCCCTCATCTGATTTGTCCAAACTACCGCAAGGCGTGCAAAGCATCATAGATGATGGCTCACACTCCAAATTCATCACAAGTTGTGAACAACAATCTATTTCAGCAGTGATTCATCTTGCCACAGAGTTTGTTGGCACACACACGCCAGACCATATCGCTTTGTTGATTGAGACCAACGTTAGTTTTGCAACTCGTGTGTTTGAAGTCGCATCTCGTTTAAAAGTCCCTATCATCAACACTGGAACTTATGCAGAACACTATGAAAACTCCCCATACTTTCCAATCAACCTTTACGCAGCCACGAAACATGCGGCACAAAACATTCTTGAGTATTACGCAAAAGTTGAGGAACTCCCTGCTCTCACTTTGAAACTCTTTGACATTTACGGACCTCAAGACACAAGACCTAAAATTCTTAACCTGCTCAAAAAGATTGCAACAAGCGGTGAGGAATTGGAAATGACAGCAGGAGAACAGCTTTTTGACCTTGTGCATGTGAACGATGTTTGTAGGGCGTATGAAGTGGCTTTGCAAAAATTACTGTCTCAACAAACAACAAGCCATCAGATTTATGCAGTTTCTGGTGGCGATAGAAAAACATTGAAAGAAGTTGTCAGGCTGTTTGAAAAAGTTTGCAATGTCTCATGCCGTATCAAATGGGGGGCAAAACCCTACAAAGCAAAAGAAGTCATGATTCCTTGGGACACTTTCCAACCATTAGAAAATTGGCACGCAGAGATTTCTTTAAAAGAAGGCTTTCAAACGTTGCTTGAAGAAAAGAGGTAACCTTGTTCGTTTTGGGGCATTGTTACCGGCAACTCTCCCAATCTGCTCATTTTTTCAACTTTTCACAGAAACAGATTTCAAACCCGTCCCCCTGCAAAACTCCAAATTACCAGAAGGTGAGTGTTCAGGATTCCAATGCCTCCAGCTGTAGCTGCAACGAAGCAGATGTGATGACCTGTAATTCTCCAGCTTGTTCTTGAAAAAGATAAATACCTTCTTCTTCTGCTTCACTGATGAGTTCATCATAAAAGATTTCTCCTGCCAAACCGCAATGAATTGTATAGTCTTGATAACTTGGAAACAACTTGAGGGGTTTAACTTTATAAAAGTGGAAGTCAAAGAAAATGAATGATAATGAAATCTATGAATTTATGTTTTGAGGTATAATTGAAATTTGGAACATAGAGCGATAAACAGTTTTAGCATTTGCCATAAATCCTGTAAAATATCCCATTCGTTCAAATGTTGAAGCCTTCAAAAAACAATTAGTAGATGAGTCAGAATCTTCTTTTAATGGGACCTCCGGGTGCTGGAAAAACAGTCACTTCCCAAGCATTGTCTGCACTTTTGCAAATGCCTGTGATTGACATTGACGATGATCTTTTAGAGCCTTTGTGGGGGTGTTCAATAGAAGAAAAGTTAATGCAGGTTGGGACAAAGGAGTTTTTAGAGTTAGAAGGACAAGCCGCTTGTTCTCTTCATGCTGAAAAGAGCATCATTTCGCTGTCGGGGTCAAATCCTCTGCATGAAAAAGGAATGAGGCATCTTTGTTCATTAGGTCAAATCATTTATTTGAAGTCTAGTTTTAAGGTGGTGGAAGCGTTTCTTGCACGGATGAAAACAGGTCGGATTGTCAAGGAGCAGCATCAAAGTTTGGAAGAGGTCTTTGCCTATCGTGAAACCTTTTATGAAAAGTATGCTGATGAGACCATTTTGATTGATGGCTCCAAAACGCCTGAAGAGATCGCGTTGCAGGTCAGCCAGTTGGAGTGTGTTAGAAGTTTGAAAAGCTAGCGGGCAACCAGCTTTTTGAATTTGACAACAGAATCTAAGGCAAGATGCGTGTACCAACCTGCAATGCAAGCAATGACTAGCCATACATGCGAAGATAGCACGTGAAGTGTTCCGTCCACTGACCATTGATACAACTCTGCTTGTCCTGCATAAAAGTATTCATATCCCACTGCAACAATAATCGGAAAGATGAAAGGAATGATTGGGTGATGTGTCCACGAGCGATGATGGTCTAAAAGAGGCAAAATAGAAACAATGGCGATACTCGTCGCCAGAGAGTATTGTTTGGTAAAAAACAAAAAGGCAAGAATCACAAAAATCCCGCGAAAAAACCAACGTTGGGGAATAGAACTGGTGTCGGTGTCTGGGTATAGACTAAAAAAGAATCCTGTTGCCCAAATCATCATTGTATATTTCCACAAAATCGGCTCACTTCCCACAACTTGAGTTGCCACTGCACCCAATGTAATTGCTGTTGCTGTGACCGTTCCTCCAATCGCATGTGCTGAAAAGTTCATAATCTAATCCATCTAAAAGGTTGTATAAAGAATGTTTCTGGCTTCTACAACCAACAGCAAAAACTAGACCATCAACCTATTTCATTGCAATTTTAGAAAAGAGAAGGCAAAGAAGTTTTGAAAATCTTAAAAAAAGAGATGTTTGAGCCACTCACAGGAGTTGATGCAGATAAGCGGCAATGCCAACAGCGCAATAGCCCCTAAAGGCAATACATTTGGCTTTGCCAAGCAATTTGCCCTCAGCTGAATAAGTGTAACTCCAAAAGGTGTGCCAGTCGTAAGTGCCAAGAAACAGTCCCGTTGCATCATACAATGTGCGATGCTTCGCCCAACCAACGAGCGACCTGTCCCCATCTTCTTTGACTACAAAAAGCTCAAATCGCCCACCTAAATTGACAATTCCCACCTTCCCAAGCAGTTCTCCTGTCAATGACACAATTTCAACATAATCAATATAAATCAAAACCCTTGCCAGTGCTTTTTCGTCTGCAGATAGAATTTCTGTTTTCAGTGGTCTTCCAAGAGGTTTGCCTAATTGCAAAGAATGACCTGTTTGCAACATGACCAAAAAAGTCACCCCAATTAACACAATGACAATGATGATGGCTTTGATTATGATGTGAAACATGATTGAACCCAGTTTTGAATGTCTTGTATTTCTTCAGAGCAGACTTCGTGTGCCATGGCATACTCACGCCACTGTAATTTTGCCCCCAAGCCTTCTAAGACCTGCCTTGATTCGTCAGCAATGTCATAGGGAATGACTGTGTCTTGTGTGCCATGAGTCATCAAGATAGGCGTTTCAAGACCTTGTTTTTCAGGCATTTGTTTAGGTTTGGGAAAGTAGGTTGAAAGTGCCAGCACCCCTCCAAGTTTGACAGGATAAAACAACGAGGTATAGAGTGCGATTAATCCACCTTGTGAAAACCCACCAATGATGATGTTCTCAGACTTGATTCCTGATTCCAGCTCTTGTTGAATGAACTTTTGAATGTGCTGACTTGATTTTTGGATTCCCTCAGCATCCACACGACTTGAACGTTCCAGAGAGACAATGTTAAACCAAGAAGGAACGGTTGCACCACCACAGATGGTCACAGGTTGCTTGGGGGCATGTGGAAAGATAAAACGAATGGCAAGGTTGGGAATCTGCAAGTATTGAGGAAAGTCCTGAAAATCATGCCCACTTGCACCTAAACCGTGCATGAAAATGAGGCTGACTTGAGCAGGTTCTTTAGGTTCGTACTTCAGACAATCTAAAGTTTGGGAGTCGTTCATCGTTTTTTTAAGGTGATGTGATGTGTTGAAATTCAGAAAAGAAGCATAAAACTTTATTTTCATCAAAAAGTTGAAATTCAGAAAAGAAGTATAACGTTTCATTTTTATCAAAATAGTGATGTGATGAGATTCAGAAAAGAAGTCTAACGTTTTATTTTAATAAAAATAAAGATTGATTGAAACAAAAAGAGTTATTGATTTGAATCGTTTCGCCAGTCTATACGTTCTGCAATTTCTTTTTGAATCTGTTTTAAAAAGAGGTCAGCAGAAATTAATTGTTGTTCTTTTGAACCATAACGTTTCCATGAGACGTTCTGCAATTTTTGTTCTTCTTCTCCCACGATTAAAAGATTGGGAGTTTTAGACATGGCACCATTGCGGATTTTTTTGCCAAATGAATCATTGGAGTCATCAACTTCTACACGAATGAATTGGGACATCAGCATCTTTTTGAGGTTGAAGGCATAGTCGTGAAAAGATGGGGCAACAGGAATAATCAACACTTGTGTTGGAGCAAGCCAAGTCGGGAACGCCCCCCCGTAATGTTCAATTAAAAAAGAGCAAAACCTTTCATGCGTGCCAAGAGGGGCGCGGTGGATAATAAAGGGCTGATGCGGTTCACCATCTTCTCCGACATAAGAAAGCCCAAAACGTTCGGACATGATGAGGTCAAGTTGATTGGTAGATGCAGTTTCTTCACGCCCTACGACATTACGCACTTGGAAGTCAATTTTTGGTCCATAAAACGCAGCTTCTCCTCGTTCTGCCTGATACGGCAGTCCGCATTCTTCCATTGCCTCAATGACCACTTGTTCTGCTTGTTTCCAAAGTTCAGGCTGGTTGACATATTTTGCAGAGTCTTCCTCGCTCAACGAAAGTCTCATCCAAAAATCAGAAAGTCCAAAAACTTGATAATATTCAATGTGCATATTGATCACATCAATAAATTCCTGCTTCACTTGTTCTGGGGTGCAATAGATATGGGCATCATTCATGGTCATACCACGCACTCGCAACAGCCCTGCCAATTCTCCTGATTTTTCGTAGCGGTAGCATCTGCCATACTCTGCAAATCTGACAGGTAAATCGCGATAGCTATGAGGTTGGGACTTGAACAATAGATGATGATGCGGGCAATTCATTGGTGTTAAATAAAAAGACTCGCCTTCTTCTGTTTGCATGGGTGGGAACATGCTGTCTGCATAATATGGCAAATGTCCTGAACGCAAGTAAAGCTCTTCTTTTGTAATTTCAGGAGTGACGACTCTTTGGTAACCTGCTATAAATTCTTTTTCTTTGGCAAGTTTTTCAATTTCTTCGCGGATAACTGTTCCGTTAGGCGCCCACATGGGCAATCCTTTTCCAGCAGTTTCATCAATGACAAAAAAGTGCATGGTTTTATTGAGCTTGCGGTGGTCTCGCTCCATAGCCAGCTTGCGGTTGCGTTTGAACTGGACTAATTCCTCATTGGTTTGGAACGCCAGCCCATAAACTCGCTGAAGCATCTTATTTTTCTCTGACCCTCGCCAATACGCCCCTGCAAGAGAATCCAACGCAAACGCATCAATGGGAATCTTGCCCGTATGTTCCACATGTCCCCCACGACACATGTCCCAAAATTCATCATTCCAGTATAGCGTCCAATTTGTCTCCCCTTGTTCTTTTAGACTTTCAGCATACTCTGACTTATAAATCTGCCCTGAACTTTTCAGCTTGTCTTGCAAGGTTTCATAAGACATCTGTTCACATTCAAAAGTTTGCTTAGCACGAATAATCCTTTTCATGCGTTTTTCAAGGTCTTTTAAATCTTCCGGGACTAGTGGCGTCTCTTCATCAAAATCAAAATCGTAATAAAAGCCTGTTTCAATGGCAGGACCAAATGCCAACTTGGCTTTGGGTCTAATTTGTAAAACGGCTTGAGCCAAAACATGAGCGAGTGAGTGACGAATATATTGAAGTTGTTGGTTCATAGCTGAAATTGATTGAAGTTGATTGAAATTGACTTAAAAAGAGTTTTCTGAAAAAAGGTTTACTGTTCCTATTGTTTGGAGCAAGTTTTGATAAAAACGGAGCATCGCCTCATACTCTTCAAGTGTGATGTATTCGTCAACCCCGTGAAGCTGTGCCAGACGTTTTTGATGAAAAGTGATGGGAATGAAACGATAAATTGCATCGCTGATGTCCATGTAGTGCCTTGAATCTGTTGAGGCAGGAGTGATCCAGGGAACAAGAATCATTTTTTGATGAAAAGTATTTTGAATGACTTGACCCAATTTGGCAAGTACACCTTGCTTCGTGACTTGAGCCAGTTGCGTTGTAAAATCAGGAGTCTGCTGAAAATTTTCAAAACTATCATTCCATACAACATGATGATGTTTCAGATATTTGGCAATTTGTGTCCTGATTTGTTTTTTGGGAGTTGCAGGATAGCCCCTGATTTGCAATGTAATCTGTGCTTGTGATGGATTCATGGAGTGAATGGATTGAATCTTGATAGAGCTGGTGAGTATGGTCTTCATCAAATCATCATAACGAGCCAAAGGGGCGATTATTTTAGATAAGACTTGAGGGATTCCTTGTTGAGTTAAAAATGTTTCAACCACTTCAAAATGAAAGGGGAATTTGACACGTTGCAATTCATTTAAGACCTGCAAGGTTTGTGAATGTTGTGATAATGCGGAATGTCCTTGTTGCTTGAAATGAAGTTTGAGGTTGATTTGCCAGATGTTTCGTTCTGTGATTCCAATCAAGGCAAATTGTTTGACCCCCAAAGGCAGAGGATTGTTGACAAATCCGCCACCTTCATCAAAAACTGCATCAAGGCGAATGCCCTGTAACTTCAAAAAATTTGCCATTTGTCTAGCACCATTGAAACCCCCTGACTCTTCATCAGCACCAAAAGCAAAGAATAAAGTATTTTGAGGTTGGAAGTTTTTTTGTAGAAGTGCCTCAATGCCTTCTAAAATGGCAAGCATGGCAGATTTGTTGTCAATCGCTCCCCTTCCAAAAATCTTTCCTTGCTTGATGACTCCACCAAAAGGGGGGTCGTTCCAATCGTCAGCATTGGCAGGAAAAATATCTTGATGGGTACTCAAAAGAAACCGATGAGGTTCTGACAACTGACCTTGCCAAGTCAGTAAAAAACTCTTGCCAAATTGCTTGAACGTTAAACTTTTGAAAGTTTGTGGAAATTCATTTTGTAAAAAACGGAAAGAATCAACAAAAGCAGGACTGTTGAAGGTGGTTGGGAATTGTAAAAAACGAGACAAACGTTGGGCTTCTTCAAAAGGCTTTGCTTGGCAGAGAGAGGACAAGATGAAGAAAGAGAGTAGGCTGTACTTTGCAACTACGAAAGAAAGTGAAAACCCAAATAAATGATTGAAGGATTGATGAACTTGGGTCAGAGTCAGTGAGGATTGTTGAGGAGTGAAGGAAGTTTTTGAGAGACAACTTGCGACAAAGTAGTCTTCTTCAAAATGAACATCTACAATTTCAAAATTGCTAGATTGTCAGAATTTCTTGTTCTTTTTCAGCAATCAAGTCAGACACTTTTTCAATAGCTTGGTCTGTCATTTTTTGGATTTCGTTGCGTGCTTGCTTCAAGTCATCTTCAGAGATGGCTTTGTTCTTTTCTAACTGCTTTGCCTCGTCATTGGCATCGCGTCTGATATTCCTGATGGCGACTTTATGTTCTTCGCCTATCTGACGCACTTGTTTTGCTAGTTCTTGACGTCTTTCTTCAGTTAAAGAAGGAATGGTTAGTCTGACGACATTGCCATCATTAGAGACAGCACCGCCCAAGTTTAGCTTTTGGATGCTTCTTTCAATTTCTTTGATCGCTCCCTTGTCCCAAGGATTGACGACTAACAGCTGAGCCTCGGGTGCTGTAATTGCCCCAACTTGTAGCATGGGAGTCATTTGTCCGTAATATGAAACTTTGACATTTTCCATCATGGCAGGAGAGGCTTGACCTCCTCTGACACCAATTAAATGTTTAGTGAGACTTTGCAAAGCCCCGTCCATCTTGCTTGAGGCACTTTCGTAAACGTCTTGTAATGTTGCGCTAGTCATAATTTGTTTTGGGAACTGATGAGCGTGCCGACATTTTCCCCACAAACTGCTTTGACGAGGGTGTCAGGGGAATTGATATTGACAACCATAATTGGAACATCATTGTCTTGACCAAAGCCGATAGAAGTAGAATCCATCACACGCAAATTTTGTGTTAACATTTGGTTATAAGAAAGGCAAGAATACCTCAGGGCGTTTTCATGCACCATTGGGTCTTTGTCATACACACCATCAATTTTAGTGGCTTTGATGACGATGTCTGCACCAACTTCTCTAGCACGAAACAATGCGGCAGAGTCTGTTGTAATGCCTGTTTGACCACAACCTGCAGCAAAGATGACCACACGTCCTTTTTCTAAATGACGAATAGCTCTGCGTTGGATGTAAGGCTCTGCCACTGCATTTGCCTCTATTCCAGACATGACACGTGTTTTAATCCCGTTGTTTTCCAAAAACTGTTGGAGTAAAAGGCTGTTCATCATTGTTGCCAGCATGCCAATATGGTCTCCTGCAACCCCTTGAATCCCGTAATAGTCTATGAATTTTTGACTTCCACGAAAAACATTGCCTCCACCTACAACGATGCCGACTTCCATTGCCTCAAGCTGATAAACAGAGATGATGGCATGTGTTACAGAATCAAAAGCCTCTTTGTCAAAACCAAACCCTCCGTCACCACTCAGCATCTCCCCACTTAGTTTGAGTATAATCCTTTTGTATTGAGCCTTCATAGCAAAGAATTTGTGTCAAAAACTGGATTAGAATTGTAACTTTGCAAATTGTTGAAGTGTGATTTGAGTGCCAAGTTCTTTGGAAGTGTCTTTGAGAAGTTGCTCAATCGTTTGGTCTGGGTTTTTGACAAATGGTTGTTTCAAAACACAAACTTCGTTCAGGAATTTTTTAAGACGTCCTGCGACCATTTTCTCAATGATTTCGGGAGGCTTACCAGATTCTTGAGCTTGGGCAATAAAGATTTCTTTCTCTTTTTCAATCAATGCGGGATTGATTTCGTCAGGAGAGATAGATTCTGCAGGAGTCGCAGCAACGTGCATGGCAATATCTTTGGCAACTGCAGAAAGACGGGCTTGGTCGCATTCCCCCTTTGTTGCAAGGGCAATCAGTACACCAATTTTGCCAGTTGTATGCAGATACCCACCAATGACCCCTTGTTCTACTGAGACTTGCTTGGCGTCTAAAAATTGAACATTCTCACCAAGAGTGGCAATAGAATCATTCAAAATCTCTTGGACTGTTTTGTCTGTGCTGACTTTTTGGTCTGCGAAGTCAGCAACCCCGTTGATTTGAGCATGCTTGCTGAGAGTTTGAAGTAATTCTAAAAATTGCTCGTTCTTTGCTACAAAATCAGTTTCGCATGCAATTTGAACAAGTGCGGCACTAGTTTGTGAGTCATTGAAAGAAAGACCTATTCCTCCATCTTTGGTTTCTCGGTCAGATTTTTTGAGGGCTTTTGCCTGCCCCGTTTTTCTCAGATGCTCTTTGGCAGCCTCTAAATCACCCCCAACTTCTTGCAATGCTTTTTTACACTCCATCATGCCAGCACCGCTGGCCTCCCTGAGTTCTTTGACTAATTTAGCATTGATCTTTCCGTCTGATTGATTTTCCATTGGTTTGGTAGTTTTTTCGGGTTCAGGGGTTGTGTCTGCTGGAGCGGCGGCTTTGCTAGCTTCTTTCTTATCTTTTTGGGAAGTAGCTTTGTCGGTCTCCTTAGTTGTGTTTGCTTGAGCATCGGCTTTGCCAGTTTCTTTCTTACTTTTCTCTGTCTTCTTTTTGGTGTCTGCTTTTTTTGCTTGTTCAGGAACGTTTTCTACTGAAGGCGAATCAGGGGCGTTGACCTGAACGTTTTCTTTTTGAGACTTGGCTTGAGATGCCTTTTTTTCTTCAATCTGTAAACGTTCTTCTCTCAATGCCTTACCTTCTGAAGGCGAATCAGGGGCGTTGACCTGAACGTTTTCTTTTTGAGACTTGGCTTGAGATGCCTTTTTTTCTTCAATCTGTAAACGTTCTTCTCTCAGCGCCTTACCTTCTTTCACTGCAAGGCACAGAGTTTCTACAAAAAGCCTAATAGAGCGAATAGAATCATCATTGCCCGGTATCATCATAAAAAGGTCATCAGGGTCAGAGTTAGTGTCAGCAATTCCAAGCACAGGAATTGAAAGTTTTTGGGCTTCACTAATAGCAAGATGTTCATGGTTACAATCAATGACAAAAATGGCAGAAGGGAATTTTGTCATGTTGCGAATCCCCCCAAGCGATTGTTCTAACTTTTGACGTTTGCGATGGATTTGAAGAGCTTCTTTCTTCAGCAAAGAAGGGTAGCTTTCATCATCTCCTGCAAGGCTTTCATATTCCTCCAGCCTTGAGATAGATTGCCTAATCGTTGCAAAGTTAGTCAGCATGCCCCCCAGCCAACGATGGCTGACATAGAAAGAGCCACATTCTGTTGCGTATTGTTTGATGATGTCTGACGCTTGCAACTTAGTACCGATGAACAGAACTTCCTTGCCTTCTTCACTCAGTTGGCGAATGTATTCATACGCAGATTTGAGTTTTTGTAGGGTGTGTTGGAGATTGATGATGTGAATCCCCTGTTTTTCCCCATAGATGTAAGGAGCCATTTTAGGATTCCACCTTTGAGTTTGATGCCCGAAGTGGACACTTGCTTCCACGAAGCTCTGAAGAGAAATATTTGTCATGTTCGCTTAAAATGCAGTGAAACGATTGATTAAAAAATTGAAGGTTTGTCAAAAAGCACCATTCTTCTTGAATAAGAAAACGATACGGTTTCAAACGCAAAACCCGTCATTCTAAATGGAAATAAAAACAAAAGCAACTACTTCCTTGTTAAGACAACTTAATGTGAGCATGCTGAGAATAGAATAAAAAAGTATTGATATTCTCTAAAAATTCTTGCAAGATGCTATGTTTGCAACAAATTTTCAACACTTTTATTTAATGAAGGCAGATTGATAATGAACAATCAGAGTAAAAAAGACAATCAAGACGTTGCTGAAAAGAAAACGACTTTGCAAGAAATTGAAAAAAAACAGGCTTTGAGCATGTTAGAGCAAATCTTGCTGATTCGTAGATTTGAAGAACGCGCCCAAGAGATGTACCAACAGCGAAAGATTGGCGGGTTTTGTCATCTTTGCATTGGGCAAGAGGCTACAGTCGTTGGCGTAGCCGCTGCGATTCGTGAAGATGATTTTTTAGTCACTTCTTATCGCGATCATGGATACGGGCTTTTGCTGGGATTATCACCAGAGCAATGTATGGCAGAGTTATTTGGCAAAGTTGATGGATGCGTGAAAGGGAGAGGTGGCTCCATGCACTTTTTCAACAAGGACAGAAACTTTTTAGGGGGGCATGGAATCGTTGGCGGGCAAATTCCTGTCGGCACAGGTGCAGGATTTTATGCAAAATATAAGCAGACTGAACAAGTCAGTCTTGTGTTATTTGGTGATGGTGCAGTGGCAGAGGGGACATTCCATGAATCCCTCAATCTTGCATCTATCTGGAATTTACCTTGCGTTTACATCATTGAGAACAATAAGTATGGTATGGGAACAGACATTAGCAGGGTTTCATCAGGGGGGCGATTGTTCCAAAAGGCTCAAGCATACGGAATGGAAGGTTATGAAATAGATGGAATGGACGTCTTTGAGGTGTACCGAAGGATGTCCCAAATTGTGAAAACATGCCGCGAGACTTCCCGACCTGTGCTTGTAGAAATTCACACGTATCGTTTTAGAGGACATTCAGTTTCTGATGCCGCAACTTACCGCTCCAAAGAGGAACTAGCCAAATACAAACAATCAGACCCTGTTTTATTAACCAGAAGTGCTTTGGAAGAGGCAAAATGGTTGACCGAGGCAGAATTTAAAGCGATGGATAAAAAAGTCAGAGAACAAGTGATGCGTGCCATTGAATTTTCAGAGGCAAGCCCTTTGCCTGACCTTTCTACTTTGCAAGATCAAGTTTATTGTGAGGGATAAGTCAATGATGAAAAAAATAACAGTGCGCGATGCCATTCGCGAAGCCATGATTGAGGAAATGGAACGAGATGACAATGTCTTTCTTATTGGTGAAGAAGTGGCAGAGTATGATGGGGCTTACAAAGTTTCAAAGGGAATGCTTGAGCAATTTGGAAGCAGACGTGTTGTGGATACACCCATTGCAGAAAGCGGATTTACGGGGCTTGCAATAGGTGCTGCGATGGTTGGTCTTAAACCCATCGTTGAGTTTATGAGCTTCAATTTTAGCTTTGTTGCCATGGACCAAATCATCTCTAATGCCGCAAAAATGTATTACATGACAGCAGGTCAATACAATGTGCCAATGGTGATGAGAGGGTGCAATGGTTCTGCTGCTCAAGTGTCTTCTCAACACTCTCATTGCCTTGCCGCAAATTTTTCATATTTCCCGGGCTTGATTGTGATTTCTCCTTCTTCTGCTGAAGACCACAAAGGTTTGCTTAAATCTGCCATTCGCAATCTGAATCCTGTGATTTTTCTTGAAAATGAAATGCTTTATGGCGTGACTGAAGAAATTCCCAGTGATGAATACCTCATTCCGATTGGCGTTGCAAAAGTGGTGAAGCAGGGGCAAGACGTCACCGTCATCTCACACAGCAGAATGGTACACGTGGCATCTGATGCTGTGAATCTCTTGGCTCAAGAAGGCATTGATGCCGAATTGATTGATTTGCGGACTATCAGACCACTAGACATCAATACCATTGCACAATCTGTCAAGAAGACGAATCGTGTTGTGATTGTTGAGGAGGGATGGCGTTTTTGTGGCATTGGGTCAGAAATCAGTGACCAAATTTGTAACACATGCTTTGACTATCTTGATGCACCAGTGGCACGAGTCACTTCTACCGATAACCCGATGCCTTATGCAAAAAACTTAGAACAAGCAACACTTCCTTCTCCAGAAAGAGTGATTCAAGCAGTCAAAGGTATTTGCTACAAAAATTAAATCCATCTGCTCAAATTTTAAAATAAAAGGAAGACTTTATGGTAAACATTTTAAACATGCCCTCTCTCAGTCCAAGTATGGAGCAAGGGGTGATTGTGTCTTGGGAAAAGCAGGAAGGCGATTTTGTCAACAGTGGTGATTTACTGGCACAAGTAGAAACAGACAAGGCTGTTGTGGAATATGAAGCACTTGATGAAGGTTTTTTGAGAAAAATTTTAAAGCCCACAGGCGAGGTGATTCAGGTTGGAGAACCCATTGCCATCTTTTCTGAAACACAAGATGAGGACATTTCTCAGGTGTCTCTTCCTGATGCCTCAAATGGCAAGCCCCCTTCTGCTGAATTTGCTCACAATACTGCACCACCTGCAGCCACTCAACTAGACAAACCAGAACCAACAGACACAAGAATTAAAGCCTCACCTTTGGCACGTAAAATTGCTAAAGAACAAGGTCTTGATTTAGCAACTATCACAGGTTCAGGACCAAATGGCAGGATCGTGAAAGCAGACTTGCAAAATCTCAATACACCACAAGCTGTTAGTTCTTCAACTCCTGCACCGAAGCCTCAAACTCAGACTCAAAGTGATTGGGCTAAAGAAGGCAATTATGAAGTTTTGCCTTTGACAATGGTTCGCAAAACGATTGCAGGCAGACTCCAAGAATCCACGCGAGAAATTCCTCACTTTTATCTCACCGTGAAAGTTTGTGTTGATGAGTTGGTGGCACTGCGCAAGCAAATCAATTCTTTGAGTGAGGTCAAAGTGTCTCTTAATGACATGATTATCAAGGCATCTTCGGTCGCATTAGCAAATCACCCCGTCGTCAATTCCCGCTACACTGAAGAAGGCATCGTCCAATTTGAAGATGCAAACATTGCATTTGCAGTGGCAACAGATGACGCTTTGTTTACGCCCATCGTACGTGCTGTTAACAAAAAAGGTCTCGGTCAAATCGCAAAAGAAACCAAAGACTTTGCCTTGCGTGCCAGAGAAAAACGGCTTGCGATTGAGGAATTTACAGGAGGCACTTTTGGAACTTCTAATTTAGGTATGTTTCAAATAGAGCAATTCACTGCCATCATCAATCCACCTCAATCTGCAAATCTTGCCATTGCACAAGCATTGACTGAACTGCAATTAGATTCCAATGGAGAGGTGTATCAAAGTAAGCAGATGAAGCTGACGCTTTCTTGCGACCATCGCATCATTGACGGGGCAACAGGTGCAAAATTCCTTAAAGAACTTAAAAAAATTCTTGAAAATCCACTCTTTTTGACGCTTTAGATTGTTGATACAATCTATTGTTACATGAAATGAGTTTATCAGGAGTGAAATGATGGAAAGAACACAAGAAGCGATTTTGTATCATTACGAGCTTGAAAAAAGGCTTGCAAGTCAGCTTCTGAGTGCAAATAAGCAAGAGAGAAAAGTTTTATACACAGAACTTTATGAAGAGTTGCTTCAATCTGTCCCCTATCTCACTGCCCCAAGTGACTCTGCATACAAACAGAAACAGGCAGAAAGGCAGGTACAAAATATTCAACCGTTTTTAAGTAAACAAACTTCTTTTCTTGAGCTGGGTCCAGGAGACTGCAGTGTTTCGCTAAGGGTGGCTCGTTTGGTGAAGCAAGTCTATGCAGTGGACGTTAGCCCAACTATCACTCAAAATCAAAAGACTCCCGATAACTTTCACTTGATCATCTCTGATGGAACAAACATTCCTGTTCCTCCTCATAGTATTGATTTTGTTTATTCAAATCAACTTATGGAGCATTTACATCCAGATGATGCTTATGAACAGATGCAGAATGTTCTGTCTGCACTTGTTCCTAATGGCATTTATCTTTGTATGACTCCCAGTCGGCTCAATGGCCCACATGACGTCTCCAAATATTTTGACGATGTTGCCACAGGCTTTCACCTCAAAGAATATACAATCACTGATTTAAATAGACTTTTCAAAGAGGTCGGTTTTTCTAAAGTCAAAATATTGATTGGAGCAAGGGGAAGGTATATCAAGGCTTCTGTAACCCCTTCTATTCTGCTAGAAAAAATGCTAAGTTTGCTACCTGCTTCAGTGCGTAAAAAAATCATGAGTTATCGCATAGTGAATGCTTTAGTTTATGTTCGTCTCATTGGCATCAAATGATCTCATTCAGGTCAATTTGATTGATTTTTAGGGTTCTCTGGTAAGTTCTGACAGACAGGCTGTTTCAATTCAATACAATGTAGGAGATAATGATTCAGTTTATCAATTTTGATCATGTGGGCTACCAAAAGAAACGTTCTAAGCAAAAAAGACGTATTTGGATTTTTGGAGGACTTGCTACGTTTTTTCTCGTTGGAGGTTTAAGGTCTGCGAGTATAACGTCTTTAATTTTTGGTGGGCTGTTTGCTTACTTTTCATGGAGCAACTACCAAGCCTATTCCTTACCTTTACATGATGCTATTCACTTTATTCGTGCTTTACAGGCACCATTTAGCCGTGCTGAACTTTTTTCTGCTCTTGAACTCTCACTTAAACAAGTTGACGAATTGTTGAATGAACTGATCCGCTTGGGTTTTATTGAGCCGCATGAGTCTGACATTTCAGAAACTGGTGAAGTGCTTTATAGGCTGGTGTCTCATCGTTCATCATGAGTCTTCGTAAGATTCTTGCGACAATTTACCTCTGCCTGATTCAATTTAGATTATGGCTTTATCAAAAAAACATTTTAAAGTCATACCGACCTGATGCCTTCGTCATTTCTGTTGGGAATTTAACCGTTGGTGGGACAGGTAAAACTCCCATTGTCAATCATCTCACTCAATATCTTTTACAAGAAGGAAAAAAAGTTGTCATCTTGACCAGAGGCTATGGGAGCAAAAACCCTAAATTGATGAAACGGTCAAAAGGTGCGGTTGAGTTTCCCCCCCAAGAGTTTGGAGATGAACCCTATTTTTTGGCTATGCAAAATCCTGATGCCGTCGTTTATTCATGCAAGAATCGCAAGAAGTCCGCAAAGTTTTCTTGTCAAAATGATGATGTTGATGTTTTCATTCTTGATGATGGCTATCAACATCTTGCATTGCAAAGAGATTTGAATCTGCTATTGGTTGACTCGCAAAAAAAATTTGGGAACAAGCAGGTCTTGCCATTAGGTGAATTAAGAGAACCGATTGAGCAATGTTCACGTGCTGATACCGTGATTTTGACAAAAGCTAGCTTAGGCAATGTTGACAAGACCATTGGTTGCCTTCCTTATGAAATACGCAAGGCAAAACCTCTTTTTATTTTTGACTACCAACCCACTTATCTCCTTCATCAGCAAGTCAAAATTCCATTGCATGAGTTAAAAGGTCAAAGGATTGTAGCAAGTTGTGGCATTGCTCATGCTAAGCAGTTTGAAGCAGTTCTTGTCAAATTTGGTATGAACGTCCTGTATTTTTGGGAATTTCAAGACCATGTTGTTTATGACTCCAGTATGTTACATCTGATTCACCAAAAGAAAGAGGAACTGGATGCAAAGTTTTGGGTTACCACTGAAAAAGATGCTGTCAAACTGCAAACTTTTCCCAAATTTGCAAATCATTACAGTACGCTTGTGATGCAAGTGATTCCAGACCACGATTGGGAGAGATTCCTTAAAATGAAAATAAGTAGTTTCAAATAATCAATAAATTTTGTAGAATGTCATTTTGAGACGTTTAAATGTTTGATGAATTTTATTAGCAATAACTGACTATGGCACTTCTCAATGTTTATCAATTTCCTGCCGAGGTCTTGAGTCAAGTTTCTGAATCGGTGGATGTTTTTGACGAGGATTTAAGAAAGCTCATTGAAGACATGAAAGAGACCATGTATGCAGAATCTGGAATTGGCTTGGCGGCACCACAGGTTGGGGTTTCAAAGCGTATTTTGGTCATGGATACAAAATATCCAACTTTAGAAGAGCATCATCCACGTGCAATCATCAATCCTGAAATCACTTTTGCAAGTGAGGAAAAGGTTATGTCAATGGAAGGCTGTCTAAGTATTCCAGAGTTTCGTGCAGAAGTTTCGCGTGCAAGCAGTGTGGAAATCACTTATCAAGATGAGGAAGGCAATTCATTGGAAGACAAGCTGGAAGGACTTGAGGCGATTTGTCTTCAGCATGAGCTAGACCACCTCAATGGCATCTTGTTTATTGACCACCTACCTCCTTTGCGTCGTTCTATGGTCAAGAAAAAGCTCATCAAGTATGCGAAGCAAAATAGTGCAGCGTAAACTGCTTGTTCTTCTTGTCTTTTATGCGACGGCGTTGTTTGGGAAAGAACAGCATTTTAAGTATATTCATGCCCAAATCACGTCTCCCAATGGTGAAGTCGTTCAAGTAGAAGTAGCAGACACTGAGGCAAAACGGACTCAAGGTTTAGGATTTAGAGAGGCATTGCCTGTTGGAAAGGGAATGTTGTTTGTGTTTGACAAAAAAGCACGTTATGGATTTTGGATGAAAAATATGAAGATTGCCATTGACATCATTTGGTTGAATAATCATCAAGTGGTTGACGTCTTGCACAATGTCCAGCCTCCAGAAACCCCTCAAACGACTCTCAAACCTTTTTATCCTAAAACAGATGCTAATTTTGTTCTTGAACTTTCTGCAGGAGAGGCAAGGCGTCTTGGCTTCCAAACAGGCAGTGTGGTCGGTTATCAATTTTAGATTTTTAGACACTGGCTTTAGATTTTTAGACATTGACAAACCTTTGCATTCCAAATGGCACAGAATTTGACATGTCTCTGTTTATTTTTTAGATGTTATTTTTTCAAAGCTCATTATGTCAGATGAACGCAGGAAGTATTTAAGAGTTTTTTTTGAAGAGACCATTCAAGTTGAAGCACAAAGTTGGTCAGACCCGATGGCAACAGGTCTTGATATTTCTCTCAATGGTGTCAGATTCCATTGTGAACGTTCTCTGGAAGTGGCTGAAGAAGTCGCCATCGTTTTTCCCCCAACGTTAAAACTGGTTGGTCAAGTGCGTTGGTGCTGGCCTATTGAATGGTATTATCAAGCCGCTGTTGAATTTAACACTGCAGATGTGGATCAAAGCCTTTTTCGTCAGTACATTATGGACGCAACAGGTGAGCCATACCCCGAATATATTGATGAAGGAGATGATGAGTTTGAAGAGGAAAATCTTAGTGAGACAGAAGGCGATGTTTTTCTGCCAGAGGTAGAAAAGTTTGAGGAGTTACCTACTGAAAATCTGAGTCCTTTTTCATTCATTGATAAAAGAGTGCTTTTGATTGAACCGCATTATGCAAGACAAGACAAAATCCGTGAATACTTAACCGAACGTTGTCAATTTTTTGTAGAAGTTTGTGAAGATTATTCGGTGGGTTTAGACTCTTTCCATTTCTCCCCTCCCGATGCAGTGGTTTTAAGCTGGACAGACGAAAATGCCACCATTGCTCAAATCCAAAAATTCAAAGACTATGACCCAGAATCAAAGATTATTGTGTTAGCAGGATTAATTTCTTTGGAATCTCGTTTGCGGTTGCTCCATTTAGGGGCATCTGATGTCCTGACCTTCCCTTTGCAAATTGCCTCTGTTGCACAAAGCATACTGGTTCATCTTGATCGGACATAAACCTTATTCTCGCCTGTCTCCAATCCTTTCATCAGGTCTTGTCACCTCACTAATACGAATGCCGTAACGTTCGTTGACAACCACAATTTCACCACGTGCCATGAGGCGGTCGCTGATGATGACATCCATAGGCTCTCCCACAATCTTTGTGAAGGCAATGACAGAACCCTCTTTTAAATTCATCACGTCACGAATGGACATTTCTGTGCGACCAATTTCTACACTCATCAGCATTGGTATATCTCCAAGAAACGTAATACTATGAAGGGCTTCATCTTCAACATCTTTGTTCAAAAAACGGATTTTTCCGCCTAATACATCAGTTTTTGCCATTGTCTGACTCCATCTGTGAGTTGTTCAAAAAATAAAAGAGATTATAGGCAAAGTCTGTGATTGTCAAGAGCATCACACATTGTTTAAATTAGAATATGCCTACTCACGCTTGTCAGTCGGTTGCTGTTTATCCTATCAGTGCGAACCCGCCAACATGGGGGCATGCAGAAATCATGCTTCGTGCCTCTACTTTGTTTGACTGTGTGTATTGGGCAGCTGCCATCAATCCCAGTAAAGATTATCTTTTCACACCTACACAACGTGTTGCCATGATGCAAGAATATGTGAATCATTATCAGCTCAGTCATGTCAAGGTGGAGTACTACACAGGCGGAACAATCCGCTATGCTCAATCTAAAGGGGCAAGGTGCATCATTAAAGGATTGAGAACTGTGTCAGACTTTCAAGAGGAGCTAGAACAATCTGTTGGAAATCGGGGCATTGACAGCTCCATTGAAACGATTTGCATGTTTGCACAACCTGCTTTGTCTGTCATCAGCTCAGGGTTGGTGAGGGAGCTTGCCATGCTCGGGGAGTCTATTGACCGCTATGTACTGGATTCTGTTGCAAAAATGGTCATTCGCAGCGTCAAAAATACTAAAACAGAATGAAGGTGTTTAATGAAAATGTTTAATGAACAAGCCTCTTTCATTATTGCTGTCGCTTTTCAAGGGAACTGGAAAGACTCTAATTTTCATTTCGTTTTAAAAGTTGCTATGTTATTGTCCAGCGCTTGACCAAAAAGATTTTGAAAAATGTCAGCAGCCAACATTGTTTAACTATTATTTCTAGGAGTAAGTTATGAAAGCAAAAATTTTAGCAGAAGATAAGAAGATAGAACTATCAGAGGAGTTAACCAACTATTTAGAATTTCACGCTAAACATCAAGGAATTAGTTTGAGTCATTTAATTTTAAATGCTCTTCAGGAAAAATTAGAAGATATGGAAGACGAAATTTTAGGACAACAGGCTTATGAGGAATACGAATCCTCTAAAAAAGCGGGAACACTTGAATTAGTGAGTTGGGAGGAAGTCCAAAAAAGTATAAAAGACTAAATAACTTTTTATGTATAAAATAAGTTTTACTAAACAGGCTCAAAAGCAATTTGAGAAATTAGACAATCAAATTAGAAATCAAATTGTGAAAGATGTAGAAGCAAAACTAATTCAAGATATAGAGACCTATTTATTACCTTTGAAAGAAGTAGCTTTACATAAATTTAGGTCAGGAAATTATAGACTTATTTGTAAAAAACAAGATAAAGAATTGATAGTTTTAGTTGTAAAAGTGGGACATAGAAAGAATGTTTATGAGAATTTAAATAGACTTGTATGAAGACACAGGAGGTTTGAGAAGGTCCAAACAAGAAAGATTTGTGATGACAAGTCAAGTCATCACAAAAAAAAGATGAAGCAAGGAAAGGATTATCTGGAGAAGTGGAGTTTTGTTGTGATTCCTGCCCGAGAGATCAGTCTAACATCATCTTCAAAATAGAGGATATCTGGGGTTGCTCCATTTTTAACTTCTACAAGGAAGCCATCATCAATGCCTTCGGTGATAATTTTGATTGACGCAAATTTTTGATGAGTAAACATATCAGCAAACCCCACAGGGCATTCTTCCCTCAGAAAAACCTTTGTCAGCTTTTTTACAAAGCCATTATCATTGATTCCTTGCCACTGAAATGCAGGATTGTTTGAATCACAGGACATTTTGTACGTGTCTCCATTGAAATCAACTGATCCTTTGCCTACATACTTGACGTTAAATGTAGAATCCAGTACCCATTCCACTTCAACACCAAAAGTGCTACCTTCGTTCAACTCCAAAGTAACACTATTGCCCTCTATCTTGGTCAGTTTGAACGTTCCGTCCCCCAAGTCAAAGTCTCTGGTCTCCTCGTCATCTTCTTCTTTTGCACATGATGCAAGAGCAAGAGGAATAGCAATGAATCCAATCATGCAAGATTGCTTGAGCCATTTTTCAACACCAAATTTTTTTAGCAAGTTTTTCATTTATAACCTTTTTATGATAACAGTTTAAGATTCAGCACCAAACTAATGATGATGAATCAGGTTTGTGATGACAAATCAAGTCATCACAAAAAGATGAAGCAAGGAAAGGATTATCTAAAGAAGTGGAGTTTGATTGTGTCGTTTGCTGCAAAAGGTCGCAAAGTCCCATTCTCAAAATAGAGAACGTTTTGTTCTCCATCATTTTTGATTTCTACAAGGAATCCATCGTCAATGTCTTTGGTGATGATCTTGATTGATTCTTGTTTCTCAGGTCGGAACACATCAGCAGGACCCACAGGGCAATCTCGTAAGAAAAAAGTTTTTTCTGTAGCGGCTTCTTCTACGATGCCATCACTATTGATTTTTTTCCACTGTAGCTTGCCAGTGACATCAGTGCTACAAGACATGGACAGAGTCGTGCCATTTGCAGCATTAAATCCTCCCTTGCCGACATACTTGAAGTTAAAGGCAGATTCTGTTTCCCAATCTACCTCAATGCCAAAAGTGCTACCAGCGTTCATTTCAAAAGGACGACCACCGGTTTCTATCTTGGTGAGTTTGAACGTTCCATCTCCCAAGTCAAAGTCTCTGGTCTTCTCATCATCATCTGTGGCACATGCTGACAAAGCGAGAGGCATGGCGACAAAGCCAATCGTGCAGGATTGTTTGACCCATTTTTTCAACACCGAATTTCTCAAAAAATTTTTCATTGATGACCTTTTTATAATAATGGTTAAAGTTAAAACAAAGATTAATTAAAAAATTAATTATGGACGCAAAAAGTAAAGCTTGGCAGAAGCATTTGGTTGAAAACCTTCACTATCTACCAGTGTTTGACCATTGACTCCCTTAAAAACAATCGTGTTCGCTACTGCATTATTTTTAAGTTCCACATGGAAGCCATCTTCAATGTCTTTGGTGATAATCTTGATTGACGCAAAGTCTTCAAGGCTAAACATATCGGCAAACCCAACAGGGCAGTCTGTAGCTAGAAAAGCATTTTCTCTTCCAATTTCTTCTACGATGCCATCACCATTGATTTTCTTCCACTGTAGCTTGCCAGTCTTGTCTGAATCACAAGACATTTTAAGTGTGTTACTACCGACGTTGATAGACCCTTCGCCAACATACTTGAAGTTAAATGCAGAATCTTTGACCCAATCCACTTCAACGCCAAAAGTACTCCCCTCGTTCAATTCAAAAGTACTACTACTGCCCTCTATCTTGGTCAGTCTGAACGTTCCGTCTCCCAAGTCAAAGTCTCTAGTGTCGTCATCATCATCTGTTGCACATGCTGCTAGAGCGAGAGGCATAGCGACAAAGCCAACCGCACAGGATTGCTTGACCCATTTTTTCAACACCGAATTTTTTAGCAATTTTTTCATTTATATCCTTTTTTATGATAATAGTTAAAGATTCAACACCAACTAATGATGATGAATCAGGTTTGTGATGACAAATCAAGTCATCACAAAAAAGATGAGGCAAGGAAAGGGCTACCTAGAAAAGTAAAGCTTAGCAGAAGCATTTGGCTCAAAGGTACCTCTAACACCATTCTCAAAATAGGTTGTGTTTTGAACTGCATTATTTTTGAGTTCTACATGGAAGCCATCTTCAATGTCTTTGGTGATAATCTTGATTGACGCCAAGTCTTCAAGGCTAAACATATCAGCAATCCCCACAGGGCAGTCTGTAGCTAGAAAAGCATTTTCTCTTCCAATTTCTTCTACAATGCCATCACCATTGATTTTCTTCCACTGTAGCTTGCCAGTCTTGTCTGAATTACAAGACATTCCTACTACATTGCCGTTAATATCTATTGACCCTCTGCCGACATACTTGAAGTTAAAGGCAGACTCTGTTTCCCAATCTATCTCAACACCAAAGTCACTGCCGCTGGTTAGTTCCACACTAACACCATCCGCTTCCACCTTGGTGAGTTTGAACGTTCCGTCTCCCAAGTCAAAGTCTCTGGTCTCCTCATCATCGTAATCTGAGGAACATGCTGCGAGAGCGAGAGGCATGGCAACGAAGCCGACCGTCCAAGATTGTTTGATCCATTTTTTCAAGACCGAGTTTTTCAGTAATTTTTTCATTTATACCTTTTTTATGATAACATTTTAAGATTCAACACCGAGTCATCAAACAATTCTACCATGCCACAAAACATATTCCAATCATACGAAACTTGGCGCAAAAAGTGTGGCGGATCCGTCGTCTTTCAAGACATAGTGCCAGCCACTAAGATTATTTGTTTCCTTGAATGACTTTGTTTTTTCCTTTTTTTCTTTGGATTTCTTGCCATGCACCATAGCAAGTAATACTGACACCAATAATTGCAACGCTTGATACAAAAATGGTAGCTATTGTCATTGACTTTCTTTCTTTTCCAAGAGGTAATAAAAAGCGGTACATAGAATCATACTCACACCACCAATCATTAGCAAAATATATGCTTCATTCAAGAATTTAGATTTTTCAGAGGCAATGTAGTTCATTGATCCACCAGTTAAACCTGCCATGATTCCAATATAAACCAAGACTAAACTCTTCATTTCCTCAAATCATTCAACTTTAGTTCTTAACAGATCTCTTCCAAACAGTGTCAATGAATGTCTTTCTTTTTTTCTCTGGATTTCTTGCCGTTGGTTCAGAAAATCAAATCAGACGTTTCTAAGACTTAGGTTTTTGATTTTTCTTGTTTTCTATTCTTGCGGCTTGTATCACAAATCCAGCCATCAGTAATCCGATGCCTATGATGATGATGCTATTCACTTTCCTCTCCTTTTGTGTATGCAATGGTACAGATGGTATATGGGATGATTCCTACAATGAGCAATACCCATGCTTCATTGTAGAATCTATTTTTTCAGAAGCAACGTAGCTAATTGCTCCGCTGATCATTGCGAACGAAAACACGATGTGTGTCAGTATGAAAGTTCTCAAAACAAAATCCCAAAAAAGAAAAAACCAAAGTTTTTGCATGTGTTATTAGTTTGTCAAGGGTGACATCTGTGTCACTCGTGTAACCTTGACAGCACTCATTACATGCTATCATTGATGGTTTTCCTTGTTTATAAGCGTAAACAAGATTACTTGCTGGGCAAGTCTTTTTTCTTTGCCAACCAAAGGCAAGAAAACAGCAATATTGTCACTCCTATCGCACTAATTGTTAGTATCATTTTTATACTCCAAAATAAAACAGACATTCACAACGACAAAGTTAATTGCACAGAAAACTAATGCGACAAAACCATGTTCAACAAATCTTCCATCAGGATTAGAAATAATCCAGCCCAGTATTGCTCCAAAGGCTGAACCCAGCATGCCAATCCAAAGTAATAACCATGCTTTCACAAATGCAACATTCTAAACCTTAACATAAAACAAGACTAAACTCTTCATCTCCTCAAATCACTCACCGCCAGTCTCTTCTTAACAGGGCTTCTTCAAAGGCACAAAAAACTAAAGCAAAGCCATTCTAGCAGTTAAAAAAGTCTTGTCAAGTCCAATTTTCAAGGTTTTTCAGATGCCATGCAGTCTGAGTCTTAGTTTGTATTAATTCTTCAGGAGAGCCAGATGCGATGACCTGCCCCCCGAGTTCACCACCTTGGGGACCTAAATCAATGATGTAGTCTGAAATTTTCATCATGTCCAAATGATGTTCTACCATAATCACAGTATGTCCTTGTTCTGTGAGTTTATGCAAAATCAAGACCAGCCTAGCGACATCGTCAATGTGCAGTCCTGTGGTAGGTTCGTCAAAAAGATAAAGAGAGCGTCCGTGAGTTTTTTTAGAAAGTTCTACTGCCAGTTTAAGCCGTTGGGCTTCACCCCCTGAAAGAGTGTTGCCGGGCTGTCCTAATTTAAGATACCCAAGACCCACATCACACAATGCTTGAAACGACTTTTGAAGCTGGGGGTGTTTGTCAAAAATTTTTAATGCTTGTTGAACTTCCAGTTTGAGGACATCAGCAATGGTATAACCACGATAAGACACGGCAAGAGTTTCCCTATTGTACCGAAGACCTTGACATGTTTGACACTCCACAGTTACATCAGAAAGAAAGTGCATCTCAATATTTTGGATTCCAAGTCCCTCGCAAGTCGGACATCTTCCAGAAATAGAATTAAAGGAGAAGCGGCTTTTGCTAAACCCCCTTTCTTTTGAGGCAGGCAAAGAAGCAAACACCTCCGCAACGAGCGGAAGCCCTTTTGTGTAGGTCAATGGAGTAGAGCGTGGAGTGTGTCCGATGGGGTCTTGGTTGACAAGCAAGAGCTTGCTGACATGTTCCATGCCCTGTATTTTGGGGGAGTTTTTAAGTCGCTTCTTTTTGGGAAGTCCAAGATTGTTCTGAATCAACTTGGCTAAGACATCAAACACCAATGTTGACTTCCCTGCTCCTGACACTCCTGTGACTGTGGTGATAGCACCAATAGGAAAGGACACAGAGATATTTTTTAAATTGTGTTCTGTGACATTTTGAAGAATGAGTTTGGGGGCGTCTTGCCAGCATTTTCTCACCTGAGGAATGTCTATTTTGAGCTTATTTGCTAAATACTTGCCAGTGAGGGATTGAGTATTTTTCATCACTTGTTTAGGCGTCCCTTGTGCCACGACTTCTCCGCCATACTGACCTGCACCCGGTCCGAAATCTACCAGATGGTCTGCACCACGAATCATCTCCAAATCATGTTCAACAATGATGAGTGTGTTGCCTAAATCTCGTAAATGTGTGAGTGCTTCAAATAATTGTCCAGAATCTTTGGGGTGTAAACCGATAGTTGGTTCATCAAGCACGTACAACGCACCAGTCAAGCCTGCCCCGATTTGAGAGGCTAGCCTAATTCTTTGGGATTCTCCCCCTGAAAGTGTAGCAGATGGCTGGTTCAGCTTCAGGTAGCCTACTCCCATTTGTTCCAGAAAAAGGAGTCTGCTGCGGATTTCCTGTAAAGGTTGTTCAGCAATTTGTGCTTGATTGGCGGTAAACTTCCAACTCTTCACCTTGATTAACGCATCAGACACTGTTGCCTCACAAAACTCCATGATGTTTTGATGACCTATCTTAACGGCTAAGTATTCAGGCTTCAGCCTCTGCCCCAGACACTCTGGACAATCGCTGTTCCACTGACTCATCTTTCCCAATCCCTCACACTCTGGACATGCTCCAACATGTGCATTGAAGGAAAACATGCGTGGGTTCAATGGTTCATGTTGTGCGTAATAACACTTGGGACAGGCGTATTTTTCAGAAAAATCTAGCTGTTTTTTGTCTTCATCAAGCCAGACTTGAGCCAACTGGTTGCCCTGTTGATAAGCCATTTCAAAAGCTTCTATGAGCCTTGAGCTTTCCTTTGGGTTTGGCACAAGTCGGTCAATGACAAGCCAGATTCCTTTTTTGCCAAGTGAGTTGAGATTTTTGGGAAGTTCTTCATCAAGCCTAAAATGTTGCTGATTCATGTAAATTCTGATGAAGCCTTGTTCTTGTAAATGACTTTGCAATTTGAGCAGTTGCTCAGGTTTTTGCAAGACGCAACGTGAGAAGGCATGAGGCAAATAAAGTGGTGCAGCAATCACAATCCGTTGCGATGCTTGGGTCAGTAATGCCTGCGCGGCACGACTTGGAGAGTGTTGCTCAAGGGGGATTTTAGAATTTTGAGCCTTTTGACAGTGAGGACAATGAGCCTGACCAATCCTTGCATAAAGCAAACGAAGGTAGTCATAAACCTCTGTTGCAGTTGCCACATTAGAGCGTGGATTCCGACTTCCTGATTTTTGAGTAATGGCAATGGCAGGGGCAAGTCCTTCAATAGACTCTGCTTGAATCTTCTCTGCCTTACCCAAAAAACGTCTGGCATAAGTAGAAAGGGATTCTACGTAACGTGCTTGCCCTTGTGAAAAAATTGTTCCAATGGCAAGCGTGGATTTCCCTGAACCTGAAACACCAGTAAACACAGTGATTTTTCCATGCGGAATGGTCAGGTCAATATGTTTTAAATTGTTCTTGAATGCACCATGAATCACTAGATTTCTATTTTGAACTTTGGGCAGGCGTGTTGTTGTCTGGGGGACTTGATAGGTTTGTTGCAGTGCATGAATCAAAAAACCCCCTGTCAGCGATTGCTTGTGTTGTGCCACTGCCTCTGGTGTTCCTTGTGCTACAATTTCTCCACCATCATCGCCACCACCCGGACCCATCTCAAGCAAATAATCTACACTCTTGAGAACATCTAAATTATGCTCTACAACTAAAACACTATGCCCAAGCCCCACCAGTTTTTGTAAAAGCTCAAGGAGCAATTTCACATCGTAAGCATGCAGTCCCGTCGTCGGTTCATCAAGCAAATAAAAAGTGTTTTGTTGGGATTGTTTACGAAACTCTGATGCCAGCTTCACCCGCTGCGCCTCACCCCCTGAAAGTGTTGTTGAGGGCTGACCAAGTTTGACATACCCCAAACCTACTTGACACATTGCCCCTAAAATCCGCTCTAAATGAGGAGAGGATTTAAAAAAATGGTAGGCTTCCTCAACGCTCATGTCCAAAACATCAGCAATGCTTTTGCCACGATACACAATTTCTAATGTCTGTGCATTGAAACGTCTGCCATGACATGCCTCGCAAATGACTTGCACGTCACTAAAAAACTGCATTTCAATCGTTTTGACGCCTGCCCCTTGACACTCTTCACAACGTCCACCTTTGACGTTAAATGAAAAACGTCCCACTGCATAGCCTCTGGCACGTGACTCTGGCAATTTGGCAAACAAACTTCTGATTTCATCAAAGGCTTTGACGTAAGTGGCAGGGTTGCTTCTTGGCGTCCTACCAATCGGGGCTTGGTTAATTTCTACAACACGTTTGATGTTTTCAAATCCTTTGACTTTTTGGTAAGAAGGTTTGCCTGACTTCTTCCTTGCCACATGTTCTGAAAGTGCAGGTTTCAAAACTCCATCTAGTAAAGTTGATTTGCCTGACCCTGAAACACCTGCGACTCCTACAAACACACCCAGTGGAATTTGAAAGTCTATATTTTTCAGATTGTTCAAAGATGCTCCAAAAATTTCTAGCATTCCAGACTGAAGAGGGCGTCTTGTTGTTGGAATGGGAATAGTCTCCTTTCCTGAAAGAAACTTTCCAGTCAGTGATTTTTGTGATTTCAAAAGTTGGCTGAGCTTGCCACTGACGACAATCTCACCGCCTTGTTCTCCTGCACCTACTCCCACATCAACCACGTAGTCTGCTGACAAGATGGTTTCTTCATCGTGTTCTACGACCAAGACGGTGTTGCCTCTGTCCCTTAAAGTTTTTAATGCACCAATCAGCCTTTGATTGTCTCTTGGGTGTAATCCGATAGAAGGCTCATCTAAAACATAAAGCACGCCTTGCAGTCCTGACCCGATATGCGTGGCAAGCCTGATGCGTTGGGCTTCTCCCCCTGAAAGTGTGCCTGCAGACCGCTCAAGTGTCAGATAACCGACTCCGACTTCATCAAGAAACTTGAGCCGTGAGTTGATTTCTTGAAAAATGGTATGACCCACCAGCTTTTCAAATTCTGAAAGGTTGAGACTCTGAAAAAATTGATAAGATTTGGAGATGGAAAGAGCTGTGAGAGATTGAATGTGATGCTGATGAAATTTGACAGCCAGAGCAGTTGGATTGAGCCTTGCCCCTTGACAAGCCCCGCAAATGATATGACGACCAAACTGTTCAATGATACGTTTGACAAACTTTGCAACAAATTTAAAAATTGGCTCAACTCCAACCCACTCCCCTTTTTCCAAAAGCTTTCTGAGCTGCTTGCCTCCGTGAAAGACACGGAAGCTATTCAAACCAATTTGGGCGTTGCCATGTAGAAAAATCTGACGAGCCTCATCAGAAAGGTCTTGCCATGAGGCTTGAGGTTTGATGTGAAGCAGTTTGAAAAGTAATTGAAAATGTTCTAATCCAATGGCGGTGTAGAGTATCTTGCCTTGTGGATTGACAAATCGCATGCCTCCATCTAGCAATGGCTTGCTTGCATCAAAAAGTTTAGTCTCATCAAGTTCATACAATTCACCAAGTCCCTGACATTCTGGGCAAGCTCCTTGCGGTGAATTGAACGAAAAAAGTCGGGGTTCCATCTCTGGAATGGCAATTTGACAACGAGGGCATGCCATCAGACTGCTAAACAAATGTTCTTGCTCTGCATACAACGCAATCACTAAACCTTTGGAAAGATGAAGAGACCGCTCAATGCCTTCCGTAAAACGGCTTTTTTCATCAGGTGTTAATTTAAGGCGGTCTATCACCAAATCAATAGAGTGCATCTCATATCGCTCAAGGACAATGTCTTCATCAAGCCTGCGGATCGCACCGTCAATTCTTGCTCTCACAAACCCGTCTGCTTGCCATTGTTCAAGCTCTTTGCGGTATTCACCTTTTCGTTTTTGCACCATTGGGGCAAGGAGCATACAGTGTTCACCTGCACCTTCGGCAAAAACTTGGTCAGTGATTTGGTCAGGTGTTTGCCCCTGAATCGGTTCTTGGCACTGCGGGCAGTAAGGTGTTCCTAGTCTTGAAAAGAGCAAGCGGTAGTGGTCGTAAAGCTCGGTGATAGTTCCCACAGTGGAACGTGGATTACGGTTGACGGTTTTCTGGTCAACGCAAATCGTGGGGCTTAGCCCTTCTAATGACTCTACATGAGGTCTTTCATGCACTCCGAGAAACTGCCTTGCATAAGGTGAAAGTGATTCAATAAAACGTCTTTGTCCTTCTTGAAAAATCGTGTCAAATGCCAAAGACGATTTGCCTGAACCTGACACCCCACTCAATACAGAAAATTGGAGTTGTGGAATTTTAACATCAACATTTTTCAAGTTGTGTTCTGATGCCCCACGCACAACAATCCAGTCTTGCTTCACTTTCATATCAGCCAAATCAAAGAAATGATTTTGAATTTCAAACGGAAGGGGTTAGCCAAACAATTTGCCAAATTGCTGTTGTCTGAATTGGAAAATCTTTGTCAGTTCCTTTTGAATCAGGAGAGCATTGAGAGCAGGAGAAAACAAACTAAACACGGGCAAAAGATAGGTGATTTTGTCTTTCATCAAGACATGGTCGCCTTTTTCTTCAAGAGTGTGTTGATGATGCCAGAATTTGTAAGGACCAAAACGTTGTTCATCAGTAAATTGACGATGTGGCTCAACTTGTTTGATTTCTGTGATCCAGTATTGTTTGCCAATCCACGGAATTTGGATGCGATATTTCAGCAAAAGCCCTGTGTAGATTTGTTCAGGCAGATTTTGAGAAAGGATTTCAAAGTTGAGAGAGGCAGGAGTGATTTGGTTCAAATTATTTGGATTGGAAATAAACGTCCAAAGGGTTTGAAGGTCGGCATTAAGAATTTGTTCTTGTGAAAGAGTGTGAATTGGACCATCTGATTGAAATTGCATAAAATGATAAATGGATGAGAATGAATAAGAATGAACGACAAAAAGACAAATGTTAAATGAGACAAAGACTTGACCTGATGCTCAAAAAAGCCTGAACCTCTCCCCTCTATTCTAATGTGATGTCTCATAGTTTGTCTATCTTTCAATCAAAGCATCGGCTATCCATTGGCTGTTCATCTAGTTGTTTGTCTTTTGAACAAATGGATTGAATACTTCCATTTGAACTGCCAACAACTTTGAAACCTTAAAAGTACTGAATGGAAATTTTCATGGAAAGTATTTTGCATGATTTTTGAACAATTTTTGTAAATTTTGTGTGATTTTGATGAAAGAATTGCTAGCATCAAAAATGAAATCACATCAAAAAAACATCATTTAGGTCTTGACATAAAATGACCCTATATTATAATTGACATCTAGCTTTATGACTTAGAGTTTTATCCAGAGAAAATAGTTTGAATTGAAGGTTTTACCAGTTTAAAACGAGGATTTTCTGCGATAAAAATCTTTAAGATATAAAGTTATGTCTTCAGGTGTTTAGAATCGTTTTTGATTCTAACTATTTTAATCTATTTGAATTGTTTTATTTTATGGAGAATCTTATGCAAATTGGACAAAGAATTTGGCTCAAGTCATTGATGGCTTTGGGGCTGACAATCGTTGTAGCATCGTGTGGTGACCTTGAAATCATCACTTCTGATGACCAAAACACAGAGGCTACTTCAGACAAAAAATTGATGGAGTTTGATTTGGCTTCTAGCGAAGAGGAGGAAGTCGTCAAGTCTTCATCAGTGAAAATCAGTGGAACTGATGTTGCTGTCACCTTCTCAAAAAACATAGCACTGACTAATCTTGTAGCTACTTTCAAACTTTCTGACAAAGCGATTGCTCAAGTTGGAGATGTCATTCAGGAAAGTGGAAAAACAGAAAATGACTTCACTGAACCTGTGACCTATACCATCGTTGCAGAAGACAAAAGCCAGCAAAAGTACCAAATCACAGTAACCAGCGAGCCAGTATCTGAACAAGAACTTGACCCTGCTGCACCCTCTCAAGACGTTCAACCTTCATCTTCTCCTGACCAAGACGTTCAGCCATCTGCACCCTCTCAAAACGCTGGGATTTCAGATTCCTTTGTTGACCCAAGAGACGGCAAGGTCTATCCCATCGCGGAATTAGACGGCAAGATTTGGATGCTGAAAAATTTTGAATATGAACATGAAGACGGAGTGAAGTCAGTGAAGCCTGTGGTTCCTCGTATGGACTATGATGAAGGTGGAAATCTGGTCATTCTCAATGAAGAGCCTGCTGTTGGAAGAGCTTACACCTTTGAAGGGGCAGAAGAAGCGGCACCAGAGGGCTGGCGTTTGCCTTCAAGAGCAGAATGGGAGTCTCTCTTCAATCGTTACGGGCAGGATTTGCTTAAAAAAGATGGAGAGACCAAATTCAATATCATTCATGGTCCTTTCGCAAGCTGTAATCAAGTCTGTACTGCTGGAGATGCGTTTTATTGGGCTGATGGTCAACACAACGTGGCATTGACTAAAGACAGGCTCATTGCTGGGCGATTTCAATTATCTGATAATTGGTTTTTTGTAGTGCGTTATGTTCGGGATTCTTTGTAGGTCTTTCAAGTCAACCCCGAATAAATTTGATGTTTTGCTGAATTAAAAAATTAACTTGATGAGGTCTCAAATGAAAATCAAACAAAATCACTACTTTTGTTGTACCGTCTTGCTAGGGTTATTCCTCAATGCCTGTGGAATTGAGGGGGCTGGTGACTCTTCCGTTGCATCAAAGTCAGAGGAACAGCCGACTATTTCACCTGTGACTCCAGCAACAACCAATAGTCCTGTTCAGCCTCCCGTTCAACTTCCAGCCCAGCAACAGCCGATTGTCCCATCTGTGACTCCTGCAACAACCAATAGTCCTACTCAACCGGGAGTAGTGGCTAGTCTCAACATTCAAGACCCGCTTTACAAAGAGCAGTGGTATTTGAAGAATACAGGGCAGTCTGGGGGAACGGCTGGTATTGACATTAACATTGAGCCTGTCTGGAGGCAAGGTTACACAGGAAAAGGTGTGAAAATTGGGGTTTTAGATGACCCCCTTCAAAGCAATCACCCTGATTTGAGAGTCTCATCAGTCAACATCACTGATTACTCTCCTGACGACCCCATTTGTGCTTCTGATCCTAATAAACGTAGGGGGCATGGAATGAATGTAGCGGGTTTGATTGCGGCAAGAGACAACAACATCGGCTTGCGTGGGGTGGCTTTCCGTTCCACGTTGTATGGCTATGGAGTGATTGACGGTGATAATATTCCAAATTTTCTTAACAACGTCAGAGACGCTTTGAACAGAGCAGAACATCGGCAAATTGCTGTTTACAATGGAAGCATAGGAAATAAGGCATCTGAATATGATCCAATCACACCTGACATGTATCAAGCTGTTGAGAAAGTGACGCATCAAGGGTTTTATGGCAAAGGGTCTGTGTTAGTTTTTGCAGCAGGAAATGGCAGTGTGATAAGGCTGGGCAATTCTTCTTTAGAAGCCCTCTGGTCTAATCACTATGCCACAATCACAGTCAATACAGTCACTCGCGAAGGTTACTCTGTTGAAAACTTTGGAGGAAGTGGCGGGGTCAATCTATGGTTAGGTTCTCCTAGTCGTATGGGGTTTTCTGGAGGTAGAATGCCAACGACCAATGTCATTTGTTCAGGAGTGTCCCAATATGATGAGATGAATGCGACTTCAGGTGCAACTCCGTTAGTTTCAGGAGTGGTGGCTTTGTTGCGTGAGGCGTATCCCCAACTCACGTGGCGTGATGTGAAGTTGATTTTGGCAGAAAGTGCCAGAAAAATCACAGATCAAGGTCAACAGTATCAAAAAACAGGTCAAATGTACTCTGACCCGACTCAAGACCAAAAGCATCATCGTTACACAGGGTTTGGGTTGGTCAATGCTGGTGCGGCTTTGGAGTTAGCCAAAAGCTGGAAATCATTGCCCCCAATGAAAACTGCTGAGCAGAGCCAAAACACAAGTTTAGATGTGAGAACCCGCAACAGGTGGCATGAAAGCACCTTAAACTTCCGTAACATTCCACGAATCACTTTTATTGAATCAGTCACTTTGCAAATGGAGATGATGGCGGAAGAAGAGGTAGATGATGCTAACAATCGGGCATGTGTGGGTCAATGGGATTTAGAGCTGGTTTCGCCTGACCAAAAAAAGTCTGCCCTCTTTAAAGCCAATGGTGAGACAAAAATTTCTCATGCTTGGCAAGATGGGATTTGTTTGCAAGCAGGGGCAAATCAAGTGCGTTTCGTTTCTAACTCCTTTTTAGGAAGTTCTTCTATCACAGGAGATTGGAAGTTAAGAATCAAACAAACTGATCCAGAACCTACAGCAGTTCATTATGCTGATTTGATGACTGAAATCAAAAACTGGAAAATCACTGTCAGAGGACATTAAATTTTAAAAAAAACTTCAACAAACTCACGTAGAGTATTCGGAGTTAATGCGGACGTATTCAGCAGTCAAATCACCTCCCCAGACAGTCTCTTGAAATGTCCCTTGACCAAGTGAGATTTCAATGTGAATCTCTGCTTGTTTCAAGGATTGTGCAATGCGTTCCAGAAACTCTGGTTGTTGTTGCACAATTTGGGCATTGATTGTCAAAGTTTTGTCAAATGTGATTTGAATGTGTTCTATTGGCACAACGTAGTCTGAAACATTTCCTATTGCCATGATAAACCTACCCCAATTCGGGTCTGCACCATGAATGGCAGTTTGAACCAACGGTGAATTAATGATTTGATGAGCTGTCAAACGTGCTTGCCTTTGATCAACTGCACCCGAAACAACCAATTCCACAACCTTTGAAACACCCTCGCCATCTTTCACAAGTTCCTTAGACAGCCACCTAGACATCTCTAAAAATTTTTGTTCAAACTCTTCTTTTTTGACTCTTCCAGCAAGTCCATTAGATAAAATCACAGCAGTATCACTGGTTGAGGTGTCCCCATCAATGGAGACACGATTCAACGTTTTTTCTACAACCTGATGAAGCATCGTTTTTAATTCTGCGGCAGAAAAATCAGCATCTGTTGCAAAATATGCCAACATCGTCGCCATGTTTGGTGCAATCATTCCCGAACCTTTGACGACTCCAACAAGTGTTGCATCACCAATCTGACAAGAGGCAAATTTAGGTTGAGTATCGGTTGTCATAATGGCACATGCAAAATTTTTAAAGGCTTGAGGTGTGCTTTGAAAATCTTTTTCAAGATTGACACAACCTTGCTTGATGCAGTCCATTGGCAGGAGTTTCCCGATGATTCCAGTGGAAGAAGGCAAAACATCTTCAGGCTTGATACCAAGCTCTTTGGCAACCCACCTGCAAATCATCTGAGAATCTTCAATCCCCTTTGTTCCTGTTGCCACATTGGCATTTTTAGAGTTGACAATCACCGCTTGTAAAATGCCATTTTCAAGATGTTGACGCCCCACAACGACAGGCGCCCCGCATTGTGTGTTTTGTGTGAACATGCCAGAGGCTTGACAAGGAACTTGTGAGGCAATGCCTCCAAAATCAAGAGACTCATCTTTAATGCCAATGTTCTTACCAAACCAAGAAAAACCTTGAGGCAGTTTTATAACCATGACAAATTGAGTAATAGATGACGAGAGGGTGATGTTTGAAAGTTGGAAGGAGAAAAGACTTGATGACAAGTTTTGACAAAAAATCTTGATTTCTAAAAAGCAATATCTTGTTGATGCACCAAATTGTGCATCAACAGTAGCTTACTTCAATAAGCCTAGTTGTCTTTGTTGAAGTTTAGAGGGCAGAGGTAAGTAGCCATCTTTTTCAACAATCTTTTGTCCTTCTCGGGAGAGAATGAATGTTAAGAATTGTTTGACGACAGGAGAAAGCGGCTTGCCCGGTTCTTTGACAATATAAACTAACAGCATGCGAGAAAGGGGATATTTTTGGCTAACGACATTTTGATATGTCCCCTGATATGACGTCTGACCATGTTTTTTAGAAAGAGGCACAACACGCACTCCTGACGTTTGATACCCCATTCCAGAATAACCAATGCCTCCTAAATCTTTAGCAATAGATTGCACCACAGAAGCAGAACCCGGTTGCTCTTTCACAGAGTTTTTATAATCTCCTTTAAATAAGGCTTTGGACTTAAAATAACCATAAGTTCCAGAGGCAGAGTTTCTCCCATACAAACTGATTGCCCTATTTTTCCATGCTCCTTTCAGTCCAAGGTCTCCCCAAGTTTCAATGTTCTTGGAAAAGCCCCCCCTTCGTGTGCTGGAAAAGATGGCATCAATCTGAGGAAAGGACAGCTCTTGCAATGGATTGTCCTTGTGTACAAAAATGGCTAAGGCATCAAGGGCAACACCAATAGCAGTTGGGGGGAATCCATATTTTTTCTCAAAACTTTCCATCTCCTTTTTTTTCATAGGGCGGGACATCGGACCAAATTGTGCAGTCCCTTCAATCAAAGCAGGTGGTGCGGTGCTAGACCCCTTGCCTTCAATCTGGATTCGGACATTTGGATAAACTTTGCGAAAGGACTCGCTCCATAATGTCATCAAATTATTGAGAGTGTCTGACCCAATACTGTCAATCCGACCATCGGTTCCAGGAACCTTTTCATACTTTTTTATTTTGGGGTCAATGAAGGAAGTTTGTGCTGAAACCGCTGTCCCAACACCGACACAGAAAATCGTGCCTAACATTTTTTTTGTATAAAACATATATTTTAGTTTTAAATTTAAGATTAAGAACATAGCTAAACCAATTTGAAATAGCCGATTTTTTCCATTCATTCAAGAGAGGCTTGACAAAGTCTCGTGTCCTTTGATGAACAAGTGATTTTTTGCCGAATACTACAATGACAAGGAATTTTTCTACTATCATTTTTTAAAGGATTTAGCTATGGACATATTTTTGTATGAGACCAATTTCGTGTCAAGTTTTTTTAAAAAAATAGTTATATCCCTTGATTATTGGTCTTTTGTCCCACCATTGAAGACTTTGAGTGTGAAGAATACTTTGAGAGACTGATTAGATGACGTTCATTGTAGAATGCTCACCAGATGGCAAGGCAGACTATGAAGTAAGGCTATTTGAAGAGGTAGTGAATGTGCCATGAATCATTCACAGCACATCTTGAGGATTTTTCAAAAAAATTTGATGGAATTGAACAGAATTTGTGTTGCCAAGTTTGATAAAGTTTGACGTGGGAAAGGCACGATGCAGTTGACGCCTTAAAAGACGATTCCCAAACCAACTGAAACCAATGACCCTCCGACTGACACTTTGTCAGAACCTATTTCTACTTTTGACTCCAGCAGTTGATGCACACCTACCCTGAATTGAACCAATGGAAAAATGGGAAGACCTAAATTTGCAAAAACACGTCCAGTGTTTTTTTTCTCTTCTTTACTGACGGAGCTAATACTTCTGGTTACTTTTGCTTCTCCAACACCAACGCCTAGTGAAAGTTTGACGAATACATCAAGCGAATAAAACACATCAAACATGGTGGCTTCATATTTGGTTTCAACACCTGACACATTTTTGTCTTTAAATTTTTGCTGAATCTGGCTGACACCAAGCCCAAGTAAAAAAGGCAACTCTACATTTGCACTGCCCCCAGTCAAATTTCCATCAGTCTCAAGCTCCCTTTTTCCATCGTCATGTTCCAACTCTGCATCAAAACTTCCAGCGACAAAGGCATCAACTGCAACAGAACCGATTAGGTCTGCAAAAACGGCATGAGACGAACCCAAAACTAACGCACAAATGACAAGCAACTTTTTCATCTGATTTTCCTTTGTTAAAATTGATTATTTATTATGAAGGTCATGCAACGAATAGTCCAAAATCAAGCCAAAACTCATATTAAAATTGATAAACAATTCTTCCCACGCCTTGCACGATGACCTGAGGTGAAAGGTCTTTGGGAATTTCATTTTGTTCTGTTGTGAAGGCATCACCTGTATAAAACAAGTTGACGTCAACTTCACCCCTTAAATTTCTTGCCAAACTAAATGAAAGGGAGTTGTCCAACTCAGTTCCAATCTGTTTCACTTCCTCTTTTTCAATGTTGAGAACAGGTTTGTTGCGAGCTAAATGAAACAACCCTATGTCGTAATACAACCAATCATCTGGCGAGGCATAGCGATAGGCAAACCCGAGCATTGAGAGATTTGACACAGAATGCCCCAGCCCTGTCCCAGAGCGAATGTCATTGCTCCGACCATTAAAATAAAGTTTTGTGCCTTGATAAGTCCCCGGCGTGATTTCATGGTATGCCTGAGAGGTTCGGAAAATATTCTTGCCCTCATTTTCTTCATCAGTTAACTGCTCATCTCCTGTGGCATATAAAGCATGAAATTTAAAAACAGATGCCAAAGAAGCCACGTCCCATGTCCATTCTGTTTCTATTGCAAACCCGCTGACTCCTTCTTCAGGATTATTATCTGCGGCAAGTCGTTCTTCATGTTCTTCACCAAAGTCTGGAGTGACACGTGATTCAGTGTTGTCAGAATGATAAGCTCTTTTGCCCTGCAATGCTGTTGCATCTAAATCCAAAAGAAATAAGCCATACTGCCACAGAATTTGAAAACCAAAATACTTTTGACGGTGGGCATTGTATTCTATGGGGTTTCCGTTCCTATCCGTGACTTGTCTTGAAGTTTTTTGAATGTTGTCTTCATCGTCCACTTCCTCACCGCTTCGGAGAAACTCTTTGACTTCTTCAATGCGTTGGTTGTTGCGAGTGGTTGCTGCGCCAGAAATGCCAAGCGGGATGTTTTTTTCGTTATAATCAATGCGGAACACTTCTATTGTGAAGGAATGAGACTTCCCCCCCCCTAAATCTGTCTCAAAAAAAGGATAACGAAGCGAGCCATAGTAAGTCCAGTCAGCAATACTATCAGCCATTTTCACTGCTCCCAGTGTGTAGCACCATGTGCCAAGCCGACACGAATGCGTTGCTCCTTTCAAAATGCCTGAAAAGATTTTTCCTTTTCTTGCCCCAAGCTCCACCTCTTGCTTGCCTATCTTGACACTGTTGTTTGGATTTGTTCGGTATTCTAAAAAAACTTGTCTGGCAAGTAGTGTGTTGTTTTGTGATTCGGGGTCAGGTTCATTGCGTAAATTCTGGTCTTGTACATCTTGCTGGTCTATGCCAATCTCCAAATGTAAAAACACATCACGATTGACAATGGATTTAATATAAAGGCGTGGGTCGTGTTCAAACTTGGTATCTGCTGGGTGACGTTCATCGGAGTAACGTCTTTCAAAATGACTGCCTTTTATTTGAGAAGCGTATGCGTTATATTGAAGGGAAAACTCTAGCCCCGGCGAGAATGCTAACTTTTCCTCTTGTTCTTCAATGTCATCAACAGAAACAGGAACAAAGTTGGATTGAGCAAATAAGGCATTGGCAAAACAAATGGAAGCAAAGCAAAGAACTAGACGATTCATCATGTAGTTTTAAAAATTAAAAGTTAAAAATTGACCAAATCAACAAACTATGACCCTTTAATCTATTAAAAAATCAACCTTTTTTTCATGTCTTTTCAAAAAAAATGGACACGACACCAAAAATTCCCAATCGTGGAACAAGCCTTAATCCATGAGTTCCAAATCCCTTGGCTAGCCGCTTCTTTCCTTGCTTCTTGTCATCATGGCAATTTAGAAAAAGCAAGACTCTTTCTCAATACAAGCCTGCACAATTTACACGAACCTTATTTGATGAAAGACATGGAAGAGGCAACTTTGCGTCTGACTGAAGCCATTGTCAAGGATGAGAACATTCTCATTGTTGGTGATTATGATGTTGATGGCATCACAGCTTCATCATGTCTGCTGATTTTCTTAGCAACGTGTCATTGTAGCAACTTTGAGGTCTTTATTCCAAATCGTTTTAAACATGGGTACGGATTAACCTCTGCAAGTGTGGAAGAAATTCTTTCAAAACAACCTCAACTTGTGGTGACTGTGGATCATGGAATCACTGCAGTTGACGAAATTGCAACACTCAAACGACATGGCATTGAGACCATTGTTACAGACCATCACCTGCCAAACTCTCAAAACTCCATGCCCGATTGCTTGGTTGTCAATCCCAACCGAAAAGATTGTACTTATCCTTTCAAAGGTGTGACAGGTTGTGGCGTTGCCTTTAAATTACTGGTTGCATTAAGAAGGCATTTAAGACAACAAGGTTTTTGGTCTTGCCAGAAGCCAGAACCTAACCTTAAAAATTATTTAGATTTGGTCGCTCTTGGGACACTCGCAGACATGGCACCGCTGGTTGATGAAAACAGGGTGTTGGTGCATCATGGACTCAAGCAGATGAACCAGACAACACGTTGTGGATTGCAGGCGTTGTTGCAAAAAATGAATGTTCAAAAAGTGGATACACAGGCGATTGCATTCAAGATCTGCCCCATGTTGAATGCCGCAGGAAGAATGGAAGATGCGACGCTCGCCGTGAATGTCTTGACTGAAGAAAATACAGAGCGTGCAAAGGAGCTTGTCGCTTCTTTGTATCGGCTGAATGAAAAGAGAAAACGCAAGGCAAGCCAAATGCTAAAAATTGCAAATTTGGAGGCACAACGTCAACAAAAAGAATCTGCTTTTGTGATGAGTTCCCCTCAATTCCACGAAGGCATCATCGGCATCACAGCAGCACAGATTGTGGAAAAATACCAAAAACCGACAGTTGTATTTGCCCAAGCAGGTCAGTTTTTAAAGGGGTCAGGTCGTTCTGGGGGAATAGTGCATCTGCGAAGTGCTTTTGATGCGTGTTCAGAGTATTTGGAAAGGTTTGGAGGTCACCGTAATGCCGCAGGTTGTTCCCTACATCAGCAAAATTTTGCCAGCTTCAAATCTGCATTTTATGAAACTTGTCACCAAATGTCTGATTCACAAATGCAAGAACCTCTTAAAATTTTTGCTACTCTAAAACTTTCTCAACTTTCTGCATCGCTCATTGAAAGTTTCAACTTGCTTGAGCCTTTTGGGGTAGCAAACCCTGAACCAATCTTTGCCATTGAAAAACCATCTATGCCTCTTAAAAGTTTTGGGAAGCATCTTTGCTGGAAGTACAGAGACATCACCATCATTGGTTGGAACATGCTGGAGTTTCATTTGCAATCGGGGCTATATCAGCCTCACCAAATGCTTGCAGTTGTTCCCAAACGTTCCACTTCGTTTCAAAGCCTTATGGAGTTGAGAATCATTGGATATTTAGAGCCTTCTCCCATTCCACGCTAGAACGTTGCCAAAACATTTAGCTTTTTTGAGACTGCCTAAATCTCTCCCTTAGCATCTTGAATCATTTGCCACAGAGCATAAATCAATTTGTCTTTTCCTAAACCTGTTGCACCCGAGATGAAAAAGGTTTTGGGGTCTCCAAAAGAGTCTTGAAGTTGAAACAAGTCATTTTCGCTGACTAAATCAACCTTATTGAATGCGATTAAATAAGGTTTTTTTGCTAATTTTGGTGCAAATGACTGTAATTCATTCATCAGAATTTGCAAGGCTTTGTCAGGTTGATAGTCGGCATGTTCAGAACAGTCAATGACAAACAAAAGACAAGAGGCTCTTTCAATATGCCTCAAAAAGCGGTCTCCAAGACCTGCCCCTTGATGAGCATTTTCAATCAAGCCCGGTATGTCTGCCATCACAAACGATTGATAAGAATCAGGCACTTGCACGACACCCAGATTAGGAACAAGAGTTGTAAAAGGGTAATCTGCGACTTTAGGCTTGGCTCTTGAAACTTGGCGAATCCATGTGGACTTTCCTGCATTAGGGAATCCAACCAACCCCACGTCAGCAATCAACTTCAATTCAAGCCTGACCCACATTTCAAAACCTTGTGTTCCATTCTGTGCAAAGTCTGGGCTTCTTCTCACAGAGCTTTTAAAACGTGCGTTCCCTTTGCCTCCTTTGCCTCCTTTTAGAAAAACATAGTCTTGAGTATCCAAAACTTCCAAATAACATTCACCCGTCTCTACATCTCGGATTTCTGAACCACAAGGCACATGAATCACCAAATCATCGGCACTTTTCCCCTGTTTGTGCTGACTGCCCCCTGCAGACCCAGAACCTGCGATGTGATGTTGCCGAAAAGACAAATCAAGCAAAGTTTGCAAGTTGCGGTCACCACGAAAGATAATGCTACCGCCATCTCCGCCATCTCCGCCATCGGGTCCACCTTTGGGAATACCACGCTCACGCCTGAAGGAGACACACCCCTTGCCTCCATCTCCTGAACGAACATAAATTTTGACAGAGTCAATGAACTTCATGGGAATCTTTCAAAAAGAGTTTTTCAGCAAATCGTTATAATGATACACTTTCGCTTAAAAAGTTTTGTTGATTGCTAGAGGGAAGAAAAAACAAGGAGACAAATGAGGGAATTAATGCAAGTTAGAAATTGCTGAAGATGAGACTGAAAGAGTCAATTTAAGGCAGTGTGAATTGAAGCAAGGTTTGAAAAAGGCTAGGTCGGACAAAAAACTTAATTTAAAAAAATTTAAGTTTGATGTCCGCAAGCGACAAGTGCCTTTAAGGTCTCTTGAAAGTGAAAGGAAGAACAGCTGTTCCCAGAATTTTAGCTTCTAAAAAACCTCTACCTTTTCCAGTTATATACTTTTCTATCTCAGTCTGATAATTCCCACTAGCGACCGCAATGACTCCTGATCCAAAAAAGGCTGCGACCACGTCTTCTGTTGTTTTGATTGCGTAAAGGCGAAATTCGTAATTATGAGCTTTACCTGTAGGAGGGTAAGGACCGTGATAATAAGGGTTAGAATTCCTTTCGGCATCTATCCTAATCTTTTGTCCTGTTGTCAAGGTGACCTCTGGGGTGGTTTTGACATCAAGACCTTCTGGGAGTGATTTCAAATCTTTAGGCATTGCAACGTACCAGTGCATTGTTGCTGGAGAGTCTTTGTCAAACAGAATGAGAATAAAATGAGTTGTGCCAGCAGGTGCATTGGTCCAACTCAAAGGAGGAGTGGTATTACTAGCGCCAGCAACGCCATCAGTTCTGCAACCAGTGCCATCCGTGGCTCTACTACAAGCATATTTCAAGGGCAAAGCTCCCCCTGAAGCCACAGCAGAAGAAGTCAGAGTGAATTGAGGAGTTGCGGGTGCTTCGGGCTTGTCTTCTGGTTTAGAAGAGTCATCGCTGTCGCTATCGCTGTTTTTCTTACCCTCACAAGAAGCAAAAACAACGCCCAACAAGAGTAAAAATAATCCAAATTTCAAGTTTTTGAAACGAAGCATTTTTCTAGTCATAGATTTCATAACCATTACCTTATTAGAAGATTGAAAAAGTACGGTAGTCATTGTGATTTGAAACCAGTTTTATTGCAAATCTTTTTTTGCAAAAAATTATTTTTTAATTCCAAATTTCATCAAACTCACTGACTCTCAATTTGTTTCAAGAAGTTGTTTCAAAAAACTGATTTTTTCTGTGGGCAACAAGTTTCTGTTTGGAAGTTCTTAAAAAGTAGTAGCCTATGATGATAGCAATCAGCATTGAAAATGCTAAATTGAGGTATGCTAATTTTTCATAGCCAAATGAGATAAAGATGTCATACAAGGCATGAAGACAAGCCGCCATCAACCAGCCTAGCCACAAATAAAAAATTCTCCTCGTGTATCCTGAAGCATGAGGACGCATTAAATGAACTTTCCCCAATGCCATAGCAATGGGCATGCTGACAAAAATATGCACAGGCACGGTCAACACACTGCGCAAGGCAAGCACTGCCTCGCCATAGCGTCCCCAATAGACTATGTTTTCTACAAATGAGAATCCTAATGCGATGAGCATTGTGTAAACTAGGGCGTCAAAAGGGTCTTGAAATTCGTTTTGTGGATAGGCAAACCATAGCAAAATCAATAGCTTAGCAAATTCTTCATTCAAACCAACCATTGCCCAAAAGCCAATTTGTTCGTACAAGTTTGGGGATTCCATCCAAAATGCTGTGTATTTTTCAGTCCAATGATTGAGCAACAGTGCAATTCCTGCTGAGACACAACCTCCGATAAACAAACGAACCAACAATGAAACGCTGGTGATTTTGTACTTGCTGACGAAGTAAAAAATCCAAGTCCAAAAGCCAATGGGGACAAAAAGCATTAAGGCGACATTTAACGTCAAAGTTTCCTCATCTAATCAAAATGATTTTCAAAAAATATTTAAATTTACAGTAAAACCTTGCTGATGCCAATCAAAATCAAATTTACAAGATTGATTTTCATCATTGGAACTCCCTTTTATTATAAGTGGCAATCACACATATTAAAATCATTTTATTAAAACTTGTTTTTTTGATAGAATGATAGGCTTTTTTATTAATGAAGAATTTTAGAGGAATTTTAAATGAAAAAATGCTTTTTTCAATCATTTTTGGTTCACTTAGTTCAAATGACTTTGGGTGTAACATTACTTTGGGCAAAGCCTTCTGACAGTGTTGAGGAGCTTTTAGAAAATTTGGCAGAACCTTCTTTTAAAAGTGTTGTAGAGCTTTTGGAAGATTATGTTCCCAAGATGTGGTCGCGTACAGGAGAAATCTGGCAAGGAACAGACTGGAGTCATCACGTTTTCATTATCACTGACCATCAGAAAGCATACGCCATTAGCACTTCAGGCAAAAAGGAGATTAATCTTTCGTTCATTCCTGAAAGAATGGTCACGAATGCAAAGAATGGATTTGGGAGTTTTGAAAAGATTGAATTTGAGGGGAACAATGCCATCGTTGTTGACTATGTTCCACCTCCTCAAATCACAAAAGAACAGCTCAAAGAAAGTTTTCCTGATTTAGATGAAGAACAGTTGAAAGAAATGCTTGCGACTGCATTGCCCCAACAAATTGATGCTTTAGACCGTTATGCCAGCTTTGGAAGCCATGAATTGTTTCATCTGCTAGAACAAGAGGTCAACACGGCTTCAAAGGCGGAACAAAGTAGTAGAGCCACCCTTTATCCTCCCCAGACTCAACCCAGAGTTTTAAGACGAATTTTGTTTGATACCTTAATGCAAGCGTATCAGTCTCCTGAACAACGTGAGCAACATTTGGCAACTGCCAAATCCCTTTTGAACCAATGGAAAAATCTCTATCCTGATGAATACAGGCAAACACGTCTGAATGAGAACATAGAAGGTGTTGCAAGTTATTTTGAGCTATCACTTGCCGTACTTTATGAAACGCAAAGCCCTCTTCAATCCCAAAAGTTTCGTCAAGGTGTGGTCAAACGACTCAATTCAAAAAACTGGCAGTATCTGATTGGGGCAGAACTTTATCCCATCGGCACGATTGCGACATTTTTACTTCGTGAGGAATCCCAGAACTGGCAGGACTTGTTAACAAATTTAGATAGCCCCTTAGATCTCTTATTGCAAAATGTTCAACCAACTCCTGAACCTGAAAAAACGAGAAACTATGACAACTATTCTGCACAAATGGAGGAAAGCTTTGCACCTTTTAAAGCAGAATTAGAAGACACGTGGGACACCTTGAAAAACAAAGAAGACTTTGTCAAAGTGTTTCTGCCTCCGAACAACCTGATGTCAATGAGTGGAGTCTTTAAAATCAAAGGCTATGAAGATTTGGAAGTCTTGTTGTATTACTCAGGGAGTGGAACTTCGGGTCAAAATTCTTTTGAAATCACAAACAAAACGGTGTTTGCTACCAAACAACTGACTTGTGGAATGCAAGGAGCAATCCCCGTTAATTTATTCCTCTATGTCCCTAAAAATCAAATCCAAAAAAAGGACAACCAGCTCACTATTCATTGGCAAAATAGCTACTCTTACCATGACCCGAATCAAGGATTTTGGACTCCAGAGAACTTTTTAGCCAAAATTCAATATGAGATTGGTCAAGAAGGAGATGATTGGATTTGCCCAAATGTGAATTGACCACGTTCAAAGTTTTTAGCCTTTAGACGTTGTCATTCAGCTATAACTGCTTTGTGAACATTCTGGCTGTTTCAACTCATTCTTGATACACTACTGGGCATGGCATGTCTCTAATTCTACTCTTTGTCTTCCTTATTCTTATTTTTTAATCAGTTTCACTCTTTCTTTAATTCATAACCATGAAATCTCTCTACATTGTTCCAACAGAACCACGTAGCGGCAAATCTGTTGTCGCTTTAGGTATGATGGAACTGCTTTTGCGAAATTACAAACGTGTCTGTTGTTTCCGCCCCATTGTCAAAAGTGCCAGCGATGACAATGATTTTAATCTCATCAACACCTATTTTAAATTAGAACAAGCGAGGCAAGATAGTTATGCTTACACACTGGAGGAGGCTTGGGATTTGATCAATCTGGGTCAACACGATGCCTTGCTTGAGGGGATTTTCAACAAGTTCAAACGAATTGAATCAGAATATGATTTTGTGCTTTGTTTAGGAACAGATTTTGAGGATTTAATTCAATCGTTTGAGGTAGATCTGAATGCGGACATTGCCAAATTTATTGGCGTCTCTTTGATGATTGTCTCCAATGGTAAAAATAAAAATTTACATGAAGCCACTAATTCAGCATTGATGTCACTGGAGTCTTTGCAAGAAAAAGACACAGATGTTTTTGCTTTGATTGTGAACCAATTTGCTGGAGATGACCCACGTGCATTGGTCTATGAAATCAAGAAAAAAGTCGCAGACCAAACGCTTTTGGTTTATTGCTTACCTGACGCACCTGAATTGGGACTGCCAACTATCAGTGATGTTGTGGAATGTCTTGATGCCCAGCTTCTTTATGGTCAGTCCAAAATTGACCGCCACGTCAAAAACTACATCATTGCTGCTATGCAACTCCCCGGCGTTTTAAAGTACATGGACGAAGGCACGTTGATTATTACACCAAGCGACCGTCCTGATGTTTTAATTGGGGGGCTGTTGACTTCTGTCTCCAATTCATACCCTCACATTGCAGGAATTTTGCTGACAGGTAGTGAACCACTTGATGAGAGAGTTGCCACGTTGATTGAAGGCTGGAGTAACACACCTGCACCAGTCCTTTGGAAAAAAGACTCTACTTCAAAGGTTGCAGAAGAGTTTCAACAGATATACGTCAGAATCCGACCCGATGACCGACGTAAAATCTCCTCTGCCTTCAAACTCTTTGATGATTCTATTGATATTCCTGAAGTCAGAGAAGGCTTGCGTGCAGAAGTACAAGAAACTGTTACCCCAAAAATGTTTGAATATCGTTTAATCCAAAATGCCAAAAATCATAAACAGCATATTGTCTTGCCAGAAGGAGAAGATGAACGAATTTTAAAGGCGACAGATATTTTGGTCAGGCGAGATGTGGTCAAGATTACACTTTTGGGAGTGAGGGAACAAATCCAAAAATGTGCAACACGTCTGGGAATCTCGCTGAACAATGTGTCTATCATTGAGCCAAGTCAGTCAGAACGTTTTGAAGAATACGCAGAAACCTATGCCAAGTTAAGACAACACAAAGGGATTGGCATTGACCAAGCAAGGGACATCATGCAAGACGTCAACTATTTTGGTTCTATGATGGTTTATTTAGGTCATGCAGACGGCATGGTTTCAGGGGCGATTCATACCACACAACACACCATTAGACCTGCATTTGAGATCATTAAAACACAAGAGCAATGTTCGTTAGTGTCCAGTGTCTTCTTTATGTGCCTGCAAGACAAAGTGTTGGTTTATGGAGATTGTGCCATCAATCCAGACCCTGATTCACAAGCATTGGCAGAAATTGCCATCCAGTCTGCAGAGACTGCCTCTACTTTTGGGATTGTTCCCCGTGTGGCGATGCTTTCCTATTCTACTGGCACATCAGGTCAAGGAGAAGAAGTGGAAAAAGTCAGGCAAGCCACCCAAATTGCCAAAGACAAACGACCAGACCTTGCCATTGAGGGACCTATCCAATACGATGCCGCCATTGACCCAGATGTTGCAAAACTCAAAATGCCAAATTCCCCCGTTGCAGGGCAAGCCACCGTGTTCATCTTTCCAGACCTCAACACAGGCAACAACACTTACAAAGCTGTCCAACGAAGCGCTCATGCTGTGGCTGTCGGACCTGTCTTGCAAGGACTTCGTAAACCAGTCAATGATTTAAGTCGTGGCTGTGAAGTCCCAGACATTGTTAACACCGTTGCCATCACTGCATTGCAAGCTCAGTGAATGAGTTTGAAAAAGTTTCTTTGAGACCTATGAACTTACAGCAGGCGGACGCAACCAACCTCCAGTTATTTGAGGCTCCTTTTATTGACTTAACAGTGACGTCTCCCCCCTACAATGTGGGTATGTCATATCACTCCAACAATGATGAATTAGCTTATGAGGACTATCTGGATTTTACTAAAAAGTGGCTAGCCAATCTTTTTCATTGGACAAAAGACTCTGGAAGGTTGTGCTTGAACATTCCATTAGATAAAAACAAGGGTGGACAGCAAAGCGTTGGTGCAGACATCACAACTCTTGCCAAACAAATAGGCTGGCAATATCACAGCACAATCATTTGGAATGAACAAAACATCAGCCGCAGGACAGCATGGGGAAGTTGGCTTTCTGCTTCTGCTCCCTATGTAATTGCTCCTGTAGAATTGATTTTAGTTTTGTACAAAAAACAATGGAAAAAAATGTACAAAGGGGAAAGTGATGTGACCAAAAATGATTTTATTACATGGACAAATGGCGTGTGGACTTTCAACGGTGAAAGTGCCAAGCGAATCGGACACCCTGCTCCCTTTCCTGAAGAACTTCCACATCGTTGTATCAAATTGTTTTCATATTTGGGCGATATGGTTTTTGACCCTTTTCTCGGGAGTGGCACGACAGGTTTAGTGGCGCAAGCTCTGCATCGTCAATTCACCGGCATTGAAATTGATGCAGACTACCTTGAACTGGCTAAAAAACGTATTGACCATGCTAGAAGCCTCTTTCAACAAAATTCATTTGTACAAGCAACACTGTGAAGTCCCCCCAAATCACGCAACAGGCTTTAATTCAGGAATTTTTTGAGGCAAATCCTCATCGTGATATATCGCATGCAGAGGCTGTGGATTGGCTTGTCGCAGAATATAAAAAAAGAGCAAACAAGGTTTTTAGAGACCCAGATAGAGGAATCAGAAAACTTGCACAAATTGGTTTTCTCATCAAAGTTAAAAAGGGTGTTTATAGATACGACCCTCATCTTACACATCAGAGAAGTTTAGAAGATTTTACAGAATCTCAAAAAGAACAAATTAAAAAGAGAGATGAATATAGATGCGTCATTTGTGGAGCAGGTGAAAAAGATGGAATAGAGTTACATGTTGATCATATCAAGCCCAAAGAATTAGGAGGCGAAGCAACAATAGAAAATGGGCAAGTTCTTTGTGCCAAGCATAACTTTCAAAAGAAAACATTCAAGCAGACTGAAACCGGTAAAAAGATGTTCATTCGTTTGTATGAATTGGCAAAAGTATCTGGAGATCATCAGTTGCTTCAATTCTGCAAAGATATTTTAGAATTATTTGAAAAACATGGCATCAATGGACATATCAAATGGGAAAAATAAAAATGATTTTTGGCAATTTTTAAAAAACTACACCAATCAAACAACAGACAATGACAACAGAAGCAGAAGGAATTAGGATTCAAAAAGTGCTGGCTCAGCAAGGGGTTGGCTCAAGGCGTGAGATAGAAAAAATGATTGTTGAGCAACATATCATGGTCAATGGAGAACCTGCCAAACTGGGACAACGGGTGAGACCGGGACAAGATAGAATCTTGGTAGAGGGACAAGGTGTGAGAATTGACAAGCCTGTCAAACGAAAAGTGTATGCCTTTTATAAACCCAAAAATTGTGTGACCACTTTGCATGACCCTGAAGGACGATTGACTGTGAAAGCATTTTTTCCAAAGACCAAAGAACGTCTTTTTCCTGTCGGGAGGCTTGACTATGATGCAGAAGGATTGTTGCTGCTGACCAATGATGGTGCATTTGCTGACCGCATCATTCACCCAAGAAATAAGTTGTGGAAGACCTATTTTGTCAAACTGCAATCTGTCTTGAGTCAAGCAGACTTTCATAAAATCCGAATGGGAATGTATATTGGAAGAGATGAATACACACAGCCTACCAAAGTGAAGTTCTTGCATACCGTGAACGATAAAAGTTGGGTGGAACTCGCCATGAGGGAGGGGAAGAATCGCCAAATTAAACGAATGATGGAAAAACTTGGCACTCGCGTGCTTAAAATCAAAAGATTCAGCATCGGCAGCATCACACTTGGACCTTTACAAAAAGGCGAATCACGACTCTTAACACCCCAAGAATTGCAAGAGTTAGAAAAGCTCATTTCAAAGAAAAGCTCCTAACAAGGCACTCCAGCCGACAGCTAAAGCTACCGCTGAGTTTTTAACGTTAACACTTATGGGGAAACCAAACATGTCAGATAAAAGTTGGCAAAAAATATTTTTGGACTATCAAATTCTACAGCATGATTTTAGTCAGTCGCCATTTATCCTAACTTCCGAAATGATAAAAACGTCCTGTCAAAATTTCACCAAAACGGGGGAGAAAGAAGTACGTATTTTGTGCAAGCAAGATCATAGAGAAAAAGTACCGACCATTATGGCTGAAAATGGTTTGTTTTTATTACCGGTCAAAAATGGCAAGTATGTGATTGTTAAAGGCGAAGGATATTTTGATATTCCAGAAATTACCACTAAGGCAAAATTCTATCAATCTAAAATATCCTTTGAATTGGAAACCTCACAAGTTGGCAATTCTGAAATGCAACATTTGGATTTTGCCTATGCCACAAGCATCATTAGAACCTTTTTTAACGATGATAGTTTGGTTCTTACCATACGAGGCAGAAAATACACGCCAGAGTTTTCTTTCTATGTTGGCAATCAAAAAATCACCACAAAAAGCGTTCAAACAGAAGTTGACGCAGGCTATGAGGGTAAAGACAAAATTATCTTGGTAGAGGCAAAAAATTCAAAAACCCAAAACACTGTCATCAGGCAACTGTTTTACCCATTTAGACAGTGGAGTGAATATACTCAAAAACAAATATGCTTAGTATTCTTTGAAAAAAGGGACTCTGAGTATATGCTGTGGCAATACAAATTCAAAAACAAAGACGATTATAATAGCATTGAGTTAGTTAATAGTTGTAAATACTATCTATGAAAGATTACTTTTTTTATCAGTCTGAAAAATCAGTTCTGCTGTATGGAGACAGTTTGTTATTATTGGATAAATTAGCATCCAGTAATAGTCGTTTTGATTTGATTTTTGCTGATCCGCCTTATTTTCTTTCTAATGGGGGTATGAGTGTACATGCTGGCAAGCGTGTAAAAGTAGATAAAGGAACTTGGGATAAATCCAATGGCTTTGATGCTGATTATGAATTTACTTATCAGTGGATTAGTAGATGTAGAGAATTATTAATTGACAATGGTACTATTTGGATTAGTGGTACATTGCACAATATTTACCTAGTAGGTTTTATACTGCAAAAATTGGGTTTTACTATTTTAAATGACATTGAATGGTTTAAGCCAAACGCCCCTCCTCATCTAGCATGTCGTTACTTTGCCCATGCTCATGAAACGCTTTTATGGTCAAAAAAATCTAAAAAATCCAAGCATACTTTTCACTATGAGCAAATGAAAAAATGGCAAGGTGGCAAAGACATTATCAAAAATGAAAACAAGCAAATGCGCAGTGTGTGGGCAATACCACTTACACCAAAAAGTGAGAAAAAATTTGGCAAACATCCTACACAAAAACCTGAAGAACTTTTAAGAAGAGTCATTCTATCTTCCAGTAATGCAGGTGATACTATCCTAGATCCTTTTTGTGGCAGTGGTACAACTGGAGTTGTATCTGTTCAGTATGGTAGGAATTTTATTGGTATAGATCATAACAGCGATTTCTTAGAGATTGCAAAGCAGAGAATAGAAGAAAAAAGCAATATATTGTCATTGTTTTAGTGCTAATAAATCATTACAACTGCAATCCAAATTTTTTAATTTTTTGCAAAAATGTCTTGCCAAGTTGGATTAAGAGTTGCCCACCATTCCTTGAGATTTTGTGACATCGTTTTTTCCTTAAATTAAAAATTGGGTTTTAAAAAGTTGATGATGATACTTGAGTTTTGAGATGATGAACAAGTTTTTTCTTTTCACAAGAGGCATCTGATAGGCAAACATGCTGACTAAAGAGGTTCAAAAGAAAAGACGACTTAACTCTGAATAGGAAATAAAAAAAGCAAAGCACAAGATGACTAGGGCAAACAATTTGTCAATCATGGCTTGATACTTTTGGAAGATGCGTTTGATGTGTCCCTGATTCAGCAACGTGGCAACCAACACAAACCAAATCAAAGTCCAAATCGTGATGACGAAAGCAAGGGCAAAAAAAGACCACCCTGACCAACCTTGTTGCACAAGAGGAGACATGACATTGACAAAGAAAATCCATGCCTTCGGGTTCAGTAAATTGGTCAAATAGCCGTTTTTCAGGGCGTTCCAATGGCTTGAAAAACTTAAAGGCTGCAAAGCAGTCCAACTTTCAGACTTGGCAAATAATCCAGAAAGAGCCATTTTGAACAGCCACAGCCCACCCAAAATGACAATCATGCTGTACATCCATTTGGATTGACTGATGAGTGCGGACAGACCAAAATAGGTCAATAAAAGATGTGTTGCTACTCCACTTGCAATGCCCAAGCAACAAGTCATCGTCTCACTTTGCTTGCCTGAAAGACTACACCTTGCCACCAGAAAAAAATCAGGACCAGGACTTACTACTGCCATCACATGCACCCCAAATAACACTAAAAAAGTACTCATGTCTATCCAACCCTAAACGTTTGAATCCTAGTTTATTCCATTTTCAAAATGTCAAACAACCCTTTTGAATTTAAAATAGAACATCAACAAGTTTTCCTTCGGTTTCTCAAACCCTGCTCAGTTTCTAAAATTCTTGAACCCCTGCAATATGAACTCTTCCAGTATGAGGTTGAGTATCTGCCAGACAGACTTTTGAAGCTGTCCCAAAATCAAAGTCAAACGTGGCAATATCTTTGCGAGTTTGGCAGCCGTCTTTATCAATACGAAGTCCGTCTTTCTCAAGGACACCATGAAGCCTATTTGACAATCGTCCCGCCCTTTCACGATGACATTGAACCCCCAACTTTTGAGGAATTGCACCAAGTGTTAAAGCATCATGGGGTCTTGTCAGGCATTTTGGAATCAGAATGCCAAAAGATGCTACAAGATGAAATTTTTTATGAACCTTGTCTTGTGGCAAAGTCTTCTCCTGCGGTGCAAGGGAACAATGGCAAACTTCAAATCATTTATCCTGCTGACAAACACTTCCATCATTTACAGCAAATCAATTATCGTGAAAAAGGGACGTTGAGAACGGTTGTGCAAGGTGAATGGATTGCACGATTGATTCCCCCCACTACTGGGCAAGATGGTTGGCTAGTCAATGGTCAAATTCTTTCTGCCAAAGCAGGCAAACCTTGTAGAGTGTATGCAGGAAAAGGGGTCACTTACAACCAAGACACTCATCAATTTCATACAGAATCTGCAGGCTTTTTGCTTTTTGACAACAAACGATTGTCTGTGGAAAACATTTTGCGTGTGCCTTGTGTCAATCCAGAAATTGGCAATCTTAACTTTGATGGCAAGCTCTACATTGAAGGAGACGTGGAAGATGGCTATGAAGTCCGTGCCACTCAAGGCATTGAAGTCAAAGGAGTCGTTGGAAAGTCGTTGTTGGAAACCGATGGTTCTCTTTATATTCATGGGGGCGTCTGGGGTGCAACACTCCGTGCCAAGCAAATCATTTTTTTCCGTTTTGCATGTGATGCTAAAGTGCAACATGCCAGACACATCTACATTCAGCATTATGCCACGCACTGCGATTTGGAGGCTGAGGTGTCAGTCAAGGTGAAGGCACAAGATGGCTTCATTTATGGTGGAAAAACAAGGGCAGGGCTTTTGATTTCTCTACCAAATGCAGGGTCTGAAAAGTGGGAAGTGACCAGCATCTTTCAAACAGGACTTTCTGCAAAAGAGGCTCAAACGTTGGCTTCTACTAAACAACAAGCTAAGCAACTTGAAGAATTTAAACGTCTGCGACACCAGTACATCAAACACCGTCAAAACATCAATCCCAAGCCCTTTCAAACGCTTTGTAACAACCTTCATGCACAAGCACGACTTCAACATCGTTTCAAGGAAACAGGGCATTCGTTCCAAGATGGAGTCATTTTGGTCAATAATCACATCTTTCAAGGCAGTCAAATTCAAATAGGGCAGGCAGGCTATCTTGTCCAAACAGCACTCAAACATGTTGCTTTTATTGCACCCAAGTCCAAAGTCACCCCAACAGACATAGATGACCTAGACCTTCAAAAATTTCTCATTGCCAAATCACATCATGCAAATTGAATGTTCTTAAAGCAATTTACTGTTTTTCAATGCCTCCAAAGCTCTAATTTTGTCAAAATGGCTTTCTGAACGTGCAAGCGGTTTTCTGCTTGGTCCCAGACCACAGATTGCTTGCCTTCTAAAACATCATGTGTGATTTCACGACCTTTTTCTGCTGGTAAGCAGTGCATCACGATTGCATCAGGGCTGGCACATTTCAGCAAGTCTTGATTCACTTGAAAGGGTTGTAATTTTTGTAGTCGCTCTTCAAGCATTTCTTTTTCTCCCATACTTGCCCAAACATCTGTATAAATCACTTCTGCTTGCGAGACAGCTTCTTTGGCATCATGGAGAATTTGAATTTTAGAAGATTTGTTCTGACTTGCAATTTTTAGTATTTGGGGGTCTGGCATGGTGTCAGGAGACGTTGCGATGGTGAACTCTATTGGAATCCTTGCCGCAAGGGCGAGCCATGAATGAACAATGTTGTTGCCATCTCCAAGATAAGTGATTTTTTTGTTTTCCAGTGAACCAAGACGTTCAATGATGGTGAAGGCATCAGCAAAGATTTGGCAAGGGTGGCTCCAGTCTGTCAGCATATTGACCACAGGCACAGAGGCATATTTTGCCAACTCTTCCACGTCTTCATGTGCAAAAGTACGAATCAAAATGCCATCAACATAGCGCGAGATGACACGTGCAACATCTGCAACAGATTCACGTTTGCCTATCTCAAAATCTGCTTGTGTCAAATGAATACATGTTCCCCCTAGTTGTGTGATGCCTGCCTCAAATGAAACACGAGTTCTCAATGAATTTTTGTGAAAGAACATTGCATAAATTTTATTGAGCAACGTTTTGGGACATTCCCCTTGTTTCTGTAAACTTTTGAGCTTTTTGGCAAACTCTAGTGTTTCAAGAATGTCTTCAGGCGTCCAGTCTAGGAATGTTAACAAATTTTTTTTAGTTTGCATGTGGACAGTTTCATTCATGTTCAACAAATGTCATAACATCACGAATAGATTGAGAGTTGACGAGGATCATCAGCAGTCGCTCAATTCCAAGAGCCATACCTGCGGCTGGGGGCATGCCTTCTTGGAGACTATTGAGAAACAGTTCATCAAGTGGGACGTGGGGCATTTGATGCTGTTGTCGCTTTTCAAGTTCTTGTTCAAAACGTTCTCTGGCTTGACAGGCATCAGTGAGTTCCCCAAATCCATTAGCCAACTCTTGTCCTTTGATGTAGAGTTCTACACGTTCTGAAAGGCGGAGGTTGTCTTGACGAGCTTGTGCCAGACTGGCAAGGGGCAGGGGCCAATCGTAAACGAAAGTGGGAGCATCATCACCAATCTCTTGCTCAAAAGCACCCCACAGATATGAAAAGATTTCTTGATAAGACTCCCCTGCACTGTCTGCAATCCAGTGACCAAGACCTGCTTGTTTGGCTAGCCTTGCTAGCTCTTCTCCAGTTTCTACATGCTGAATCTTTAAATTAAGATGCTTTTCAAAAATTTCAAACACAGAGTAACGTTGCCATGTTTTTGAGGTTTCTTGCCCTAACGTTTTAGGAAAGATGTCCCCCAATCTTTGTAGAAACGATTGTAAATCTTTGACGACGTCTTCCAGCCTTGCAAAAGCACGGTACCACTCAAGCAAAGTAAATTCAGGATTATGTTTGTTACCAATTTCGTCACCACGGAAGCAGGGGGCAATCTGATAAATTTTTTCAAATCCCCCAACAAGCATGCGTTTCATGTGAAACTCAGGAGAGGTTTGCAAAAACGCCTTTTCAGAAGATACAGGGCAAAAGACTGCTTCAGGGTTGGGGGCATCTACACGCACAGGTGTTTGCACCTCCAAAAAATTTTGATAGTCAAAATAATCACGTATTCTTTTTAAAACCTGATGTCTTTTGTGGAGGTTTTCCATACGTTTATTACTTTGGCTAAAGTTACGCCATCTGTAAACATCACCTTGTAGGCTGGGTTGAGTGTCTGCAGAAAATAACTTTTCAACCTTTGTCAAGGTGGCAATCTTTACAGAAAAAACAATAATATCACCCACTGCTAACTTCGTCCCTAAAGGACACGAACGTTGTACAATCTTGTGTTCTTGTGCAATCCAGACCAAGAGCATGTTCTTGCATTGACGCAAAGCCACGATTCGCCCTGCGAATTGGTCTTTTGCAACAATCGGAGTCGTACGGCTTTGTAAATTCATACTTTCACCCTCTCAATGTATTCACCTGTTCTCGTGTCAATCCGCAAATGGTCTCCTTCATTGATGAATAAAGGCACATTGACCTCGTACTTGGTAGAAAGGGTTGCAGGTTTGGTGGCTCCTGTGACCGTGTTTCCTTTTTCACCGGGTGTGGTCTCAATCACTTCTAACAAGACAAAATTGGGCAGGGTGATTCCAATGGGTTTAGAGTTAAAAAAAGCGATGGCAACTGTCGTGTTTTCTTGCAAATAACGGGACGCTTCACCGATGAAATCACTACCTAACTCTATCTGCTCATAAGTTGATTGACTCATAAAATGGTAGGTTTGCCCCTCTTGGTAAAGGAATGCCATTTCATGCTCTTCTACATCAGCAGGTTTTAACTTTTCCCCTGTTTTGAAGGTCTTATCCAAAACATTGAGATTGATCATGTTGCGTATTTTTGTACGGGTAAACGCATTACCTTTTCCGGGCTTGACAAATTGAAAATCTATGACTTGGTAAGGAGTCCCGTCTATTTCAATACGTAACCCTTTCCTAATGTCTGAAACTTCGTACATGAGGCGATTTTATCCTAATAATAGAGAATTGAAAAAGACGAAAATTATCACTTAAGATAGTGATGATGTCAAGGGTAAGAGAGATGTTCGCATCATTTTTAAAGAAATGATAGGTTGAGGAGGGTTTTTTTTAAGTTTAAGGAGCAGTCAAAACTTCACTTTCTGTCTCACGTTCATTGATAAATTGATTAAATTCATTGGCTCTTTCTGTGACAGAATTATCTCCAACGCCTTGATTGATATAAGATGATTCTCTTGAGCGATTTTTGATGAACTCTTCAAACTTTGCTTGTTCCTGTGGGTTTCGTGTTTTGAAGTATTGAACGCCTGCTTTTTGTAAATCTTTTTGACGTTGTTTAATGAAGTTTTGATACAAAACGCCTTTGCCTTGGTTTTTATTGACCGCCTTTTGACCGCCTTGATGTTTGACCTGAACTTTTTGATGATTGGCGACAAACTCGTCATATTTTTCTGCAACAGAATAATTCATTTTCTGCACATCTTCACGGTAAGAAACTGCCTCTTCGTTTCGTGTGGCGACAAACTTTTCGTAACGTTCCCGTAAATCAGTGCTTTTTTTAGAGGCAGGTCCTGTGAATGAAGTTTGCTTTTCTTGTTGATATTGTTGGTGTCTTGCTTGTCTGTCAAGCAATTCATTGAATCTTTTCAACTGGGTGTCAGTCTTGAAAGAAGACCCTTGAGCAGTGTTTTTGTCTAAATATTTTTGCGTCTCTTCTGCTTTCCTCATAAATTTTTGGAAGGCATCACGTCTTGTTTTTTGTTGAAACTGTCCATCAGGCACACGATTCTTATAAAAAGCCACAGACCTTTCGTGTTGTTCCTGAAACTTTCCCCAATCTTCTCGTTTGGAATCTTTAGTTAGCATCTGATTCCTCTTTCTCAATTCTTCTAGCTTTTGTTGATAAATCTCTTGCGCTCGTTCTTGTTGTTGCAAAAATTGAGTAGAACGTTGAGACAATGACTCTGACTTGAGGTCGCGTTGTCGTTGATTTTCGTTGTTCAGCTTTTGTTCAGTTTGCCTAAGCCTTCGCAAATAAATTCGGTCACTTGGGAACTCTTGCGTTGGCAATTCTGCCTGCCCATACACTATGAAAAGGACTGCGAACAAAAAAGCGGCTTTCAAAAATGGGTTCATTGTGTTCTAAAAAAAACTCTTGAATCAAAGACATCTTGCTTGCTTATCGGCATTTCCCCAAAGAACATGAGCTTTTCAAACTATTCTGTCCAAACTCTTCTTTTGTTTATTTTGTTGAATAAATTAGCCTCTGATTGAAATCAAACTTGCTACTTCATTTCCCTCTACCTCACTCCCCTCAAAAAAAAATTCAAAAAATAATAAATATAGGCTTGCGTTTTTTTTTTGTACTTGCATAATCTCGTTTTGTTGTTTTTCTCAAACTCTAATTTTGGATTTAACTAGAGGAGTTAGAGTTATTTTTTTAATCATTTAACCAAATAAATGTAATGATGATTCCTGCAATTCAATTCGTCAAAAATTATCTTTCACTTCCTTTCAAAGGATTGCCCCAAGCATGTAGTTCGGCCTACTTAGAAATTTCTGAATTTCTTCTTGATGTCCCTCTTCATCTTATCAAAAGGCTGATACGGCTGACGCTTTTATTCCTTGTTGTTACTTTTTCTTGGATTCCAAACAGTTTTGGAGAACCCGCAGTTACTGGAATTGGATTAGGTACGACCTACGGTGGTACCTATGGAATTTTGGTGGCGGGTCCTTTGGGCAATTTAGAAGGACAGATTGTAGGTTTTGGTTTGGGACGGGTTGAATACCCAACAAAAGTTGAAGGAGAAGATAGCTCAGGTGAATTTGGATTAAGTGGGATGTGGGGTAAGTATTTTGAAGGACTTCCCAAATCTTACTATGGAGTTTCCGTGGGACCTGTTGCGTCTTATGCAGAAAATAAATGTACAAGATCTAGTAGCAGGTATAAGTGTAAGGGAAAGGGAGGTGTTTTATATGGTCTTAATTTAATCGTAGGAGGTTCCATCTGGGAGGATTTAAAAGGGTTTTACAGTGACCTTGGCGTTACAATCTGGTCTCAATCAGTTGAGTTTGAGATTTTTGGAAAGAAGTATAAGCGTGATGCTGTTGGTCGTTTAGTCTTTAGCATTGGATGGAACTTAGAGAATTAAGTCACATATGTAGGTAAAAGTCTCATTGAAAAAAAGGAGGTGTCTCATGGTCTGAATTTACTCGTAAATGACTCATATCTCATAAATTTAAATATTTTTAACTCTAAACTTAAAATAGGTTCACAATGAAAATTTTAACATACATTAAAAATAACGCTGAGAGTTTAATGAACTCTTTTGGATTGTTTGGCTTCTTCCAAGGTTTTTTGAAAGGAACAAAAAAACTTGTTAGATCATTTTTGACCTTAGCTTTAGGAATGACCCTTATCTTTGTTCTAGCTGGGTGCGCTAAAGATGATGATGATTCTTCTGGTAGTGATGATGATGATCCTCATTTCAATGATCCTTATTTCAATAATCATTATGATGATGATAGTGATAGCCAAGTAACAATTTTAACCTTAAAAAATGAAACTAGTCAGCCCTTTGGTAAATTTTATATTTCTCCTAGCAGTTCTGATGATTGGGGAGACGATATGCTTCCAAAGACTTTGTGGCCAGGAGAGAAGTATAAATTTACTATTTCTGATTGTAATAAGGAATACGATTATAAATCAGTAGATTTTAAAGGTCGGGTGAGCATTATGAGAAGAGATTACGTGAAATGTGGTGAAGATTTTATTTTAAGAGTCCTTAGATTCAGAGACCGAGATGAATCTTAATCTCCTTAGATCTTTTAGTAATTAGACTTCTTTAAGCTCTACAAAAATAAACACTCATTTAGGTAGATGATTTTTTTTGGAGTCACTGATTAGGGTTTTATCTAAACCCCCCAGCTTATCCAAGTAGTTTCCATCAAAGCAACCTGACTGACACGCCCCCACAAAGAATGAACCACTTTCTGGTCAGTCAGGTCTATCCCAATAGCCCTCTTTCAATTTCTAAATCTCTTTTCTTTTTCTACTTTCCCATTTTTTTAAAATGGAGAAGTTCATCAAATGCCTTAATGACTAAAGGTTGATGATTCTATTCTGTTTGAAGACAGATATTAGCTTCATCTGTAAAGCCCTTTGTCCTTTCAAAAATTTTCTTTCTTTATTTTATTGATTGAATGCAGAATCTTCACAACGCAGGTGGTCTCTGAGCAGTTTTGACGTTCTTTGGCAATTTTTTAAAAAAGAGACTGCTTGAGTTAGGACTAGTTGATTCAGAAAGTGGTATGTTCTTTGCAAAAGGTATCGTGTCAGTCAGAACGATGTTAAAATAGGATTGAATCTATGAAAAGGCAATTTTTAGTTATTGGTTTACTTGTTTGGTCAACGATTCTCTTTGCTCAGGAGCAAGAAGAGGTCATTCCTGACTCAGAGACAGAGAACTCTTCAGAAGAAGGTTGGAAGAGCAAGTGGAATGACCCCCGTATGAGACAACTTGAAGAGATTTCAGGAAAGCTGGAGACTTTAATGAACAAGCAAGTCAATGTGTCTTCTGCCGCAGTTTACGAGGTGCGTTTTTCCCCACAGATTGACAAGAATTTTAGGCAAGCGGCATTGAGCAAGATGTATCAAGTCTTTAGCCGTGTTCCAGATTTTTATGCCGCACGTTGTGATGAATGCTTTCAAATCCGTACTAAAGTGTCAGGTAACACTTTGCGTGTAAGTCGTGGGATTGCAGACCCTGAACATCGGCGTAAAATTGCAAGACGTATGAACACAGAAGGATTTATGAAGATCATCATCTCCCAAGTAGATCAACAACTTTCTGTTGCCATTGAAATTTACGGGGCAAAGAATGGACAGCTTCTTTTTAGTGAAGTGGTGGCAGGAACGCCTCCCATTCCTGAACCCAATGCCTTTGATTTGTATGTAGGTCAAATGAGGTTTGACGTTGCCTTTGAGTCTGAGTCTGCAGATTTTTCCGAAACACAAACCTATCAGCTACCAACTTTGACGTTTGGAAAGTCTTATCAAATTCTGGAACATTGGTATTTTACAGGAGACATTAGCATTTTGGCGGATATAAGTCAGAAAGAAGAAGATGCACCGGAGGTCACTGGGGGCTTTTCAGGACTTGCCTTTTATGGAAGAAGTATTTACGACTTTATCAATATTGGTGTCAATGACAATGTCAGTTTTGGACTCATTACAGGGATTGGGCAATGGCTTTCTCCACAGCTCAAATTCCCTGTTTTGTATGCTGTGGGGTTGCGTATGATGATGGGCAGGACTTTCTTGTTTAACTTTGAATACATTTCTACTGAAATTAAAGAGGTTCAAGCCACATACACCGACCCAGAAACAGAAGAAGAAGTGGAAGACATGAAAGCATCTGTCAATTCCGCAACCAGTGTCTCTTTAGGAATCCGTTTTTAGGAAATGATCATGAACTTACAAACTCAATTTTCAGTTGCTCTTTTGACTAGCCTTGCACTTGGGGCGTGTTCTTCAAAAAGTGATATTGAAGTAGAACAGAATCCAAATACTTCTCGTGTGATCTATACGCATACAAGAAAAAATGAAGTGGTTACAGTGACGGAAGAAAAAACCAAAGATGAACATTTGATTCGTGTCAATATAGAACGTGATGGTGAGGTTTCAGAGGCAGTGCATCAAATCCAAGAGCATAATTTTGTCTTTGAAGTGCCACTGAGAGAAGCCCCTGCTGGAGTATTGGCAAGGAAAGTTGCAGACTATGAAGCCTACATTCAAAAAATCTTTTATGAAGAGATTGCCCAGCACATCTCCACTCAACGTTTCACAACGACTGTCAGGGTGTCATGGGATGCGGGTCAGCTAGATACGTTGGATTCTAACTATGACGACCTCAAAACGGACACCTCACAAGTAGATGTCAGACTAGGCAGTGCCATTTCAAAACTTGATGTGTCAGTCTTGATAGATCAAGGGTTGCCCTCTCGCTATGATGAATTTGTCAAACAACTGATTTTGGCACAATATTTTTTCCGTCCTACCAGAGGAGATGCTTTTGAAGTCAGACGTGCCGTGTTTCCTGCCCAAGACTTTTTAGGCAATGACTTTCAATCACGGCTTTTGACTTATGAATCAGAGGTTCGTCAAAGGTTTGACCAAACTTTAAATCAACACATTGACCCAGAAAATTTTGAAGTTTCATCAAGAATTTTTTGGAATCAACAAAAACTAGAAGACCTCAAGTTCCAATATCAAAAAGACTCTGGACAACGTCAATCTTCGCAAGATGTTCAATTTGTGACGGCTGTTGACAAACTGCAAGTAGCAGTCTTATTGGATAGGAATTTATCCAAAGAAAATGATGAATTTGTCAAGTCTCTTGTCTCTGCGCAAGCAGATTTTCAGCAGGACAGAGGAGATGAGGTCAAGGTGCAACGAATCATCTTTCCTGCCAAAGGTTCTGTTGGTGTGACGCATAGTGAGAAGTTGGAGAAAACCTTGCGAGACCTCTTGACCAGCTACATTGCACCTAAAAACTTTTTTGTTAAAGTTCAACTCTTACCCCCGAAAGAAGCAGACCAAGCAGGCAGGGCGCCTATCCATGTTGGAGTGGTTTTGAATGACTTGCTTGACCCAAAAATTGATGACTTTGTCAGGCAAATCATTCCTTTTACTTTGAATACTGATGAAGAATACGGAGACGTCATAGAGGTGACTCGCAAACGATTCCCCGAAAATCCTGAAATCTCTCAACAAACCGCAGTTTCCAGCCCTAGCACCAATGACGTTGCTCAAACCCAAGAGGTTCAAGACATCTTTGAACAAATCAGGATTTATTATGAACAAATGGATTATGACAATGCTTTGGAATTGACTCAAAGGGCATTGATTATCGCATCTGACCGTGAGCAAAAAGTGAAACTGCTCAAGATGAAGGGGTCTTTGCATTACTTGTTGCAAGAGCCTGAAAATGCACGCAGGGCGTGGAATGAAGTGTTACGGATTGAACCCAGCGATGAGGAAGCTAAACAATCTTTAAACATGATTGACTCATGAAATATCTGATTTTTATTATTCTTTTACTGACTGCACCAGTCATGCTTTTGGCTCAACAAGAAGTCAGAGACCAAGCTGATGACATCTTTCAGCAACTGATGGGACAAGATGCTCCATCAAGAGAAGAAGGAGAGGCTGAACCGACTCAAACGGCTGAAGCACCACAGGTGGAAGCAGAAGCAGAGCCTGAAAACTCTCAACAACCTGCTAACTCTGAAAATGAAGTCACACAAGAGCAAGACTCTATCACGCCTTTGCAACTGCAAGAGATGTTGCGAGCATCTATCAAACAAGAAATCAAAATTCCTGATGAGGCTCAACGTCAGTTTAATGACAAACAGCTTAGTCAAAAAGTGAAAGAGTTCTTAAAACTTTCATTGTCTGAAAGACTCATAGATGTCGTGGTGGACACTCGTTACATTGTGCAGTTAGTTCCCATTGTGAAAAAAAGTAGTCAACTTCAAAAAATCAAATTGCCCGGTTTTGAAAACTACGTTTGGACTCCTGCATTTAAAAATCATAACTTATCGTTTTCTTATCAAACCAGACCTTACCGTACTTATTTTATTCTTCTCAATGGTCCAAAGACCCTTGTCAACTACGATTTGGTTCAAAAACGCATTGTTGAAATAGACCCTACTACCGATTGGGAAAATCGGGATTTGCTGAGAGTGATCAATGTTTCTTACGAGACACCTGAATCTTCCCCTTTGCAGATTGCTCAACAAAAACAGACTCAACAAGAAGAAATTCCCCAAATAGAACCCAAAGAGGCAGTGCCAGCACCCCTTTCTTTGGAAGAACAGTTGGAACAGGAGAAGCAGTTTAGTAAACACTTGCTTTCTGCAAGAGATGAGTTTTTTAAGGACAATTTAGATGCGGCATTGGATAACCTGATTGAAGCCATCAAGTTTAATCCTAAATCTGCTCAAGCCTACGAGATGCTTGGCTCTGTTTACTATCGTTTGGATTGGAAGGAGAAGGCATTGCATTACTGGGGAAAGTCATTGGAACTTTACCCAGATAATAAGACTTTACAAAGATATTATGACAATTTGAGACAATGAAATGGTCAGCTATGAAACTGTGGCAACTTCTGCTTGCATTTTTGTTGGCATCGTCTGTTTTTGCACAAGAACGAGTGCCTTCTTTGCAACAGTATGAATTAGGGCTTGAAAGTAAGATTCGCAGAAATTTAGAACACTACTTACAACCTAAAGACTATGTGTTGCGTGTGTCAGCACTAGGCAGTCCTTATGTTGCCCAAGAGATTTCTCCAACAACTCAAGTTGCTCAACCTGTTGAAAGTTTGCCCGGATTTTCTGCAGACCCTCCAGAAACACCAGTTGTTCAACAGATTCCTAAATCAAACACTCCAACACTTTGGGAGGTCTCCAGAGTTCAAATAGACCTTATCATGCACAAAGAGATTTCCTCTTCTTTGCAAGAATATCTGTTAAGGTCTGTTCCTTTGATTGCTGGATTGATTCCAGAGCGAGGCGATGCTTTTAATTTCCTACCAATCACCCCCAATGAAGTCATTAAACTTGAACCAGAAGAAGAAGCACCTGTTGAACCCTTAGAAAATTTGGAAGAAGAGCCACTTGTTGAACCTTTGACATGGTATGAACAACTTCATCAACAATATGGCATTTGGACTTGGGTTGCTTTGGGTGTAGTCGTATTCTTGTTTTTATTGCTTCTCATTTTATTGTTCAGACGTCCTAAAAAAATGGTTGAACAACCTGTGCAACAAGCAACACCTGATTTGAAACAACAGTTTGAACAAGAAAAACAAGAGGTTGAAAAGGAACGCACCAAAAAGATGCAAGACTTCTTTGCCCAAGAAGAACAAACCAAACTTGTTCAAGAGATTGTCAAAGAATTGATAGGACATGAAGATTGGAAAACAGAGCTTGTCCATGAATGGAGTAAAGGACGTAAAGACAAACTTCCTTTGCTGATTTGTGCTTTGGGAACATTCACCTCAAGAAGTCTCTTTGCTAAGGTTCTGGGGTCATCTGTGTATGGAAAACTGGAACGAACCGCCAACGATTTGTCTCCTCAAGATTCAGAAATCGCTGACATTCTCAAAGAATCCTATGACTTCATCAAAGCCAAAAGTATTGACACCCCTCAAAAATATCAAAATGACCCGTTCCGTTTTTTAGATGAGTTAAGTCCTTCACAAGTCAGTTTTTTGGTGAAAGATGAACCCATCAGAATCAAAGCGATTGTGTTAAGCCGTCTGAACAGTGAGGGTGTCTCGCAGATTCTCAAAAAAATGCCTCCAGATGAACAATCGCAAGTTTTGATTACGATAGGCAATTTACATGAATTGCCCCTTGACCTGATTGAAGGGGTGGCAATGGAGTTAACCTCTAAATTGCCTGACTTGCCTGACGAAAACACAGCCTCTTTTGATGGGGTGGACATGTTGGCAGACCTCATCACTTTTGCTGACAATCAAACAAGAAGGGACATTTTGAAACAGCTTAAACTCAATGACCAAAAGCTAAGTCTGAAAGTAGAAGAGCGAAGTTTTGTTTTTGAATCTATCCCTTTGATTCCCAAAGAAGTTTTAACAGAAGCGGTAAGACGCATGAACTCTGATGATGTTTTGACAGCATTTGTTGGGGCAGATCGTGAAATCCAGAAAGCAGTCATCTTGTGTTTTAATGAGACAGTGCGTGGCAATATGGTCTCTCAACTCAAAGCCAAGTCTCCAACTGCTGGTGAGATTGATGATAAGAAACGATTGTTTGTGGCACAAATCAGACAACTAGCAGACGAAGGAAAGATTGCCCTCAAAGACCTTTATCTGAACTGGCAAAAACGAAGCAGAAAAGCAAGAGTCGCCTGATGCTAGAAAGAATCATCACCTTCTTTGGAATTATCATAGGAATTGGATTAATTGGCTTTGGGATTGTTTGGCCTGATAAATATTCTAATGCCTATCTTTACAACATTGCACTGATGGAAGCAGACATCAAAGCGATGCAAGAGGCACGGACTCCTTTTGCACAAGTGCAGGCTAAAAGGAGGGAATTGGAAACCTACCGCGAATCTATTCCTGCCAATGTGGCTCGCTTTCTTGATTTGAAATCTTTTGTCATTGTGTTTGGTGGGTCTTTTGCCGCCTTGCTCATTGCTTTCCCTGCCAGAAAATCACTGCGGGCATTTTTGTTCATCTCCTCTGCTTTTTTTGGCAAAGACAAGCAAGGGTCAGAATTTGCAGAATACTACAGCACCTTTGTCAAATTTTCTGAAAAACTCTCTGCACGGGAACTCATCACCGACGAAGACTTTGCATCAATTGAAGACAAAAGACTTCGGGAATGGTTAGAGTACTTCACTGCATCAGATTCTGTGCCTGAGGAGATGATTCAAGAAATTATTCGCTCTGAAATTGCCGCCGTAGAACGTACATCAGAAGAAGAGGCAGAACTCCTTGACTTTATGTCTAAGGTTGCACCTGCATTTGGCATGATTGGAACGGTCATTGGTTTGATTTTGATGCTCGGCAATGTGAATGCAGATGACATTGATATTTTTAAAATCATTGGTGCAATGGGAGTCGCTATGATTACAACACTTTATGGGGTGGCAGTAGCAAATCTTATCTTCACTCCGATTGCTACCAAACGAAGAAGCCTGATGTATTCAGAATTGTATCTGATGGAAATGGCAAGAGAGGGAATCCTTTATCTCAAAAACAAACAAACTCCAGAACTTGTCTCAAGAGACCTTATTATTTATTTGCCAGATAGGATTAGACAACGAATTGAGCAAGAGAAGTTAGAAAAACTCAAATCAGGTGATTTAGGTCTATGAGAAAGAATGTAGGAGAATCAACATGGATGGTCACTTATGCAGACATGGTCACCTTGCTGTTTATCTTCTTCATCTTGTTGACTGCCATCTCTGCACGTCCCAAAAACTGTAAAAATATCAGTGATTACATGGCATCTAATCCACAGAATTTTGCCAACTACGAGCTTCGTGCTACCAAATTACAATGTATCATTTCTCTCCCTCAGGATTTTTTGTTTTCTTCAGGCGAGGCAAAGCTGAAAGAAGGGGCATTGCGTGAGTTATCCCCTTTTTTTCAAATGATCAAAAACCTTCCTGAACACCAAGAAGATTTAGTCGTGGTAGAAGGACACACTGACAATGTACCAATCCGCACCAAAGAGTTCCCAAGCAACTGGGAGTTAAGTTCGGCTCGTTCTCTTTCTGTGGCAAGGTTTCTGGTGGACCGTCTTGGATATGCCCAAGAGACAGTGTCAGTCAAAGCCTTTGCAGACACCCGCCCCAAAGTCCCCTATCAAGACCCCTACAATCGCCCACTCCAAGGAAATGAGCTTAAAAATGCAAGAAAAGCGAACAGACGCATTGAAGTCCTCATCATAGACCAACCCCGCTCCAGAGAAGATGCCAGCATCCTCTTTCAAACTGTCCAATAAGCCTACCTTTTAGTGAAGTCAAACAATGACTAGCACCTCAAACGTTCTATGGAAGGATTGGTAAGGATTCTGCCAAAGTAGATTTGAAAAAAATGACTTGCGGTGCAAACAACAGTGTTTGTTCTTGTTGCAAATAGGAGTCACTTTGAAAACTTGCAGAATTGAGAGAGTGCAGTTGTTTTAGATGAAAGAGTGCATCATCATTTCGTTGTGTTTGGGCATAGATGAGGCTTAATCGTTGTAAAAAGATGTCATGTTGCAAAGTGGATTGTCGTCTTTGAAGGAAAGAGACAAGCAGTTGTTCTGCTTCTTGAAGCATTCCCATCTTGACGTAAAGCAGGCTTAAATCGTCAATCAAAGAGACTTGTTCAGGGAACAACTGATACCCTTGCTCGTAAATCTTTTGTGCTTCTTTGTCTTGTTTAAGATATTGCAACGCCCGACCTGCTTGTAAATGCAACAAACCTGCTCCTTTTTTTGCGTTGAGAAAGGGCTGCAAATAAGTCAAAGTGTTGTCATAGCGTCCCATTTGATTGAGAATGCTGGCGTGAAGATAAGCAATGTCTTCACTGGATTGTTTTGACAAATTTTGGGTCATAGCAAAGGCTTGCTGATAACGTTTTTGAAAGTAAAGCAGTCTTGCCAAAGTAAATCTGACTTTGGGAGTGTCTTGAAGTTCTTGCAGTTGCAAGGTCAATTTTTCTGCAAGTTCATACTGACCACGCAAGATGTAAAGGTCTATTTGCAAATGCAATAATTGTGGGTCAAGTGAAGATTCTGCTTGCATTTCATTGAGTGCATTTTCCACACGGTTCCAGTTTTGGGTTTGCATGTCTCTTTGAATTTTAAGCATCTGATAACGTTGGTTGCTAAAATCCAACTCCAATGCTCTAGCAAGCTCATTGTCTCCTTGTAAAGTGTTGCCTTCCTTGAACAAAACCAGTGCCAGTAAATATCTTGCTTCTGCCTGCATTTCATCTATTTCCACAGAACGTCTCAACCAGATTTTTGCCTCTTCAAATTGGTCTTGATACAGAAAGACTGATGCCAATAACACCATGCTTTTTGCATCAAGTGGAACGTCTTCTAAAAGATTTTGCAAAGTTTGTTGTGCAAGAAGCCACTTCTTTTGTTTGATGGCAATGCGGGCAAGAATTTGTCTTTCTAAGACACTATAAGGTTCTTGGGTTTGTGCAAGAATCGCTTTGTCGTTTCCTTGTAAAAAGAGAATTTTCAGTAAATATTCCTTCGCTTTGGCAAGGGTTGGTTCGTCTGCCAATAATTGTTGAACTAAGACTTTGGCATGGTAATAATTCCCTTGTAGCATCTGAATTTGCACCTCTAAAAGCCGATATTCTGGATTGCTTGGTTCAAAGAGTAGGACATTTTTCAAATGATTTTCTGCCACTTCAAAGTCACGTTGTTTGATGTTGAGTCTTGTCAGATAGGCTTGAATTTCTAAGGTAGGTCCTGAACGTTGCAATGCCACTTCCAATGCGCCAATAGCACGTTCGTTGTCTCCAATCCTCTCATAAGTCATTGCCAGTTTGAGGTAGGCAGAGATGAGGTCACGGTCTAACTTAATGGCTGTGTTCAGGGAGTCAATAGCACGGCTATACTTCTTATTTTGATACGCAATGCTTCCTAATAGCTCAAAGTAAATTCCAACGATGGGAGAAAGGCTTAACGCTCTTTGAATGTTCAGTTCCGCTTGTTCTAAATTTTGTTGTTCAAAATAAGCCAACGCTAGCTGATAGTATGCAACGGCGTCATTCTTGTTATTCTGAATGCGGGTTTGTTGTTCAGTAATAAACTGTTCTTTCTGTAATGCGTCCATTCTCTCAAACTGTTCAAGCGTCGTTGGAGAGGTGCAAGCAAGGCTTAAGAAGCACAAAAGACTAAGGACGTGTGATGGTATAGGTTTGAGAAGGCGAGCTTTCATTGCCATAAGAATCTACTAATCTGAATTGATAAAGTGCTGTTTGCATGATTTCTTGGTCTAGGAAAAATTCGTCAGAAATCGGTTGATTGTGAATGGGTTGTCGTGTCCACTTGTCAGAGGGGGCTTTGCGATAAATATTCATCTGATAATAAACATTTTCTGGCTGGTCTGTGCCTAGTTTGAAAAGCATTTTTTCTAATGGAGCTTGCCATCTCATCAGCACAGCAGATGAGGAGTTTAGGACAAGTTTGACTTCAGGTAAGCTAGGAAATTCGCTAAAATGTTGCAAACGTGTCAGGACTGTGGCAAACGTCCTTGTTTTATTGATGTCTTGGTGTTTGAGTTCAAATAGATAACTTGAAAGAGTCTTGGGAAGGTCAAGCATTAAGAACGCACGGGATTCTTCTATGATGAGATGATGGCTTGGTAATGGCACTTGTACACTTGAAATGAGGGTGGCATCGCATTTGATGCAGTATCTGGCAAATTCAAAAGTTTTGATGACAATGAAACCTTGTGTTGGGACGTCTTGTGAAAAATTCCAAGTTAATAGAATTTTCTCCCCTTGCTGACGGGCTTGAAATTGTTCAATGGAGCTAGATTTTTCAGGAGGTGAAGGGGCTGTTTTATAACCGCATGCTAACAGAGTCAGTTGCACGAAGCAAAGCCAAATGGCGATGTCTTGCCGTTTCATCTGCTTATTTGTTGTTGGAAATTTCTCAAAATCCTCTGTATCTGCTTTAAATCTGTTTGTGTATAGTGGCTTTGCAAGATGTCTATTTTTTGGTTCATAAAGCACCATTGCTTTTGTGCAGGCTCATTTATCATGGGAATTTGTAAACAATGAAGTTGCTGAGAGGCTGTGTTCCAATAAAAAGCGTAATCAGCATCTTGTTCTATTTGTAACCTTAAATTGCCCCCCCATTGTTCCAACTGATAGATTCCCTTATCAACCAAATGTCCTGCACCATACGAAACTGACCAATCTGCATTGGCAATTTTAAACTCATAACAGCCTGCGTTAAATTTGACAGAACAAAATAAAATCTTGGGTCTCACAGTTTGGAAACAAAATGGTTGTTGCGCTTGCCAGTTTTGTAAAGAACTCCTAAAAAACCATTCTTGCATGAGGGACTTTCATCAAGGTTTTGAGCCGAAAATAATCGTTGCTTGTTGTGCTGAATCTTTGAATCTACTGAACTAAAGATAGCGTCATCCAGATCTGGATTGTGTTTTTTTGTGAGTGGTCTTGACCTGTAAAATGAGGGAAGACCGCAACTATTTTGTCATCAAGGCAAAGACAAGGCAAATGGTCTCTTTGGGGCAAAGGGATTTTTTGCTCATATAAAAATTTGTTGAGCTTGAACAGCTTCTTTTTTTCTACAGAATAAAAGCTATCTCCATTTTTTCTAAAACGAAGCCTTAAAATAGAATTTTTTTGAACAGACAAAGCAAATGCTTGTTGTGAATGACAATGATTAGCAATCTCAATCTTCCAACGTTCTGCAATGTCATTGTAGCAAACGAAGTCATGGAGTGTGATTTTTTGGGTGAGATGAGGTGTTTGAATCCATGCAAAAGCCTCTTGCTTACAAAAAAAATATGATTTTGCCACCTCTTCTTTCATTTTCAAATGAGGATTAGCACATGCGTTCCTAAACTTTGCAATCTGCTGTGAACACAATATTAAACCATGTTTCTCAAATTCGTGATGTAAAATTGCCTCTTGCTGGAGAGTAGAAAGTTGTAGCAAGTTTGTAAGGTCTAGCAAACCATAGGCATCAAGGGCTGGTTTTTGTTGTAAAAATTGTTCCAAATCTTGTTGCAGTTGAGCTGATTGTTGATGAAGCCATTTGAGCCGTTGATTGAGTGTTCCATTGGCAAGTTCATTCATCAAAGGGAGCAATTCATGTCTCACACGATTTCTTAAATACTTTGGGGATTGATTAGACTCATCTTCAACCCATGTTTGATGATGGTCTTTGAGATACTGGACGAGGTCAGATTTTGGAATGTTAAGTAACGGTCTGATGTATGGCAAAGTTTTCCATCGCATACCTTGTAAGTGGGATAAATGAACTCCTCTTAATAGTTTGAGTAAAATGGTTTCATTTTGGTCATCAAGATGATGTGCTAATACAATTTTAGACGAATTTCTTTGTGCAAATTCTTCTGATGTTTTTCTTCTCCATAGACGAAAATTTTCTTGAAGATTTTTAGAATTTTGAACTGTATTTTGTGCAGTTTCTAAATAAAATTTAAGATTCATAGATTGACAAATTTTTCTAACAAATTGAGCATCAGTATTGGAATTTTGACGAAGTTGATGGTCAAAATGTAAGACAGAGATTTTCTCAAAATGACCTTGATAAATTTCACAAAGAAGGAACAATAATGCAACAGAATCTGAACCTCCACTCACCAAAATAAGAATGGGTTCATATTCAAAAAGCAGGTCATGTTTTTTGAAGTTTTCTAAAACTTTCTTTGCCAAAAAAGATAATACATTTTTTTTCATTATTTCAATCTTTTATTTGGTCAAAGATACTACAATTTGATTCCATAGGTTTTATAGTGTCAAGAATTTTTTAAATAAAATCCTTGACTTTCAAAGACTCATTATGTTTTAATGAATGACTTGGTTCATTTTTATTGAATGAACTTAAAGAAAATTGCCCCTTTTTGTCTTCCTTTCATTCTGCTTTGAGAGTGTTTTGAAATCGTCTCTTGAGCAGTACTTTCTTAAGGCATTTAACTGCAAGCGACTTTGTAGTGACTCTGCCTCATTTGACTAAAATAATCAATCAGGGTTTGCAATGTCAATCAAACATAAAGTCTTATGGAGTATAAAGTTGAGTGCCGTTCTTTGTGGAAAATTTTTGGAGAACGTTCTGATGAGGTCTGGAAGATTTTGCAGAAAGATCAGTCTGCCATCTCCAAAGAAGAAGCATTGGACAAGTATGGTGCAGTGATTGGTGTCTCAGACGTTTCCCTTCAGGTCAAGACAGGCGAGATTCTTTGTATCATGGGGCTTTCAGGGTCTGGCAAATCAACTCTTGTGCGTCACATCAACAGGCTGATTCAACCAACTTCAGGGGAGGTTTTGATAGACGGTGAGGACGTTGCTAAAGTCTCTGACAAGAGGTTGCGTCAGATCCGTTCCCAAAAAATTGGCATGGTGTTCCAAAACATGGCATTGCTTCCTCATTTTTCTGTTTGGGAAAATGTTGCTCTTGGTTTGGAGTTGCAGAAAGTCAAGAAGAAAGAAAGGCGTCTTCGTGCAGAAGAAGCATTGGAGATGATGGAACTTTCGGGTTGGGAAGATGAAGAGACAGACACTCTTTCAGGAGGTATGCAACAACGTGTTGGTCTTGCCCGTGCGATTGCTTCTGATCCAGATATTTTGCTCATGGACGAACCCTTCAGTGCCTTAGACCCTCTCATTCGCTCTCAACTTCAAGAACAATTTCTCAGCCTTTCTTCTAAAATGGAAAAGACGACCATCTTCATCACGCACGATCTTGATGAGGCGTTTTTTCTGGGTGACAGAGTTGCCATCATGCGAGATGGTCAAATTGTGCAGATTGGAGACTCAGAAGAAATTATCTCAAATCCTGCTGATGATTACGTCAGGGAGTTTGTTCAAAATGTCTCTCCTTTGCGATTTGTGGTCGCTGCTCAGATCATGAGCGGGTTAGAGGAATGGAAGCAAAAGAACCCTGCCACTGCACATCTCACCCAAACTTTTCCTAAAGCAACGCCCCAGACAATACTTGGTGAGTTAGTAGATTTGACAGTGGAAACAGGTCACCCAACCTTGATTGAAGATAATGCCCAAATCGTTGGCATTGTCTCCCCTAGAGATTTATTAAAAGGAATTGTCAGACCATAATGTCGTATTCTATTTTAGGAACTTTTTTGACATCGGGAATTTGGGCAGGCTGGAAGAGAAGTTGGGGATTTTTTTGGTTTGCATTCGCAGTAGATTGTATTTGTCTAGCCTACATTGCATCAACCTACATTGAAGGTCAGAGTTGGCAACATGCGACGTTGACTTTGTTGTTTTCTCGCTTGTTTCTGGCTGTCATTGTCAGTGACCAAGCTAGGGCATTGCTACGCAAGGTTGGTTGTCATATTCAATTTGCTAAAAAAGGCTCTTTTGTGAGTCTGGCTGCTGGAGTCCTCGTTAGCAGTGTTGGGTATTATCTCACCATCACACGTTTCTTGTTGGAAGACAAAGACTCCGTTTTACAAAAATTCCCTAATAGCAGCGAACTTTTATTTGTGATTAGTAATTCCATTGACAATGGAATTGAGTGGTTGACTATCAATTTTGAAGGTTTTTTTGATTCTTTCACTTTTGGTATGAATGCCATACTGCGAACGATTGAGTGGGTATTGGTCAATTCGCCTTGGCCAATCATTGCTGTCTTTCTACTTTGGGCAGCATGGAAGTCTGGCGGTAGTCGCTTCACTTTATTCGTTCTTTTTGCAATCACTTACATTGGTGTCTTTGGTTTTTGGGAAAAAACGATGAGTACCTTGTCACTGGTGATTGTGTCAACGTTCCTTTGTGTTTTGTTGGGCTTGCCTCTTGGTATTTGCTCTGTCAAAAATCGCTATGTCTCACTGATTATGAAGCCGATTCTTGACATGATGCAGACCATGCCAAGTTTTGTCTATCTCATTCCTGCAATCGCATTCTTTTCTATTGGAAAGACTCCAGCTGTCATTGCTACCGTGATTTTTGCTCTGCCCCCTTGCATTCGCTTAACTGCATTGGGAATTGAGCAAGTGCCTGAAGAGGTCAAGGAGGCAGTACTTGCTTATGGAGCGACTCCGTTACAACTTCTTTTGAAAGCTGAACTTCCGTTGGCAACTCCCTCCATTATGGCGGGGGTGAACCAGAGTATTATGATGTCGCTTTCAATGGTAGTGATTTCTGCACTGATTGGTGCAGGTGGCTTGGGTTATGATGTGTTGTTTTCTTTGCAACAGGTGGAGGCAGGCACAGGACTTTTAAGTGGCATGAGCATTGTTTTTTGTGCTGTGATTCTTGACCGCCTTGTGCAAGGAGTCCGTAAACACTAGCCTTTTTTGTGCCAAGTGGATTAGGTAGAAACCTACTTGGTGTTTAACTTTTTACTATTTTGAAATTATGAAATACATAAAATCTACTTTCTTTCATCTTGCTAGTTCTCTGATTGTTTTGGCTAGCATGGGGTTTTCTTCTGCTTTCGCAAAAGAAACTGTTGTCATTGGGCAACTCAACTGGACGGCATCTCTTGCAATCCAAGACGTGTTGAAACAAATTTTGGAAAAGCAATTTGATGTCAATGTGAAATATATGGCATTAGACCCTTCCGTCCTATACAAAGCGATGGACGAAGGCAGTGTGGACATTCACCCTGACCTATGGTTGCCAAATAATCAAAACCTTTATGACACTTATGCTAAAAGAGGCACAATCATACTCGGCAAACAGCACTACGTTGGTAAAAATGCGTTTTTTATTCCCGGTTACATTCAGGATAAACATAAAATCTATTCCGTCAAAGATCTGAAGGACAAAGAGACTTCCAGATTGTTTGATGTTGATGGAGATGGCAAAGGTGATTACTGGGCAGGTGCGCCTGGGTGGAACATCACCGCAGAAAATCAAGTTCGTTGGAAGGACTACGGCTTGAGTGACCATTATCAAGTCGTATCTGTTTCTGATGCGGCAATTAAAGGGCTACTCAAATCGCGTTACAAGCGAAAAAAAGGAATCATCTTTTACTACTGGAGTCCGGAGTGGTTACATGCCAAGTATGATTTAAGACAACTGGAAGAGCCTGCATATTATGAGGGATGTAGCCAAATGAAAGACCCTAAGAAGGACCCAAATTGGTTGAAAAATAGCTCAATTAACTGTGCCGCTCAAGATGCTAAGGTTTATATTGCCTATTCCAGCCATCTTCAAAAAAGACTACCTGACGTTGTCAAGTTCATTAACAATGTCAAATTAAAGCCAGAAATGATCAATGAGTGGGTTCTTAAGGTTGATTTTGAAAGACGATCTGTACAATCCGTTGTTGAGCAATGGATTCAGGATAACCAAAGTACTGTCAATCAGTGGTTAGAAAACTGATCTTGTAAGTTCTGAAGTGCCATTTGTGCTTCAGAACTTGTCTTGTCAAACTTCCTTTTTCATCAATCCACAGTAAGAGAGTCCCAGTAATTTTCGTGAGTTTTCCAAAACTTGCCAATAGTCGTCTGCACTTTTTTTGTTGCACGAAGGAGCGACTTGGCAAAGTCTGGCGTAAAGGTGGGTAATGTCTTTTTGATTCCAAAAGCATCACGTTCAATGCACTCATCAAGAAGATAACAAACCGCTCGTAGCTCTTCTAATGTGGACGGCTTGCCTGATTGTTCAAGTAACTTGGTTTCGTATTCAATGCAAGCGTTCAACAATTCAACAGCTGAGAATGTAGGGAGCTGAAAACCTCCGCTGGCTTCTAAAATGGAAGCTAAAGCATTTACTGCTGATTGAGAACTCAACATGGCGCTTTTGGCAATTTGAGATTTGACGCATTCTTTTGCCATTTTATAGTCTTCTTGCGATTGAAGCCACGATGTTTTGGCTCTTTGTAATGTTCGTTTAGAGATGCTTGAGAGGTTTGACATTATTGATGAGATAAATATTGAAAAATTTGGTCAGATTTGTCTTGAGTTAAGTAAACTTTGCCATTGATTTTGTGATTTGTCAAAATTTTCAAAGCCTCTTTGATTGTCAAAATAGAATACACAGGAGTTTGCGTCGCTTGCTCAAATGCAACACTAAACTGAATCCCTTCTGCATTAATTTCCATACGATCTAATGCAACTAAAACACCAAGAATCTTTGCATTGAGTGTGCATTGAATCAGCTCAATCGTCTCCGTCTTCGTTGCCCCATTGGTCATCACATCATCAACAATCACTAGCTTTTCTTCATTTTGAGGCGTGAATCCCACAAACAAACCTTGATCCCCATGAGGTTTGGCTTCTTTACGATTGAAACAGTATTTGACAGGTTCATGTTTGAGTGACTCTAATTGCATGGCTGTTGAAATGGCTAGAGGAATGCCTTTGTATGCAGGACCGAATATAAGCTCACAGTTAGGAAAGTATTCTGTCATGGCTTGGGCATAAAACATTCCAAGACGCTTTAAAAATGATGATTGATTGAAGCATGCCGAATTAAAGAAATACGGAGATTGCTTGCCACTTTTGAGCGTAAAATCCCCAAATTGCAATGCCTCTGCCTCTACTAGAAAATGGGCAAACTCTTGTTTGTATTGTTTCATAAGGATTTAAAAATTTTTCTGAAGCCTAACATGGTTGGTCAGCAGATTTTGTTGGGTGTGGAAGTTTGACAGGCAGACCACCGAGACCTTTTATTTTTTCAAAATAAACAAAGATGTGTTGTTGCTGAATGTCAAGGTAAATGATTAGGTCTGCTTGTTTGAGCTTGACCTGCAAATCGGGAAACTGCTTTTGCACCGCATGTCCTACTTTTGCCTCAATCTCAGGAGAAGTTAAGTGGAAAAATTTGTCCTTGCGTCTGGATTCAATACAGAACGAATTGATTGACTTTTGTTTGGCAAGAGAGGTCAATTTTTCACAAACAAACTGGCATAAGACGTCAAGCTCACGTGGTAAAACAAAAACAGGCAAGATGTAGGCAATGCCCGATATGCTCTTCAACAGTTCTAAGACTTGCTCCCTTTGACCTTCAAAATCAATACGAATCTGGTCAAACTCCACATGTAACTGCACCAAAAACGGCTTCAAAGACCTACGAATATTGGAGGCAAGCAGTCCGATTAAGTATTGACGACTCCGACTTTTAATTCCAATTTCAGAGTATCTGATTAACAAGACACTCATAAGCCACTGAGATTCAAATTATGCGGAGGGTGTTTTAGAAGTTTTGAGAAGACCGAAATCATAAAGATAGTTAAGCACTTGCCCAAAAATCCCCGAAAATAGGAAGGTCAAAACCACTGCAGGAACACTTGCAATGACCATCATCCAAGGAATGACAAAGAAGTAAAAAATCCATTCAGGAGCCATCGTTTTCCTTAATTATAGGTGTGAATCATAAAAAACAGGTAGAATCTCATAAATTTTTTTAAATGGCAAGTTGCAAATATGCTGATGTTCATTTGAATCAACTCATTTGAAACTTGATGAGGGTTGGGGAAGAGTCCAATGAAGTCAAAACGATTTTTTCAAAAAATAGAAAGGTAGGCTTTTTTAGAAAGGGCAACTTTGATGAAGCTGTCAAGCTCTCCACCTAAAACTGCAGAGGTATTGCCTGTTTCATGGTTGGTGCGATGGTCTTTGACCATCTGGTAAGGGTGCAGTACATAGCTGCGGATTTGACTACCCCACGCATTTTCTTGTTTTTCTGCATGAAGTTTGTCTTTTTCTTTGTTGGCTTCTTGAAGTTCACGTTCATAAAGGCGAGCTTTGAGAACTTTCATAGCAGTTGCACGATTTTTATGCTGAGACCTCTCATTTTGACATTGCACAACAATTCCTGTTGGTAGATGTGTGATTCTGACTGCAGAATCAGTGGTATTGACATGCTGACCTCCTGCACCACTTGCACGATAAGTATCTACTTGAAGTTCGTCAGGTTTGATTTCAAGGTCAATCTCTTGTTCAATGTCAGCATAAACAAAGACTGATGCAAAAGAGGTATGACGTCGTTTATTGGAGTCAAAAGGAGAAATCCGCACCAAACGATGCACGCCATGTTCGGTTTTTAGCTTGCCGTAAGCGTACATGCCTCCAACTGCAAAAGACACAGATTTGATGCCAGCTTCGTCTCCTGCAAGAAAATTTAACTCTTCTACTTTGTAGCCACAACGAGTTGCCCATTTAAGATACATGTCATAAAGCATGGCTGCCCAATCACTTGACTCTGTACCTCCTGCCCCTGGGTGAATTTCAACAATCGCATTGCCTTCATCATGTTGCTGTGAAAACAAATGCACAATTTCTAATTCCTCACTTTGACTTTCTGCATGCTCTAAATTTTGGGCAACCTCTGACAGAAAATCAGCATCTTCACTTTCTTGATAAAGTTCTATGGCGATTTGAATTTCTTCACAAAGCGAGGCAAGTTTATCATACTGACTGATGATATGAGCAAGATTGGAGGCTTGTTTAAGAACTTTGGCACGTGCGTCAGGTTCTAATTGCCAAAAAGTGTCTTGCGAGGTCTCATTTTGAAGTGTTTCAAGTTGGGTCTTTTTTGAGGCAATGTCAAAGATACCCCCGCAAACTGATTAAACGAGTAGCAATGACTTCACAACGAGCTTGATAGTCTTCAATCATTTTTTGAGTAAGAAGAGAAGGTTAGGAATGAGAATTGTGCCAGTGTTCAAAAAGTCGCATATAGTCTTGGATGACTTTTTCTGGGGGTAATTCCAGACTTTTGGAATAACTTTGTAAGAATCCTTTGACATAGACTGCGGCAGAAGGTAAAGACTTAAAATTCTCATCTTCAATCGCTTGCAAATAGACCAGTCGGACACAAATATCTTTGGCAATTTCTGAAAGGTCAATTTGTTTGATTTCACGGACTGTCCGCAAGGCTTCTCCATTGAAACAAGCAATAGATGCAATGAAGTTATCAGCCTGTTCTTGGGAGACGCGGTTTTTATAATTAAGTAACTTTCGTTGCCTTAAACGATCGGAAGAATATTTGCGGGTCTCTCCGTTGGTAAACACTTTGACAGCAGGTGTATTTTTAATGATTAAAGGAGATTCCATATCTTCTTCTTCCACAACTTCTGGGGTGGAATTGTTCTCTACAAGGAACAAAGTAGGGGCTTTTTTAGGGGTGGCTTGGTTTTGGAGTTTGTAATCATAATTTTTCCGAGAAATAGGGTCGCTCAAAATCATGTAGGCTTCCGTAATTCTTCTTAAAATTCCATCTGACTCTTCTGCAGAAAACAGGGAATAAGAAGCAAGAGAGTTCTGCTCAAACGTCTGTATAGCGATCTCGTATGCCTCTCTAATGGCTTTTTCACTGGCATCAGAACACAAGCCTAACAATTCATAATAATTCTCTTTGTTTTTATTTTGCTGCTTGTGCTTGTTTAAAACATTGAATTGCATACTATAAAAAGTGATCTGGTTTGAGATAGTTGTTACGGATCAAATTATCGCAAATCTGATGGAGTCCTTCTTGGATTGGTGAGTCTGTCTGTTGCATCATCAAAGGCTTTCGCTGCACAATAGACTTCCAAACCATTGTGCTGTGTTCCACATATCCTGCAAAATCAAAACGGATTCCGAAGTATTTATGACAGGCTTGTTGCATAGCGAATCCAATTCTACGGTCATGTTCATTACGAATTTGATTTAACACAAGTTTAGGGCAAAATTGTGCCACTTGTTCCTTTGTAAAATCAGAATAACCATGGTCTGATAGGTAGTTTAATAGCTCATTAGGGGTTCTCACGCCTGAAATGTTGTCGCGATACATGACAGTGTAGAGAATCTCTTTGATGTTTTTATCGTGGGCGTTGTATCGGATTTGACGATAAAATCCACTCTTGATAAAACGATACGCATTTTCAACGGCTGTTGGTTCAGGAATGACTACAAGAATTTGCACATCTGCCAACAAGAAGAAGTCCAGTGTATTGAAGTTAGAACCTGCACCTAAATCTAAGATGACATAATCGGCATCTAAGTTTTTGATAGCCTTGAGGATTCTTATTTTTTGGGCGTGACGCAAGTTCGTAATTCCGACAGCATCATGTGCGCCACTAATTAGCTTCAAGTTTCTTACAGGAGTTGGACATGCAACATTTGCTAATTCTTTCACTTCATGGTTAAGGAAGTGTGAAAGTCCTTTCTGTGGATTGGCAACACCAAGGCAGGTATGCAGATTTGCCCCCCCTAGATCACCATCAAACAAAACAACATTAAAGCCTTTGTGAGTTAATGCGATAGCAAGGTTACTGCTGATAAAACTTTTACCAACACCCCCTTTGCCTCCTCCAATTGCCCAAATCTGTGGTTGTGTCATATCATGCGTCATTCAAATAGGTTGACAGGCTTTCCGAATGGGACTCTAGCAATTTATTGACCATTTTTAAAGAAGGCGTCCATTTTTTATGAAAAGTCAGTCAAGACTATCTGGGAAATCAAGAAGAGGACAATGAGAAAAAGGAGTTAATCCGTTGACATCTGACTCAATGCCTCTCCAAGTGCTTGTTCTAATTTTTGAGTGTGCTGCGAGGATTCAGTGTATCGGAGGTACCTCAAGCCTTTATTGAAAAGAGGGGACATGCGTGAACGATGATACCCTGTTGGCAAATAAGGTTGAAAAATCTCAAAGGAGTAGAAATGCCTTAAAATATAATTGCAGTAGTCTATTGTCATGGCATTGCGGATTTTAGTATTAGAATTGGGAACTGATAACTTGGACATGCAAGCACTAGAAAACGACAGCCATTCTCCAAAAATGGAAAAAATAGTTTTAAGGCACTCCTCCTTTAATCGGTTTGGTGCATTTTTAAATTCTTCTAGTAACATTAAGTATTCACCTCCTAATAATTGAGACCTTGCAAAAGTACTCATTGGCACCTGAATATGATAGACAACTTCCCAATTTTGCATCCTCTCCAAAATATTGTATGCCAACGGGTAAAGAAGTGGTAGGTGTCGCAGTACCTGGATCAAGGAATAGGTGGATTGTTGAATACGATGAATCTCTTGTTCATCAAGTTTTTTGGTTTGGTGTTCAAGGGAGTCAAATGCTGACAAATTAAGTAGTATCTCTGTTTTCAGTAAATTCCCTTGCTCTAGTGCAAGCCTCTGACTCATTGACTTCAGATACTTCATATTGCCAATGTTGGACTCAAGCAAGGTAATCTGCTCTAAGATCATTTCTGTTTGCTGATAGTAAACATCATTATTCTTATTGGCATAAATTTTTCTCTGATAGTTTCTTAACTCTTCAGTTGCTTCACTAATACACATTTGCAGGTACCGATTTTGTGCTTCAATGGAAAGAGACAAGTTACGATTAGAAATCATCTCTTTGGTTGTTCCCATACCCACCTTGATTTTTTGATTATAATTTCCAATAGTGGTGTGAAGGAGAAGTTTACGAAGAGTTTTGGAGCCTAAGTTTTCATTTTTTTCCAAGATAGACTCTACCAATGCCAAACGAGAGGCATAGATGGTAGGGTCACTGTTGAGAGTCTTGATGTGTTTTAACGAGACTTCATCAGATATAAAAGGAAGTAGGTCATTTCCTAGTGCTTGGTCAGAAAGCTGGCAGGGCTTCCCCATTTTATGAGACCAACGAAATCGGATAGAGTTATCAAAAGTTTGCTTCCATTTTTTGATTTCTTCCACAACTTCTTTCACCTCCCCGACAAGTTCCCCCCTTGGTAGAGGGACTACATTTCCCAAAGTGAGGTAATGAGTATACTCAGACTCCTTTTGCTTACCTTCAGTCTCAGCTTCAGTCTTTTGTTCTTTTAATGCAGGCACTGTTTGTCAATAATCAGATGAAGATGTTCGGTCACTTTAAATCAAGCCGACACCAAAAAAAGAATCTTTAAGAAATATCTAATCCAATCAAGCAGGATTCCCAAAATGGACACAGGATTGACCTCAAGTTATGGAATCAAGAGAGTTGAGCCTGTTGTAAGACGTGCTTCCAAGTCTTGATGAGCCTGAGACGCTTGCTCTAATGGATATTCCTGTTGGATGTTAATTTTGAGTCCTTTTTGAATGGCGTGAAACAGACTTTCCGAACGTTTCTGTGTTTCTTCAGGGGTTTGAGTGTAGTGTGCTAAAGTGGGTCTTGTCATAAAGAGAGAGCCTTTGGAGGCAAGAGTCAATGGGGCAACATCAGGCACAGCACCAGAGGCATTGCCAAACGTCACAAACATGCCACGAGGTTTTAAACAATTCACTGATGCCTCAAAAGTCGCTTGTCCTACTGAATCATAAACAACATCTACTTTGTGACCTGCAGTGATTTCTTCAACCCTTTTGGCAATGTCTTCTTGGTGGTACAAAATGACGTGGTCATATCCTGCATTTTTGGCAAGTTCTGCCTTTGCTTCAGAACCAACCGTTCCAATCACCGTCGCACCAATCTGCTTAAGCCATTGTCCTGCAATGAGTCCAACACCTCCAGCAGCTGCATGAAACAAGACCGTATCCTTTGAAGAAACAGGGTAGGTGCTGTGAAGCAAATAATGTGTGGTGAGTCCTTTTAACATCATTCCTGCTGCAGTTTTAAAATCAATGAAATCTGGCAGTTTAGAAATTTTGGAAGCAGGAATATTGCGTACAGAAGAATATGCCCCAAGGGGTCCTGTTCCATAAGCCACTCTGTCCCCTTTTTGAAAATCGCAAACATCTTTCCCAACGACTTCTACAATCCCTGATGCTTCCAAGCCTAATATTGCAGGTAGTGGCACAGGGTAAAGCCCTGAACGATGATAGACATCAATAAAGTTCAGTCCAACAGCTTGGTGACGCACCTGTACTTCATCAGGGGCAGGAGGTTCTAAAATAATCTCTTTTTTCTCCAAAACCTGGGCATCACCAGTTTTCTGGAATTGAATGGCGTAATCACTCATGTTTTGTCTTCATTTAGAATGGATTGATGAATTGAAATTTAATTTGATATGAGGATAGTGTCAACTGATGGCGGAAAGAGAGGGATTCGAACCCTCGGTACGCATGACGTACACACGCTTTCCAGGCGTGCTCCTTCGACCACTCGGACACCTTTCCAAAGCCTATCAGTGTAACTCATCACTCTGAGTTTATCTAGTTTTATTCTGTTCACTTTACAACAATGTTGAGTAAACGTCTATCTTTTTGGACAACAGGAATGACCCGCTGAATCGTTTTACCTTCCAGATATCTTTGGATTTTTTCCAGCCCCATTTGTTCAAGCTCGTCTTTGCTTGCAGAAGTAGAAACTGCCATGACTGTGCGTTTTTTTCCATTGACCATGATTGGCATCTCTAGCAAATCATCATGGCATTGTTCTGGGTCATAAATCGGAAAATCAAATAAAAGCCCAGATTTTTTTTGTGCAAATTCATCAGGCACAAGTTGCAAAAGCATTTCTTCTCCTAAATGCGGAGCAAAAGGGTAGAGTAGCAAAGCAAAAGTTTTGAGGTCTGCTTTGGAAAGATGGGGGCGTTGACGCATGAGATTTTTCAATTCAATCAAGGCAGCAATGGCTGTATTCATTCGCAGTCGTTCTATGTCTTGGGTCACTTTACGAATAGTTTTATGTAATGCTTTCTCTAACTCTTTATCTTCTGGAAGGGGCTGGTCTGTGGCTAATTCCAACAAGTTCCAAACAGAGCTTAAAAAGCGGAACATTCCAATAATAGAGTCTTGGTTCCAAGGTTTAGTAGAATCAAGAGGACCAAGATACATTTCATACACGCGGAAAGTATCCACGGTGTATGCTTTGGCAACGTCTTCAGGGGCAATGCCATTCTTAAATCGTTTGCCCATTTTTCCTTGCTCAATTTCAAGCTGTTCCCCTGTTTGCTTGTGTGTTGCTACCATTTTTTTATTTTGTGTGGAAACCTTGACTTCCGTAATGTCCACATACGAACCACCGGAGTCTTTGTAAGCGTCGGCAGTAATCATACCTTGGTTGTAAAGCTGGTCAAATGGCTCACACGTAGAAAGATGTCCTAAGTCATAAAGAACTTTGTGCCAAAACCTTGCATAAAGCAGATGCAACACCGCATGCTCTGTGCCTCCGACATATAAATCTACCATGCCTGCTTTGTATGTCCCATCTTCTTTTTGGGACAGAGACCAGTATTTCTCCACTTCAGGGTCTATAAATTTTTTGTCATTGCTTGCATCACAATAACGCAAATAATACCAACATGACCCTGCCCAATTTGGCATGGTGTTTAGCTCACGAGTAAATTTTTGTAACTTATATGATTTGCCTTCAATTTGTGCATCGCTGCCGATTTGTTGTTCAGGAAAAAGGTAAACTGTCCCTTCAATTTCTACTCCTGCCACTTCAGTCCAGCCACTTGTTCGGGAGAGTGGAGGGAGCGGCTGTGAATTGGGGTCATCTGAACTTTCAGGAGTGAAGTCTTGCAATTCTGGTAGCAGAATGGGCAAACATGATTCGTGAACAGGAAAAGGTCTTTGCTTGGCGTCAAACACAATAGGGAACGGCTCGCCCCAATACCGTTGACGGCTGAACAGCCAGTCTCTTAACTGATACTGAACTTTGACTTGACCTAGATTTTTTTGGACAAGCCATTCAATCATTTTGAGCTTTGCCTCTTCTGTTTTTAAACCGTTAAGCGAAAGCTCGTCATTGGCAGAGTTGATGCTTTCAGAATAGTCACAAAAGGCTTCTGAAAATTGTTCAGGGTGTTGGAGATAAAACTCATACAGAGGCTCTTGTTTGTCCTCTGGTGCATGTTTTTCAAGCCATTTTTGATGAGGTTTCACAACAGGAACAATGGGCAAATTAAATTTTTGAGCAAATTCAAAATCTCGTTGGTCTGATGCAGGAACAGCCATGATGGCACCTGAACCGTAGGACATCAAGACATAGTCTGCCACCCAAACAGGGATTCGCTGATTCTGACAAGGATTGATGGCATAGCCCCCTGTAAAGACGCCTGTTTTTTCTTTGGTGTAGTCATGCTTGGCAGAACGAGCTAGTGTGGCTTGTTGTTGGTATTCAGATAAGGCGTTGCGATATTCAGGGGCAACGATTTTCTCTAAAAGTGGGTGTTCTGGCGCCATGACCATATAAGTTGCACCAAACAAGGTATCGGGTCTAGTCGTGTAAATCGTCAACGTTTCAAAACTTCCATCTTGCGTTTCAATTTGAAAGTCAATTTCTGCTCCTTTGGACTGACCAATCCAGTTGCGTTGAGCCTCTACCACTCCTTGGGGCCAGTTGAGTTTTTCAAGGTCTTTAAGCAAACGTGGCGCATATTCTGTAATCCGCATTTTCCATTGCTTCAATGACCTCTGGTAAACAGGGAATCCACCACGTTCACTCAAACCCTCATCTGTGACTTCTTCATTGGACAAGACTGTTCCAAGTTGAGGACACCAGTTGACTAATTCATCACTTAAAATCACAAGACGTGCTTTGTCCAACGCATCAGCAATTTCCGAATTTTGTGCTTCTCTCCCTTCTGGCAAAAGTTCTTGAGGTTTGGGCATTCCATCGGTGTCAAGTAACCACTCTTTGTTTTTGAGCTTTTGAGCAAGGTCTGAAATTGGCAATGCACGTCCTTGATTCTGTACACCATCAGCTCCAGTCCATTTTACACTTGGGTCATAGTAGCTTTGATAAAGTTGCAGGAAAATCCATTGCGTCCAACGATAATAATCAGGGTCAGTCGTAGAAAATCGTTTTTCTGGAGCATGAGCAAGCCCTAGCAAATTGAGTTGTTTGAGCATGTTGTCAATGTTTTCTTCTGTCGTCAAACGGGGAGGCTTGCCTGTTTGAATCGCAAATTGTTCTGCAGGGAGTCCAAAAGAATCAAACCCCATAGAATACAAAACATGCTTGCCTTGCATCTGCAAAAAACGACGATAAATGTCTGTGGCAATGTAGCCTAAAGGATGCCCAACGTGCAGACCATATCCGCTTGGATAAGGAAAGAAGTCTAAAATGAAAAACTTATCTTGATTGTTAGAACGATGAGGCTGAGTGTGATAAATTTTTTGATTGTCCCAATATTTCTGCCACTTGGGTTCAAATTGATGTGCCGCTTCTTGGTAAGTTGTTTGTTGTTCCATGTTGAAAGATTTTTTATAGAAATTTTTGACAAAACTTTGTCAAGCTAGAGTCATTGTTGAAAATAGATTGTGGGTCAACCCCGCAATGATTGACAAAATTGGCAGAACTGGATTGTTTTCAAAACCAAGTCTATTTCTTTAAAAGCAGGAATCCAGATGAAGTCCTTGAAAATAGATTCTGCTTTTAAGAAATGAGTCATGTCAATTTTTAATATCCAAATGAGGTGATTCAAAAGCCTTTCATCATGCCTATTTTTGCAAAAAGTTTCAATTTTTTGATTTTCATCAATTTTGAATGAGCAGGAATGCTTTTGACTTTTTGGATAAATTTTTGCATGATTTTCTGGTTTGACAATAATTGAAGGTATAATAATGACAAAAAGGGTTTTGGTGACGGGTGGTGCAGGTTTTATCGGGTCATTTCTTTGTGAACGTCTGATTCAAGAAGGACATGACGTGATTTGTTTAGATAATTTTTTTACAGGACGCAAACGCAATCTTTCTCAAGTGATGTCATCAGACCATTTTGAAGTGATTCGCCATGACGTCATCAACCCCATCTTGCTAGAAGTAGATTGGATTTTTAACCTTGCCTGCCCTGCTTCTCCAATTCACTACCAATACAATCCTGTCAAAACCATCAAAACCAACGTGTTAGGAATGTTGAATATGCTTGGTCTTGCCAAAAGAATCAATGCTCGTCTTTTGCAAGCCTCTACTTCAGAAGTTTATGGAGACCCTCAAATTCACCCACAATCAGAGGATTATTGGGGGAATGTCAATCCAATCGGCATCAGAAGTTGCTACGATGAAGGCAAACGTGTGGCTGAAACCTTGTTGTTTGATTACAAACGTCAAAGTCAAGTGGATGGAAAAGTGATTCGGATCTTCAATACTTACGGTCCAAGAATGAGTGTGAATGACGGGCGAGTTGTCAGTAACTTTATCATAGCGGCATTGCAGGGGAGGGATTTGGAAGTCTATGGAGACGGTAGCCAAACAAGGTCTTTTTGCTATGTTTCTGATTTAGTGGAGGGTATTTTGCGTATGATGCAGAAAGATGATTTTGCAGGACCAGTCAATTTGGGGAATCCCGGTGAATTTACAGTACTGGAACTTGCAGAACTGGTGCTAAACCTTTCAGGTTCATCGTCAAAAATCCGTCATCTTGAAGCAAGAGAAGATGACCCTTTGCGTAGGAAGCCAAACATTGAACTTGCTCAAAAAAAACTAGACTGGAAGCCTAACGTCTCTTTGCAGGTCGGCTTGAAACACACTATTGATTACTTTAGAAAAATCATTTAATTATGGAAGCTCAATTTAAGGGGTTATTTTTTTTAATATTGGTTGTTTGTCTGGGGGTGGGAGAGTCATTTGCAAATCGTGGAATCAATTTGCATCAAAAGTATGAAAAGTATTCTAAATCACATCTTGCAACGCCTATACAATCTCCACACAACAATCTGCCAGATTTAGACCAGAGAATCCCTAAAGAGTATCTGCAGAATATTCAACGTTCTCGCTCATCTTCTCCATATGTCACTACGCAAAAGCAAGCTGCGCATCTGAACGAAGTGATAAGGCAATCTGCCAAACATACAAAGAAAAGCCATGACATTGAAAAGGAACGAAGTTACAAACTACAAAAGTTTTTGTATCATCAATTTCGCCACAGTCCTTCTCCAAACTACGATCCAAATTTTCGTCAGCGATAAAGGAATCTGCTGAAACCAAATTTATTGATTAGTTGGAGTTTTCATTGCAAATGAATTGACAAATGCAATTTGAAGGGCTTCTTCTGCATTGGTGATGAAGTGTGGCTTGAGGTCTTCAAGAATTTCTTCAGGCACTTCTGCCAAATCAGGCTTGTTTTCTTGCGGGAGAATCACCTCAAAAATTCCAGAACGTTTGGCAGCCAGTAACTTGTCTTTCATGCCTCCAACCTTGAGAACTTTCCCACGCAAATTGATTTCGCCAGTGACAGCAACATCGTTTCTTATTGGCATTTGCGATATGGTACTGACCAACGAACAAATCAACGCAACTCCAACAGAGGGACCATCTTTGGGAATAGAACCTTCTGGTAAATGGATGTGAAAATTGTGTTGCTTAAATGTCTCTTGGGGCAAACTAAAGTGTTCAGATTGAGAATGAACAAAGGAAAATGCAGTTTCAATAGACTCTTTCAACACATCTCCAAGTTTTCCCGTCATAATGAGTTTTCCATCGCCTGACATCATACTGATTTCAACCATCATAATCTCTCCCCCCAACGAAGTGACGCTTAAACCAGTTGTGACCCCTACCTTACTTGCATTTTCTTTAGAAGCATTATGAAAAGTGGGGGGTCCTAAAAGTTTTATCAACATGGATTGATTGAGTACAATGTTGCGGTCTTGATTTTCTTTGACCAGCTGTGTTGCAACCTTGCGGCAGACTTTGCCAAGTTGCCTTTCTAAATTCCTGACTCCTGCCTCACGTGTGTAACGTTCAATAATTTTCATTAAAATGGTCTTTCTTATAGAAAGCTGACGTGCATTGAGTCCGTGTTCTGCACTTTGCTTAGGCAAGATGAATTGTTTGGCAATGTGATATTTCTCCAATTCGGTATATCCCGAAAGGTGAATCACTTCCATACGGTCAAGCAAAGGGAAGGGAATGCGGTTTGTGGAATTGGCTGTGCAGATGAAAAGGATAGAAGAGAGGTCGTAGTCAATTTCCAAATAATGATCCACAAATGATTGATTTTGTTCAGGGTCTAGGATTTCTAACAGAGCAGATGCGGGGGCATTGGTTGAATTTTGATAAAGTTTATCAATCTCATCAAGCAAAAACACAGGGTTTGTACTTTGAACTTTCCGAAGCGATTGAATCACCTTCCCCGGCATTGCACCAATGTAAGTGCGTCTGTGTCCCCTAATTTCTGCTTCATCTCTGACACCACCCAGACTCATTCTGACAAACTCACGCTTCAAGGCTCGTGCGATGGATTTAGCAAGTGAAGTCTTTCCAACGCCTGGAGGACCCACAAAACAAATGATATGCCCCTTCATCGTTTTTTTCAAAGTAGCAACTGCAATGTATTCAAGAATTTGGTCTTTGACCTTAAAGAGTCCGTAATGGTCTTCATTTAAAATTTTTTGGGCTTGTTGCAGATTAAAACTTTCTTGTGTGTTGTACTTCCAAGGCATATTGACAAGCCATTCCAAGTAATTCCTAATGACATTCGCTTCAGCAGAAGTGGCAGAAGTCATTCTAAGTTTTTTCAACTCTTTCAACGCACTTTCTTTGGCTTTTTCGGGCATTCCACAAGAATAAATCTGTTTTTTCAACTCTTCAATTTCATTGCCACTTTCATCTACATGACCAAGCTCTTTTTGAATATTACGTAACTGTTGGTGCAAGTAATCTTCTTTGTGAGACACCGCAACACTTTCCTTGACTTGGTCTTGTAACTTGACACCCATTTGTGTGATTTCAAGTTCTTTTTTCAAAAAACTCAAAATCAATTCCAAACGTTTAGAAATATTCGTTTCTTCTATCAGTAAAAATTTTTGTTCTTTACTTAAGTCAAAAAACGGGGCTAAAAAATCGGGCAATGTTTCTAACTCTAACTGCTCCAGTTGTTTTAATTTTTCAGCAGAAATTTTACCTGAAAACGTCTCAGCATTGTCTAATAACAATTTCTTGAGTTGATTGGCTAACTGATTTGCTTTCTGAGTCACCTTTTTCTGCCAGACTTCAAGATAGACAAAGAAGCATTTGTCTTGTTCTTCAAAGCGAATGATCCTAGCACGTCTTTTTCCCTCAAAAATCGCTTTGACTGCCTGAGAACGCATTCTCACAGAGGACTCCAGTGTTCCCACAACTCCAACTTTGCAAAGGTCAATGAGAGCAGGATTGTCAACAGAAGGTTGCATTTGTGTAACGACAAAAATCTCTTTGCGATGTTCTTCCGCATATTCCAATGCTTTGATAGAGGAAGGACGACCAATCATCAATGGAACGGTTGTCATAGGGAAAATCACTTCTTCACGCAGGGGTAAAAGAGGGAGGTAGAGGAAATCTTTAGTAACAAATTTAGGCATAGTTGTTTGGTGATGGATAGAATCTAGTAAATCCTTAGTCTATCTTGTCTTAGTAATAAAAAACACCCCCTCTCATACAAAAATGATGTCAGAATTTGTTTGGAAAGTGGCGTCAAAAGCAGATTGGTGAAATTGACTAAAAATTCTTGCCCTTATCAAAATTTTCGTTACAATAATGTGTTTTCGTTTTTCCTCTTCCTTCACCTTCCGTCTGTTTTTGCACCCGTAGCTCAGCTGGATAGAGCAACGGACTTCTAATCCGCAGGTCAGAGGTTCAAATCCTCTCGGGTGCATTCTCGTTCCGTTTCTTAAAGCATAGCAAGTGATTCAAAACCGTGATAGACTGACGGCTTTTGCCAAGATTCCATGAGATAAATCCAGTGTTGTCAATGAAAGAAACCAAAAAAATTAAGAAAGAAAATGATGAAGAACTCACAGAAGGAATGATGCCATTGGGGGGGCATTTGTCAGAGTTGCGTAAGCGATTGTTGATTTCTATTGGGGCAATCTTTGTGGCATTTGTCGCAGTGGCATCTGTTGAAATAGAGCTTGATCAGCCAATTTTGACATGGTTTAGAGAACCTCTTGCACGTAGAAACGTCCCTTTAGTTTTTGATGAATTGACTGAACCCTTCTTTACTTACTTGAGAATAGGGATTTATGCAGGTTTGTTCCTGACTTTTCCAATTACACTGACTCAAATCTGGTTGTTTGTCAAACCTGCTCTTTACAAAAAGGAGCGTCACGCAGTCTGGCCTTTTTTGATTTTATCGTATCCATTGTTCATTGGAGGCGGATTATTTGGCTACTTTGTCGTGCTTCCTTTTGGCTATGACTTCTTTTTGAGCTTCCAAAATTCCATCACTTTGCCTTCTTTGCAAATGGGAGCGTATCTGACTTTAACAGTCCATATTCTGTTTGCATTTGGACTGGTCTTTGAACTACCGATTATCTCTTTATTACTGACACGTATGGGGGTCATTGACGCCACATTTTTAAGAAAAAACCGAAAATATGCACTCGTGATAATTTTTATTGTGGCAGCTGTTTTGACTCCTCCAGATTTATTTACACAAGGGTTGATGGCAGTGCCGCTGATTATCCTCTACGAAATTGGGATCATTGTCTCTGCAGTCGCCAGAAAAGCCGAAGTTTGAGTCATCAGGCTTATTTATGCTACAATCCCGATTTTTTCGCCTAAACTGCTAGAGTAGAATGCCAAACATTCAGCATTACAGGAAGAAGATTACCAAATTTGGTGTTTATTCACTTGCGATTGCTAGTACCTTTTCTATTGCCGCATCAGAATTTGCAATCATTCTATTGTATTTGGTTCACGTCAAAGATTTTTTTCAAAGAATACAAAAAAGCCGCGTTCGTTTTGAATTTTGGGTTTTTCTGACCTTCATTGCCACAGTGCTTGTGAGCAGTCTAGTCAATCCTTACGAACAAAATTTTTTGGAAAGTTTACGTTCGCACTATCGCCTTTTTCTTCCTTTTGTTCTTTATTTTGCAATCCGTTCTGTCAATACGATGCTGATTTTCCGTTGTTTTTTTGGAGCATTGGGAATTGTTGCGTGCTATGGAATCGTGCAATATTTTACAGGTTGGGATTTGTTTCGTAGTGTTGAAAATAGTGTAGCGACCCCTTATCTTGACCCTAACACTCATTTGCCAACAGGATTTTTTCATGGCAAAGGCAACTACACTCACCATCTGACGTTTGCAGGTGTCTTACTTTTAGGTCTTCCTCTTGCTTGTAATTTTTGTTTGGAGAAGTTTCTGAAACCGAAAGAGAGACTGTTTTATTTGGTGGTAGCGATTGCTTTGTTTGGCGGAGTGTTAGCATCTCTTTCAAGGGGGGCATGGCTGGGGCTTGCCGTTGGTTTGTGCTGTTTGGTCTATCGTATCAAAAAACGGGTATTGCTCACTTTGGTTGTCGTTGTTGCTTTGCTTTTGACAGCACTATCGTTTAATGATAGAGTCCACGATTTAGCAATCGTCAAGAGGGTGAAGTCTGGGTTTGACATTTCGGCAAATATAGACCGCTTGTTGATGTGGAAATCAGGTTGGTTGGCAATTCAAGACCATTTTTGGTTCGGCATCGGGTATGACAATGATTCTCATGTCATGGAGTCTTATCGCCAAGAAGTTTTAAAAGGGACTTCTCACACTTTTTACAATTCAACGTCTGCAGGAGTTCATAACATTTATCTGCAAACCTTTTTAAACACAGGAGTTGTTGGGTTGGTCGCTTATCTTTTTCTATGGGGGGTGGTTCTAAGTCTGCCGTTTCGGTACAAGCCTGAAACTCCTGAAGTGAAAGCAAGAGTTTTTGGCATTGCAGCAGGGATTGTGAGTTTTTTGGTGGCAGGATTTTTTGAAAATAATTTTCGCGATGGAGAAGTCCAGATCGTCGCCCTGATGATGGTGGCTCTTGTTTTATACAGCTGTAAACCACCATTGACTCGTAAGCTGGACTAACTTGTGTCGTCTGGGATCACGCCAAAAGTGTCTCGGATCATGTCCCGCATGTAGTCATCGTTTTCAAGACCAACAAAACGGATTTCTGTCGTGATTTTTTGCAGAATGGAGTTAAGGTCAAGCGGGGTGGTGCTGTTTCTCAACTCTTGAACGATGTGCATTTTTTGCAGATTGTAGATCACTTTTTGCCTGAGACGATGTTTGACCCTGTCTAATGTCTCAGGTTTGACATGAGCCAGTGCCAGCTCAATTTCGAGTTGGCTGTACCCAATGAGTGATAATTTAGTCCATGTTGCAAAGAGATTGTTGACGTTGGCAGAAGGAGGTTCTTGCCCCATCAATGGACTGAAGTCTCCTAAAATGAGCAACAGACTCAACACAACACTCACAGTTTGATGTTTAGTCATAAATCTAAATATGATAAGACCTTTCTCTTCAACACGATAAAAGAAGAGTATATTTCATTATCGGCATCTTTTCTAAAATTTTTAACTATTTTCGTAAAAAACTATGAAAGAACAACAACTTGATAAACTTTGGGACTGGCTTGAACAAAAAAAGTTAGATATGCCTGATGTTTTGCAATCTATTCAATACAATTTAAGATTTGTGTTGTGTCGGAATCGTAACACAACGAGAATGCACGACATTTATACCAGCATCGCTTTGTCTGTCCGTGAAAAGCTCCTTGATAACTGGAATCAAACCCAGAAGCAATATTTTGATGGAGAATATAAAAAAATTTACTATCTTTCTCTTGAATATCTGATTGGCAGAAGCCTCAAAAATCATTTGATTAATCTTGGATTGTATGAAGACTACCGAAAGACTTTAGAAACCTTTGACATTGACCTCTCAGAACTACTTGAAGAGGAAGAAGATGCAGGGCTTGGCAATGGAGGTCTAGGACGCCTTGCCGCGTGTTTTTTAGATTCTATGACCACTTTGCAACTACCAGCTTATGGCTACGGAATACGTTATGAATACGGAATTTTTACCCAAGAAATTAAAGATGGAGAACAAATAGAACATCCTGACACATGGCTTTCAAAAGGCTATCCTTGGGAGATTCCGCGTCATGGTCTTGGTGTCAAAGTCAAATTTTATGGACGTGTTGAAGAAGGAGGGAATATAAAAGGAACGTCCTGTTCTCGTTGGGTGGACACGCAAGATGTGATTGCTATCCCTTATGACCTTCCTATTTCAGGATATGGGACTTCTACAGTCAATAATTTAAGACTTTGGTCAGCAAAGGCATCAAAAGACTTTGATTTTGACCTCTTCAATGCTGGTGATTTTATGAAAGCTGTTGAACAGAAACAGCAGACTGAGACCATCTCAAAAGTTTTGTATCCCAATGACACTGGCTTTATGGGTAAAGAGTTGCGTTTAAAGCAACAATACTTCTTTGTCTCTGCTTCTTTACAGGATATTTTAAGACGATACCGTGCCAAGTATTCCAGTTTTGACAAGATTGGAGACCACATTGCAATCCAACTAAACGACACGCACCCTGCTATCGCAGTTCCTGAATTTATGCGACTGATGATTGATGAAGAAGGGCTGTCATGGCAAAAAGCATGGTCTTTGACGCAATCTGTTTTCGCATATACCAATCACACCATCATGTCAGAGGCATTGGAAAAATGGTCTGTGAACTTGCTGGGAAATCTATTGCCACGCTTGATGCAAATCATTTTTGACATTAACCACTTCTTCATTTTGGAATTGCAAAAAACTTATCCAAATGACGATCAAATCATCAAACAACTTTCTTTGATTGAAGAATCTGAAGAACAGCAAGTTCGCATGGCACATCTTGCAATCATCGGTAGCCACACGGTCAATGGCGTTTCTGCATTGCACACAGAGCTTTTGAAACAAACGATTTTCAGTGAATTTCACAAAATGAATCCTAAAAAAATTCAGAATAAAACTAATGGCATCACTCCCCGATTGTGGTTGAAGGAGGCGAATCCTTCGCTGTCTCAACTCATTGATTCTAAAATTGGGAACTCATGGACATTAAAACTTTCTGACTTAGCTCAGCTTGAAAAATTTGCTGATGATGAAGATTTTCAACAGTCATGGAAGCAAGTGAAGAAAGAGAATAAGAAGGCGCTGGCAAAGTATTTGAAGGGGCGGCATGGATTGGTTGACCCGAACACCATGTTTGATGTGCAAGTCAAGCGGATTCACGAATACAAACGGCAGTTGCTTAATATTTTACATGCAATCATCGTTTACAATCGCATCAAAAACAATCCAAGCGAAAAACGGACTCCACGCACTGTGATGATAGGAGGCAAAGCCGCACCGGGTTACTACATGGCAAAGCTCATTATTCATCTAGCCAATGATGTTGGCAAACGACTTAATGCAGACCCATTATCAAAGGACTTGCTTAATTTCATCTTTCTTGAAAATTACAATGTCTCTTTTGCTGAAAAAATCATTCCTGCCACTGAAATCTCACAACAAATCTCTACTGCTGGAACAGAGGCATCAGGGACAAGTAACATGAAATTCTGTCTCAATGGTGCGATGCTTCTTGGCACGATGGACGGGGCAAACATTGAAATCACTGAAGAGATTGGGCGGGAAAATATTTTTATCTTTGGCATGGAAGAGTCTGAAGTCACGTCATTGAGGAATCAAGGCTATCGGTCAAAAGATTTTATCAATGATGAAGTACAAGAGGCGTTAGACATGATTGCTAAAGGATTCTTTAATCCTGATGAACCTGACCGTTACATTGACGTTTACAACAACTTGGTTTATCAAGACCATTACATGCTTTTGGCAGATTTGCAAAGTTACATTGATTGTCAGCAAGAGGTGGAGTCTGCCTATCAAGACCGCAAAAAATGGCTGCGCATGTCTATTCTCAACGTGGCGAGAATTGGCAAATTTTCCAGCGACCGCACCATTGATGAATATGCACGGCAAATCTGGAACGTCAGACCTATACAATAAAGTCTGAAACTGAAAGAGGTTGATATAACACGGTACTATGACAAGGTTGAACAACTTTTTAAAACTGTAAAAATCTGTTCCATGCTACATCAGACCAATTTATTAGACCAAATAGACCACCTTGCTCACAGAAAAATAGAGTTAAATACTATTTATACGGAAGATTGTTTGGAGACGATGAAAATGATGCCTTCCAATTTTTTAGACATGACGATCACATCTCCACCTTATGACGACATGAGAGGTTACGAGGGGAATCATTCAGTGCCATTTCAATCTATTGCAAAAAGTCTTTATAGAGTGACGAAAAATGGAGGCATCGTGGTTTGGGTGATAGGAGACCAGACTAAAAATTGGAATGAAACAGGGATTTCTTTTAAACATGCCCTTTGTTTTAAGGATGTAGGTTTCAACTTGTTTGATACGATGATTTATTTAAAAACTCCCAGAGGGGCGTGCGGTAACAACCAAAGTTATTGGCAAACTTTTGAATACATGTTTGTCTTTAGCAAAGGAAAGCCCAAGACAATCAATTTGATTTGTGATCGTGAGAATAAAGAAAGTCGCAAAGGAGATAGTGGCACAAAAAGACTACATAACGGGGAACTTTACAATCACCATCGTGGAGGGTATAACAAGTTTGGCAGAAGAACCAATGTTTGGGAGTATCAAGTCGGTCGTGGTCATAGTACGAAAGATGAAATTGCTTTCAAGCACCCTGCTATTTACCCTGAAAAACTTGTAGAAGATCATTTAATCTCTTGGAGTCAGGAAGGTGATGTCGTGTATGACCCCTTCATGGGTTCTGGAACCACGGCTAAGATTTGTAAGCTCAAAAACAGATATTACATTGGTAGTGAGATTAATCCTAAATATGTAGAATATGCAAAAGAAAGGCTGTCGTGGTATCAAAATATGACATGGGACAGCTCAAAGATGATGTGAATATTTTAAAAAGGGCAATAGAATGGATAAAGGGAACACTGAAGAGATGAATGTCGTTAAGGCTACCAGCACACAAATCATTAAGCAACTCACTGAGGCGTTCCAATCTCAAAAGAAGGTGAGGCTGAAGCATAACGAGTTTCTACTGGTCGGTATGATTGTTGATTATCAAGATTTAGATTTGTGTGATCGCATCAGAAAACAGTTTCAACTTCAGCTATCTTTGCAAGAAATAAGTATTTTTTTGATTTGTTATGAACAATTTTTAGGCTTTCAGCTGATGAGCAAGCACTCTGACCAAATAGAATTGATGCTTAACTATCAAATCCCTTATCATGAAGTCAGTCTTGAGTTGCTGTAAATGGTTTGGGACGTCATTTATAGCAATTTTCCTGTCTGTTCGCTTATTTGCGCAAGGCACTGAATTTTTGGGAGAAGACGAGACACCGCCTGCCTTGCCCCAAATACCCAATCAACAACCTGTGCCTGCTGCACCAGCAGAAGAAGCACCGCCAACCTTGCCCCAAGCAACTCCTGCTTTACCCCAAATTTCACAATGGATTGATCTCATTTTTTTGATGGACGTTTCTGGATCAATGGAACGCACTTTGCCTGATTCCAGAGGATTGAACAAACTTGATGCAGCAAAGACGATTTTGATTGGCATGATTCCATCGTTACGTGAAACAATCCGCTTTCAGCTGTGGACTTTCAGTAGCAGGATAGACAAGCTCAAAAACTCACCTGCTGTCAAACCTCCTCCTTTGAGTCCTATTTTTGAGCCTATTGGCAAGCCTGATTCCATTGCAAGAAAACACCTCACAGCAGAAATTCAGAAAATTCAACCGCCCGGCGATTTTGCATTGCGAACCAATCTTTATCATGCTGTCAATGATACTATTTTTTATTTTCAATCTGCTTTATACCAAGCCCCACAGAATCAAACGCCAATTAAAACCATTGTGTTACTTTCTGATGGGCAAGATGACAATTTGTCGCCTATCACTCTTGGAATTGTGATGAGTACAAAAATCAAATTCCCAGATGTTGACATCAGAGCCATTGGTTATACAATTTCCAAAGATGATGAATTTTTTCAAGTCCTTTGCCAGATTGCATCAAAGAACCAATGTGTGACTGCAAATAATTGGGCAGAACTTAAAAAAATGATTCAACTGTTTATCAATTAAACTTAGCTAGTGGATTCCCCATTGAATCAATATTCAGTCAATCCTAAAAATAAAATTTTCTAGGATTATTGAGTTATCTGGCATTCACCGATTGAAAAGAACTTATGTTTCAGAAGCATTTTTATTAATTTACGCAAAGTGAATGCAACAATGTCCCATAGGTTATTTAAATGTTAAAAATTTACAGAATCACAAACAGCATTATCTACAAAGCACAAAAAATATAGTGAATGGATAAAGGTTATGTCTAAAAATAAAAATGTATTTGTGGTTGTTTCCATTGACGGTATTATAACGCTGGAATGTGGTATAGGCATTGTGGTTGCTGATTTTTTTGATAATATATGCCAGTTTGACTACTTTGACAATCGGGATATATTCGCCATTTCCCCTGATGTGTGTCATACATCAGCAGATTACAGGCAAGACATATTTCGTAAGGTTGCCAATGTGTGTGCGGTACACAATGGGGATATACTAACTTATGCTGTGCCTGATAATAGCAGTCTTAAAAACGCTTGGGGATTACAAGACATTCAAAATTGGCAAAATGCTTGCGTAAAAACAGCTGAATTGATTAAAGGAATTGCACAATCCTATGACACTGTGACGGTTGTTGTACATGGTATTATGCTTGCCAATGTTCGTTCTTATATCTCTAATCCTAATGTGCAAATTATCTTTGTGGCACATAGCTTGGGTATGGCGGGCAATGATGCCCTTGCCCAGCAACGGATTGATTGGGAGGAAAAAGGATTTTTTGCATTGCAACAATACTCTATGGATAAAATCGCATATGTCAGTTATTTTACCAAGGCACTATTAGAACGCAATTATGCCGTTGATTCGCAGTATTTGATTCCTTGTTTAAATGGCGTGTGGACGCAAAATCCTAAATACAATATTTCTGAACACACACAGCAACAAACCCTACAATCTTACGGTATTCAAGACGATATACCTTTGCTGTTTTCATGGGGCAGGTGTGTTCCAAGTAAGCATTTTGATAAAATCATTGATGGGTGGGCTAGGTTTTGCCAACAGCACCCCGATGCGACGGAATGTTTGGTATTATTGATGCCCAGTGCAGTGGTGGCAGATGCTTACAAAGATATGCTGATGGATAAAATTCGGGGTATTCCGTCCCATAGGATTAGGGCTGTATTTGATTTTTCTGATACGCTTCCTATATCTATGTTAAAGCATAAAAATCTAAAAACGGTGATATTTGCCAGCGAATTTGAAAGCTACATGCTGACTGCTGCCGAATCTTTGGCATTTTGTGCAAAGGATGTGCAACATGTTTTTTATTCTATTCCACCGTTGGAAGAACAGTACGCCCATATGGATAACGCTCACAGGTTCACCACATATGCGGACACAGAAATTGTTGATGTTATCAAACAATCGCTACACAGCACACACCAAGGGAGCAACACGCCCCCAGATTTTGTCAACAAAATGCGACAGTTTTTAAAATGTATAATATAGGGTTTGGTATAGACAATTAACCTATAATATTTTTTAGCTCACTGTTTTAATTGTCTTTTTTTGGTACAACCTTCTAGGAAGAAAGAGCTTGTCCTTCAGCATCATAAATTTGTTGAAGGACTTTATTGACAAGTGGGGCAGATTCGTTGTTGATAAATTCTCTTGAAAGAATGATGGCTTCATTGATTAAAACCTTCATTGGTGTTTTGACCCAAAGCATTTCATAAGTTGCTAACAATAGCAGATGACGTAGCAGCATTGTCATTTTCTCCAGTTTCCAACCTGTCATGTTTTTTCTGATAAGTCCTTCTATTTGAACTTGATGACCAAAAACTCCAAAAATTAGATCACTTGCAAATGCTTTGACTTCTTGACTCGTTTGACTTCTTTGCAGAAAGTCATTCACAGCATCATGATCTTCTTGAATTTCTGCAAGATAAAGCAAAGCCAGTGCATATTGTCTGGCTTTATGTCTTTGTTTCTTTAGCGTTTTTTTCAAATTCTCCTTACGATAACTCTTGGTAAATTTGCTTGGCTAGTTCTTGGTTGTATCCATGCGATGTCATGTTGGCATAAATTCTTCCACGAACTGGAAAACCTAGAAGATAGAGGTCTCCTAGTAAATCAAGGATTTTATGCCGTACAAATTCGTCTGGAAAACGTAATTCTGTGTTCAATGCTCTGCCTTCATGCAAGATGATGTGAGAATTAAGGTAACCGCCTCCTACCTTGCCTAATTTTTGAGCCATGTCAATATTTTCAAAAGTATTAAAAGAACGTGCAGGGGCAATTTCAGTCACAAAATCATTCGTTTTGACATTAAACGTCAGACATTGTTCATGGATAGGTGCAGGATAATCCACCCTCATTTGAACTTCAAAACCATCGTAAGGCTCAATGAACAGATGCTTTTCTTCAATAGATTCTTGCCCCACTAAGATTTTTTTATTGATCACAATCTCTTTCCATTTTTCAGATTGGGGAACAACTTCTGCCTGTTGAATCAAATCACAAAAATCTTTGGCAGAACCATCAATGTTAGGAATTTCTTCATCAACTTTGATGAGAGCATTGGAAACCCTCATCATGTAAAGTGCTGACATCAGATGCTCCACCGTCCGTGCCTTCTTGCCTAATGCTGAAACTGCTGTTGAATTTGCTGTAAACGTTTGAGCATTTTGTGCATAGGAATCCAAAGCTGTAACATGGGCAGGAATCATTTGACCATCAAGGGATTGAAAGACAATGCCTCGGTTTTCTTCCAAAGGACTAATGATGATGCCCGTCCTGCGACCTGTTAGTAGCCCGACACCATTTAATACAACATTTTTTTTGACAGTGCATTGCAGTTGGTCAATGTTTTTCAAACAGGCAGCACCGTTATTTGGGAGGTTGAGATGTTGTTGAGAAGGGTTGGAGGCTCTTTTTTGATTAGGCAGATTGAGAATAAAACTGATTTTTCCAAGTAAACTTTCCAGTTGAAAAGGTTTTTCTAAAAAATCAGAGGCTCCCATTTTGATTGCATTGACAGCAGAATCAATGCCCGCATGTCCACTCATCATAATAATAGGAATGTTTGGAAAATTTTGACGAAACACCTTCAGTAGTTCCATGCCATCGGTACCGGGCAACCAAATATCCAAAAGCATCAAGTCAGGCTGTTGTGCTTGAAGGGCTTCCTGAATCAGGTCAGCATTGTAAAAAACTTTGGTTTCATATCCTTCATCGTGCAAGATTTCCTCTAACATGGAGCAAATCACACGTTCATCATCAACAATATAAATCAATCCCATCAGTTTTTTCCCAAGTTTAAAAGTTGAGTTTGTCTAACTCTTTGTTAGAAGGAGAAGATAATTTTTGCTGGTAGCGACGTTCAAAGTTAGAATCGTTACTTCGTTTCAAGACACTATCATTGAGCGTCATAGCAAATTGTGTTCTGGATTGGTCAAGTGAGACTGTGAAGTAGGTAAAATAGTTGTCAGTCGTTTCATTTTGACAAAATGTGTTTTCTTTGACCATCAAACATTGTCCCCAACAGACTTCAAGAATCTTTGAGGCATTTGGGTCTCTAAACAATGCAACAGGGTTGCCATATCTGCTAACCAGCCTTTCAAATAAATCTTGGTCAGACACTGAGGCTTGAAAATACCTTGAATAAATCACTTGATAAAGCTGTTGTTGAGCAGTAAACAAGAGCAAAATTTTTTCTGATGAATTGGAAACTTCTGCATGGTATTCATAAAGCTGGTTATGTTTTTTGATGGTTTGTAATGAGTCAAACGGCTGAATGTTTTTTGCAGCAGAAAGACTCATGCCTAAATGCAGGTTTTGAATGGTATAACGTCTCATCAAAGGAGGTTTTTCATTTTCAGGGAAATTTGGACGAAAAGTGGAGCAATCTACCTGTGAAGCTGGTTGTTGTTCTTGTGCAAGACTAGCAGAGTTCAGCAAGCACAAGACAATCAAAATGAAAAAAAATTTGAAAGCCCCAACAGAACCGATAGTATTTTTTTTGTTTAAAAAAAGGGTAGGCGTCATGGAAGTCAAAAATCAAGCGACAATCATCTTTAGAAATTCTTTTGTTGCCTCAAGAGCAAATCGTAGGCGGTGTTCTTCTTTGGTGAGAAAAACAGGATTTTGAACAAGCAAGGTTTGTTCTTTCTTCTCTGAAATCAAGGCAAGGGCAACTTGTCCATTTTTCAAACTTTGCCTTGTTCCGTCTGGAGAACCCGCCATTCCTGCCTCTGCAATCACGTACGATGCCCGAGTTTGTTCTTTCAATCGTCTGGCTAGTTTCAAGACGTGTTGTTCTGAGACGATTTGACTTAAATTTTGGTCATGCAAAAATTGCTGTTGTGAGCCTTTGGAATAAAGCACTTGACCCTCCAAAAAATAGTTTGACATTCCATAAGGCTTGCAAAACGCATCTGCTAGCTTGCCTCCTGTGCTAGTCTCTACTGTTGCCAAAGTGTGACCTTGCTCATCATTTTTTAAGTGTTTGAAAAGATCTTGGGTTGTTTTGACGTTTTCATCAATTTGTTGTTGCAGTGCATCATAGCCTTGTTTTAATTGATACAAAACATCTTCTTGCCAGACATGGGATTGTTGAGCCACACTTTGCACAATAGAGGCTGGCAAGCACATCTTTAAACTGACACCTTCCACTGCCAGTTGACGAATGGTTGTTGATGAAAGTTGTAAGACACCAGACAAACCGTTTGGGAAATTGTTGAAGCAAAGCTCTTGCCAAGAGAATTTGACGTGACGTTGACGTTCAAGCTCTTCCATTTGACCAGCAATATTGTCCTGCCCACGAGAGACAATCCAAAATTCTGCTTGAGACTGCATCACTTCCAAGTTTTGTTGCAAAAAAATCTGACATTTTTGCATACGTTTCAGCAAATCGCTACCAATCAGCACTTTGATTTTTTGATTGGCTTGGCTGTACCTTTCAATATGTTCTTGCAGAAAGACGGGTCTATTTTCATAAAACTCTGATTTGTCAATTTTTGTATTTTTTAAAGACAGTTGAAAGTTGTCAAAACGGTGTTGCAGTTCGTGGTGAGCTTCTAATGATTTTTGCAGCCATTCTAGTCGTTTCTCACAAGAAGCAATGGACTGCTTTTTGGAAGGGTCAGGATGCAAGCCGTTGGAGATGATAAAAATCACCTGCCCAGAATGCCCTAATTGTTTGAGAGCTTGGTTTGCAATTAGTAAATGATGTAATCCAATCGGATTAGCAGTTAAAGGAAAAAGAACAGAGTCACAGCTGTTTCCAGACATCTTTGATCAACTGTTCTGTGGTGTTCCAATCAATGCACTTATCTGTGATAGAGACCCCATATTTCAAAGGTTGATTAGGAATGAGAGGCTGATTGCCTTCTTCCAAATTGCTTTCAATCATCACCCCAGTCAAAGCCTTCTGACCTGCTTTGATTTGACGAACAACTTCCTGACAGACAGCAGGTTGTTGAGCATGGTCTTTGTTAGAGTTGGCGTGAGAACAATCTACAACAATGGACTGACGTAAATCCTTTTTTTGCAACTGTTCTACCACGTGCTTCACAGTGTTTTCGTCATAGTTAGTACCATCTGCTCCACCTCGTAACACAATATGCCCATGTTCATTGCCTGTGGTTCTGACGACTGCAACTTGTCCCTCCTGATTCACACCCAAAAAGCTATGTTCTGATGCACAAGACTGCATGGCATTAAATGCAACTTCCAAGTCTCCTGATGTCCCATTTTTAAAACCAACAGGCATAGAAAGACCGCTTGCTAGCTCCCGATGTGTCTGAGATTCTGTGGTTCTTGCACCGATAGCACTCCAACAAATGAGGTCAGCAATGTATTGAGGTGTAATGGAGTCCAGCATTTCTGTCCCGATTGGCAAACCCATCTCACAAATGTCAATCAACAACTTTCTTGCCAATTTCAAACCCTCCTCAATTCTTTCTGTGCCATCAAGAAAAGGGTCGTTGATGTATCCTTTCCAGCCAACTGTTGTTCGCGGTTTGCAAAAATAAACACGCATCACTAAATAAATCTTGTCTGAAACTTCATCTGCAAGTGTTTTGAGACGCGTGGCATACTCCGTTGCTATCTGAGGATCATGGATAGAACAAGGACCGACCACGACAAGCAGACGACTGTCACGTTGCTCAATAATGGCTTCCACAATGCTTCGTCCTGTGATGACAGTCTGCACCGCCTGTGAAGAAAGTGAGAATTTTTCTACAAGCTCTGTTGGAGAATGCAAAATCTCCATGGAACCAATACGCAGATTATTTGCTACATTTAAATTTTTAGGCATCTATTAGTAAGTAAGGGAAAAGACATTAAAAAATAAAAAGGAAACTTCTCTTGAATCGTCTTGGAAGAGAGAACAAAATGAAAACACGGTACTTGACCTTCGTTTTAGCTGTGTCAAAAAATGGATAGAATCGGAGCGACAGGATTTGAACCTGCGACCACACGCCCCCCAGACGTGTGCGCTACCAAACTGCGCCACGCTCCGAAATTCTTAAAACATTCCATTCTAACAAGGTTTGTCTTTATTCGCCACCTGCCACGGTAATCGTACTTCCGCTGATGTATGAGGCATTGTCACTACATAAAAATAAGATCACTTTGGCAATTTCATCAGGGTTTGCAATGCGTTTAAGAGGAATCATATTAATCCTTTCATCCATGTTTTTGTTGGGATTAAGTCCATGAATTTTGGTATCGGCTACACCAACTCGCACTGCGTTGATTAAAGTGTTATATTTTGAATACTCTTTTGCTAAAGTTTTTGTAAGCATTTCTAAGGCTGATTTAGAAAATGTATAATCAGCTGTTCCAGATCCTCCACCATGTTTAACACCTATGCTAGAAACATTGATAATACGTCCCCATTGCCTTTCTTTCATGGATGGTAAAACTGCCTTTGTGATTAATGTTGGTGCTATAAGGTTGGTATTTAACAAAGATGAGATACTTTCAAAATCTACTTCTTCAAAAGATTTTCTAAATGTATAAGCACCTGCATTATTGATAAGAATGTCTATATTAGAATTTTCTATTTTTTTAATAAATTTTTCTATCCCTTCTTTTGTAGAAAAAGTCCCTTGTACTATTTCTAAATTTGAATTTTTTAATTTTTCTAAATCACTATTATTTTGATGATAATGTGCAATAATTTTGTACTCAGCTTTTTCTAAAAAAAGATTGACTAAAGTCATACCAATCCCACCGTTTGCACCTGTAATTAAGATTTTTTTCATTTCTTTTGTAACACTGCAACAAATTTCCTCTTACTAGAATCGGCAGACCACTTTGGAGATAACCTTTTTAAAAAGTAGGTGACTTCTACATTCGTTCTTTGTTTTATATATTCAATAACAGAATAACTATCAGGACTTACGTAATCATCTCGGTATCCTTGTAAATCCATAATAACATCGTCAACTAGAATATATCCTTTATCATTGATAGCATGATAAGCATTACAAATATCCCATGCAATTTCTGGATAAAGATGACCACCATCTATCCAAATTAAATCAAACTTATCATTTAATTTCTCTGGAAGGAAAAAACTATTAATTTTCATGGCTTCAATATTTTTGTGATTTAGGTTAATCTCTTGTTTTCTATAAAATTCAGATCTTTTATCCAAATCTTCTCTACCATATTGCTTGAAAATAGGATCATTGTCTGGAAGTTCTACAGTAAAAATAGTTGAATCAGGGAACAAATCAGAAAGCAAAGATGTAGTTTGTCCATCAAAAGTCCCAATTTCTAGAATCTTTTTAGGATTAAAGTTTAGACTAATTGCAGAAAATAAAATCCAATGCACAGATGCCATACCACATAATAGTTCATCAAATTTTTGATGCGATTTCTTAACCAGAACATCATCTAGTTTTTCTCTTGCTAATTGATAATTCCAATTAAATTTTTCAAATTTTCTAATTTCTTGTTTTTGAAAGGAATGAACATCATATTTTTTTTCAAATTGAAACTGCTTATATCTAGCTAGGTAATAGATAATTTTATTGTAATATTTGGATGGATTTAGATATTTGTACATTTTCACTTATTCGCTAAAGGAAAGCGTACTTCTTCAGCAAGTTGGTTAGAAAGGTAAAGTCCTTCTAACAAAGCGACCGATTTGATGCCTTCACGCCCTGTGATGACTTCAGTCTCACCTGCACCCCTCAACAGGTAATTTGCTACTTTTTCATAAAAAGTGATGTGTCCAAATCCATAAACGGTTGGGGGAGAGGTCTCAGCTTCTTTGATTAATTGGTCTTCTTCAGCAGATTCTGAAAACTCCCATATTTCAATTTTGTTCATACATGTCCCTCCAATTTTGACAGTTCCTTTTTCTCCAAGAATTGTGATAGAGCCTTCTAAATCTTTTGGGAAAGTCAGGTTAGAAAGGTTGAGCGAACCAATGACCCCATTGCTGAATTTGATGACGCCCACGCCATGGTCTTCTACATCAATAGAAAAGCCAGCTGTCCCCATCTTCGCATAAGCAGTTTCTGGAGGAGATCCAACAATCCACTGCAACATATCTACATAATGCACTGCTTGATTAGTAAAAACGCCTCCTGACAGGTCACGTCTTGAACGCCAACCATGATCTTCGGTGTAGTAGCTTAACTCCCGATGCCAATAAAGATTGACATGACAGCTAGAAATTCTGCCAAACCTTCCTTTGTCCACACATGCTTTTAGCAACTGATTCGTGGCATTGTAGCGATTTTGTAGCACAACGAAAAGCTCCACACCAGCATCTTCACAACAATCAATCAGATTCTCTGCTTCTAACAAACTAGTTGCAAGCGGCTTTTCAACAATGACATGAACGCCTTTTGCTGCAACTTTCGTTGCCAGTTGGGGGTGCCTGCCATTTGGAACATTGATGCTCACTAAATCTAGCTCTTCCTGTTCTAGCAAAGTCTCCAAACGGTAGTAGGCTTTTACACCATATTTGGTTGCCCATTCGTCAGCACGGGAGCGGTCAATGTCGCAAACTGCCACAAAATCATAGTCAGGATTATCTTGCACAGTCTGGTAATGAGCTGTGCGGCTGACTCTACCACACCCTACAATCGCAATTTTTAGTTTCTTTGCCATAGTTTAGTTTTGGTGTAAAACATACTCTTCTTCAAACACTTCTTGCCACGAAAGGCTTTGAACCGTTGATTTTAAATCTGTTTCATCTTCTGCCTTTTCAGTTGCATTTTTAAGACAATCTTCCCAAACCGTTTCCATAAAGTTTTCATTAAGTGAAGGTGAATCTTTTCTAATTCTTATAATCTGCCTTCTTGTCTCATTGATAGAATTTCTCCAACTTTTGGAACGATGAGAAGGCTGAATCTTCCACTTAATGACATGAGTCATCAAAACAATGAGATAGCTCGCAATGCTCCGTTTATCCTTTCTTGCCATGTATTCAATTTCTTCAATGAGATTCTCCACGTCCAAATGTTCAAATTTTCCTACTCGTATCAAATTGGCTTGATGTTCTGCCCAGAGGACAAAATCTTGTTCGTATAAATTAGTCATCTTTTTGACTCTCTAAAAGGTATTCTTCTTCAAAAACTTCTTGCCAAGAAAGGCTCTGAACTGTTGATTTTAAATCTGTTTCATCTTCTGCATCTTCTGTTCCTCGCTTAAAACATTTTTCCCAAATACTTTGAATGTAACTCTCATTTAATGAAGGGAGGTCATCTCTAATCCTACTAATAGATTTTCTTTCATTTCTAATAGTGTTTTGCCAGCTTTTAGAACGTTCCTGAGGTTGAATCTTCCACTTGATAATGTGCATCATAAGAACGATCAAATGACTTGCTAAACTCTTTTTTTCTTTTCTTGCCATGTACTCAACTTCTTCAATGAGATTCTCGGTGTCTAATTGTTCAAACTTGCCTGAACGTATTAGATTGGCTTGATGTTCTGCCCAGAGAACAAAATCTTGTTCGTACAAATTAGTCATCTTTTTGACTCTCTAAAAGGTATTCTTTTTCAAAGACTTCTTGCCACGAAAGGCTTTGAATTGTTGATTTTAAATCTGTCTCTCTTTCTGCTTTTTTGTTGGCTTTTATAAAAGTATTGTTCCAAATAGTTTTGATAAAATTTTCGTTTAGCGATGGTGTATCTTCTTGTAATTCTTCAATTTCATCTCGTGCATTATAAATGGAGTTTCTCCAACTTGTAGAACGATGGGAAGGTTGAATCTTCCACTTGATGATGTGCATCATAAGAACAGTCAAATGACTTGCTAGGCTCTTTTTTTCTTTTCTTGCCATGTATTCAATTTCTTCAATGAGATTCTCCACGTCCAAATGTTCAAATTTTCCTACTCGTATCAAATTCGCTTGATGTTCTGCCCAGAGGACAAAATCTTGTTCGTACAAATTAGTCATCTTTTTGACTCTCTAAAAGGTATTCTTTTTCAAAGACTTCTTGCCACGAAAGGCTTTGAATTGTTGATTTTAAATCTGTCTCTCTTTCTGCATCTTCTGTTGCGTCTTTAAAACATTCTTTCCAAATACTATTGATAAATGTTTCATTGAGTGAAGGCATTTTTTTTCTGCTCCTTCTGATTTGTTTTCTTGCCTCGTGAATTGTTCCTTGCCAACTACTTGAACGTTCTTGAGGTTGAATCTTCCACCTAATAATGTGCATCATCAATCGGATCAAATGACTTTCTAACGTGTCTTTATGACGATTCCCCATGTCTTCAACTTCTTCAATGAGATTCTCGGTGTCTAATTGTTCAAACTTACCTGAACGTATTAAGTTAGCTTGATGTTCTGCCCAGAGGACAAAATCTTGTTCGTACAAATTAGTCATCTTTTTTGTTTTCTAAAAAGTAATCTTCTTCAAAGACTTCTTGCCACGAAAGGCTTTGAATTGTTGATTTTAAATCTGTTTCATCTTTTGCTTTGTCAGTTGCTTTTTCAAAGCAGTTATCCCAAATAGTGTTGATAAAGTCTTGGTTCAAAGAGAGTGAATCTTCTCTGATGATCTGAATTTGACGCCGTGTTTCATTGATAGAATTTCTCCAACTTTTTGAACGATGAGAAGGTTGAGTCTTCCACTTAATGACATGAGTCATCAAAACAATGAGATAGCTTGTGATGCTTCGTTTATCTTTTCTTGCCATGTATTCAACCTCTTCAATGAGATTTTCTGTGTCTAATTGTTCAAACTTGCCTGAACGTATCAAATTGGCTTGATGTTCTGCCCAGAGGACAAAATCTTGTTCGTATAAATTAGTCATCTTTTTAAATTTTTTAAAAAATCTCGTAAAGAACAATAAACCCAAGAAGCATGCGGCACTTCACTAAAGTTGCCATCAATATATCCTGCAACAAATGGAAGCCGTGAGATTCATTGATACAATCTAGGAGTGGTATGAGGTAAAAGTCTCACTTACAGTTCTGAAGGAAAGTCTGACGAAAGGAAATGATAGTCAGTCACTAAATACCAATCCCAATTATTGAATCCTTTTTACAGCAAATACCAAAGTCATCTTTGCTTTTATTAGATAGCACTCATATCTATCCTTAGGAATCAATGCAGCAATAACTTGAAAAAGAGGTTGCATTGAAGAATTGATGTCTTCTATTACAATCCAACCTTCTTTTGAGACTTTCCCAAGAGCAAAATTAAGTGTAGAAATATGTGCATCTGCAGAGTGAAGTCCATCATCAATAATTAAATCGTATTTTGGAAGAGTTATTTCTGCAAGCTTTTCATAAGTTTCCCATTTAGTTTGATATACATAAAAGGTTTCAATACGTTCTTCTACAAATAAACTATTTCTATCAATATCGGCACCATGCACAAGGGCTGTTTTACAAACATCCCTAAAAGCTCTAAAAGATGCTCCTGGCTCTCCTCCACTTCCCATATTAGACACAATATTTGTATCATTTGTTCCTAAACCAACTTCAAAAATACTTGTGATATTTTTGTTAGAAAGAATAGTTCCATAAATCAAGTGATAATTATGAGTAGTAGCTTTATCACTTCCTCGTTCAGTAAATTTCTTTCTTAACTCTTCAATGAATTGGTTACAAGTAGCTTTTTTAGCAAAGTTTTCTATTGAAGTAATTTCAAATTTTGGTGAAAAATTCTCACATAGCTTTGCTGAAAAAGGAAAAGTTTGCTGAACAGTTTGTTTGGTTAAGAGAGTTTTTTGACAATAATTGTTACTATGTCCGTTAGGTTTAAACATAGGAAATTCATTCATTAAATTAAATCTACTTTTTTTAATATGAGTAGAATGCCGCTTAGAATATTCGGCTTATTCTACAATAGAATTTATACGTGATAATATTAAGCTTTACTAGACTAACTATTATTCCTTTGATTGCTCTCCATTTACCAACAGCCCAAGCATCTTCTGGATACCTAGAAACTTGGTATAAAAATGCTTGAACAGGAGTTCTATTATGATTCCTATGTAGCAGCAGAGGTTTGTTTTTATCATCTCCAAATTCAAGACCACAAAGCAAAGATTCTGAATGAGAAATGGACAATTTTGATTTATAAGCCATCAAAGAAAAAATAGATTGGTCATGTCTATGCCATCTGAATTCTTCTAGTTCCTGACCTAGTTTTGAACGACTATCTGTAATGATTCTATAGTCGGAACAGTACTTTAAAAGTTTTTCAATAAATGTAATACTCTCTAAACTTTTTTTATAAAATTGAACGCCTGCTAAAATCACAGGAAAATCATAGGCTTTTTGTTCATCACAATTCATCAAAATAAAGCTATCTCTTTTACATCTGTCTTTGCATAACACATTGGTATCAAAAAGAATCACATCTTGTTGTAACTCATTAAATAAAGAAAAATGAGAATCTATTGGAGCAAGAAATTCTATTCCAGCATCACAGTAAAAAACAATATCTCCATCTTTGATACTAGATTCTTTTAAAGTTTTATGAATAATATAAGGTTTCCAAAGCCAGTAGCCTGCTCCTCTTCTTTTATTTAAGATTTTTTTATTTGCCTGATAAAAATCTTTATCAATATCTTTTGCACTGTATTCTATAACACGATCAAAATTTCCTTTTTCTAACGCTGATTTCGTTAGTCTTGCTCTCGCTTCTTTAAAATCATTGTTACAATAATTAATTAAAATTTTTTGCATATACTCCTTACTCTTTCAGTAGTTTTGATAAGATTCAATCATGTTCTTCAAACCATCTTTCAATAAAACTTTTGGTTGCCAAGAAAAGGTTTGTTGTAGTTTTTGATTTGCTCCTTGAAATCCTAGAATATCACCGGGAGTGTATCCTTCATAGAGAACAGGTTTATCAAAACCTGTAATCTCTTTCATTAAAGAGATTAAGTCTAAAACACTGGTGATGGTGTTGGTGGATAAATTATAGAAACCAGTTTGAGGGTTTTCAGAATGGATGATGGCTTGAATTGCACTAAAAATATCATCAATGAAAATAAAATCTCTCACTCTCTCACTTGATCCTTTGACCTGAATTTTTTCATAATTTAAAAGATATGAAAGATAAATGCTGACCATGCCCTGTTTCATTTCTGTTAAATCTTGAGAAGGTCCATAAGCATTAAATAAACGAAGACTGACTACAGGAATTTGATCTTGTGCAGATAACGTATGCAAAAGATTTTCAGCTGCAAGTTTGGTGTTTCCATAAAGTGAAATCGGTTTAGGGATCGTATTTTCATCAACAACAGACCGATGAGGTGCTTGCCCATAAACGGACATAGAACTGAAGTTGACCATGATTCTTGATTCACATTTTTTGGCAAATTGGTAAGTGAGATAAGACCCTTTCAAATTGGTATCCATGTCATAAATGGGGTCATCAAATGACTTTTCTCCTGAAGACTGAGCAGCTGCATGAATGATGACTTCAAAATTCTGTTCCAATCCATCAAAGGCATTTTCGTGGCGAATGTCCCTTTTTTCCCAGGTGATGCCCTCATCAACATTGCTGGCGTAGCCACTGTGCAAGTTATCTACTCCAAGAATTGTGTGTCCTTCATTCTTGAAGGCACGTGCAAGTGAGCTACCCACAAAGCCCGCAATTCCCGTAATCAAAATCTTCATGTCTTTCTAAATTTTAAAAATTAAGAATACCCCCCGTACCTTTTCAACCACCATTCTACAACTGGAATTTGCCATTCATAATCCACATCGCAACCTGCTTCTTGTTCCAGCGGGAAAATGTGTTGTCCCATCCATTTTTGTGGCAACATGCCATCTTCCAAGTGGTCTAAACAACGTGAACGCACAACAGAAACTCCCATGTCTGCAAAGAGAACATCACCTTGAGAATCCCTGTCGCAATTTAAAGTTTTTGGGTCGCCAAATGTCTCAAAAGGTACAAAAGGCTGAAGCAACCCATTTTCGTCACGTTTTCTAGCACGCAATGGAGACCACATATTGTAACGTGACACAGAAACGGCAGAGTCTATTTTTGGTTTGTCTTTTAAAACTTGGATTCCTTGTTCAATCAAAGAGGCTGTGACTGTTGCAGCATTGCAAAAAAGTAAAACGATGAAGTCAATGTTTTTGTTGGGATTGCGTCTGCAAATTTCTTGGTAGCCGTGAACGTAGGCATGTTCACCAAGTGCAGTGTTGTTGCAAAGTTCGTCAGGTCGTTCAATGATTTGCACATCAAGCGACCTTCCAATCTTCATTAATTCAGGGTCATCAGTAGAAAGATAAACTTGGTCAACAGAACTGGCATCAAGTGCCGCTTTCATGGGGTAGTAGGTCAAAGGCTTGCCTAAAACGGGGTAAGTATTTTTTCCCGGGAATCCTTGAGACCCTTTGCGTCCTAAAAGTAATGCAGGAATCATAAAAATTGGCGGTTTTTAAATTTGATTTTGCAAAAAGAACAGTTCCTTTGAAGAAAAGAAAAACACCAAGCTAGCAAAAGCCAAAACAAGTCATTTCAATCTCATTGACTTAAGAAGGGTGGCAGTTTGGTGTTTCAGGAGGAATCTAGCAGAGCACCAAACTGCCTTGACTTTTGTCTTCTCTGCTAGACCTATAGAATTTTAAAAAAACAAAGCAATCCAAGTGAGAGATTATTACACAAACTTGGTTCGTTCTTCAATAAACTTTTTTAAAATTCAGGTAGCTGGCACTGATTTGGTAGAATTTGACAGAATTTTTAAAATATGTTGCATGACAAACTCTGGTGTCATGTCCCTCAAACAGTTGGTATGCCCAAAGCGACAGGCACGAGCAAAGCAAGGACTACAAGGCATTTGAAGGGTTAAAACATGAGCGGCTTGGCTCAATGGTGCTGTCCATACTGGAGAAGTAGAGCCAAAAAGAGCAATTTGTGGTCTGCCTAAAGTTGCCATGAGGTGCATCACACCAGAATCATTGCTGATCAATAATTGAGACTGAAAGCAAAGAGCGACAAGTTGAGGTAAATTGGTTTGACCACAAAGATTATGCACCCGAGAGTCTCCTGCACGAATGACTTCCCCTTGATCGTAGTCTTTTGTTGTGCCAACCAAAATAATGTCATGCGATGTCTGTTGAAGCAGATGTTTGACCAGTTTGGCGAAGTGCATCCATTCTTTTGCTGGTCCATACAATGCCCCTGCTGCAATCATTAAAAATGACTTTGGCAGTGAATATGAAAGGGATTGAAGTTGTTGCTGAATCCACTCGGGAGTGATTGACAGACAAGGTTTCAGTTCAGAACGTTTCATTTTTTTGCCAAGAAGGCAAGCATATTCTTCTACTAAATGACGGGTTCTTGGTTGCCAAGGTAAAGTCACTGCAGGCGACAAAAGCCAGCGACGCCCCTGCTCTTTTAGACCAAAACGTTCTGGAATACCTGCACAGAATGCCATCAAAGCAGATGAAAAACTAGGCGGTAAAATGTAAATTCGGTCGTATTTTTTGGAACGCAAAGACCAGCCAAAACGTCCTGCTGAAGTTGCCTGACTTGAAAAAGTTAGAATGTCTCCTCGTTTGGGAAGAGGAAGCCCCTCAAAACCCTGACGCACTATCAAATCTACTTGCGCATGCGGAAATTCTTTTAAGACAAGTTGAATGAATGCCGTCGCCATCATCAAATCACCAAGCCAATTAGGGGTGCGAATCAGGATTTTATCAGGTTGGGACTGCATTGTGACTGAATCCTTTTTGACATGGCAACCTAGCTATTCTTTTTAAAAAAATTTGATGCCTCATGCCTGAAAAAAGCTAGCATAATCCTTTGGCTAGCTTACTCATCTGCCCAGATTTGCGAGCATTTGATGGCTTTTTTCCAACCTGCCAGACTTTGTTGCCTTTGGTCTTGTGTGTAAGTGGGGACAAACTTCCGATCAATGTCTGTATTGCTCATCAATTCATCAGTGTTTTTCCAATATCCAACAGCTAGCCCCGCCAAATAAGCAGCACCCAGTGCTGTTTGTTCTGTCAACTTTGGACGAAGCACCTCCACATTTAAAATATCAGCTTGAAATTGCATCAGAAAGTTATTGGCAACCGCACCGCCATCAACTTTTAGCGAATCAAGTGAAATTCCAGAATCTCTTTGCATAGACTCTAAAATGTCAAAGTTTTGATAAGCAATGCTTTCCAAAGTGGCACGAATCAGGTGTTTGAAGTTGGTATCACGGTTTAAACCAACAATCATGCCTCTTGCATGAGGATTCCAATAAGGCGCACCCAGACCCGTGAAGGCAGGCACGACATAAGTGCCATGAGAAGACTCCACTTGAGTTGCAAAATATTCAGAATCCTTTGCAGAATCAAGCCATTTGATTTCATCACGCAACCACTGAATCGCGGCACCTCCAATGAAAACAGAACCTTCCAAAGCATAGGCAGGGTCTCCCTTAGCTCCACAAGCAAGGGTTGTTAATAAACCACCATGAGAAGTGATTTTGTCTTGACCTGTGTTCATCAAAAGAAAACAACCTGTGCCGTAAGTGTTTTTTGCTTGCCCTTTTTGTGTGCAAAGATGCCCAAACAATGCCGCTTGTTGGTCGCCTGCAATGCCTGCAATGGGAACTTTAACCCCGCTTTCATCTATTGCAACTTGGCAATATTCTGTGGAAGATGCTTTGACCTCTGGCATCATGGAAAGTGGAATGTCTAAGGCGTCAAGTAGTTTTTCGTCCCACTCTAAGGTGTTGATATTAAACAACATGGTTCTTGAGGCGTTGGTGTAATCCATGACGTGCGTTTGCCTGTCAGACAAATTCCAAATGAGCCAGCTGTCTACTGTGCCAAAAAGCAAATCATCAATGTTCAGGTTTGGAGTATGGTCTAAAATCCACCTGATTTTTGTGCCAGAAAAATAAGGGTCAATCACTAAGCCTGTCTGTTCTTTGACGTATTTTTCCAGCCCTGCTTGTTTCAGTTTTTGACAAATAGGGGCAGTTCTACGGCACTGCCAAACAATAGCATGATAAACAGGCTTTCCAGTGTTCTTGTTCCAAACGATGGTCGTTTCACGTTGATTCGTGATGCCAATGGCGGCAATTTGACTGGCTTGCAAATTTGCTTTTTGCAGTGCATCTTCCAAAGTCGCTTTTTGAGAAGCATAGATTTCCAGCGGGTCATGTTCTACCCAGCCCTCTTGGGGATAAAATTGTGTTAATTCCTTTTGGGAGAAGCTCACAACTTGAGAAGCATGGTCAAAAATGATGGCTCTGGAACTTGTCGTCCCTTGATCAAGTGCAAGAATGTATTGGGATTGATTTGTCATATATTTCAAAAACTAAAGAAGTGATTTCAAAAAATAAATGATCTGCAAGAATAAAAACAACTAAATCCATGTCAATTTTGAAAGCAACAGGTGACCAGTTGCAACCAAACTATCAAGACAGGGTACTCTTTTGAAAATTGAAACAATAAAGCATACCAGTCATGGTTGACCTTGACCAGCAATCTCTCTTGTTCTGCTTTCACTCCTTGAAAGAGATGCTTGCGTCAGTCAGTTGAGTGTTGAATTTGATTTTTTATTGCTATTTTTGAGCTTTATAAGTAACATAAGTCGTTTTTTCTCTGCAAACAATTTATCTCATCATTCTTTCAAAAAGAGGTTCTTATGACATTCAAAAAAGTATTTGTCGTCGTGTGTGTTCCATTGCTTTTGGCAGCTTGTAATCCTTCCAAAGATTCAGAAGAGGCAAAAGAAAAGCTGGCAAGTGTCAGTTGCAAGATTCAAAGTTCCACAACACAAGTGAACAAAGGGAGTCAAATCACTGCAAACCTGAATTGTGATTTGAAAGATGTCGCTGAAGATTTGAGTTTGAGCTTGAAGTATGACCCTAGCCTCATCAATCTCTCTGCTTCAGGACAGACTCAAAGCCAAGCAGGTTCTCTCACAATCGCATTGCCAAAAAATGACGCTTTCCAAAGTACTTTGAACATTCGTGGTCTGAAGGCAGGCAAGGGCAAAGTAGATCTCAATGTAGGAGACATCAGCCAAAAATGGAGCTTTGAAGTGGTGTTACCTACAATAGATTTTAGCAAGATTACAAACAGAGTGCCTTTTCATACAAGTCATAGCATCAAATCAGACGGGAGTCTTTGGGCTTGGGGACGGAATAATAAGGGACAGCTTGGTGATGGCACTACGACCGACAGACTTTCTCCTACCAAAATTGGATCTGACCAATGGAAGTTTGTCTTTGGAGGATTAAATGGATCCACATTAGCGATACAAGTTGATGACACACTTTGGGCTTGGGGACAGAATAATTTTGGACAGCTTGGCGACGGCACCAAGACTAACAGACCTTCTCCTATCAAAATTGGCTCTGACCTATGGAAAATCGTCTCTTCAGGAATAAATCACTCTTTGGGCTTGAAACCAGATGGGAGTCTTTGGGCTTGGGGTGATAATAGTAAGGGACAGCTTGGAGATGGTACCACGACCGGCAGACTTTCTCCTGTCAAAATTGGTTCTGACCAATGGAAAATCGTATCTACTGGAGATCGCTATACACTAGCGATACAAGCAGACGGAAGTCTTTGGGCTTGGGGACGGAATCATATGGGACAGCTTGGTGATGGCACCACGACCGAAAGACTTTCTCCTGTCAAAATTGGTTCTGATACTGATTGGGATTCAGTGTATGGTGGAGCTATGTCATTTACATTAGCATTAAAATCAGACGGGAGTCTTTGGGCTTGGGGACGGAATCATGTGGGACAGCTTGGTGATGGCACCAAGACCGATAGGCTTTCTCCGGTCAAAATTGGTTCTGACCAATGGAAAATGGTCTCTACTGGAGGAAATAGTCTGGACGGTGTTAGGCATTCTCTAGGGATCAAAAAAGATGGGACATTGTGGGCTTGGGGAGAGAATGATTATGGGCAGCTTGGTGATGGCACCACGACCGATAGGCTTTCTCCTGTGAAGATTGGTTCTGATACTGATTGGGACTTGGTGTATGGTGGAGGAGGACACAGTATTGGAGTCAAGACAAATGGAGAAATCTACTCTTGGGGTGATAATTTTTTTGGACAGCTTGGCGATGGCACCAAGACTAGTAGAAATGCCCCTGCGAAGATTAGTTTTTAGAACGAAACAAGCCTTGTGCATTTTTTCAAATTTACACATCAAACGAATGAATCAAAAGTTCATGACGGTAGTGGTCAAAAAGTGTAGATTTGGAAAGCATGCCAAGGAATTTAGAATTTTCTACAACGGGTAACGCCCACTCTTTAGAGGTTTCAAAAATCTGGATGGCTTGGGGAACAGGAGCAGACGGGTCAATGGTAGGCAATTCCCTTGCTACTGCGCCCATGTTGACCAGCTGATAAAGCTCACGATGGAAAAGATAGGGGCGAATGTCATCTAAAAACACCACCCCCACACAACGTTGGTCTTCATCAAGCGTTGGGAAGAGATTGCGATGAGCATTCTTAAAGACTTCCAAAAACTCTTCAAGCAACATAGAATCACGAACCACCAAGCAATCTTTGTCCAAAATGTCTCTGATGTTCAACTGATGCAAGACGTAGGCATCACTGCCCGGTCGTGCCAGCTTGCCACGTTCTATCAACTCACGTGTATAAACAGACCCCACCTCTAAGGCGTAATTGACCAACATGGCACTGCTAGAAGTCAACATTAAAGGCAAAATCAACGAATATCCACGTGTAATTTCCATAATCAAAAAGATGCCTGTCAAAGGTCCGTGCATGACGCCACTTAGCATGCCCGTCATACCTGTCAAAGCAAACGCAGAAGGTGCGGCAAACTCACCAAAAGGTAGGTAATGCAGTGCTAAGCCAAACGCCATACCTAAAGAACTCCCTAAAATCAAGCTGGGTGCAAAGACTCCACCGACTCCGCCTGTTCCTAATGTCAAGCAACAAGCCAGAACTTTGAGAGCTAAGAAAATCAACACAAAGGATAAATCAGGTAAATGCTCACCAGTTAAAAAAGATTGTGTTGTAGAGTAGCTTTCTGCCAAGATTTCAGGTTGAAAGTATCCGATGATGCCCACGCCCAATCCTCCCAAACCTGCCTTGAGCCAAAAAGGGACTTTCCACTTGCCAAAGTAGGATTCACTCCATGTCAACAACCACTTGAACCAAACAGATGCCAAACCTGTCAAAATTCCAAGAGCAATACATGCCAACAAACTTGTCAAAGAAAACCCCATCAATTCTTGTTGAAACACGAGTTTATCACCTAACAAGAGTCGGCTGATTTGAGTCGCTGTGACGGCAGCAACGATGATGGGTAGGATTGTCATCATAGACCATTCTTGCAACACAATTTCCAAAGTGAAGACAATCCCAGTTAAAGGTGCATTGAAGATTCCAGCCACTGCAGCCGCAGAACCATAGCCTATCAACAGCTTTTTACGGCGTTCGCTTAAATGCAAATATTTACCGATGGCTGCACCCCATGCACCACCAATGCAAACGATTGGACCTTCCAAACCTGCAGAACCCCCTGAACCCACCGTCAGCAAACTCCCTATGAACCTTGAACGCACCATGCCTTTTGCTATTTTTCCCTCACCAAGCGTGACACTTTGAATCACTTCAGGCACTCCATGACCCCCTTGGTCGTTAATCCACCTCACAAATAACACCGCAAGAATGGCACCCATTGCAGGAAAAAAGACCGTCCAAACCGACTGTCCATAACTTCCTAAAAAGTTTTGAATCCAGTGTACAGAACCATTTAGAACGACAGCCAGCACTCCACACCCCACCCCAACAATAGCGGCACACAGCATCATAAATGCGGCATCTTTGGCAGGAACATTGCGAAAACGGACAAGACGGTCTGTCTTGGCATCAAATTCAGAAAGACTTGAAATTAATTTGGAGACTAATTTTTTCACGGCTTACTGAAAATGAAGGGTCAACCTGTCATTTTGCCAAAACGTTTGAGACACTTGAGGAATTTGAGAAGTGTTGGCAAAAGGTAAAGGAATTTGAAGTTTATCCAAAGGAGAATCTTTGGAATCCACATTTTGGAAAAAAAGCAACAACTGGTCTTCTTCATTTTTCAAGAGAGGCGTCAGAGCCAGTGCTTGACTTTGTTTTTTGTTTTGAATGATGAGACCTGCTTTTCCCGACTGTTCGTTAGGTGAAATGTCTAGCCTCCAATCAGGATTCCATTTTTGCAAGATCAAATTAAGTGAATCTTCGTGGATTGAAAAAATGGTTTGTTGTTGAGTTTGAGACTCCCATTTGTCATCATTCAAGCGAATCTGTACCAATTTTTTTTGAAAAGAGACATCAAACTTGTTCACTGTCCAGCCATATTCATTTTTTATTTTTTCTTGGTCGTCCCAAATGACTAATTGACGGAAAAATTCTTCAAAAACAGGGACAAACGTCTCTTCTAGTTCTGGTTGTTTTTCTATTTTGAGCTGTTGAAGTTTGGGATTCTGGAAGCGAAGTTGATTTTCCTTGAACACCAAAGAAAAATTTACCTTAAAATCCCCTGTAATATCCACAATCAAAAGTTTTTGTTCAGGGTCTAAAAAACGTTTAAACCAGAATTTTGCCTTCAGTTGAGCTTGTTCTTCTAAAAACGAAACACGGGGTTCAGAAAATCCATACAAATTCACAGGGTTTTCGGATAGATTCTGCCCTTGAAATGATGAGCTAAGATGCTGTTGAGCAAAGGATTCAGTCAATGAAATGAAGAACTTGGGAGATTGTGCAAAGATGACTGATGAACTGATTAATAAAAGAAGTGTAGATTTAATTTTGAGCATGACTTAAAAAAGGACAAGGTGTTGTTTGAGGTGTTTTTAAGAAAAGAAAAATAGTATCACGCAAAGTCTCTGAAGTTTGAAGTTTTTTTTGTGAATCGTGAATCAAAGCAAGGGAACGCAAGCCCCCACCTCCGTTAAAATGAAAGTTTGAAATCCAAATAGGATAAAGTTGGGAAGGCGTCAAAACAGGGTGTTCCTGATGAAAATCTGTTGGCAAGATGACAGCACTTTTTTGAACACGACGCCCCTGCTTCCATCTTTTGAATGGTTCGGACAGCTTTTGGATTTGTTGACCATAAAGGTTCATTAAAACAGGAAAGTTGTCATAAGGTAGCCACGTAAATAGGTCTCGTCTCAAGATGACTTTGCCAACTTTCAGCTTCTTCCATGCTCGCTTTGAAAAAGGAGCGAACGCAGAAAACGTATCTGATTTTTGAAACTTTTTTAAGGCATGGCGTGTCAGCATGGCACCGCATTTTTGGAAGTCTTCTAACGTTGGAATGTAGGACAACTGAAATAGCGTGTTCTCATTGACGTAGCTTTTCACACGTTGCAAGTCTTGATGAAAAGTTTGGACAAGTTTGGAGTCTCTGACTTTTGAGGCACGATGGAACTGTCGTTTGATAGACAAAACATGCCACTTGCCTTTTTGAAATTGAAACTCAATCAACGCACTAGAAACACCTTCAGCACGTTTCCCAGGTTGTAAAACAGGAGTTGGAAAGTTTAAGGACTTGTCTCTCAAGCGATAAGGAAACGTCCGATGTTCGTGTCCTGAAATTACAAGGTCATATCCAAGCATCGCCACATGATTTGCCAAATTTGGTGGAAACAGACCCCTGATTAAAGCATGTTTTCTGTCATAAAACTCTCCTAATCCGCTGTGTAACAAAGCGATAGTGAAGTCAACTTTTTCCTGATACTTTAAAACCTGCAACCAATCTTTTGCTGATTTGACGGTCTCTTCAAATCTTAAACCTTCTAAATGGTCTGCATTGTGCCACAATTTGATTGCTGGATTGGTTAATCCCACAATGCCAATACGAATCTTGTTTTTGATGACAATGTGGTAGGGAGGTAAAACTTGCTTGCCTTTGGAGGTTAGGTTAGAGGCAAGCCACACGAAATGCGATTGATTGATGGCTTTGGCTGTTTGCGATGGCTTGATTTCCAAATCGTGATTCCCCAAAACAACGGCATCATATTTCAGTTGATTCATCAGTTTCACAGTCAAAGATTGCTTCCAATTTCTCAAACCAAATCCGAATAAGAAAGCAGAAGGACTGCCCTGCAAAGTATCACCTGCATCAAGCAGGATAGAATTTGAAAATTGCTTGCGAAGATTTTGCAAGGTTTCAGAAAGATACAACAACCCCCGTTTTTTCTTGGCATGAACATCGTAAATAGTATTGTCTATTTCTCCATGCAAATCAGCTGTTGCTAAAATTAACAACGTTTGTCTTTGATTCTCAGCAATCTGAAAACGTTTTGAACTTAGATTTTTAGAAAATTTTTGATTTTTAATAGATTTTTGATTCAAAAAATCAGCAAAACTATCTGCCAAAATAAGACTACTATTGAAAAAAGTCAAACTGAAGAAAATCAAGATGTATGAATGGATTTGTAATTTTGAAATAAATCCCATAACTCTATTGAAGAAAATGTTTCAACTCTTCTTTTGAAGTCATACTTTTTTGCCAATTCTTCTATAATTGGGGGCGGGATTGATGCAAATTTAAAGCTATTGAAAAGTGTTTTTCTACGATACTCAAACAATGTTTTAACCCAAGTCGCAAATTCTTTTTCTACTAAAGGATTTTGAAGATAAGGCTTTGGAACTAAATTGATTAAAGCAGAATCTACACGAGGAGGTGGCAGGAAGGCAGTCGGGGGAACTTCTGACGCATATCTTCTCACAAAGCCAAAGTCTGCAATCACTGACAATGCACCGTAATTTTTACCCTCTTGCACAGTAGCACAAACACGCTTTGCCCATTCTTTTTGAACCATTAAAGTTACAGATTGAAACAAATGACGCATCTCAAACAACCTAAAAAACAGGGGGCTGGAAATTTGATAGGGTAGGTTTGCAACAATTTTATAAGGTGCTTCAAACAAACGTTCCCATTGTTCTTCTTGCAAATCTAAGACATCAGATTCTATCAGTCTCCAATGTTGATGCTTATCATATTTTTGATGCAATAATTGACAAAGTTTAGGGTCAATTTCAACGCAAACCATTTGAGAGGCAACTTGAATAAGTAAAGTTGTTAAAAAACCTCTGCCTGAACCTATTTCTAAGACGAAATCATCAGAAGTGATTCCTGCTAGTTTTAATAGTTTTTGTGCATATTTTCCTTTGATTAAAAAATGCTGACCCCATTTTTTTGCCATTTTGGTTCAATAATAAATCTTTGATATTTTGAAAAAATGATATTAACTAATTAGGTGAAATTTGGGGTATGGCTTCAAAAAAAATATCTTGACCGATGATTTCCATTTTTAGAATTTGAAAAGCTGGAGCATGGTTTAAGTCAGTATTTAAATTTTGGCATAAAGACAACCCTGACCCTAATAGTTTGGGTGCAATGAATCCACAAATTTTGTCAAATAGTTTGGCTTGAATGAACGAGGTATTTATGTGAGTGCCTGCCTCTACTAAAAGCGTTTTAATTTGATATTTTTCATGTAGCAACGGTAATAGCCACTCTAATTCTGGACGAATTGTAGTGCTTTGCAACACTTCCACACCTTCAGGTTTTTCAAGTTCTTCTGTCTGACAATCTGCCCCTACAACCCAGATGACTTGACGTTCATCAGCAAAACCAAAACATTGACTATCTGGTGGAATAATGCCGTAAGAATCTAACAAAATCAGTGTTGGAGACTTGCCTTGTCCTGAACGAAAATTGAGCTTGGGATTATCCGTTGTGATTGTTCCACAACCTGTCAGTAATGCCTGATGATTGGCACGAAGCTGATGCCCTTGCTCCCTAGCTGGGTCGTCTGTGATCCATTGAGATTGACCATTCGTTTGTGCAATAAAGCCATCAAGGGTCAATGCGATTTTAATTGTAATTTGCGGACGTTTTATCATTGAATTTTAACAGGAGTCAGTTTGACTGTTTTTGAGCTGGTTTGGTTGATTTTGTATAAAAAAGTTGTCGGGTCAAAGGCTTCAAAGACTCTTCCATATTTATCCCAAAATTTTTGGTCAATATAAACGATGTACAAAAAATCTGATTTTTTTTCAATTATTTGTTGTTGCCATTCTTCAACAGAAAGGTCGCAAGCATAGTCTAAATCTGATGTGCCTGTATATTCTTCTGCTGTGCCAAGTGTCATGCAGTCGTAAGGATAGCCCCTCCAGCCTGAAGTCAAGCGAATCGGTATTAATTCTAATGCTCGTGCTAAATGAACCATTGCCGCAACAACAGAATTGCCATAGTTAATTTGGTCAATGACATAAAGTTTTGCAGAGGCAGGAATTGTTTGATGAATTTTCTGCACTTGTGGCTTGATTCGTTCCCTTTGTTGAGTGTGAACACCTTCACGTTTTTGGTAAAAATGCCTTAAATCCACAGGATAAGTATAAAAAAGGAATGCAACGAATGGTAATGCAAAAATTAATCTTGGATTCAATAAAATTTGTTTGATAGTTTGCTTTGAATATGCAAGAGAAGAAGATAAAAAGCCAAAACCAATTGAAGCAAAAGCAATCATGTAAGAGTTAAGATAACGATGAAATGAAGCCAATCGTGTTCCTTCATAATCTCCAAAATGAAAAAGATACTTCAATAGTAAGCCTGAAGTGATGAGGATAAAAGCGGCAGATAAAGCTAAATAAATGAAAGATAATCTTAATTTAAAAAATTGACTTCTATGAAAAAAGACTCCAATGATGTAAAGAAAGGAGTAAATTAAAAAATAATCTAAATGACTAAAGTTAAATGTCAAATTTAAAAATTCTTGATGAATTTGCTTAGGATAATACTCAAATACCGTTCCACTGACAAAAACATGATAAAATTTGTTGATAATCAGCCGATGCTTGTCTATTGCTTGTTCTGGATCAAATGCTTCTTTGACCTTGTCTATTGAAAAACTAAAACTTTGCGTAAAAATCTTGCCTATTTGTTGCTCTTCTAAATATAAATCCCATAAATTTTTAGATAAAAATGGAGCTAGAACTAACATGACGACAATGATGCTTTTGCTTAAAGAAATTTGTTTTAAAATTGGAAATATTTTTTTATTTTGTGCCAAAAATAGAATGGGTTTTAAAATGATTTGATCAAATAGAATAATACTAATACTCAATAATGCAAAATGAAATCCCAAGTCCTTTAATAATGGCATGACAAAAAGAACAGGAATCAATAAAACTGTAGTTGAATTTAAAAAAGAGTGGTAGAGATGAAACCTAACTAAAGAAGATTGTATGTTAATATAATGAATCATCACTGATGCAAACCATACACCTATAATGTGATCCAAATAAATAGAAAAAACACCCAATCCTTGACGATAAACAATATAAAAAACAAAAGATAAAACAACAAAAATCCAAATAAAATTTTTCCAGTGAATGTACTTAAAGAGAGATAGTAAAGGAGTGAGTAGCAAGATAAAATGAGCTAAATAAATCGCTCCTTCACTTTGGTCAATTCTTGAGGCAATATAATACTGAAACAAGATTGCTCCGCGAGGATAACTAGTTAATCCCAATGGAATATGGTCAAGTAATTTATCTGTTTTTAGTGTTTCTATACTCATACTTCCCCAATTAGAAAATTCGTCCCAATAGAAGAACTGCATGTCTGAATAAAACCACCAGTACAGCAAAGGTAAAGAAACAAAAATGAAAAGGCTAGGTGATAAAATTGGCACTAACTCACCTTTTTTATAAAAAAGATAGATCAGTACAAAAAACAAAATTAACCCAACATAAAAAAGAAGTTGTGACACATGGGCTAGCAAACTGAAATAGCTTGCTAAGTGAAGAATGGCGATGATGCTTGCAATCACTGCTAAGAGAATTAGCTCTAAATCTTTTTTGAAGTAATAGAATAAAGAAAAAGCATAACCAAGTATGGACAAAATAGAAAAAACTGCCATTGGATCAAACTAAAGAGATTTTAAAATGTGATGAATGAAAGTTAAAACAAAGGGATAACTATTGAAAGATGATAATCTAATCTTGATTTGATTAAAAGAAATTTCATCAAATTGATGAGTGATAAAATAAGGATCGTGGCTGTCAAATTGAAGTGATAAATGATCACCTTGATTGCTGTAAGAATTGATGTTGATGAAGCTCCATTTTTCAATTTGATTAATTGGGATTTCTTTAATAAATTGACCTGAATTAAAAAGCTGAATGGAATAAATATTGACAGCATCTAACGGAGTTTTGGAAGGGTCAAATCGTATCCGATTTGCTGTAATAGTCTTGGGAAATTGAATGCCATAATCTTTGGGAAGATGAGAAGATTTGATGGCAACATTGTAAGATTTATTTTCACTAAATTTACCATCACTCTTAGAAGACCAAAAGAATTGTGACTCTAACGTCGTGTCTTGATAAATTTTATTGGCTTGATACCATTGACTGAATCCAATCCAAGCAGATATAAAAATAACAGCCAAACAAAATATAGAAATTAAAAAGACTTTATATGTTTTAAAAAGAAAGAAGACGTAGCTTCTTTTGAAAAAATCAATCTTATTTTTGATTTGATACTTGTCTTTGATTTCACTCTGGATTTGCATTTCATATTTGTTGATAATCGTTTCAATCATTGTGATACATTGTTCAAAAAATCTTTCAAATTGTAACTGATTTTCAAATTTAAACTTCCCTGTGTCTAATTTTTGAATGAGTAAAATTTGTGAGGGATTCAAAATGTCTAAATTTTGATGATTGAGTGAAAGGTGGAATCGCTCTTTGTAAACATTCATTGCTGAAAACACAGCATCTTTTAAACAAAGAGCAGAGCGATAAAATTGCTTTTGGTCAGCTAAAACTAATGCTTGTTGATAAAAATGATTGGTTTGAGAAAAAGATGGATTCACTTGAGGCATGATAAAAATAAGTTAAAGAATCAAAAGAGTTGTTGAATCTATTGGGGTCATGTTTCATCAGCAACAAACTGTTCAATCGGTTTGACTAAATTTGTGTTTCCTAAGAATACAGGACAACGAGCATGAAGAGATGTTGGTTTAAAATCAGACACAGGACTGACGCCAGTAGAAGCATAACCTCCTGCCTGTTCCACTAAAAAGCTCATTGGAGCGACTTCAAACAAAAATCTCAATTTGCCTGAAGTTTGTGTGCGGTCAGCAGGATAGTAAAACACGCCCCCACTTAACAATGTCCTATGAACATCAGCAACCATTGAGCCAATGTAACGTAAAGAAAGTTTAGGTTGATGCCTTTCTAGCCATTCTGTATAACGTCTCACGCCTAATGACCACTCTGTGCAATTTGCCCGATTGACGCTGTAATACTTTGGGGATTCAGGGATTTTGATGTTGGGGTGAGAAAGAAGAAATTCACCGATGCTGGGTTCAAGAGTAAATCCGTTGAGACCATTCCCAGAACTATAAACCATCATCGTACTTGAACCGTAAATAATGTAGCCTGCCGCAACAATGTCTTTGGTACCTTGCAATGTATCTTCTAATGTTCCATGCCTTGCCACGTCTGATTTAATGTGAAAAATTGTAAAAATAGTTCCAACACTGACGTTAAACTCAGTATTAGATGAACCATCAAGCGGGTCAAACAATAACACATACCTACCAACATCAAAATGGCTGGGAATAGGAATAATGTCTTCGCTTTCTTCAGACCCCATCATTGCTAAGCAGCCGATATGGTCATGCAGTTTGTACATCACCTGATGTGCAAACAAATCCAACTTCTGAACGGACTCCCCTTGTACATTAATCGTTCCTGCTTCACCAAGAATGTCAGACAACCCTGCACGAGTTGTCTGATGTGCAATCATTTTTCCTGCAAGTGCAATTTGTTGTAAAATATGAGTCAGTTCTCCTTTGGAAGAATCAGGCTGTTCTTGTAAAATATGCCGCTCAATCGTAATGATTTCAGGCGTTGGAAGCGATGGCAGATTCATAATCACCTTGATAATTTGATAGTTTGTAGGTCAGGAATAAACGTTAAAAGAAGTTACACAACTGTTCACAGACAATCAATCTCTATTTTTAGAACTCTTGAAGAAGGTCAAAATCAAAAATTCTTAAAAAGCGTGTTTGATGAAATGAAGAGTTACTTCTTTCTTGAGTTTCAGTCATTTTTTGGTAAACTAACCGCTTTTGACTTTCAATGGGACGTTAGAAGACGATGACCAATCAACCAAACTCATTTAATCGCGAGCAATTATTGCAATGTGGCCATGGTCAAATGTTTGGGAAAGGGAATGCTCAACTTCCTTTAGACCAGATGTTAATGTTGGATCGGATTTGTTATATTTCTGATCAAGGTGGCAATTACGGAAAGGGAGAAATTATTGCAGAATTAGACATTACTGAAGAAGCATGGTTTTTTGCATGTCATTTTGCAGGTGATCCTGTGATGCCGGGGTGTCTGGGGCTTGATGCCTTGTGGCAACTGGGAGGGTTCTTTTTAGCATGGTTAGGAAACAAGGGACATGGGCGTGCGTTAGGGGTGGATAGCGTCAAATTCAAAGGGCAAATCTTGCCACAAAATCGTCTTGTTAGATACCATATTCATATCAAGAGAGTCATTGTCTCCCGCTTAGTTATGTGTGTTGGCAATGGCATTGTCTCGGTGGACGGAGAAGATGTTTACTTTGTAGAAGGTTTTCGCAGTGGGCTTTTTGAATCAACTCAATAAAATTTCCAACGACCTATGAACGATTTGATTTTGGAACATGACTTTGCTCTTACTGCCCAGACACATGAGCTGACCTTGCAAGAGTCTATTGACTTGGTCATGCAAAAATATAGTTCCAACACCAAACGTGCTTACCTTCGTGCGATGCGTGACTTCCAAAGCTGGCTTGACACGCAAGGTCTTCATTTGGAACAAATCAAACAGATTCACATCTTTCAATACCAAATGTTCCTAAGAGAGCAAGGTAAAAAGCCGGCGACTATCAATCAAAATATGAGTTGCTTGAGGAAAGTCTTTTCTATGTTGTTGGAGTTTGGATATGTCCAACAGAACCCTTGCGATTCAGAGGCTATACAAAGCGAAAAAGTCTCGCCACTCAGTAACAAAAATGCGCTGCGTTTTTCGCAAGTGTCAGACTTAATCTCTGCAAATGGAATAGAAAGATATGATGGACGTGTTGCAAAATTACTTCGTTCTCGTAATGAGCTTTTGGTCAGGTTTCTTTACTTCACAGCAACAAGGAGAAGTGAGGTTGCAGGCTTGCGTTGGGAACATCTCCGTACAGATGGCGATTTTCACATTGCTGTACTGCCTGAAACCAAAAGTGGTACGCCCCAAAAAATTAAAATCAGAGAAGATTTGCATCAACGATTAACTGAATGGCAAGACATTTTAAAAAATCATCAAATTGACAGCCCTTGGGTGTTCCCCTCTCTTTCTCAACGAACCTTAGGTCGGCAGATGACAGGGGGAGGCATCAACATTGTGATTAAACGGCTTGGAAAAGCGACAGGGATTGACATTTCTGCACACTATTTAAGGCACACTGCTATCACCATTGCCTTTGATTTGGGGCAACCTTTAGAAAAAGTGCGTGGATATGCCCGTCATGTTTCTGCTGACACAACTTTGAGGTATTACCATGACCGAGACATACTTCGTAAAAACCCAACTGACGTTTTGCCTGCCTTATAAACCTAAAACATAAGCGACTGCTACAATGACAATTTTAATGACAGGAAACACTGGCTACGTTGGCTCTGTCCTGACCAAAGAACTCCAAAAAAAAGACGCCAAAAGAGAAATCAAAGGCTGGGATGCAGGATTTTTTTTGGACTCTATTGACCCCAAAACACCCATGCCTGAAGCAAATATCAGACAGTGTTTTGGAGACATTAGAGAACCATTAAGCTACTCGTGGACAACTGAGGCTCAACAGCTGGAGGCAGTCGTCCATTTAGCTGCTATTTCTAATGACCCAATGGGAAAAGAGTTTGAGAAGGTGACCAAAGACATCAACGTCCGTTCAAGTTTAGAAGTGGCAAGGCTTGCAAAAACGTATGGGGCAAGAAAATTTGTTTTTGCCTCAAGTTGTAGTTTGTATGGTGCAGGTGGAGACACCCCAAGAAAAGAAGATGACCCTTTGAATCCTCTGACCGCTTATGCAGAATCAAAAGACCTGATGGAAAAGGGACTACAAACGTTGGCTGACCACAATTTTCAAGTGATTTGTTTAAGATTTGCCACAGCGTGCGGGGCATCTCCAAGAATACGATTGGACTTGGTTCTTAACGATTTTGTCGCCTCTGCTTTGACCCAAGGCAGAATTGAAGTTTTAAGTGACGGGTCTCCTTACAGACCCTTGATTCATGTTCAAGATATGGTTAGAGCGATAGAGTGGGCAATAGATTTTGAACCTGAAAATCATTTTTTAGTCATCAACGTTGGCAGTGATTCATGGAATTACCAAATCAAAGACCTTGCTGCAACTGTGGCAGACCTTTTGCCAAATACAACATATTCCATCACTTCTGATGCCCTGCCAGACCAACGTTCGTATCGTGTGGACTTTAGCTTGTTTGAATCCCTTGCCCCCAATCATCAACCACAAGTTGACCTGAAAACTGCTGTGTTGGAAATTTATGACCATCTCAAACAAATTGGGTTTCAAGACCCCAACTTCCGTCAATCTTCATTGATGCGATTACATCACTTGAGGTCATTGATTGCGACTCACCAAATCAACCATGAATTGTTTTGGAAAGACCAACATTGGCAAAGCCGACTTGAATCAGAGGTTCAAGAACACCAAAAAAATCTAAACCAACCAAATTAATAAAATATGGCATCACACATTGAAGGCGTGCAGGTTATCCCTCTCAAAAAAATTCCTGACGAACGAGGTACCATTTATCACATGCTTCGTGCTTCTGACCCGCATTTTCAAAAATTTGGGGAAATTTATTTTTCTAAAATCTATCAAGGGGCAATCAAAGGCTGGCATACACATAAGCAGATAACATTGAATTATAGCGTGGTGGTTGGTATGGTAAAGCTCGTTTTATTTGACATGAGAGAAGACTCTTGTACAAAAGGGAATCTCATGGAATTGTTTATTGGAGAAGACCATTACTGTTTAGTTATCATTCCTCCCGGTGTAACCAATGGACACAAGGGGATTTCATCTTTCGCCTTGCTTGCAAATGCTCCTGATGTGCCACATGACCAGCTTCAAAAAGATGAAATGGAGCGAATTGACCCCTACCAAAATAACATTCCATACGACTGGGCAAGAAAAGATTTATAACAAGCAAACTTTATGAAAGTTGTTATTTTAGCTGGGGGGTTAGGAACAAGGTTGGCTGAATACACTGCTGACCTGCCAAAGCCAATGGTTCAAATTGGGGGCAAGCCTATTTTATGGCATATTATGAACTTCTATGCCTCTTATGGTTATGATGATTTTTACATTGCTCTTGGTTACAAAGGGGGGTGTGTCAAAGAATACTTTTTAAATTATGCAACACTCCAGTCTGATTTTACTGTGGACTTAGCCACAGGTCATGTGCAATGTTTGCGGAAGTCTCAGACTTCTTGGAAGGTCACCTTAGTTGAAACAGGGCAACACTCTATGACAGGAGGCAGGTTGAAACGTATGCAACCCTATCTTGATGACACTTTCTTGCTAACTTATGGTGACGGGCTTTCTAATGTCAATTTAGAAAAACTTGTCAGGTTTCATCAACATCACAAACGTCTTATCACCGTCACGGCAGTCCGTCCTACTGCACGTTTTGGAGAGTTGGAAATTGTTGAAGGTCAGGTGACCCATTTTTTAGAAAAACCACAAACGAATGTAGGCTGGATCAATGGAGGTTTTTTTGTTGTTGAACCCTCTTTCCTTCAGCAAATTGAAGACGATGACACCATTCTTGAGAAACAACCATTAGAAAATGCGGCAAAGCAAGGACAGCTTTCTGCTTACCAACATGACGGCTTTTGGCATTGCATGGACACTCTCCGTGATTTGAAATCTTTGGAAGCCTTATGGAAAACGGGAGATGCCCCTTGGAACAGGTCAAATCTATGAAACCAATGATTCATCAATACTCTTTTCACATTCTTTTTTCTAGTCTTTCAATCAAGCCTTTTTCTCACCGTGTCTTCTGATTTTTTAAGTTTAAATTCTAGGGCATTGTTTCAAGGCTGTCTTACCGTTCCGGGGTCTAAAAGCATTGCAAATCGGGTGTTGTTGCTTTCAGCACTGGCTGAGGGAACAACCCTTTTGCAAAACGTCCCCAAGAATGATGATGTCAGTTACATGTCTCAAGCACTGGGGCAGTTGGGAGTGCAGATTAATGCAAATGGGGATTCTTTAGTCATTGAAGGAGTAGGAGGGCAGTTTCCTTGTCAGCAAGCTGATTTATTTCTGGGTAATGCAGGAACAGCCACGCGTTTTCTAACAGCAGGTTTGTGCATTGCAGAAGGAAATTTTGGAGTTGATGGAGTGGAACGTATGCGGGAACGTCCTATTGCACCACTGGTAGAAACACTTAACATGCTCGGTGCAGACATTTCTTATCAAAAACGCAAAGGCTATCTTCCCTTACAAATCAAGGCAAATGGCATTCAAGGACAAATCGTTCCTATTGACCCCTCTATGAGCAGTCAATATCTTTCTGCTGTTTTGATGATTGCCCCCCTCGCAAAGTCTGACGTCACGTTCACACTGCAAAGTCCTGCTGTTTCTCTACCCTACGTTGAGATGACGATGAAGTTGATGCAAAAGTTTGGAGTGCAAGTAGAACATCAAAACTTTGAAAAATTTCAGATTGCTGGGTCTCAAAATTATGTTGCACCAGAGGTTTTGCATATTGAACCTGATGCCTCGTCAGCTTCTTACTTCTTGGCAGGGGCTGCCATCACCAAAGGTGAAATCATCATCAAAGGCTATGGTTCAAGGAGTATTCAAGGCGATGCTCAATTTGCCAAGATACTAGAACAAATGGGGGCGACTCTTCACTGGCAAGATGAGCAAGTGACGATTCAAGGGGCAACGCTACATGGAATTGATGTGGATATGAACAACATGCCAGATGCCGCAATGACACTTGCAGTAACAGCACTTTTTGCTAAGGGAAAAACCAAGATTCGCAACATTTACAACTGGCGTCTTAAAGAAACAGAACGTCTTCAGGCAGTCTCCACAGAATTACGAAAACTTGGGGCAGATGTAGAGGAGGGCAGTGATTTTCTTGTGATTGAACCACCTCTAAAAATCAGACCTGCAGAAATCCAAACTTATGATGACCACCGAATGGCAATGGCATTTGCTCTTGCAGCGTGTCGGGGGACTCCAATCACTTTGCAAAATCCAAGTTGTGTGTCAAAATCGTTTCCTGATTTTTTTCAGATATTTACAAAGTTTTTCAATTAGTTCAACATGAGTAGTCATTTTGGCAAGTTATTCCAAATCAGCACATGGGGGGAATCTCATGGTGGAACAATCGGCGTCGTCGTTGATGGTTGTCCTGCAGGTCTTGAAATCACAGCAGAGGCTATTCAGAAAGAGCTAGACCGCAGAAAACCCGGACAAAGCAAAATCACCACACAACGCAAAGAAGCAGACACGATTGAAATTTTGTCAGGTGTGTTTGAAGGCAGGACGTTGGGAACACCGATTGCCATGCACGTTCACAATACTGATGCCAGACCTGAAGCATACGATGAGTTGAAGGACTTGTTTAGACCTAGCCATGCAGATTATACCTATGAGGCTAAGTATGGATTGAGAAATTGGCAAGGAGGCGGACGTTCAAGTGCAAGGGAAACGATTGGGCGTGTTGCGGCAGGGGCGATTGCCAGACAAATTTTACAGCAAGCATGCGGTGCAACTGTCCTTGCCTACGTTGAACAAATTTATAACGTCCGTGCCAAAATTGACCCTGCACAAGTGTCTTTAGAAGATATAGAAAGCAATATTACCAGATGTCCCGATATTCAGTCAGCAGAACAAATGATAAAGGTGATAGATGAGGCAAGGAAGTCTGGCGACAGCGTGGGCGGTGTGGTTGCCGCTTATGTGAAAGGACTGCCTGCCGGGCTAGGCGAACCTGTTTTTGACAAACTCACGGCTGACTTGGCAAAAGCTCTCATGTCATTACCTGCGACGCGTGGCATTGAGTTTGGGCTTGGGTTTGATGCAATCCATCTCAAAGGTTCTCAACACAATGACGCTTTTGTGCTGAAAGATGACCAAATTCGCACAAAAACTAATCATTCAGGAGGCATACAAGGTGGCATTTCTAATGGTGAGCCTTTGTTTTTGCGGGTTGCCTTTAAACCAACTGCTACAATCAACTTTGAACAGCAAACTCTCACAAGAGACCATCAGGCTTATTCACTTCGTGCAAAAGGAAGGCATGATCCTTGCGTCATTCCGAGGGCTGTGCCTATTGTTGAAGCCATGATTCACCTAGTTTTGGTGGATCATTATTTGCGTCAGCAAACTGCGTCTATTCACCATTTAAAAAAGTAACTTGACATCATTTTTTATTTTAAAGGAGTCCTTATGAATCGTTCTCATCTCTCAAAAATCCTCTTATCTCTTGCAATCCTTTTGTCTTTGGCAGTTTCTGCTTCTGCTCAACAAGAAGATTCTCAACAGAATCTTTCGCAAAATGAACAGCTTGAAAATGAATTGCTTGAGGAGCGGGCTAGATATAATGCCATGAGGCAGGAGTTGGAAGATGAATTGCTTGAAGAAAGATCCATTTATGATGAGTTGTTGGAAAAATATGAAGTGCTTCAAAAACGTGCAGAAGAATATCAGGAGGCATTGAAACAAAAAAATACTGAAGATGCTTCTGCTAAATTGGCTCAAAGTCGCATGGTACAAATCCTGCGAGAAGAACTAGAGGCATCTCAAGCCAAGATAGATGAATTAGCCAATAGAGTGAGTGTCAGAGTTGAGTCACATCTTTTGTTTAAGCAAGGCACTGCTTATATTACGGCTGAAGGATTTAAAGTTTTGGATAAAATTGCCCCTGTATTGAAAGAACAAGTTGAGGGGCAACATATCCATGTAGAAGGACACACCGACTCCATCTTAATTTCAAAAAAACTACAAAAAATGTATCCAACTAATTGGGAACTTTCCACAGCACGTGCAGTCAAAGTTTTGCGATACCTTGTTGATGAACATGACTTTAAACCTTCACAACTCTCTGCAACAGGTTTTGGACCTTTTCAGCCGATTGCTGACAACACCACGTATGAAGGTAGGAAAATAAACAGACGTGTTGAGTTTATCATCACCCCACCACAAAAACGTTAAAGACGAAGAGACACATTGCACCTGATACTAAACAAGTGGACTCTTGTGCAATGGTTTCTTTCGTCTGAAAACGTTGAGGTTTGCTTCTCTGAAGCAACTCTCAAACTCCTGCCATTTCTAAAACTCACAAAATTACATGTTGTCAAGCCGTAGCTGGATTATCTTCATTCCTCCAGTTGTTTGGGGACTTTCGTTTGTCGTCCAGCGGAACGCTACCTCAATCATTGAACCATTTGGATTCAATGCCGCACGTTATTTAGTTGCGGCTTTGGTGGTGATTCCATTTTTTAGGCTTGGTCAATCTGACACAAATGTCAGCCTTCTCAAAAAAATTTATTTTGGCACATTGACTGGCATACTTTTGTATGGAGGTTCTGCGTTTCAACAAATTGGTCTTGAATTGACAACAGCAGGTAAATCTGCCTTCATTACGGGGTTGTATGTCATCTGGATTCCATGTTTGGCAAGGTTGCTAGGGCAGAAGATAGAAAAATCTGTTTGGCTGGGTGGGTGCATTGCACTTGTTGGATTGTATCTATTGAGTGGCTTGGAAAGTGGAGACCTCAATCGTGGGGACGTGATGACTTTTTTAGGCTCAATTTGCTGGGCTGGACATGTCTTGATGGTGGAACGTTGCGCTAAAAGTCTCAATTCTTACAAATTTTGTGCATTGCAATTTATCGCCTGTTCCATTTTAAGTTTTTTTACGTCTTTGCAAGTTGAGCAAGTGACGTCAGAACAGTTACAAATGAGCATTTGGGGGATTCTCTACACGGGAGCAATTTCTGTTGGCATTGGACATACTTTGCAGACGATTGGGCAACGTTACGTGTCTTCTTCAAAAGCCGCATTGATTTTAAGCACAGAAGCCGTTTTTGGTGCGCTGTTTGGTTGGGTCTTTTTGTCAGAAATTCTTTCTCCAGTTGCCATGCTTGGCTGTGTTTTGATGTTTCTTGGTATTGTCATCTCTTTAAATCTCCAAATCCGCAAACAAGCCACTGCTTGACTCCTTGCAAAAAAGACTCCTGTTTTTCACTGTTCAACAGGTTGAAAAACAATCGTCAATTTGTGTCAATCATTTTTGTCAAATTTTTCTAAACTCAAATCAAGGCATGATTTTATTCTTCTAAATCAGGCAATGTGCCTTCAATGATAAAACGTTGTGTATTTTCGTAAGGTTCTTGGCTGACCAGACGAACAGACTTAAAGAGTGCCGCAGAGTTAAAAGACTCCAGTGAGTCAGGAATGCCTTGAGCTGAAACAGCACGTAGATGAAAGCGGACTTGATTTTTGTAATAGGTCAGACGTTCTAACCAAACAGAATTTGGAATGGTTTGCAGGGCATTTTTAAGATGTTGAAAAGTCGTAGAAGACTCCCGTTGCAAGCGATGATAAATTTTTGCAATATGACTGATTTGTTCCTGCTGTTTGATAAAGTCTTGTAACTGCGAAAGCTCCTGTTGGTCTCTTACCATGAGTGCTTCCAATTTGGCAATTTCTTGCAAATGGTCTTGAACTTGGTCTTGTAAAGATCTACTGAAAACATACACTCCTATCCAGATTAAGAGAGGCAAAAGGACGCTCAGCCAGTCTCTTCTTTTGAGCTTTGTATGCCATTTTAAACTTCTAAATTTGAATCTTTGAGGCAGATTGTGATTCAAAATCAAGGGAGCTTGCTCTTTCGTCATTTCCAGAATTTTGGCATGTTCTGCAAATGGATATAAATCTTGACTCCATTTGAGACCCTGCATTTCAGCAAATGGAGCAATCCACAATTTAATCAGATGCTTTTTGGTTTTTGAAAGACCAAGCACTTGACCTGCCCCACGAAAAATCAACACATTTTGCTCATGTTCTAATAGATACTTCACAAAGGCTAGCGAGGCAGGTCTCCAAATGTATTTTTGTTGCAGTTTGGTAAGTAATTCCTGACCAGCAGGAGAAAGACAGCTTAATAAAAATCCTTTGGCACTGCCGTCCACTGGGACAAAGGCTAAGCCAATATGTTCATTTGAGAGTTGGTGAGAAGTTGCAAAGTTTTGGACGTAGTGAATGGTTTCTAACTTGGAAAGTGAGCGGGTTTGTTGAAAACGAGTGAAAGCCCAAGGTGGTTCTAAAAACAGGCAAATTGGTCTTTGAGCAAAGCCTTCTAAAAGCTCAAGAACAGCCTCAGGCTGGGGCGAATGAAGTTGATGAACTGACGTCTGGTCTTTGTCAACTATGATGCACTGATGACGAGACAGCAGAACTCTAACAGTAGACACGGCTGAGACCTATCACTTCTGCAAAGTTTTTACCCATCTTGGCAAAGAGTCTGCCAGCAATATTGTCCACTTAGTGAAATGGTGTTGGGAGTTTTGGAAATGTAAGCAGAATTGACACGCAAATATTCCAAAACTTGAAAGACGTCTTCGCAGTCTTGGTCTAATGCCTTGGCACATTCTTCAGCAGTGCAAGACTTTTGTGTCTTTATAAAATCCAATATTTTTTTTTGGAGTTTTAAGATGTTTTCTGCGGCTTTTTTACCTGCTTCTACTCCCGGCTGGTGATAGGCATTGACATTGACCAATGTTGCATAAAATCCAACAGCACGTTCATACAAGGCGATTAATGCACCAAGTGAAAAGGCATCAAGTTTTTCAAGTGTGATGAGAATGGACTGCCTCTTGTTTTCTGAAAGTGCTTGACGAGAACCTAATAAAAACCCGTGTAAATAATCACCAGACGTGGTCTGGTCTTCTACTTCAATAGAAGTTCCATGACGATTTTGCAAAATTTGAATGAATGTGACAAAAAAGTTATTGGCGCCCTCTCGCAGTTGTTGGATATAGGCATGTTGGTCAGTTGACCCTTTGTTGCCATAAACGACAAGACCTTGATTGACTTGTGAGCCATCAATCGCAAATTCTTTGCCCAATGATTCCATCACAAGCTGTTGTAAGTAGCGTCCAAAATACTCAAGGCGGTCTTTGTAAGGTAAAATCACCATATCTTTTTGACCTGTTCCATGCCCTGCCAGATACCATGACAACGCCAGCAACATTGACGGATTTTGCATAGCTTCAGGGGTGCGAGTAGCTTGGTCCATCGCTGATGCACCATCAAGGAATGATTGAATGGGAATACCTTGCAACGCAGCAGGAAGCAAACCGACTGCTGACAACTCTGAAGTCCTTCCACCAATCCAGTCCCACATTGGAAAGATTTTTAACCAGTTTTGACTTTTGGCAAGGTTCTCTAAAGCACTGCCTTCCATCGTAATTGCCACAGCATGCCGACTAAAATTTAAATGATTCTGTGTGAAGAAAGATTCTATCTCCAGCATGCCGTTGCGGGTTTCTTTTGTGCCTCCAGATTTAGAAATGACAATGACCAATGTTTCATCAAGGGTAGGCTGGAGGGCTTTGAAAGTGTTGTCAAAGCCGTCAGGGTCAGTATTGTCAAGCAGGAAAAAATTCATAGGGGCATCTACATCGGCAATAGCACGGGAGACCATTTGGGGTCCAAGGGCAGAACCACCGACGCCTATAACCAACATGTTTTGAAACTTCTGACCTGACGGCGTTTGGATTGTGCCTTGATGAATTTTTGAGGAAAACTCTAAAATGTCAGTCATCGTCTGTTCAATGGCTTGGGATATTTGAACATTGGGGGCGAGTTTTGAGTCTCTCAACCAATAATGCCCAACCATACGATTTTCATCAGGGTTGGCAATCACACCCTGTTCTAATTTTGCCATTTCAGCAATCGCAAAATCGGTTTGGGGCTTCATGCTTTCCAAAAAATCTGTCTCAAGATTCATCTTGGAAAAATCAATGCGGAATCCCAGACGTTCTTCAACCCAACACCACTGAAGGTAACTAAGCTGAAATTGATTAAACATTTGAAATGAAATAAAAAAGAGAAGAGAGAGAACGCTAACCGAAGGGCTTTTGCCTCAAATGAGAATTAAAAGACAAAAGCCTCTTTCTAAAGATTAGCTGTTTGCAAGATAGTTTGATGTGCCTCCGTGACTGGATTTTGGCAAACTACATAGGATTGTAGAGGTCTGCAAGGTAGTTTGATGTGCCTTCATGGGTGGGAGACATCGCTTTTTTGCCTTTGTCCCAGTTGGCGGGGCAAACTTCTCCGTGTTGCTCAAAATGTTGTAGGGCATCAATCGTACGCAAGACGCCATAAACACTTCTACCAAGAGGCATGTTATTGACAAGTTGATGTTGGACAATGCCATTTTTATCAATCAAAAACAACCCACGATACGCTACTAATTCACCTTCAACAGACACTTGACCGTCGCTGTCTTGGACATACTCACCTGCAAGCACTCCGTAATTTTCACTAATCGTTTTGTTGGTGTCTGCAACAAGAGGATAGGTGACTCCTCCGATACCGCCTTTGTCTTTGGGAATCTGTGACCAGCCCCAGTGGCTAAATTCTGTGTCTGTGGAACAACCCACGATTTGCACATCACGACTTTCAAAGTCTGATAACGCATCTTGAAAGGCGTGAAGTTCAGTGGGACAAACGAAGGTAAAATCTTTGGGGTAGAAAAAGAAGACGACATACTTTTCGCCACGAAATTGACTTAACGTAAATTGGGGGACAATCTCTCCATTTGCAACCGCATTGGCAGAGAAGTCGGGGGCAGTTTTTCCAACAAGTGTAGTCATAATTGAATCCTTATATTTTTAAAAGTTAACAATAAGCTCTGAAAGCTAGCGTGATTGATTCCTCAAAGAACACCAACATTGAGACCATGTTCCCAAAGAACATGTCCCCTTGAAGAAGTCCACCAACTGAGGAAAAAAGGCATCATTGTACGAAACCGAGAAAGTTTTGTCAACACAGCCTAGGTTTGCTCTTCTCCTTTAAGCATCACCAGAGGACCAGAACGCACCATCTCTAAAATTCCCAAATGCTGAAGCATCATCTCAATAGAGTCTATCTTTTCAGTATCTCCAGTAAATTCTACATGAATCACTTTGTCTGTCATTGTGAGTACCTTACCTTCAAAGTTTTGGATGATGTCAAAAATCTCTCGTCTTCGGGCAATCTCTGCATGTACTTTAAACAAGACTAATTCCCTGTGAATGACCTGATGTGCTTGGTGGTTGAAGGCATGCTCCACATCTACCAATTTGTTGAGTTGTGCAACAATTTGTTGAGATTTATTGGTGTTGTGTTCTCCTTCTGCCACAATGGTCAATCTTGAAAAACGATTGTTATGAGCAGGAGAGACAATGACAGAATGCAAATTGTATCCACGTCTGACAAAAGTTTGTAAAATCCGCATCAATGCCCCAAGATGATTGATGACCTTGATGCTGACTGTGAGTGTTGAGAGTTTCATAATGTTTTTGATTGGAATCTTAAGTACTTCCCGTCGGTTTGGGCAGTTTAGTTTTGGGTGGTTCTAGCAACATATCTTGATAAGTGCCTCCTGCGGGAATCATAGGGAAGACATTGTCTTCTTGTGAAACATGAGCATCAATGACGCAAGGACCAGCATAATCCAGTGCTTTTTTTAGAATCTTTTTGGTATCACTGACACGTTTGATGCGGAAGCCTGCCATGCCATAGGACGCTGCCAGCTTGACAAAATCAGGGTTGCCCTCCAAATCCACACCATTTAAACGATTCTCAAAAAACATATTTTGCCACTGCCTCACCATTCCTAAAAACGCATTGTTGATGATTAATATTTTGATAGGAGTTTTTTGGAGAATGACGGTGGAAAGTTCTGCTTGTGTCATTTGAAAGCCTCCATCTCCCACAACAGCAATCACGATTTTGTCGGGGTGTGCCAGTTGTGCGCCAATCGCCGCAGGCATGCCAAATCCCATCGTTCCAGCTCCTCCGCTTGAAATCCATTGTCGTTCATACGAGCAAGGGTAAAATTGTGCTGCCCACATCTGGTGCTGTCCAACGTCGGTTGTCACAATGGCTTTGCCATCAGAGACTTCATAAATTTTACGAAGCACATATTGTGCAGTAAGTCCTTGCTGGTTGGAGTATTTAAGGGGGTATTCCTGTTTTAACGTTTTGATTTGTTTAAGCCACGACGAACGTTCTTGGGATTCAATGCTGGCAGTGAGTTCTTTTAAAGTATGGGTTGCGTCTCCACGAATCGCCAAATCTACTTGCACCGTTTTATTAAATTCAGCAGGGTCAATGTCAAGGTGAATCCTTTTGGCATTTTTGCAAAACTCCTCCACCTTTCCTGCCACACGGTCGTCCCACCTTGCCCCCACTGACAAAATCAAATCACAATCCAAAACTGCCTTGTTGGCATAAGCTGTGCCGTGCATACCAAGCATGCCAAGAGCAAGCTGATGACTTTCTGGGAATGCACCCTTGCCAAGTAAGGTATTCGTAACAGGAATGTTTCCTTTTTCTGCCAGCCGCAACAATGCCTCTCTTGCATAGGAGATGACTGCACCTTGACCAACATAAAGCAGGGGACGTCTTGAATAATTAATCATCTCTGCCGCTTTTCTCACGCTGTCTAAATCTACTTTGTGCCTATCGTGAATTTGGTAACCGGGCAATTCAACGTGGTCTATGAAGGGACTGGTGCATTCTGCACTTAAAACATCTTTGGGAATGTCAATTAAGATGGGACCGGGTCTGCCCGTTGAGGCAATGTAAAAGGCTTCTTTCATCACTCTTGGCAGGTCATTTGGGTCTTTGACCAGATAGCTATGTTTGACAACTGGCATGGTGATTCCAAAAATATCTGCTTCTTGGAAGGCATCTAGTCCTAAATTAGTGGACAACGTCTGCCCTGAAATCACAATCAGCGGAGAAGAATCCATTTGAGCAGTCAAGAGACCTGTGACAGCGTTGGTTGCCCCAGGACCTGACGTGACCAAAACCACCCCCGGCTTACCTGAAGCACGAGCATAGCCGTCTGCCATGTGGGTTGCCCCTTGTTCGTGCCTCACCAACACAAGTTTAATCACCTTAGAGTCAAGAAGTGAATCAAAAATCGGAATACATGCACCACCGGGATACCCAAAAACGTACTCCACTCCTTCTATTTCCAAAGACTTGATAACAACCTCAGATCCTTCCATAATCTTTACTCTTCAAAATTGTTTGCAACAGGAAGATAATATCTTCAAAAAAACTAAAAATCAAATAAAATCTTAATCTTTTTTAAATTAATTCAAAAAATAAAACAAAAATTAATCCAAATCACTCAAATTCATTTGAACAAAATCAATTTTAAAAGTATATTGAAACTGAAGAATCTTTCAAAACATCTCATCTTGAATTAAAAAGTAGTTTTATGTCAAACATTGCAATCTTTGGTGGAACAGGATTTATAGGGAGTCATCTCACAAAACATTTAGTGCAAGAGGGGCATCATTTGCATCTGTTGACCAGAACCTTGAAAAGTAAAGAACACGTCACCATGACCAAAGGTCATGTGGAAAACCCAGATGATTTGAGCCACGTGTTACAAGACGTTGACGTTGCCATTTATTGCATAGGAATCATTCGGCAGTATCCTGATTTGTCATTTCAGCATGTGCATTTTGAGCTAGCCAAAAAGTGCATTGACCAGTCACTCCGTTCTGGCGTGCGTCATTTCGTGCTAATCAGTGCCAATGGTTCAAGACCCAACGGCACTGCTTATCAAAAAACTAAATTTTTAGCAGAAGAGTACCTCAAAAACTCTGGTCTCAGCTACACCATCTTAAAACCTTCATTGATTTTTGGAGAACCTGCAGAAGCAAACCAGATGGAATTTTGCAAGCAACTGGTCAAAGACATGCTGTCTCTGCCTAAACCTCTTGGCTATTTTGCACCACTTTTTTTCAAAGGATTCAGGCTGCATCAAGCAGGGCAATTTGAGCTTGCACCTGTGCATGTGAAAGACCTTGCATGGATTGTGGGACAGGTCGTTGCTGATTCGTCTTTTGCCAACCAAACCTTTCTTGTCTGTGGAACTCCTGTTTCTTTTAAAACCATCATTCAAACTCTGCTAAAAGCGATTGGTCAAAGGAAGTGTCTCGTTCCAATGCCTGCTTTCTTGGTGCAAAGCGTAGCATATTTTTTTGAAAACTTCCGATGGTTTCCTGTCAGTGTTGACCAGATGACCATGTTGTTAGAAGGCAACACGGCAGACTCTCAAAATGCAGAACACCCCCAAAAAAACATCATAGATCTTTTCCCCTCCCGTCAATGGCTTAATTTTGATACGGAGGCTTTGCAGTATTTAAACGACCTATCTTGACAAACTTGACTAAACTTCTTGACAACAAACTCAAAACTATTTTAAAAGAATGACGTCTTTTTGCTTAATTCTTTTTATTTGATTTGCTATGAACACTCCAAAATCTAAGGCTGTGATTCAGTACAATCGCAACTATCCTTCTGTTGCCGATTTAAAAAAAGGGGCAGAACGTCGCATTCCCAAATTTGCGTTTGAATACCTTGTCGGCGGTTGCAACCACGATGAAAACTTACAAGCTAATCACGATGACTTGAAAAGCATCTTGCTAGAGCCTCAATACCTCACAAAGTATCAAGAACCTAACATGCAGACTGAATTATTTGGGCATGTTTACGATGCCCCCTTTGGCATCGCTCCTGTGGGATTACAAGGCATGATTTGGCCTAATGCACCTGAAATCCTAGCCAAAGCCTCTCTCAAGCATAATGTGCCTTATATTCTAAGTACCGTCTCTACCTCTAGCATTGAACGTATCTCAGAGCTTTCAGAAGGACGTGCTTGGTTTCAGCTGTATCACCCCACTGAAGACAGCTTGCGAGATGACCTCATTCAACGAGCCTCCGATGCTCAATGTCCTGTGTTTGTGGTCATTGTGGACGTGCCTTCTTTTGGACACCGCCCAAGGGACATTCGCAATGGACTCTCCATGCCCCCCAAAATGTCTATCAGAAACATCTTACAAGTGATGACCAAACCTGTCTGGGCATTGGAAACCTTGATTGCAGGGACGCCTCAATTTGCAACACTCAAAAAATACATGGACAGCAGTTTGAACCTGAAACAGCTTGGTGAGTTTATGAACCAGACTTTCACAGGCAGAATGGACAAGGACAAAGTCGCTGCTATCCGAGACCGCTGGAAAGGTGCATTAGTCTTAAAAGGCATTGTCAGTGAAGAAGACACGCAACATGCGATTGATTTGGGTGTAGATGGCATTATCGTCTCCAATCATGGTGGCAGACAGCTGGACATTGGGGAGTCTTCTATCAAACCGATGCAACGTCTTGCCAAAACGTTTCAAGGAAAAATCAAGGTGATGCTAGACAGCGGACTCACTGACGGAGCTGATGCCGCGAGGGCATTGGCAGTGGGTGCAGAGTTTACCTTCATGGGCAGGACGTTTCTCTATGGCGTTGGGGCATTGGGGCGTCAAGGTGGAGAACATACCCTTTCACTCCTTAAAACAGAACTCCAACAAATCATGGAACAAATTGGCTGTCAACGCATCAAAGACTTCCCCAAATTCTATATTCCTTCTTCAAAATAACTAAACTATGAAACATCTTTTTTTAGACCCGGATTACTGGAAAACTGCAACTGTGGCTTCTATCAAACAAGACCTTGCCAACGGGGCAGATTTAGAAATACAAGACCCACTCGGCTTGACTCCTTTGCACTTGGCAGCGACTTATAATGGACAGGAAGTGCTGAAGTTTCTCATCAACAACGGGGCAGATGTCAATGCAAGAACCAAAGACGGCTTGACTCCTTTGCAAGCCGCTGCCTTTAACACTGGCACAGTAGAAGTGTTACAAGTTCTCATCAACAACGGGGCAGATGTCAATGCACAAACCCAAAACGATATGACTCCTTTGCACGCAGCGGCTAGAAATAATCCCAATGCAGAAGTGGTGCAAGTTCTCATCAACAACGGGGCAGATGTCAATGCACGAGACAACTACAGAGCGACTCCTTTGCACTTGGCAGCTGACAATAACCCCAATGTGGAAGTGGTGCAAGTGTTGCTTACCAACTGGGCAGATGTCAATGCACAAATCCAACAGAACAGCTACACTCCTTTACACTTGGCAGCTAGAAATAATCCCAATGCAGAAGTGGTGCAAGTGTTGCTTACCAACTGGGCAGATGTCAATGTACAAGACGACGACAGCTACACTCCTTTGCACTTGGCAGCTAGAGATAATCCCAATGCAGAAGTATTGCAAGTTCTCATCAACAACGGGGCAGATGTCAATGTACAAGACAAAGGCAACTGGACTCCTCTGCACTTCGCAGCGACATATAACCCCAAAGTAGAAGTGTTGGAGTTGTTGTTGAAGAATGGAGCGAATCTGGAAACACGAACTGAAGGAGGCTGGACTCCTTTGCACTTAGCAGCTGGTGGGAACCCCAAAGTAGAAGTGTTGGAGTTGTTGTTGAAGAGTGGAGCAAATGTGAATGCACGAGACGAAAACGGCAGGATTCCTTTGGACTTGATGGAGTATAACGAAAAATTGAAAGGCAGTGAGGTGTATTGGAAGTTGCACGATGCCAAATACAATTAGTGGGTGATGGTCTTGAGTCAAAAACATCACTCCTCAAAGGACTTTTTTTTGAGAGCTTTGAGGGAGGCAATCCATCAATTCCTAATCTTGACCAAATGACAAAAACGATCCATTTTTGAATTTCCAAACCTCCCTGTTTTTGTTAGACTGACCTTTTTCAAGGAATTTTTTATGCCTATCGCCATCAATACACTGGAATATGCCCGCTTGCTGATAGATTCAGGAGTAGAACAAAAACAAGCAGAAGCCCATGCTCTTACACTGGATAAAACGCTTAAAGAACATGTTCCCAGCAAAGAAGAACTCAAAGAAAGTCTTAAATCAGAGCTAGCAACTAAAGAAGACATCAGGCTTGTTAAAGAAGATATCAGGCTTGTTAAGATTGAGTTGAACTCTAAAATAGACTCAACTCGTTGGTTACTAGGAGTTGTCATTTCACTCAATTTAGTGATGCTAGGAGTCATGTTGAGTCAGTTTTATTAAGAGCATCACCTCTTTTAATCCTATCTCCAAACTCAATTTTCCAATACCCACACCAACAATTTTGCCCTATGTTTTTTAAAATAGAGGGGATTGATTTACAAGACCTAGATTATCGCAAACGGAATCGGTCAATTCAAAGAGTCGGGGATTTTTATCGCCTCAATTTGGAGGCAAGAGGTATCAAAGACCGAGACACTGCTGTTCAGGTAGGTCTAAAAAGTGGCTGTTTGGACATCTCTCCATCAAGTCACCAGATGCCACACCTTCCAATAATTTTGTCTGAAGAATTAGGAAGGCGTGAGTTTTCAGAATCTTCTAACCCTGATGTAGTGAAGCCACAAAAAAGACAACAAGCATGACCCCTTCATTTTTCAACAAAGCATGACTCCTTCAATTCATTCACCCTTGATTCATTAAAAGAAAACATGACGCATTTATCCTGCAACAAAATAACAATCCTTGCCTTCACCTTAGCAGTGATTCCTTTACAAACTCTATTGGCACAACAATTCTTAAACCCTGTTTATTGGCAGACTGCTACAGTGGCGTCAGTGAAGCAACAGCTTGCCAAAGGAACAGATGTGAATGCACGAGACAAAGACGGCTTGACTCCTTTGCACTTGGCAGCTTTAAACAACCCCAATAAAGAAGTGTTGGAGGTGTTGCTTGACAGAGGAGCGGAGCTGGAAGCACGGTCTGAAGGAGGATTCACTCCTTTGCATTTAGCAGCTTTAAACAATCCCAATGAAGAAGTGTTGCAGATTTTGCTTGACAGAGGAGCAGAGCTGATACCACAAACTCAAGACGGTTGTACTCCTTTGCACTTTGCAGCTTGGAATAACCCCAATGAAGAAGTGTTGCAGATTTTGCTTGACAGAGGAGCAGATTTACACGCACGAACTCAAGCAGGCAGCACTCCTTTGCATTTGGCTGCTAGGCATCAGTCTAGGGCAGAAATGTTACAGATTCTACTTGACAGAGGAGCAGATTTACACGCACGAGACAAAAGCGGCTGGACTCCTTTGCACTCTGGGGCTAGGGATAGCGATAAAGCAGAAGTGTTAGAATTGTTATTGAAGAACGGGGCAAATTTAGAAGCACGAACCAAAGAAGGCTTGACTCCTTTGGATTTGATGGAAGAAAATGAAAACTTGAAAGGCAGTGAAATTTATCGGAAGTTGCACGATGCCAAATACAATCGCTGACACGAGGGTCTTGGCTTAAAACAAACTTTCTTTTTGAAAACTTTCAAGAACAACCTCTTCAAAGAATTGATTGATTATTTTACCTCACTTTTCTAACCTAGTCTGCTTTGACAAAATCCCTTTGTCACTTGAATGCTAAACACAGAATCCCAAAATCATTAAACTTTGATTCATTAAGAAGAAAAACATGACGCATTTTTTAGACCTTGATTATTGGCGGACTGCCACAGTGGCATCAGTCAAACAACAGCTTGACAACGGAACAGATCTGGAGGCACGAGATGAGGAAGGCGGGACGCCTTTGCACTTCGCAGCTGCTAAGAGCGAGAAAGCAGAAGTGTTGCAGTTGTTGATAGACAACGGAGCAAATGTGAATGCACTAGAAAAAGACGACTGGACGCCTTTGCACTCTGGGGCTGAGGGTAACCCCAATGTGGAAGTGTTGGAGGTGTTGATAGACAACGGAGCAAATGTGAATGCACGAGACAAACACGGCTTGACGCCTTTGCACGCAGCGGCTGGGAGTAATGAAAAAGCAGAGGTGTCAGGGTTTTTAATAGCCAACGGAGCCAATCTGGATGTCAAACACAAAAGGGGAGGGACGCCTTTGCACTTTGCCGCTCTTGGCAACGTAGGAGCAGAAGTTTTGCAGGTGTTGATAGACAATGGGGCAAATCTGGAGGCAAAAGACCAAAGTGGAGGGACACCTTTGCACATAGCCGCTTCTAGTAACACCCAATTAGAAGTGTTTCAGGTGTTGATAAAGAGTGGAGCGAATCTGGAGGCAACAAACAAAAAAAGAGGAACGCCTTTGCACATGGCAGCTGGACTGACCTGCAAAGAGGAAGTGCTGCAGTTTTTGATAGACAACGGGGCAAACCTGAAGGCACGGTCTATCTCAGGAGAGACGCCTTTGGACGTGCTAGAACGTAATGACAAATTGAAAGGCACTGCAATTTATTGGCAGCTGCAAAATGCCAGACACAACTGATGAACAGCAACCTTGAATCACACATCACCCCTATTTCAAAAATTCATAGTCAAATGTTTCAAGAATGGATTCAAAGAATTGATGGATTTCTTTATCTCATTTTTCTAGCCCAGTCTGTTCTTGAAGATTGAAAATGCTCAAATGATTGTCCTTTGCAACATCAGCAAATCCTGTTACAATTTGCAGTCTTCAAAATCATTAAACCTTGATTCCTCAAAAGCAAAAACATGACGCCTTCATCTTTCAGCAGAACATTCAATAAATCATTGTTTTTCCTCTTCACCCTATTAGTCATTCCTTTCCAAATCCTATTGGCACAACAATTTTTAAATTTTAGCTATTGGCAGACTGCGACAGCAGCGTCAGTCAAACAAGACCTTGCCAATGGAGCGAGTCTTGAGGTACAAGATAAAGACGGCTGGACTCCTCTGCACTATGCGGCGATGTATCACCCCAAAGCAGAAGTGTTGAAGGTGTTGCTTGCCAATGGGGCAAATGTGAATGCACGGGCTAAAGACAGTGGGACTCCTTTGCACTATGCCGCTTTAAATAATCCCCAAGCGGAAGTGCTAAAGGTGTTGCTAGAAAATGGAGCAGAGCTGGAAGCACGAACTGAAACAGGAGAGACGCCTTTGCACGCAGCAGCTAGGTATAGCGAACAGCCAGAAGTGTTGAAGGTGTTGCTAGAAAGTGGAGCGAATTTGGAAGCACGTGATGAAAACGGCTGGACTCCTTTGCATGCAGCAGCTAGGTATAATGTCAACCCAGAAGTGTTGAAAGTGTTGCTAGGAAATGGAGCAAATCTGGAGGCACGAACTCAAGACAGCTTGACTCCTTTGCACCATGCGGCTTTAAATCCCCAAGCAGAAGTATTGAGTGCGTTGATAGCTAATGGGGCGAATTTGGAAGCACGTAGTGAAAACGACTGGACTCCTTTGCACTATGCGGCTGGATTGAGTTCCAAAGAAGAAGTATTGAAGTTTTTGATAGCCAGAGGAGCAAATCTGGAAGTACGAACCAAAGAAGGTTGGACTATTTTAGATTTGATAAAGAACAATGAAAACTTGAAAGGCAGTGAGATTTATCTGAAGTTGTTGAGTTTGAATCAAGTGCCAACGTCATCCCAAGGGTATTGAATCCAAAGCGTGGTTGAGGTGCCTTCATCGCCAAATCCGACGTCCAAACGATAGACAAATCCAGAGCCTGTCACGACACGAATACCGCTTCCCACAGAATATCGCCTTTCCTGCCAAAGGTCTGATGGTTCTTCTGAAACGGTGCCTTCTTCATAAAAGAAAGGGATTTGCACGTTAGAACGTACATCTTTCATAAACCAGATGTCATAAGGCGTGTTTTCATCAGTTAAATTCCAACGGAACTCAAAGGCTCTAAATTCACTATGCCCCCCAGAAAAACGTCCACCGGGATAAGACCTGAGCCTCTCACGCCCGCCAAGTGCTGTGGCTCTGCCATGTTTATTCTCAATCGCCGTGGCTTCTGCTTGCTTCTCCAACTCCTCATCATCACAACTGGCACCACAGTCAAGCTCTTCTTTCAGCTTCTTCAAGGCTTCATCTTTGTCAGTTATCCCTTCTCTTGTGACAAAAAAATCTGAACGAAAATAATTTAAAACCAGAGTGCTATTGGTCAATAACGGAATGTATCCAGAGATGTTGATGTCTGCCTTGTAGCCGTCTGACAAATCTTTGTCAGATTGTTCAACCTCATCGCCTCGCCAGTAATTAGCACGGAATCCTTTCCGCGGGTCAGCTCGGTCATCAGTCAAATCTACAAGAACAGAAGACACCCTTGAGATAAACTTATCGGCTGCTTTGTCATCAGAAAACTCTCCAATGAGTTCAGCCTCATTGTCCCGCAGTGCTTTGAGTTTTGACTCTCCTGTAAAGTAAATACGGAAGAAAGAAAGCCTTCTTTCAAAAAACTCCAAATGTAAAGTGGCTCCTTCAAATTTAGAATCTGCAAGTTCGCTAATCAAAAAATCATCAGCTTTGTTGTCTGCACCCATGCCCCGTTTGGGATAAGTCCGAAAAGCCGCTTTGGTGGCAACACCATTGACATAACTGATAGACAGAAACTTTGGAAACAAATAAAGGTCTTTGACAATGACAACTGCTGAGTCAATATCACCTGCAATCGTTTTGATTGCAAAAAGGTCAGTTGGTGTTTCATACGAAAAAAATGGAATATTATTGACGCCAGCAGTCAAGGCAAGTCCAGAACCGATGCCAGGCAATGAATAGGGTGCAGGAAGAATGAGGTATCCAAGTTCTGTGGAAAACTGTTCTTTTCGCCTTTCTGGAACAAGGTCAACTGCTAAAACAGAAGAGGCGACAACCAAAGCAGCCAAAGCACTGATGAGCAATTGTTTAAACACACTTTTTTTAAACACCTCTGAATCCTCAAATAAAATAGGAAGTTAGAAAGATACACAGGATATACTCTATTTTTGAATCCTGCAACTCCAAATAAAATAAGGATTAAAGTGGGAGTGAATGAGAAGACCTAAAAGCGGAAAGCCGAGCTGTTGTTGAAAATACTGACTTCTGATTGACTAGAAAACTGAGTTTGTGGTTTAAATCAGCAGATTCAATGAAAAATTATTTGTCAGGCTGGTAAGTTTAATACTTACTCTTCGTTGACGGTCAATTTGATTGTGACAGAATCTGATGTCGGCATGGGTAAAATGATGGGAAAAGTGGGCGGGTCAGTCGTGACAACCACTTTGACAGTAAATTCTCCTGGGTCTTCAAAAATAAATTCACATGTGACTTTTTGGGAACAACGTGTTTCTAGTTCTTCTTCAAGATACCAAGAAATACTGTCAAATTGAGAATGTTTTGCAGAAAGAATCGTTTCTTCACCTACCAGTAACTGAGTTGTTGAGGCACTGACTTCTGCCACTGCACGATTGCGATTGCCACAAGAAATCATGAAGAATGTAATCAGTAAAAAAAAAGTATTTTGCTTAAAAGATTTTTTCATCAGAAAGATTGAATTGATGGTATTGAAACCTTGCAAGTGGTTTGCCTTGGTTTTAAAAATTCTTGCGATTTTTCCAAAGATTGACTACTTTATTAGGCTTTGGTCAGAGTCTTGTGCAATGGCTCTCTTTGAACCGCGTCAGATCTTAACGGAAGCAGCGCTAAGAAGTTTTGAGCGATGTGCCACTTGGCTTTGACCTTTTCTCTACCAATGACCCTTCTTCTATTATGGCATATCTTGTCTTGGCTCGTAAACTTCGCCCCAAAGTCTTTCAAGATTTATTGGGTCAAGAGTCCACTGCTCAAATCTTGCAAAATGCAATCTTGCAAAATCGTGTAGCCCATGCGTTTTTATTTTCAGGTTCAAGAGGGGTTGGCAAAACCAGTGCTGCGAGGATTCTGACAAAAGCCTTGAATTGTGAAAATCCTCAAGGATCGAATCCATGCAACATTTGTTCAATTTGTGTGGAAATTGAGCAAAATGCTTCCCCCGATGTTTACGAAATTGATGCGGCATCTAATCGTGGAGTAGAAAATATCCGAGAGCTTCGGTCTCATCTCAAATACAAGCCCGCACGTTGCAAACAAAAAATTTATATCATTGATGAGGCTCACATGCTGACGTTAGAGTCTTTTAATGCCTTACTTAAAACGTTAGAAGAACCCCCTGAACATGTGAAGTTTATCTTAGCAACAACGGATCCTCATAAATTGCCCTCCACTGTGGTTTCAAGGTGTCAACGTTATGATTTTTTAAAAGTGCCTCACGAGACAATGGTTTCGTATCTTGCCCAAGTTGCCAAGACGGAAGGCATTGGTGTTTCGCAAACAGTGATTGATGCCATTGTCAAAAAAGCAACAGGAGGAATGCGAGACGCCTTGACAGCATTAGACCAAGTGAGAAATCATGCAGAATATGCCCAAACTGACAGTGAGATTTTGAGTAGTCTTGGCATTATTGAAGACCAAGCCAGTTTTGAACTTTTAGAGGCGATTTGGAGCAAAGATGCTATCAAAGCTGTTGAATTATTGAACCAAATCCGCAATTATGGGCATGACTTGCAAGACATTCATTCAGAATTGCTGAGACTGGTGAAAAATTTTACACTTGTTCAGCTGATGTTGACGCAACAAACAGAATTACCACCGACTTTGTTTCAAGATGTTAGCCAAGCCGAAATCAGTTTTTTTAAGAAGTTTGCGACTCAAATCACAGCAAATGAGGCTCAGCAGGCATTTTATATCTTGTTGGAGCTTGAAAAAAACTTAAAGCAAAGTGCATGGGCGCAAATTTGTTTTGAGATGGCGATCTTGCAGATGGTCTCTATTTCATCATTGGTCGGTCTGCCCGAGCTACTGGAATCAGTTAAAAAGTTACCGCAATCTCAAAGTCAAAATCATGTGGCAACCTCTGCATTGGCAAGCATTAGAGAACGATCAAACCAAAAAAAAAAATTAACTTCTAGCGTTGCACCAAGCCCCATCTCAAATTCAGAGCCGTTCCAACAAGAGACGTCTCAACTGACTCCGACTGTCAAACATCACCAGACTTCAACTCCAAGTGCAGAACAGTCTGAACCTTCTGCAACTCTTCCTGCTACGCAAGAATCCCAACCTTTAAAAGAAACTTTGCCAAAAAATGAAGAGCTTCCAAAAGAAACACCTCCAGAGTTAACTCCTTCTGCCATTGCTCAGAACTCGGCAACCTCCTTACAGACTCCTAAATTTTGGGAAAAATTGGTGGATTTGACACACCATGAATCACAACGAGTCGCCTCTTTTTTAAGACAAAGTCTTTGGGAATGGAAAACAGACAAACTCCTAACGGTTTATTTTAAGAGTGAAGATGTTTTAAAAATGATCCCTGAAAATTCAGAATTTTTATTGATGAAGGTGATACGAGAGCATTTTTCTGATTCCAATGCCATTGAAGTAGAGTTTGCGATAGGTCAGCCTGATGAACAGCAAAAAAGTCTTGCCCAACAAGACCATGAAACTCAAGCAAGAGAAGAACAACTTGCCAAACAACAACTGATCAATCACCCCAAAGTCCAAAAAATTTTACAACACTTTCCTGATAGCGAAATCGTTCACCTCCAATTAGGAAAGACTCAGCCACAATCTTAAATAAAGAGGTCCAATTATGATGGAAGAATTGATGAAACGCGCCCAAGAGTTCGCAAGCTCTATGCAAGACCAGCAAGGGGAGCTTGCACAAAAAACAATAGATGTTTCTGTTGGAGGAGACATGGTACAAATGACATTCAATGGCAATCAGGAGTTGGTGAGTGTGAAGCTGTCACCTGAAGTGATTGACTCTAACGAACCGCAAGTTTTAGAGGATTTGATCCGATCTGCTGTCAATGAAGGGATTGAAAAAAGCAAAAAAATCATTCAAGAAGAGTTGGGTAAAAAGTTAGGAGGGTTGAAAATACCGGGACTCAATTCATAAACTCAGCCACATGTGCCAACGTCTTTTGTGTCTTTTACCGAAGCAGTTTGTTGGCACTTTCTTCTTCTGCCTTGCCCTACAAGTCTATGCACAATCTTCAGATACCTCTCTCAAAATCAAGGCAACTGGCTATCGTTTTGACCAAAAGACTCAAACTTATACCTACTATGATGCTCTAATTTCATGGGGGGAGGTGAGTTTTGAAGCAGATGAGGTGAGGTATCATCAGCCAACCAAGTCTTTGGAAGCATCTGGGAATGTCCGTTTGTTTTCTCCTCAATTTACTGCGGTGATGGACGGCATTCAAGCAGATTTGGAAACGAATAATTTTTCTCTGGAAAATGCCACGTTGTATGACTGGGAGACTCAAACTTATTTTCGTGCCAAACGTATTCATCAAACCTCTCCAACTAGCTTTGTTGCAGAAGATTGTGTTTTTACAACATGCCCTCCTGAATCTTCAGCATGGGAGGTGGAAGGCTCAACGCTAGAATATCACGACCAAAGTGTCTCAAACATTTGGCACGCTAGATTGCGCATTGCCAACGTCCCTGTCTTTTATTCCCCCTATTTTGCTTGGCCAACTGTCACACGTCGCCGCTCTGGATTTTTGATTCCCCGCTATGAATCACTCACATCAGGTGGGGGTGAGCGATTTGACTTAGGTTCAAAGATTTCTGTGCCTTATTTTCTGGTGTTGGGAGAAGAACATGATGTGACGTTGACGGCAGATTGGATTGAAAAACGGGGTATTGGTCAAGAAGTGGATTATCAATATGCTTTCCGTCAAGGATTGCGTGGGAATCTGAAGGCATGGGCTATTGATGAAACCCATGATAGAAGTCCTGAAGAAGTACGAGGAGAAGACCCACGCCCCAGACGCTTTAGGGGTGAATGGAATCATAACCAAGTTTGGAATGCACAAACACGATTGATCATTTCTGCCTTGGCATATAGTGATTCTCAAGTGCAAAGAGAATATGAACGTGTTATCCAACCTGACCCCAACTATCAAAGGCTTTTTCGTGCCTCATTGTCTCAACAATTAGAACGTGGAGATTGGTTGCTACGGGTGAGCCGCGAGTCTGTCTATCAAAACATAGACCTCTATGATCAGAGTATAGACCTTGCCCACCCTCAACGCTTGCCAGAGTTTCAATTCTTTTGGAATGACTTCTTTTTTGACAAATCTGTCTCTTTAGAATCAGACTTGTCTGCCATTCGTTTTGAAAGAGAATATGGATTGAATGGCTCGCGTGAAATCATCACGCCACGAATTGGTTACCGTTTCTCAAGTCTTGTTCAAACTACGTTTCAATATGGTCAACGCTTTTCCCAATATCAAGTGTACAACAGGTCAGAAGATGCTGTCGTTTTTCAAGATAACACTATCGCACTAGAGCCTTTTGAAAAAAAAGAGTTTGGATACCAAATTCATTTGTTTGATTGGGAAGCCAACACCCAAGTTTTTAAAGTTTGGCAAAGTGATGGAGAGGTTTTTAGCAGGTTCAAGCATCTTCTCAAACCACGTTTGCGTTACGAATGGATTGAAGACGTGGCACAAAATGAATCACGAAAAATCAAAACAAAGCGATTTGAATCTCCACGAGTGAAAGATGAAGAGAACAGAGAGAAAGTCAGAGATTACTTTGATGCCGAAGACCAAAAAGCTGGTAAGAGGCTCGTGATTTTGAGGTTTGACAATGTGTTGCTTGCCAAAGAAAAATCTGTCACTCCTCGTGTGGAATTGACAGGGTATTCTTTGCAACAGCTTCGTACGAATGGGTTGTCAGAAGACACTTTGCGAAAACTGTCAAGCTTGGTAGGTCGCCATTTTTTGTCAGAATTTGAGTTTTTACAGCAAATGGAGCTGTTGCTTCAAGGTCAGATGACACAAGAAGACAAGGCAAAAATCCTGCTGGCGCTAGAACGCTCCATCGTGCAGTTCAATCGTAATCGTCCAAGTCTCAAGGTGGACAGCTGGATTGTTGGCAAGCTCAATGTCATTCAGCGGTATAACATTTTAAGACAAGACAAGGATTTTGAACCGATTGGACCCATGATTGAAAAGCAAGAGACCGAAGCAGGTCAACCTCTTTTACCACTGATTTTGGAAGGGACATGGAAACTGCAAGAAAATTTTTCTGTGGATTTGACAACACGGTATCATCATCAATTAAGGCGTGTGGTAGAGTCTAAATCTGTTTTGCGGGTGAAGTTTAACCAGACCGACCAAGCCACTGTGAATTATCACAAAAACGAGGAAGATTATCGCACACCTGACAATGAATTTTTTGCCAAAACCAATACGTTGGGCTTTGACAATTCGTTTGCATTAACTAATGAGATGATTATTGGAGTGTCTGGCAAATTCAATCTTGATGCTTCTACCCAGACAACGCTCAATCGCAGGTTGGTTGAGGATTCTATCTCCGTGACGTGGATTCCTGACTGTTACACCGTGAATGTTCAATTTAAGGAGGTCGTGGTTCAAGAAGAAAGGTCTGGTCAGGACGAGGCTTTCCTTGACCAGTCTATTATCCTAAACATTACATTAGGCAAAGCAATCTCTCTCCCCAGTCAAGCAGTGAGCTTATGAAAAGACTTTTTTGTTTGACTTTCTTGATTGCGTTAAGCAGTTCGCTTGGGGCGCAGGAACAGCAAATTTTTAAAAAGCATGGTGTGAGAACCTCTGAACCTGTCTTTTTGGAAGACCTTAATTTGCAACGTTCTGAAGTTGCCTATTTTGGATTTGGTGCGCAACATTTTATGTTACAGCCAGCGAAGGGGCCCAAAACAAATAACACAGACTCCTCCACAAATGGAGTAGCTTTTAATTTGGGATATTTCACACGGGATTGGGTGGCAGAATATGCACAACAGATTTTGCTGACAGACCTTGATGAAAGTTTGATTTTTGATGATGAAGAATTTGATTTTGTGAATGTCGTGCAACATCATTTTTTGGTGCAAATCCCAAGAAGACTTGTTGAAAATCTGCATTTTAGTTTTGGAGGGGGGCTTCAACTTTCTGAAGTACATTTGTTTTCTGATGACAAAAAAGAAGATGAAAAATTAAAGCATGAGTATTCTATTTTGATGGGATTTGGACTGACCTTTTTTATGACAAAGACAGTGTCAATCAAGGCACAGCTGGCAAGGGCTATGGCAGCACCTGTCTTCAATGACTCAAAAGAATCTATTTTTAAAGCATCTGAAATTTTCACTGTTTTTTTGGAATACTATTTTAGTTTGAAGTGAGGAAAAGTCACCTTTTCAGCTTTTCAATGAGAAAAAAGACAGTCAGGGAAAGGAGCATGAGAATCACACCAGCTGCTGACGCATGTTCAAAGCGATAACCTCCCAGTGCCGCATAAATTTCCAAAGGGAGTGTGTGGATAGATTCATCGGTAATCATCAAAATTGCATTTAACTCTCCAAGAGACAGAGCAAAAGAGACTGCAAATGCCAAAAAAAGGGACTGGCTTAACCAGGGATACAAGACTTTGAGGCAAAAAGACCATGACCGCACCCCAAGGACACGCGACTCTTGAAACCACCTTTGAGGGATAGAATCCCAAACAGGCAAAATAAGTCTTAACCAATAAGGAGATGCCAAAACCGCATGCGTCATCACAATGACGACAAGCAAGGGAACATCTTGAACGACGGGGCGTTGTCTCCAATAAAACCATGCGACGCCAAGAACGACTGAAGACAATGCCATTGGCAAAAGCAAAATGGCTTCCCACTCACGTCTATAACGACGCACTTGATGCAAAAACATCAAGATTCCCACGCCAATCAATGCTGTTGTAAATGCTCCTAAAATTCCGATGTGCAAAGAGTTCCACAAGGACACTAAGAATGAGGATTCTTGCAGACTGAACAAATCTTGATAGGTTTGCAATGACCACTTTCCAGAGATGATGAGCGAGTCCAAGACCAAACTGACCAGAGGAACTCCCGAAAAAAACATCGCCACAAATGCCCATAACAATAAAAACCACGCTTTCAAATGGAACTTTATTAAATCATCAGAAAATCTTGGGGACACTTTTTGTTGTTGCTTGGGAGGTGTGAGTGTTTGATGCAAAAACAAGAATAGGGTGCATAAGGCAATGAGAGCTTGCAAAAGAGATAGCATGACTGCACCTGAAAAATCCAAGTCAATTCTTGCTAACTGATAAATCAAAACCTCAATCGTTGTATGCCTTACACCGCCACCCAAAACCAAAATGATTGCAAAGCTATTGAGACACATGAGGAAAATCAAGACAAAAGCACTTGCGAAAGAAGGTAGCATCATAGGCAACCACACTGACCAAACATAACGCCACCAGCTCACTCCAAGTGATTGGGAGACGTAAACATATTTGACCGATAGCTTCCCCCATTGCTCACTCACTAAAACCATCGCAAGTGGGTAATTGTAGAACACATGCCCTATGATGATTCCCCAAAATGAATACAACACTTGGATAGGAGGGTCTGATAAATTGAACAAATCCATCAAAAAAAGATTCAACCAGCCTTTGTTGCCTAAAAATAAAACCATTGTCAAGACAACTAAAATAGAGGGGAGGAGAAATGGCAAAAATGCTAATTTTTCAAAAAAAGCCTTCCCGAAAAATGAATAATGACTAAACAAATAAGCACCCGGTGTGGCAATCACAATAGACAGCAAGGCACTGACTGAGGCTTGCTTCACAGAAAACAACACGACCTGTTGATTCCATGAATCACTCCAAAAATCCCAAAAAAAATAAAGATTTAAAGCAGATTCATCAGGTTTCCATGGATTTTGACCCATTAGGAAAAAGAACACAGGTAAGTAAAAGGCTCCTAACAAGACAAACCATGCAAACGCTTTGATGCTGAACGCAAGACATCTTTCAAATAAAAACATACTTGGTTGGTGGATAGATTGACAAACTATTAGAGGATTGCTACCATAAAAGGTTTTTCTAAATATCTTCTAAGGGTTTCATCAATTTGCCTTTAGACACGAAGCGTCATGTTTGATTCACTCACTGAAAAATTTTCTAAAACCTTCCGAAAGATTCAAGGGCGGGGCAGATTAAATGAAGACAATATCGCCAGTGCTTTGAAGGAAGTGAGAGTAGCACTTTTGGAAGCAGATGTGAATTTTCGTGTAGTGAAAGCCTTTACAAGGGCAGTGAAAGAAAGGGCATTGGGTCAAGAAGTTCAAGGGAGTTTGACGCCCGGTCAGCAATTCTTCAAAATTGTTCAAGATGAGCTGACTCACATGATGGGAGAAGAAACAGTTGCTTTGAATGGTCATGCTCAAGGGACATCAATTGTGATGTTTGTTGGACTTCAAGGGGCAGGCAAGACCTCGTCTGTGGGAAAACTGGCAAGGTTTCTTCAAAATTCTGGCAAACAGCCGTACCTGATTCCTGCTGACATTTATCGTCCTGCTGCCATTGAGCAGCTGCAGGTGATTGCCAAATCCCTCAACCTTCCATGTTACAATTCTAACACTGACCAGACACCTGTCCAGATTGTTCAAAACGCATTAGAGGAAGGGCAAGCAGATTATTTTTTGATTGACACAGCAGGACGTTTGCATATTGACGATGACCTCATGCAAGAGCTTGAAGAACTGCAAAGGCAATTTTCACCCCATGAAACCTTGTTTGTGGCTGATGCCATGACAGGTCAAGATGCTGTGAGTGTGGCGAAGACCTTCAGTGAAAGGATTGAGATTACAGGTGTGATGCTGACCAAAATGGACGGAGACGCCAGAGGTGGTGCTGCACTTTCTATTCGTGCTGTCACAGAGAAGCCTATTAAATTCATCACGGTCGGTGAGAAAACAGACAATTTAGAGCCGTTTCACCCTGACAGAATTGCCTCAAGAATTTTAGGCATGGGTGATTTGATGTCACTCATTGAAAAGGCAGAAAATGTCATCACTGATGAAGAATCTCATAGCATTGTTCAAAAGCATCGTCAGAATGAATTTACGCTTGTGGACTTCCAAGCACAGCTTCGCGCCATGCAAAAAATCGGATCGTTCAAAGATTTTGTGCGTATGATTCCCGGAATCAGTGCCTCTATGAGAAACAAAGACCTTGACGAAGGGAAGCTCAAGCGGATTGATGCCATCATTTGTTCCATGACTGCGAAGGAACGTCAAAATTCAAAAATCATTAACGGCTCAAGACGCAAGAGAATTGCACAAGGAAGTGGGACTTCTGTGAGTGAAATTAATAGGCTACTCAAGCAGTTTCATCAAATACAAAAGATGATGTATAAGTTGGCAAATACCAAAGATTCACGCAAAGCATCGCAGTTGATGCAAAATTTTACAAGTAATTATTAAATCTATTTTTCTAGGAAAAACAAAAGATGGTGAAAATTCGTCTAGCTCTTGCTGGTGCTAAAAAGAGACCTTATTATCATGTCGTCGTCGCAGATGTCCGTTCTAAACGTGATGGAAAGTTCATTGAAAAGGTCGGGCATTATGACCCTATGCACACTCAAAATCGTTCTAGTTTCAAGTGGCAACGTATAGAACATTAACGGCTCAAGACGCAAGAGAATTGCACAAGGAAGTGGGACTTCTGTGAGTGAAATTAATAGGCTACTCAAGCAGTTTCATCAAATACAAAAGATGATGTATAAGTTGGCAAATACCAAAGATTCACGCAAAGCATCGCAGTTGATGCAAAATTTTACAAGTAATTATTAAATCTATTTTTCTAGGAAAAACAAAAGATGGTGAAAATTCGTCTAGCTCTTGCTGGTGCTAAAAAGAGACCTTATTATCATGTCGTCGTCGCAGATGTCCGTTCTAAACGTGATGGAAAGTTCATTGAAAAGGTTGGGCATTATGACCCTATGCACACTCAAAATCGTTCTAGTTTCAAGTGGCAACGTATAGAACATTGGATGTCGGTTGGAGCAAAACCTACTGACAAAGTGCAACGTCTTATCAATGAAGTCAGAAAGTCGGCTTGATTATCCTGAACATACTCAAATTGCGTATGTTGCAGGAGTGCATGGAGTTCGTGGAAGTGTCAAGCTGTCTTTGATGACAGATGCCCCAGAATACTACATGAATTGTGAATCGTTCACGGTGGAAATCCAGCGGGAACTCCAAGCCTTGCAAATTGAATCCATTCGTCTCCATCAAAATCAATGGATTACTAAATTTCAGGGGATTGAATCAAGGAACGAAGCAGAAGCATTGCGAGGGTGTCGTGTCTTTTTGGAAGACTCAAAACTGAGACCTCTTGCAGAAAATGAAGTTTTTTATCATCAACTGATTGGTTGTGATGTGAAAACGATGGAAGATGTGCTTGTTGGGCAGATTGTTGACATTTTGGAAACAGGTGCAAATGATGTGTACGTCATCAAAAATGGAGACAGCGAGGTTTTGATTCCTGCCACTCCTGAAGTGATACGTTCCAGAAATGTGCAAGAGAAGATGATTTTGATTGAGCCATTTCCCGGTCTGTTAGATGATGCAATTTGAAGTCATCACGTTATTCCCGAATATCTTGGATTCGTTCTTACAAGAAGGTTTGATGTATAAGGCAATCCAAAAAGGTGTTTTGTCAGTGAAGACATACAACTTGAGAAATCATGGAATAGGGGAAAGAAGGCAAGTTGACGATGCTCCTTATGGAGGTGGTGCAGGCATGCTTTTGAGAGTAGAACCCATTTATGAAGCACTGAAAGACAGGAGGGCATCTTACAGAAATCAAGGTCAAAATCTGCATGTTGTGATGCTCACCCCCCAAGGAACAAGGTACAATCAGCAAAAAGCCAAAGAACTTGCAACTCATTCTGCTGTCGCTTTGTTGTGTGGACGCTATGAGGGTTTTGATGAAAGGGTTCGCACTTATGTTGATGAAGAGATTTCAGGAGGGGATTTCGTTTGTCTTGGAGGAGAGACGGTAGCGATGACAATCATTGAGTCGGTCGCTCGCTTGTTACCTGACTTTTTGGGCAATGCTCATTCTCTTGAACAAGAATCGTTCGCAGACCACCTGTTGGAATATCCCCAATACACGAGACCGCAAGAATTTAAGGGGCTTGGCACTCCTAATGTTTTGTTGTCTGGCAATCATGCAGAAATTGCCAGATGGAGACACGAACAGTCTGTCGTCAGAACAAAGTTAAGACAGAAAACTTAAACCCATTTATTTTAATTAAGGTATATTATGAGTTCACTAATGGATTTAGTAGAGCAGTCGCAGTTACGCAAGGACGTTCTCCCTTCCTTTCCTGTTGGTGCAACAGTGAGGGTCAATTATCGCATTGTTGATGAAAAAAAAGCACGGATTCAGGCATTTGAAGGTGTCGTCATTGGCAAACATCGTGGAGAAAAGAATAACAAAGCGAGCTTTACTGTGCGAAAGGTGACGCAAGGTTACGGAGTAGAACGCACCTTCCCTCTACATTCTCCAAACATTGAGAGTGTCAAGGTTCTAAAAATTGGACACGTGAGGCGTGCAAAACTTTACTATTTGCGTCAAAGAAGGGGTAAAGCCGCACGAATCAGAGAAAAAATTGGCGCACTTTGATTTAGAAAATCAACTATGGCTTGCAGGGCATCAGCTGATTGCAGGAGTTGACGAGGCAGGACGGGGTTGCTTAGCAGGACCTGTTGTGGTTGCTGCTGTTGTGGTGGATCAGTCAACGAAACTTGAAGGCGTGGCAGACTCCAAAACACTGACGCCTGACCAACGTGAGACACTGTTTGACATGATTTGCAAACGGACAGTACGTTATCATGTGACAGCAGTCGGTCATCAAGAAGTAGATAAACTCAATATTCTACAAGCGACAATGCAAGGCATGAGGCAGGTCTTGGAAGCCGTCAAACCAGACTATGCTTTAGTTGACGGCAACCGCTACCCAGAATGCAAGGTCACAGGACATGCCGTTATCAAGGGTGATAGTCTTTCTAAAAGTATTGCTGCTGCGTCTATTTTGGCAAAAGTGTCTCGCGATCGTATCATGTGTGAGTTTGCAATGAAGCACCCTCAGTGGAATTTTTCTAAGCACAAAGGTTATCCCACATCGGAACATCGCCAGTTGATTGAAAAGTTCGGTTTGAGTCCAATACATCGCAGATCTTTTAAGGTGAAGTCTTTTAAACAACCATTAACATCTTTGTAACTATGAAAAAAATCATTACTAGCACTCTGGTCGGTCTGTTATTGAGCAGTGCGGCTTATGCTCAAAAACTGGTGATGGATAGCACGAATCTTTATCAGACCCACACGCGAGCTTTGTCTATGGGAAATGCCTTCACTGCCGTTGTGCCAAATGGTGAAACAGCTATGAATTACAATATTGCAGGCTTGGCTCAAACACGTGAGGACTCTTGGGTTTTGGACATATTGCTTGGAGGGCAACTGGCTTTGAATGCAGAACTTGCTGAAGACTTGCAGAACAATAACAATTCAAGTGTTGAAAAATCCAGAGAATTTGTTGACAAATACAAGGACGATGCAAATGTTGTAAATGGTCAAGGTTGGTATCATGTCTCTTCTCAATTTGGACTAGAATCTTTGCCTTTGGTCCAAAGAATTGGTATAGGTTACCAACGATACTTCTCAGCATTCGCAGTTTTGCAACTGCCAGAGTCAGGAGATAAACCTATTGACATTACAGACTCTGAACAAGCGGTTGAGCAGGTTTCTGAACTCTTGGAGAACAAGTATGACAAAAAATTGACTTCTGAAGAAAAAAAGAAATTAAAAGAAAGAATTGATGAACTGAAAGATGACCCTAAAGCAGACCAAGCCAAAGCAGATTTGCGTCAGGCACAAGACGACTTCAATACCGTTCTTGGACGTGCTGTGGATTTTAGGTATGCCCTTTTTGACATTCAAGGTGTTGGGGGTGCAGTTTCTATCCTTGATGACAAACTCAAACTTGGTTTGCAAATGAGGTATTACAACCTTGTGTCCGCTAGACATCTTGAAGACTATTCTTTAATGAATGCCTTGTCTGAAGATGATCAAGATTTAGATAAAATTGCCACAGAGCAAAAAGGTCAAGGGGTAGGGTATGAAATTGGTGCGTTGTACAGGGGAGGCGAGAGTTTCATTTATCAGGTTGGCACAGCATACCAGAACATTGGCGGGGTTAAAATACAAGATGTTGAGATTCCTGCTTCTTTGAATGTTGGTGGAAGTCTTCAATGGAATTGGTTTTTAGGCAGTTTTACAGGCTCTTTTGAAGTCAAAGATTTGTTGGCAGAAGGGGCTTACGAACAAGATGGTGTGAATGACAAACGTTCTTGGGGGCAACGTTCTCATGTGGGAGTTCAAGCGGCATTAATACCGATTCCCAACCCTGATGAGTATTTGCTTTATGCAAGTGTTGGTCTTAACCAGCTTCAACCAACCTATGGCGTGCAAGTGAGTTTGCCTTGGCACATTTTGCGTTTAGGATACACAAAATATGGTGCTGATATAGGCAATGCAAGTGAAAAGAAAACGTATGAGAATGATCAAGTCTTTGTTTCATTAGGTTTGAGTATCTAAAGTCATTGCTTGTTTATTTAAATGTACCCTGCAAAGTATTACCAAGAACTTGATGGAGAACGTCTTTTGGAGATCATAGAAAAATACCCTCTTGCGACTGTCATTTGCCAATCTGAAAGTCAGTCTCACTTATGCTTCATTCCCATTGTCTATGACGAGGAACAGCAGGTTTTTTTGGGACATGTGATGAATAGTAACCCAATCGCTGGGGAACTCGCTCAGCGAGACGTCCCATTGGAATTAGTTTTTAATGGAAGTGATTGCTATATTTCACCAAATTTTTTCCCCAGACAAACTGTTCCCACTTGGCATTATGCTAAAGTGTATGTCAAAGGTCTTGCTTGTCTTGTCTCAGATGAGACAGAAGAATTGTCGGATATGAGTCGCTTTATTGCTTTTTTTGAAAGAGGATTTGAAACACCTTGGACAGTAAATGAGATGTCTGAAAAAAATCGCAAAGGTTTGATGAAGCAGATTAGTCTTTTTAGACTCAAAAAGTTTGAAATGGTTGGTTATTTCAAACTAAACCAACATAAGTCAAAGTCTTTCAAGAAAGAGCTAAAAGAAAAGTTCTGGGAGGCTCATCAATTTGAAGATGCAAATCTTATAGAAATATAGGAAAGTCTTTGTAATCGTTGTCTTATGAGGAATGAACGTCAAAGTTTAGGAGCATGGGGAGAACAAATTGCATCAGATTTTTTGCAACAGAAAGGGTACCAAATCATTGAACGCAATTACCGTTGCCAAATTGGAGAGTTGGACATCGTTGCATTGTTTCAAGATGACATCGTTTTTTGCGAGGTCAAAACAAGAAAACACGCAAAATATGTTCACCCATCGGCTTCTGTAACGCTTTCAAAAATCAAAAAGATTCGTCAATTAGCAGAATTTTATTTAATCCAACACAATCATGATCATTTGCAACCTCGTTTTGACGTGGTGACTGTTTGTTGTCAAAATGGCAAGATTGTAGAACATTTTATCAATGCTTTTTAATTCAAAAGGTTTTTTATGGCACATCATAAATCAGCAATCAAAAGGATTCGTCAGAATGCAAAGAGAAACTTACGAAATCGTGGGCTTCGTTCGCGAATGCGTGGAGAAATCAAACAATTCCGTGAGCTACTCAAAACAGGCTCACATGAGGAAGCAAAAGCCAAGCTCCCTAGCATTTACAAGGCACTAGACAAGGCGACCACTAAGGGCATTTTGCACCGCAACGCCGCCTCTCGTAAAAAATCCCGCTTGGCTCATGCTGTCAATCAAAAAGCAAACTCATAAAAATTTGTGAGCTTTTCAAGCAAGATTTTTTCATTTTTCAAAACCTTTATTGTTCATTAGTTTATTTTTTAAGAGGATTAGTAGAAGATGCAACAGTATGAATTTCAGGCAGATATTCAAAAAGCACTGGACATTTTAGTCCATTCTCTCTATACCAAACGCGAAGTTTTTTTGCGTGAATTGATTTCTAATGCGTCTGACGCCTTAGAAAAAGCGCAGTTTCGGTCTTTGACTCACACGGACGATTCACAGTCTCATCTGGATTTGGAGATTCGTTTGTCTTTTGACAAAGACAATGGAGTGTTGATGATTGAAGATCATGGTGTCGGAATGATTAAAGACGAGTTGGTGCAAAATCTTGGGTCTATTGCAGGTTCTGGAACAGAGAAGTTTTTGAAGGAATTGAAGGAGAATCATCAAAACTCAAATAATTTGATAGGGCAATTTGGAGTAGGATTTTATTCAGCCTTTATGGTGGCAGAGAAGATTGAATTTGACACTCTGGCGATGGGAGGTTTGCAAGCATGGCGCTGGTCTTCAGAAGGAAATGGGACTTATTCCATTGAACAGATTGACAAAAAAGAAAGGGGTTCAGTTGTTCGGCTGTTTCTTAAAGAAGATGCAAAAGAAGAATTTTGCAACGAGAACAAATTAGAGTCCACTGTCCGTGAGCATTCCAATTACATTCCATTCCCTGTTAAATTTGGAGAGAAAGTTTTAAACGAAGTCAAAGCAATTTGGACAGCTTCCAAGCAGGATACTGCCAAAGAAGACTATGAAAAATTTTACCACTCCATTGCCCATGACTTCCGACCACCTAGACTTTATTATCATTTTTCTATTGATGCTCCAATCCAGTATTACGGACTCTTTTTTATACCTGAAGAAGTCAGTAACGAGATTCTGTATGCAAGGGAAAAAGGCACAATCAATGTGTATTCCAGACGTGTCATCATTGAACAAAACGCAGAGTTTTTGCCTCAATATTTAAGGTTTGTTTCAGGAGTTGTAGATTCTGAAGACTTACCTCTCAATGTGTCTCGTGAAAGTGTTCAACACAATGCAGTGTTAGAAAAAATTAAAAAAAATGTTGTCTCAAAGCTTTTGGGAGAGTTTAAGAATTTAGCAAGTTCTAATCCTGAAAGTTACAATCAATTTTGGAAAAGGTTTGGGGGATTTTTGAAAGAAGGTTGTCATTCTGATTTTGCAAATCGTGAAAAATTCACGGAGTTACTTCGTTTTGATTCTTCTATTTTTCAAGAACAGGGAAGTTATACCTCGCTTAAAGAATATGTGGAGAGAATGCGTGAAGACCAAAAAGAAATTTATTATCTTTCAGGGGCTTCCAGACAAGCTGTCCTGCATAATCCAAATTTGGAATATTTCAAAAAGCAAGGGATTGAAACACTATTGCTGTATGACCCAATTGATGAGTTTTTGATTGGAGATTTGCGAGAGTTTGAAGGCAAGGCATTGAAAAGTATTACAGAATCAGACATTGATACTGTTCAAGAACAGGACTCTCAACTTTCAGAGGACATCAAAAAGAAAATCATAGACCGTTTCCAAAAGCAATTAGAAGACCATGTTTCAGAGGTAGTAGAGTCTAAACGTCTTGTAGATAGCCCTTGTTCTTTGGTGCAAGCTAAAGATGGAATGAGTCCTCATCTTGAAAAAATGATGCAATCTATGAGTCAAGACTTCACCTTCAGCAAAAGGCGGTTGGAATTAAATCTGAACCATGCACTCATTCAGAATCTTTGTCAGCTTGTTGAGAAGGATCAAGAACCATCTTTTGTTGACGATTGCATTCAATACCTCTTTCAAGTAGCAAAACTGGCAGAAGGCTCTCTTGAAAATCCACATGAGTTGTTACCGATTGCACACCGTATGATGCAAACCGCATCACTTTTACAACTCAAAGAAGTTAATCCATAATTTAAAAAAATCAAATGCCCGGTATCAGTGTTCCTATTCCATACAAAGGGACTGTTTTTAGCTCTACCTCCAAATTGTTAGAGATTGGCAAAACGAACCTTTTACCAGTTTATGACTGTACAAATATGGTCATTGACAGAGGTGATGGGGTGTATTTGTGGGACGTAGATGGTAACGAATACATTGACTTTAGCTCAGGTCTTGCCGTTTGTAATTTAGGTTATCGTCATCCAAGAGTGATGGAAGCGATTATGAGACAGACAGAAAAAATTTGGCATACTACCAGCCTTTATTATTCTGAACCTGCCATTTTGCTTGCGGAATATCTGAACAAGCATACATTTTCCGATTACGTTTTCTTCTGGAATTCTGCAACAGCAGCATACGAAGGAGCTATCAAAACTGCCAAAAAATATTCACGGGTCAAACATTCTTCACGTAATAAGGAGAAGACCATTGTTTTAAGTTCCATACAACACAATCCTAACCATCGTCTCAACACTTCCAATGACATTATTTATTGTCCGTTTGGCGATGTTGAAGCACTGGAAAACACTTTTTCTGATGTTGTGAATGCTGTCATTTGCAGATTAGTAGATGGAGGTGGTCAGGGTTCAAGCATGGAGAATGAATATTTTCAAAAAATTCGTCAGTTGTGTAATCAATATGGAGCATTGATGATTGTTGACGAGATTGGAACAGCGGTTGGGCGGACAGGAAAACTTTTTGGCTGTGAATGGTTTGACGAGCAACCTGATGTGGTGATTGTCGCACATGGCTTGAGTGCAGGGCTGCCTATTGGTGCATTGCTTCTTTCGGAAGAAGTTGGGTTGATTATGGAACGTGGTGATTATAGTTCTGCATTAGGTGGAAATCCCCTTTCTACCTTTGTGGCTTTGGAATGTATGGAAATCATCAACGATGATCGGTTTTTAAAAAAGGTCATAGCGAAAGGAAAGTATTTAAGAGAACAAATCGTCAAATTGAATCAAGACCAGCCCGTTTTTGGAGAAGTCAGTGGAAGGGGACTTTTGCTTGTTGCTCCATTTCTTCACAATAAGTGTTCTGCACAACGTTTTTCAGAACTTTGTGCAAGGTATGGCGTGTTATTGCTACCTTCTGGAGAAAGTTGCATTAGATTTGCTCCTCCTCTGACCATTCAATATGATGAAATTGAGGAATGTATGGAACGAATACGTAAGTTGATTGCAGAAACATGGCTTTAAGATGCCTATTGCTTGTTTAGCTTTGGGGGCAAATTTAGGCAACTGTACTCAAACTTTCAAAAAGGTCTCTCTTGCTTTGTCTGTTCCGTCCCGTCAAATCCAACTCATTGCTTCATCTTCTGTCTATACCACCCCTCCTTATCAAGGGGGCAAACAGCCTGACTACTACAATCAAGTCCTACTGATTGACACTTCTTTTTCTCCTTTCCAATTATTAAAAACTTGCTTACAAATAGAAGCTGAATTTGGCAGAAAAAGAAATCTTCAAGAAAAATGGGAATCTCGTGTCATTGATATTGACATTCTCTATTATGGATCTGAAGTCATTCACAATGATTCCTTGCAAATTCCACATTATGACCTTGTCAATCGTGCATTTTTTTTGAAGCCTCTTTGTGAAATTGTTCCCCAATGGCAAGACCCCATTCTAAATCGTTCTGTCTTACAAATTTGGAATGAACTTTGTCCAAAAATTCAGCAAGAGCAACTTCCTAGAAAAGTTTAGGTTTTGCCAAATTTTGAAGTCGGTCTTTCAAACTTAAATAGAATTGAAACTTTTAGAATATTTAGGCAAAAACATTCTCTTTTTTTGTTTTGTGTTTCACAAAAAATGCTTCTTGACAAGACTTCTTGCAAGCATTTAGAATACTTGGTTTCGTTTGCAAGTCTATATTTTGCGGTTTTGGTTTCGTCTGAAAATGTCCTGTTCTGGTTTGTTCTTAAAATTGTTTCAAAGTTGCAAATTGGCTCACATACGAAAAGATAGGCTTGTCAGAATTGAAGGTTTTTTCTCTTGCTGACGTGGTTATTTTCTTTAACTACTTTGTGGTTTTATGCAGGACTTCTTGATGTCCATCTCTAGCGTCAATTTTTTATTCTGAAATCATGGCGGCGACGTTTTTCTACTCTCTTTTGCCTTATCAGATTTTTAAATCAGTTCTTTTTCGCAGCGGTATGATTTTTTTGACAAGCTACATGATTGTCACTTTTTTAATGCCGTACGTGATTGGCCTATTCAGAAAATATCGCGTCTCGTCTGATTTTGTATCCTCATCGTCAGTTCATTCTGTTCCTTACACGGGGGCTACTCCTATCATGGGGGGTAGTGTGTTGGTTTTTGCAGTTGTGATTGGAGTGCTACTGTGGTGTAATCTCAATCAGTTTGTCACAGCACTTTTAGCGATTATGTTGACCTTTGCATGTATTGGGGCAGTTGATGACCTTTCAAAGGTGTTGAGCAAAAGAAGGGTGGAATCAGGAAGAGAATCCCAGAAAACTTATTCAAATAAAGCAGATGGTATAGGTGGAAAATGGCGTCTGGCTTTGGAATTTCTTTTTGCTTTTTGTGTGGTCATCGCTTTATATTTGTACGTTGACATAGATGGTCATTTGGTCATTCCATTAGTCCCTTTGAAAGATTGGTACCCCTATCTACCAAAATACCTTTTTATTCCTCTGATGCTCTTTATCATTGTAGGTGGGGCAAATGCAGTCAACCTGACAGATGGAATGGATTCTTTGGCAACAGTGCCTTTGATTACCTGTGCCATTTTCGCTGCTGCAGTTGCATATATTGGTGCAGATTCAGAATGGGCGGCACGTCTCAAAGTTCCAAATTTATCTGAAGATTTGAAAGAAGTCGCTATTTTTGCTATTGCGATTGTCAGTGTCTGTTTGACTTTTCTACGATTTAATGCCCCCCCTGCTTCTATTTATATGGGAGATTTAGGTGCATTGGCTTTGGGAAGTGCTATTTCTACCATGTTTATCTTTGTCAAGGCAGAGTTGTTTTTGCCTATTGTAGGAGGGGTTTTCGTTTTTTCTGCACTTTCTGTCATGATTCAAGTTCTTTTTTTTAAAATAGTGTCATGGCAATATGATGTGAGTACCGCCAAGAAGTATCGTTTTTTTCTACGCGCTCCGTATCATCACCACTTGCAACAAATGTGGACGTATTCATCAAAGCCTTCTTCTGTGGTTTCTGTGTGGTTACTGCTTTTGCAAAAACTCAAAATTCCACTGATTTCAGATGAAGACAAAATGTTGCATGCCAGCGAGGTGCATAGCCGTGTTGTTTGGTTGATGCACCTTAGATCTATCTGGTTATTTGTTGTCACTATTGTTGTTTATTTCAAGGTGCGTTAGTCTGTTTAAATTTTATTTCGGTTTAGAAGAATGTTTGAAAATCAGGTTGTCTTGGTCACGGGGGCAGGTCGTGGCATAGGAAAGTCCATTGCCTTACATTTTGCAAAATTGGGGGCAAGTGTCGCATTCACAAACCGTAATGTGGAATACTCCAAACAGACGCAATCAGAAATAGAGGCATTGGGGGCAAAAAGTCTTCCTTTCCAAGTTGATGTGAGTGATGCTGAAGGCGTAGGGCAAATGGTACAGTCCACGTTAGACCAATTTGGTAGAATTGATGTTGTTGTCAATAATGCTGGAGTGACGTCTGATAGCTTATTTTTAAGAATGAAGCAAGAGGATTGGCAAAGGGTGCTAAATGTTAACCTCAATGCTGTGTTTTATGTTTGTCAAGCTGTGGTCAAGCCGATGGTGAAACAACGTTACGGCAGAATCATTAATCTTTCTTCTGTCGTCGGATTTTCAGGCAATCCCGGTCAAACAAACTATTGTGCTGCAAAAGCAGGTTTGATAGGATTCACTAAATCCCTTGCACAAGAGGTTGCAAGTCGGAAGGTCACATGCAACGCTGTGGCACCGGGCTTTATTGAAACGGATATGACTGCCTCTCTTGGAGAGGAACAAAGCAAGCAGGTTTTAGAAAAAGTGCCTATGAAACGGATGGGAACTGTTGATGAAGTTGCCAGTGCTGTCACTTTTCTTGCTTCAAAGGAGGCAGGTTATATTACCGGAACAACGATTCATGTCAATGGTGGTATGTATTGTTAAAAATTGATGCTTGATATTGCCTGCAGTTTCAGGCATCAATTATTTTACTTTTAATCTAAAAATCAAAGAGGAACTTTATGAGTGCAGAACTTGAAGAGAAAGTCAAAAAAATCATTGCAGAACAACTTGATTCAGAGATTGACAAAATTGAGCTAGATTCTAGTTTCCAAGACGATCTGAATGCAGATTCATTGGATATTGTAGAGCTGGTGATGACTTTTGAAGAAGAGTTTGGTATTTCTATTTCTGACGATGCAGCAGAAAAAATCACTAATGTCCGATCCGCTATAGAATACATAGAAGCCAACGTATGAAAAAACGTATTGCTATTACAGGTCTTGGGGGAGTATGCCCCATTGGCAATGATGTTCAGACAGCGTGGCATGCCTGTCAAAATGGAATATCAGGCACAGACCGTGTAACACGTTTTGACCCATCTCACCTGAGAAGTCAGATGGCTGGTGAAGTGAAAAACTATCAGATTCCTAGCCTCCTTTCCAAGAAGGAGGCACGTAAGATGGATTCCTTCACTCACTATGCCATCAGTGCAACACAGCAAGCCCTACAAGATGCAGATTTAACTATTGATGAATCTTTGCAGCATGACATTGGGGTTTCTCTGGGTGTGGGAATTGGAGGTCAGCCTACCATTGAAAAATACTTCCAAGTTCTTAACGAATCGGGACCAGAAAAAATCTCACCTTTCTTCCTGCCTATGGCACTGGGGAATATGGTGGCGGGACAAGTGTCTTTGGTGTTTCAAACAAAGGGATACAATGCTTGCACGATTTCTGCCTGTGCGTCTTCTAGTCATGCCATTGGAGATGCCTCAAGAATGATTGAGAGGGGTGATGCCAAAGTGATGATTGCTGGAGGCACAGAAAGTGCGATGACTCCGCTTTGCATGGCAGGATTTTCTGCTATGAGGGCATTATCAGAAAGAAATGATGACCCCAAGCGGGCAAGCCGTCCTTATGACATTGGCAGAGATGGATTTGTCTTTGCTGAAGGTGCTGGTATTTTAGTGATTGAAGATTGGGATTTTGCCAAAGCACGTGGAGCAAGAATCTATTGTGAATTGGTGGGATATGGATTCAGCTCTGATGCACACCACGTCACTGCTCCTTCCGTTGATGGACCTGTTCATGCGATTAAAAAAGCACTCAAAGATGGGCAAGTTCTGCCTGAACAGGTGGATTACGTCAATGCTCATGGCACGTCAACTCCTGTTGGTGATTTAAATGAGTTGAAGGCATTTAAACAAGTTCTAGGTGCTGATGCTTCTCAAAAAGTTTCCATTAGTTCTACTAAATCTATGACGGGGCATTTACTTGGGGCAGCAGGTGCGATTGAAGCCATTTTGACAGTGAAAGCATTGGAGAATAATTTTGTGCCTCCCACCATCAATATTGATGAAATTGACCCAGAGTGTGACTTAGACGTCACCCCAAATCAAGGCAAAGAACGTCCAATCCACCATGCCTTTTCTACTTCTTTTGGATTTGGAGGAACGAACGCATGCCTTGTGTTTAAGTCTGTGTAAATTGACACTGACTCATGTCTGACAAACAAAGAGAACTCTTTCTAGTTCCTCTTCTGTTTTTTCTGTGTCTCTCTTTACTGAGTGCATTTTCTAGCGAGCAGCTCAACGAAGATTCTTACCAGCATTTCCAGACAAGCGTTGAAGTTTGGAAGACAAGCAACTGGAAGGAATTGGTGACCGATACTTGGAATCGCCCTTTTTCTGCATTTTTCTATGGAATAGCAGGGCAACAGGGACTCACTTCTGCACGCTTGGTGAGTGTTTTTTTGGCATTTCTGACAAGTTTAGGAATCTACAAAATCATTTGTTGCATCTCAAAACACTCCATTGAAGGCAACTTTCTCATTCCAATTGCAGTCTTTTTTGGACAACTTCCCATCTTACCTGAATCTTTTGTAACGATGACAGAAATCCCTGCCGCATTTTTGTTGGCATGGGGAGTTTTTTTTCATTGTGCAAGACGTCATTTTTGGAGCTTTTTGGTCTTAGGTTTGTTGCCATTGGCAAGACTGGAGATGTCATTGATGACAGCATGGCTTTTTGTCATGTGTTCTTTACAGCATCTACAAAAAGCAAACTGGGAGTTCAAAGCATTTTTTAAGGCGTTTCAATGGTGTTGCATTGGCTCGTTACCATTTGTGATTTGGTGGTTGAGTGGCTATGCTTTGACTGGTCGTTTTTTTTGGCTACTGCCATCTTCTAGTATTTTTCGCTTACGAGAGTTTCAGCTTGATTTCTTCACAATCAACGCATTGACAAGTCTCAATGGGGTGCTTTCCTCATCTGCTTTGTTACTATTTTTGTTGGGTTTTTTGCAGTTCCCCAGAGTTCTAAAACCCGCTTTTGACTCCCATCTATTCGTGGCAAGTATTTATGGTGTGCTTGTCATTTATTTGATTTTTGCCAGTCTCTTCATCGTTTACCCTGAAGGGAGTTCTGTCTTTGGTGATTTAGGCATCACTGCTGTCAATCCCAGAAATTTCAATGTCATCTCTCCTATATTCGCCCTCTTTATCTTTGCAGGCATGACTTCTCTTGTGGACGTCAAACAAAAATTTTTGAATGTCAAAAAAATTTGGGTCGTGTGCATGGTGGTCATTTTGCTGATAATTGGCTTTTTTTTCTTCCAACAGACATTTGGAACAAGTTTAAAAAAAGGCTTATTCAAGTTGAGCTTGCAAAGCATCATTTTACTAGCATTGATGTCGTGGCTTGCTTGCCGTTTTTTGACAAAACGCATTCCTCTTAATTTGACCACCCTTTCATTATTTTTAGGAGTCTCTTTTGTTGTGAGCGTGCCTTTGTTTTGGCATCCTCTTAAATTTTATGATCAACGATTTCTTGTGCAAAAAGAATTGTGCTTGTGGTTGGAAACTCAAGAAAAAGCTCCAGTGATTGTTCAAGACACGAACAGCCGATTAGACCAATTTTGCCAACTTTCTTTGAATGCACAATGGGAGTGGTCGCAGTTTTTTGAAAGAAATTTAAAGCATGCTCCTGTCGGTAGTTTGGTCATTTTGGAGGCAGACCAACACTATGTGCCTCATGCACGTTATTCAAGACAGTTAGTTCAGTTGTTGCAGTCTGGTCAATATGCTGTGATTCAGAAGAGTCAACCTATTACAAATGTCTCAAGCTGGCAGAAACGACTTAATCAAATCTCTGCCAGAAACAAGCCTATCACTTGGATTGTTTACCAAAAACGGTTTGACTCACAGTGAATTAATGAGCATGCAAGAATTACCAGTGTTTTTACAACTTTTGATTGCCCGGTACCAAGCTCAGCGGTCTAAAATCTTTTTGCTGGCAGGTCTGCTCATCACCTTAGGAATTGCTCATTATTATTCAACGAATTTACGGCAAACGACTCAGCAGCTGGAACAAACAGCAAATCAGCTTGCATTGTTGCAACAACAACAAACCAGTTTGGCAGAATACCGTCTGAACCCTAAAAATTTTTCTGTCAAATCAGAGGCTTTGCAAAAGACTATGCAACAAATAGAAACAGCTATACCCCAGACATGGAAACCTGAAGCGATTTCTCGTGCAGTCAATCAATCGTTAAAAACTAGTACAATGACCTTGCTACGTCAGGCTGTCAAAGAAAAGAAAGTTTTTAAATATTATGAAGAATTAGAGGTATCATTAGAATTACAAGGGACGTATCAAGCATGGAATACTTTTTTTGAAAGCACGAAACAATGGAATTTTATTTACACAATTCGTCATTTGGAGATGGTCTGGGTCGGAGGAGAAAGCCCCCTAAAAATCAAATATCAATTTGCAACATTTCGCCGTATTTGATTGCAATAATGCTTGTGTTTTGGGGGCAAAATGGATTAGCTCAACGGAATCCTTTCAGCTCACCCATTCAGAAAAAAGAAGCTCCTAAAAAAATTCAAAAACCCAAAGTTCAAGCTCCAAAAAAGAAAATTGTCAAACCAGAAAAGCCCCAAGTGATTGGGAAGGTGTTCAGTCAAAATCAAGTTTGGTTGGTGAAAAGGTTCAAAAATCGTGTCTGGGTGGAAGCCCAAAATGAGTGATTGAATGGTAGACTTTTTACGTTCTAAATCTGAATAAATCATGCCTGCAATAAAAGTCTGGGAATTTAGGTATGAAATCATTGTCTTAATCATTTTCAGTAGCATCTTGGGCTATTTGCTGACTTCCGTGTTTCAAGACTCTGCGCCTTCTGATTCTGTGATTGCATCGCAAAGCAATCTTCTTTCTCTCTCCAATCCTCAACTGGAAAGCTTTGTTGCTGATCATAAAAGTTGGGAGGTTTCAGGTCAGGAAGCCTTGATTATAGACAAGTCTGGTCAAATTAGATTGAAGCAGGTCAAGGCACTGATCTACTATCCCAAAGATTCTGAACAAAGCTCTGAAGTCCAAACCAAGATTCAGGCAGATTATGGGTTGGTCAATCAAAATGAACAGAGACTGGAACTTTGGGGGAATGTGATGATTTTTCAAGAAGAATTACAAATTGAGTCTCAACGGGTGCATTACTTTTACAGTCAAAAAGTAGTGGAGTTGCCTGCAACATTTCGTTTCACCAGAGGGCAAGAAGTCTTATTGGGGCAATTCGCAAAATACAGCATTGAACAATCTCTTTTAGAATCACAAAATTTGGAGTTTAGAAAATGAAACTTTTTGCAGTCGTGGCGTTGTGTCTATTGGGAGTTGGAGTTTTTTTGCTGTTTGGTTGGAATGACCAATTTTTAGACCCATCGCTGCAAACAAAAATCACAATCAGTCCTGAAAAATTTGAGCTGACACGAGATTTTGCAGATGGTGACCAAATCCAAATTCAAATCCGTGATGACCAAGCCTTTCAAATTCAAGATTTATTCTCATGGTAAAAACGTTTCAATCAACTCAAGCTGTTTTATGTTTTTTAACGTTTGTACTGGTGTTTGCAAAAGTTGACGCACAGAATTTGGAGATAGAACCTGACGAAACATTTCAAACTTCAGACGTAGTACAAGATGTTGTTTGCAATCATGCCACATTGCAAATTCAGCATGAGATTCAGGGGAAAGTTTTAGCAGTGGGCTGTCATCTCATCTTCAAGCAAGGTGTTGTTCTTGTTCAAGGTGGGGTCATTGTTGGAGGCACAAGCACATTTGAAGGCGATGTATTGATTCAAAATGAGTTAGTTCAGACAGGCGGTGTTTTTTCAGGGGGACAAATTGACAACTTCAAATACGTCACTCTCCATGACAAAATTGTAGAAAGGATTTCGCAAACTGCTAAAAGTTACCTGACTTCTGTTCGCATCGTTCCTGAAGACATTGAGCATCTTTTACGGACGCACAAAGAATTGTTGCTTCATTATCCTAAACAACAACGTGGAGCATTGGAACTATTGCAGCTTTCTCAAGTGGCATCATTTGAGCTAGACAAATCACAAGTACGTTTTGCTCAAAAGTGGCAATACCTTGTAGAAGGGAAGCCTGTGCAACTTCAATTTACTCAATTTAAAAGTCAGGAGTCTGCAAAACAATTCTGGAACGTTCTCAAAGCACTCACTCCAAGCAATGCTGATGTCGTCTTACAAAACGACCTTGGTGATGGGTCTCATCGTTTTTTAAAGATTAAACAAGAAAGCTCCCTTGTTTGGATTCAACAACAATGGGTCGTGACTATGTTTTCAAGTCAAGGAGAAAATACCCTAAAACTCCTGCTTCAAACTCTCAAACAACTGATGAAAAACAATGCTTGATTTGGGTGATTATGTTGCATTTCCTCAGATTCTGCCCATTCTTAAACCAATCCCAAAAAACTCAAGCAATAACAAATTCTCACCAGTTGCACACGACAGAACAAAGTTGAACAAACAGCCAAACTTTAGCTAGTTTGTTGCAGTGGTTTGTTAGGTTACGTTCCCTGTATAGCTTTTGATCTAAGCCTTGCGCCAACTGTAGCCTCTATTATCTTGCTCCTTATACTTTCAGTCTTATCACTCTTTAAGATCGCTACATCTAGTTTTTTAGCAATTTCTTCAAGTATTTTTTTAGTTTTAGGTTCAATGATTTTTAATGCTTCTTCTCTTGAAGATGATTCCTCTATGCTTGAGATGAGTTCCTTTATTTCTTCATCAGATAGTGCAGAGGATGAAGCTTTTGCTGGTTTAGATTTTACAATTCTGATTTCTAGCTTTGACAAACCTTCTGCGATATTTTGCAAGTCTTCATCAGACAATCTTTCTACTTGGCGGGCAAGGTCGCTTAAAAGGGTTGCTAACACTTCTGATTTTTTCACTGCCCTACTCCTGACTTTTCAATGAACTCATCAACAAATTCGCCAATTTCATCAACTATTCCACTATAAGTTGCGTTTGAGTATCCATTCAATACAACAGGAACACCATCTTGCGGAGCATCTCCAAATATAGACTTATTTTCTCTAAAATAATTATTAAATGTAGGAACCTCTAAACGTTTTGTAGTAGATATAAATTGTTGCTGTGCATTAATTGGTTGCTGATTTCTGATTTGTATCATTGTGAAAACAACACCCAAGAACTCAGGATCAACTTCTTCAACATCTTTATCCATTTTTGCATAGTCATTAAACTCACTGATTAAGCTTTTAACACTTCGATGAAGGTAGTCAATACCAAGTGTAGATAAGTAGTCTGGTTTTGCTGGTATTAAAATTTGATCTGATGCAACAATCGCATTTTTTGTCACAATATTAAAGTTTGGTGGGCAATCAATTAGCACAATATCGTAGTTGTTGCATTCTCCAAGTTTTTTTAACTCCGCTTTCAGCTTACCATGTACTTTGATATAATTGATTTTTGACTGTTCTAAGCTAGCACCACGCAAAAGTGTAGCCAATTCAAGATCTACATTTATCAAACCAAGATGCGAAGAAATAAGATCAACTACTCCTAGACCATTTGAAATCTTTGATAGGTGATTCTTTATTTTGGTCGGTTCAACAACTAGTTCTGCCAGAGGTATGACCTTTTCAGGTTGGATTATACCATCAAACCAGTTTTTAATTGTTTGCTTTTCTTTGAGGTTCTTATCCCAATAATCGGGAGACATTAAAGAAAACGTCAAGCTTGCTTGAGCATCCATATCAAGCAATAAAACATTATAACCCCGAACAGCAAGTTCCCCTGCCAAGTTTGCAGTGACGGTGGTTTTACCTACGCCACCTTTATAGTTGATAACTGAAACAATTTTCATTTTTCACTCCTTACATATGATATTAGTAAACATAACGCCTTGTATCAGCAGACTTGGGCAGTAATGCCGATCTTAGCAGGTGCAACGAATTTACAATTTATTGATGTGCTTTAGGACAATTTCGGCTATTCAAGTTCTGTGTGCATGTCATTGTCCTAACTTCCTTTTTTTCCTCTCATGTCTGTCGCAAATCCAAAACCAGCGAGGAATTATAACACTACTATTTTGTCAATGTAACTTAAAAAGTCTAGTCTGCCTTGACGATGGACAGGATTTGACAGGATTCAAAACTCAATATGGGCGATGTCAAAAATTTTTGTTCAAGATTTGTGAACCGATGCCGATGCAAAGATAAACTTACACCGTAAAATTTAACAGTAGAGTCAGATAGTTTTGTATGGCGGGTATAGATAATGCAACTCAAGAGGTTTTCAGAGTCATTAAAAACTCCGTTGCTAAATCAAAGAAGAAGTAGCTAATTGACTCAAAGGTCTCTCTAAAGAAGGATTTTAAAAAAGATGAAAAAATTTTTAGCAAGTGTACTGATTTCAAGTACATTATTAATTGGTTGTAAAAGGGATTCTCAAGTTGTGTCTCATAATTTATCGGAAAAAGCTGACAAGTTTGAGATTTTGAGAAGAATTGTTTTTTATAATGGAATTACTGATGATTATATCCTTTCTATTGAGGGGTTTTGTTCAATTAGAAAGGATAGATCAGATGCACAATTAGAAGTGACATGCAAAACAAATACTGGTTACAAGAAGCATTTTTTAGGCATTTCTGATAATGTGACTTATTTTGCTGAACAGATAGATTCAGAAAAAGTCAGTAAGACTTTTTATAAAGTGATCTTTAAACCTTTGTCCATCATTCCTGATGTTGATGTTGAGTAACAATGCTTCCTGTTTTCAGCAATCATATTTGGCTTTTTGGAAATATAAATAAGAGTTGAAGATTTACTGCAGTCAATCTAAATTCTTTTGTTGAATCTTCGCTAGAAAATGGCAAGAGGAGTGCCATTTTCCAACAATTTGCAACAGTATTTTAAACGATGCCGTTCACCAGCCAATGTTTGAGATAGGTGTAGGTTTCAATAATGTCAAACATGAATGAAAACAAAATGGCTGCTGTGATCGCTCCAGACCATACTCGGAAAGGCCTAGGTTTATGGGGGTTGTTAAACGGTTTTTCCTTGAGAAGAATGATCAAAGCAGGAGTCCAAAAAATGAGGTGCATCATGGCAAGTGAGCCTCCTAACATCGGAAAACCAAGAATTTGGTTGAAAGTTCCAAAGAAAAAAGAAGACAGGACAAATCCGATAGTCGTCCATCTAGCCACTGAATGCCTGCGAATAAAAAACAGACCGACTGCAAAACTTCCCATCAAGAGAACAAGCCAAATCTTAACCCAAGTAGGAACGGTGGGACTTGTAAAAGTCTCTTGCATCTCAAAAATCTCTAAAGACCTGTGACCTTTCGCATAGTCCTGAGCTCCGAAAGCAACAGAGCTGAAGGCTAAGGGACTCATCATCGCAAGTGTTCTTGCCCAGTTTTTAACAAATTTTAATGGTTTTTTTGATATTTTCATACGACTTGCTCCTAAAATCTATATATTCTATCATCAAACAAAAACTAGTCAATAGCGTCATAAAAATAATTTTTGATTATATGGCAATTTTTCATTTAATGCCCCCGAATGATTAGCTTCCAGTTTTTTAATTTTGTAAAAACATCGGTGTCTTTCACGGTGATAGTCCAAGTTCCAGCGGCAGATTGTCCTAAGTGAGCATTGGTGAGCATCGTCAACTGAATTTGATTTTTGTGATGGCTATTTGCAAAGCCGTCCATTCTTGAATTAAAGTGAAGCCATTTTCCTTCCATATATAGATGACTCACGATGCCGTCATGGCTGAGTTGAAGATCAAATTTTCTGGTTTCCTCAACATTGGTCTTTTTGTCAAAATCCAACTCCACTGTGACCGATTCAATGAATTGAACATCGCTTGTAGAAATAGAAATCGTATCACTTTTTGCTGTGCCATCAATGTTAAGACTCACAGAAGCAGACCGTTCTTCTGTTTTCATAGGAGGTAAATTGACCCATGTTTTAGCTAAATTCACGGCATTGAAGGCATTGACCATTCCAAAGCCGTAATGATGGTTGAAATAAAAGTTTTCTGAAGGTTTGCTTTTTTTAGGAAGTCCTTGTTTCCAACCACTATGGCTAGGGTCATTTTGAACAGCACTTTCGGCTAAAATCAGTTTGACGTCCCGCCATGTTAAATTCGGATTGGCTTCTCGCATCAAAGCAATGACTCCAGAAACAATGGGAGTTGCACTAGAAGTTGCCGCAAATGTTCCTGTGTATTTTTCATTGGGGTTCAGGGTATTCTCACTTGAAGTCGTGGTAATTTGGTCTCCGGGGGCAGAAATCCACAAATTAGAACCAATGGAATAAAAAGGAAAGCCACTAAAGTTGGCATGCCCGCCACGCTTGTCTAAAGCATTTACAACGACCAAGCCATAGAAATTGCCTGTACTTCTTGCAGAGGTGTTGACTCCTCTGGTGTTTCCAGCACCAAAAACATAAACCGTGCCTTTCCCACCAAAACCATCTCTCAAACCCTTTTGCCAAGCCTGAACATATCCATCTTTTACTCCAAAAACTTCTCCCCAACTGTTATTAGAGACTGCAATTTCACTAATATTCCTTGTCAAAGCATCTATAGTGTCACTGTCTTTTTTATTTTGATGAAGGATTCCATAAGTGTAGAGTTTGCTACGAAACGCCACGCCACGTCCCCCTAAATGATTGTCCCTTGCCGCTATCACTCCAGAGACTCTCAGCCCATGATTACCATTAAGACCATAAAAGTTATGACTTTTTGAAGCGATGAGGTTACCTCGTAAATCTTCATGAACTTCACCTTCTGACAATCTCAACGCATCATCTAAAACAGCAATCTTGATGCCTTTCCCTGTGTAGCCTTGTTCCCAAACAGGTTCAACATTAATATCTACCCCGGAAGTTCCTCCAAATTGACCTGTATTTTTCAAGTGCCATTGATATTTGTAAAGAGGGTCTTGAACGTTGGGATTTGTAGATGGTCTGACAGGGGCTGACAAGGGGTTGTCATCATTTGAGTTTTCATTAGGATTTGGTAGGGGGTTGCTAGTGTCTGGGCTTTCACTAGAATCCTGATCTTCCTTTTGAGAAGGAAGGAGTTCATTGCCACAAGAGGCTACCAACAACGTCAACAGTATCAACTGAATGAATGAAAGTTTTTTTATCAACATCACACGACTCCCATATTTGAATGTTTTTAGTTTATTAATTAAAGCACATCAAAAAACCTTGTCAAGTGATTTTTGACAGTTTGTGTCAAAGACGAGAGAAAAGCCTGACTGCTTCGCTTTCTCAAAAAAAAAATTCTCAATAAATTTTTTATCCTGCCGATAACTACTTAACGGCAAATGACACTCAAAATATTGGATTAAAGAGTTTTGAGAAATTTGCCGATACAAGACAAAAGTCTTACTTTAATGATCTTTTAAATTCACGGCTAAGCCGTACGACAATGACTAAAAGTCTGCGTCCCTTTTTTTAGGTTGATGCGACTTCAAGATGATTCAAACAAACTTGCGTGAGCAGGGTTGTTTCACTCATCAATCTTGATAAAGATGTGTGTGTCTTTGAAATTGACCTCTAGGTTTATTTTTTTGACATAAGATCGGGAGAGATTGACAAAGCTCGTTTTCTTTGAGACGTCTTTGTACTTTCTTGCAAAAAACATTTCCCGTTGCAGTGTCTTTTGTACATTTGTAGAGGACATTTTTATCTTATGACATGACCCTGACAGGTTTCTGTTGATTTAATGGACTAAAAATAAGTTTTTAAGTCAATCAATGTTTGGTCTATTTTTCATGTCATCACATCATTAAAAATTTATTTTCATTGTCGTTATTATCACAAAGAGGAGTACATTTATGAGAGTGAACAATAACATTACTGCGATGATGGCATTGCGTCATCTTGGCAATACAACAAACGATACAAAGAAAAGCCTTGAAAAGCTTTCTTCTGGAATGAAAATCAATACAGCAGCCGACGGTCCTGCTTCATTGATGATTTCAGAAAATATGCGGGCGCAAATTGCTGGAATTAGACAGGCGGCAGATAACTCTGAAACGTCTATTTCCATGTTACAAACGGCAGAAGGTGCTTTGCAAGAAGTGAGTTCTATTTTGATTAACATGAGGCAGTTAGCAATCCATGCCGCCAACGATGGTGCCAATGACCGCAACATGTTAGAGGCAGACCAGCAAGAGATTGATAACTTACTGGATACATTAGGACGGATTTCGCAATACACTTTGTTTGGAACAAAGAAGTTGCTTGATGGAAGCAATGGAACGAGTGGCACGACAGTTGGTGAGAACATTCGCTTTGTGTCTGCAACGACAAGAACAGAGCCTTCTCCACCAGAAGGACACCCGATTGACATTACACAAGTTGCAACACGTGCCAAAGTTTCAGGAAAAACTGCGATTGATTACCAAAATGCCAAAGAGGGTTTTAAATTTACAATCAATGATGGGGGACAAGTTGCAGAATTTTCCACAAGACGAGGAGATGTGCAAGAGACCATTAATAAGTTGATTCAAAACATGGAGCGAAGCGCTCAAGATGACCCCAATGCTTCACCTGAAACAGTCAACCAAACCATTCGTGAGGTTGTTGCAAGGAGTTTCCAACGTTCGGCAGACGAACAAGGCTTGAAAGTTGACATTTATATTGATGAATCTGGCATGCTCACAGTCAGACACAAGGAGTTTGGCAGTGACCCTAGTTTCACTGTGACAGGTGATCGGGACGGCTTTTTGTCAGAAAAAGCAAATATTGCCAACTCTTCAGAACATGGTGTTGATGTCGCTGGATTTATTGGCAATTATGTTTCAGTTGGCAAGGGACAAATGTTGACAGGCGGTGTTGGAACACCTGTGGAAGGGCTGACTGTTGAGTATAACAAAGAACTTGGCTACGAGAGACAAGAAGTCATTGACCAAGAAACTGGAGAAAGAGTAGTCAGGCTTGTACCTCAAACTAGCGAGCAGTTGATTGGTGGCAAAGTGGACGGCTACGTCAATGTCAGCCAACAATCCTTGCGCTATCAAATTGGTCCCAATCGTGGGCAAGACTTACGCGTTGATGTAGAAAGCACTCATCCCACAAAATTAGGTCGGGGTGTCAACAACAACAGCGAGTTTACAAGTCTTGCAGACATTGATGTCCGTTCAGGAGCGCAAGCCAGCGATGCCATTGCAGTCGTGGACCAAGCCATTGAAGAGGTTGCACAGTTAAGAGGTAAACTTGGAGCAATTCAGAAAAATGCACTGGAGACCACATTGAGCTACCTCAAAATGGCAGATGAAAATTTAACCAATGCCGAGTCTATCATTCGTGATACAGACATGGCAGATGAGATGTCTAATTTTACTAAAAATCAGATTATGCTTGCATCGGGAACAGCCATGGCAGCACAAGCGAATCAAGTGCCAAAATCTGTGATGCAACTGCTTTCTGGACTAAATAGTTAATTCTTAAACTAAAAATGTATTTTTAATACAAATTTAATTTTTATTCATCTACTTTTTATTAATTTTTTATTTCTTCATCGTTTCTGTGATGATGAAGAGATTTTTTGGGCTTCATGCTCAAAGCAAGTGTTATTCATTCAAATTAGGAGAAAATCATGCGTATCAATCACAACATTTCATCGTTGAATACTCAACGACAACTTGGTCAAAACACTAGAACTCAAGCAAAAAACCTAGAGAAATTATCTTCAGGTTTGAAGATCAATCGTGCCGCTGACGGTCCTGCATCATTGGTGATTTCAGAAAAAATGAGAGCACAAATTTCAGGTTTAAGTCAAGCCATTGACAACTCAGAATCTGGTGTTTCTATGGTTCAAATCACAGAAGCCGCACTTGACGAGGTGAGTCGGACTTTGATTTCTGCAAGACAGGTCGCAGTTCATGCGGCAAACGAAGCTGTCAATGACCCAAGCATGTTAGAGGCAGACCAACAAGAAATAGACAATGTTCTCAATGCAGTTGACCGTATCTCACGCTATACCCAATTTGGAACTAAGCTACTTCTTGATGGAAGTCGTGGCGCAAGTGGGGTGGCAACAGGTGAAGATTTAGAGTTTGTCGCCGCAACAACTGACACCAAAGCCTCTCAAGTGGCAGGGTATAAAGTGCAAATAGACCAAGCCGCAACCCGTTCACATTGGAAAGGGTCGGTTGCCCTAACGCAAGACATGATAGACAAAGGCGAGATCATTACCATTACGCAAAATGGGAGAACAGTCAGCTATACCACACAAAAAGGAGAAAGCGTTGAAAGCAACTTAAATACACTTTCTGCCAAAATGCGTGATGCAGGCTTGGAAGTGGATTTATTGAAAAATAGCGAAAATAAAATTGAATTGAGACACAGAGAATACGGCAGTAAGCATTCTTTTTCAGTTGCTAGTTCTACTGCAGGTGTGCTTTCTAAAGTGGCAAATGTTCGTGAAGAATCTGTCAGAGGGAATGATGTGCAAGGCACAATCAATGGAGAAGAAGCAAAGGGAGATGGTCAGGTTCTGACAGGGCGAGACAGTTCTGTCAACATTCGTGGCTTGAGTGTCCGATACACAGGGACCAAGGTTGACACAGCTGATGAGGCAGGGAACAAAACTTTTACAGGCACGGTGTCTGTTGCCCAAAACTCATTAGTCTTTCAAATTGGGGGCAATGCAGGGCAAAGTACTTCTATTTCATTACGAAGCACCAATACAAAAGACCTTGCAACAGGCGTCAAGAACGAATCAGGATTTACCTCTCTCAATGACATTGATGTTCGCAACTCCAAAAGCGCTCAAGACAGTATCAGAATGCTTGATGCCGCACTTGAGCAAATTGCAACAACACGAGGCGAGATGGGTGCATTCCAAAAGAATAACTTAGAAAGTAATCTTAATTACTTGAGAATTGCCCACGAAAATTTGACCAATGCAGAGTCTGTCTTGCGTGATGCAGATATGGCGTATGAGATGTCAAACTTCACCAAAAATCAAATCATGGTTCAGTCTTCTACTGCAATGCTAGCACAAGCTAACCAAACTCCTCAGTCTCTGATGCAGTTGATTCAGTAATTTTCTGAACTAAGAGAACGCTAATTTGAATAACACTATTCCGAAGTTTAGCTGATTGTCAAAGATAAGCGAGACTTCGGATTCTGTTTTCTTTAGTGAAATTTGAAAAAAGAACGTTAACAAAAAGAACGCTAATTTGAATAACACTATTCCGAAGTTTAGCTGATTGTCAAAGATGAGCGAGACTTCGGATTCTGTTCTATTCAATCCAATTTGATTTAGTGAAATTTGAAAAAAGAACGTTAACAAAAAGAACGCTAATTTGAATAACACTATTCCGAAGTTTCAGCTGATTGTCAAAGGTCAGCGAGACTTCGGATTCTGTTTTCTTTAGTGAAATTTGAAAAAAACTTTTTTGTCAAAACTTCAGTTTGACTTTTGTTTTGAGGTGTTGACAAAGAAGTTATTTTTTGCATTTTGGGCTAAAACCATTTGCAATCCCAAAATCAAAGCAACTTGACTTTCAATTCAGAGTCAAAAAGAAGTTTTGAGACGGGGTTTGAGGGCATAGCTGATTGCGTGAAAAATGATATTCCAATGTGTTTGAATGGATTCTTGTCAAAACAGAGTCCATGCTCTTTCAAACTCTTTCAAAGTGATTAAAAGATGTCATGTTAGATGGGTTTGCTTCAGCCGATACAAATTTCATCACTGATGAGGTGAAGTTTCTAAAAGTATGAAACGACTGCAAACAGAACTATCTTTTTTGAACACGATTTCAATCACTTTCTATGAACTGCTTTTGCTCAATTTAATTGAGTGAGGGAATTGTCATTTCGGAAGAGTTTTTTAGAAGTCAAACACCTTTTTCAATGTAGATCAATTCAGGGAGCAATACCCTTGTTTTATCTATAAAATTATATTTTTACTCACTCTCTCTGGGTAAAAATATGTTGTTTAAACATTAAGACTACAAAATAAGGAGAAACCATGAGAATCAATCATAACATTTCATCTCTCAACACACAGAGACAACTGAAGCAAAATTCTATTGCTCAGGCAAAAAACTTGGAGAAGTTATCTTCAGGATTAAAAATAAACCGTGCGGCTGATGGTCCTGCATCATTGGTGATTTCAGAAAAGATGAGGTCACAGATTGCAGGTTTAAGTCAAGCCATTGACAACTCAGAATCTGGCGTTTCGTTGATTCAGACAGCAGAGGCAGCGCTTGATGAAGTGAGTCGGACTTTGATTTCTGCAAGGCAGGTGGCTGTTCATGCGGCAAACGAAGCCGTCAATGACCCCAGCATGTTAGAGGCAGACCAGCAAGAAATAGATAACGTCTTAGATGCTGTTGACAGAATCTCTCAATACACTCAATTTGGAACAAAAAATCTGCTTGATGGAAGTCGTGGAGCAAGTGGAGTGGCAACAGGTGAAAATTTAGAGTTCGTCTCTGCAACAACTGACACCAACCCATCACAAATCTCAGGCTATAAAGTGCAAATAGACCAAGCCTCAACACGTTCGCATTGGAAAGGGTCGGTTGCATTGACACAAGACATGATAGACAAAGGTGAGATCATCACCATCACAGAAAGTGGGAAAACAGTCAGCTATACCACAGAAAAAGGAGAAAGTGTTGAAAGTAACTTAAATACACTTGCCGCAAAAATGCGGGACGCAGGCTTAGATGTAGATCTTCTTAAAAATAACGAAGACAAGATAGAATTTAGGCACAAAAAATATGGTAGCGAACATGCCTTTTCTGTTGCCAGTTCTACCGCAGGTGTGCTTTCTAAAGTAGCGAATGTTCGTGAGGAATCCATCAGAGGTCAAGATGTGGCAGGTCGCATCAATGGAGAAGAAGCCACAGGTCGTGGACAAGTGTTGACAGGTAAGGACAGTAGCACAAATGTCAGGGGCTTGTCAGTGCTTTACACTGGAACAAAAGTGGACACAGCAACTGGTGAAGGTGGTGAAAAGACTTTTACAGGCACGGTGTCTGTTGCACAAAATTCATTGGTCTTTCAAATTGGGGGCAATGCAGGGCAACAAACAGGATTTTCATTGAGCAGTGTCAACACGAAAGACCTTGCCACAGGCATAGACAACCAATCTGCATTCAATTCATTGCGGGACATTGACGTCCGAACGGCTCAAGGTGCGCAAGATTCCATCAGGTTGCTAGATGAGGCGTTGTCAAAAGTTGCCTCTACTCGTGGTGGTTTAGGTGCATTCCAGAAAAACAATTTGGAGAGTCAATTAAATTACTTAAGAATTGCCCACGAAAATTTGACCAATGCTGAATCTGTCTTGCGGGACGCAGACATGGCATCAGAAATGTCAGTGTTCACCAAAAATCAAATCATGGTTCAGTCTTCTACTGCCATGTTGGCACAAGCTAACCAAACTCCCAATTCTGTTTTACAGCTTCTTGCATAAGATTCCTTTGTAGTCTTAATCGTGTCGTTTGTGAGAGAGACGGCACGGTTCCCTACAAAGATTTTCAACTGCTTTCAAAACTGCTTTTTCTTCCGCATCATCTCTTTCAAAAGCTCGGTGCATGCTTCAAGCGAATAGTGCTTTTCTACAAGAACACCCGCCTCCTTCACAAGTCGGTCTCTCACTTGTTGAGATTGCAAATTCTGTAATTGATTCACAAAGTCTTGAGGAGTGTTTGCAATAAGAAGATGTTGGGAATCAATCGCCTCAAGCCCTTCTGCTCCTAATGTTGTTGAAATGATTGGAGCTTTGTGCAACATTGCTTCTAAAATTTTCAACCTTGAACCACTTCCATCATGCAATGGAACAATCGCGGCGTACGCTTTTTGTAAATAAGGTGAGACACTCGGCACTGTGCCAGTTGCCTCAAGGTTTGGAAAAGATGAATACTTTTGCTTGATTCTTTCAGAGCCAACTCCTACCAGTTGCAAATCATAATCTTCATACAAACGAAGTTCCCACCAGACTTTTTCTAAAAACCAACTAATCCCTGCTGAATTTTGAAAATTTGTAAAATTACCACTCATCACAAGGCATCGTGAGTCAATGCTTGGGTTTTGTTCCATTTGATAGCGAAGAGGGTCAATGAAGTTAGGAATCACCCACGTCTGATGAGCAGGCACAACATGTTGATAATAACTTGCATCATTCTTTGAAACCACCACAAAGGCATCAGCCTTTTGGAAATACGTTTTTTCATGCCATCTTTGCACCGCAAACAAAATCCATTTTTCCAGTTTTTTAAAAAATTTTTGATGTTTGGCAACTTGTAAGGTCAAATGTGATTCAGCATTGTGTGTCCCATAAATCACAAAGATTCCTTGCTTTTGAAACCAGTCAATGTATTGTCCGTAAAATTGATAATCAATGAAAACGACATCTATTGGATTTGCTTGAAGAATAGACTGTAACAGTGCTGTCAACTTAGGGTGAAGCTGGTGGTAACGCCTCAAGGGTTTCATCTCTGACAAAAAGTCAAACGGAAAAAGAGAAATGTTGTCTTGTGGCGCTTCAGGCAAAGGTGATTGTAGAACAGCAGAGACTTTGCCAAAACTAGAAAGTGCTTGAATCAACCCAGCGGCTCTCAGGTGTTCTCCACCTTGCGGGGGATAAGGCGAGATGTGGCTCATGTATAAAAAATGAGTCATGCTTGCTGGACGTTAACGTTTGATGGCAATCGTTAATCCGTCTCCAACTGTGAGCAGTGAAAGGTCAACCCTTTCATCATCTAAAAGGGATGCATTGAATTTGCGAATGGCAACGGTGGCAGGGTCTTGTTGACTGGGGTCTGCTACTTGACCACTCCAAAGCGTGTTATCCACCAAACACAATCCGCCTTTTTTCAAAAGTTTTAAGCAACATTCATAGTAATTGGGTATGTTTTCTTTGTCTGCATCAATGAATGCAAAATCAAAACTTCCCGCTTCGTTTTTCAATAAACTTTGCAGAGACTCCAAAGCAGGGGCAAGTTTTAATTCAATCTTCTTTGCAACATCGGCTTTCTGCCAAAATTGCTTGGCTAGGTTGGTATATTGTTCACTGACATCACAAGTGATGACCTGCCCCTCATCAGGCATGGCTAAGGCGACTGTTGTTGAGCTGTAACCTGTAAAGCAACCAATTTCTATGGCTTTTCTTGCTCCTATCATCTTGACCAACAATGCCATCAACTGCCCTTGGTCTGGTGCAATCTGCATGTTGAGACTGAATTGTTTTTTGGTAGCTTCTCTAATTTCTTTGAGAACTTCATGCTCTCTCAAAGAATTGTCCAAAATGTAATCATAAATTTTCTGCTCTACAAATCCCGTTTTCATGTTTCACTCCTTTTTAATCGTACAAAATTGATTTTTTCATCATTCATATTTTTCAGCTTTTTGGTCAAAAAATGGCAAAAAATTGAGATAGCATGGTTAATCTTCAACTAAAATACAATCTTTCATTTCAGGACTGAATCCCTGAGGAAATAAAGTTTCTCTGTTGTATTTAGCTTGTTGTAGCTTTTGAAGTCTCGTTCCTATCCCCTCCTCAGACATTATCACTATTTCTGCTAAACTAGTACCTTTTAAGTTGGCATTTGATAAATCTGCACCTTGCAAAATAGCACCTTTTAAGTTGGCATTTGATAAATCTGCACCTTGCAAAATAGCACCTTGTAAATTGGCATTTGATAAATCCGTACCTTGTAAAATAGCACCTTGTAAATTGGCATTTGATAAATCCGCCCCTCGTAAATTGGCATATCTTAAATCTTTTCCTTGCAAGTCAACACCTTGTAAATCTTGATTTTCAAGATTATAACCTTGAAAACTTAAATTTTGGAAATGATCTCCATGAAATTTTCTCAGCATTTCAATCGCTTTTTTGCCATAGGTTAATCTTCTAGCGTGCATTGAACCCTCTTTCTATTTTTTAGGTTGTGATTCTAATAGTTTTTGTAAAGTAAGACTCACAATTTTTTGTACTTTAGGATTTTCTGAATTAAAAAGAATTTCTAGTTGTGACACACCTAATTCTTTTGCAACCTCATTGTCTTCCAAAGCTAATTTTTGTGCATTGAGTAAGTGAGTTTGTTCTAAATTTTCTTCTGCTTTTTGAAGATGAGCTTGTGTGTCAGTATTTCTGAAAAACCAAAGCAAAGCTAGTAAAGGCAAAGGAGGAATGACTGTCAACAAGAATCTTTTCTCTATATCAAAATCGCACTTGTTTAACAAATTAGGAACCCATTTTAACATTATAAAATGAAGACCTCCAAATAAAACAGTTCCAAAAACAAAAGCGAATGACAATCCTAAAAAACGATAGTTTAGAATAAGTTCTTTGATAAATCCCGTTTTCATGTTTGAGTCTCCTCGTGAGTTTGATGATAGTTTTATTGAGTCACTAGTTGCCAGATTTGACTCAGCCAGTACCAAAGTAGGTTTAACACAGCAAAGATTTTTTGCAAAAGACTTTCTTGTGAGGTTTTTAGAGTATTTTTGCAAAAATCAAAAGTTTTGGTTTGACCTTCGTAAGCAACAGCAAAGTTTTGAGCAATCATGGCTTGGTTTAAATTCTCACCATCTGCCCAAACTTCTGCCACAACTCTAAAATACTTGCCTCGCTGTGTATGGCGAAGTTCAATTTGTTCTGCTTCATTCAGTCTTTGATTGATCCAATTTTTCGCTTGTTTGGCAAGTGTTTTTTCTTGCTGACACTTCCCGCGAATTTCAGGGCTATCAATCCCTGCTAATCTCACAGGCAAACGTTTTCCCACCAAGTCATGCCACTGGGGAATGTCAAAGTAGCAAGTGTCCCCATCATAGCACTCAAGAAACTCAACAGTCTTTAAGTTTCCATAAGTTTTTGACGCCTCCAATGACCCAGCCTTCCAGAACACAAGCCAAGCCACCAAAAGGACACGAAGTAAGGCGAGCTTCATGCGTTGAGTTTTTGGTCAAATGCCCACTCTCTGTCTATGAGTTCCATAATCGCTCGGGCTTGACACAGCACTCCGTCATCTTCTGGACTGGAAAGGGAAAGCTGCATGATTTGACCAAGTGTTTTTTTATTGATGATGTGGTCTCTCATGTTGTGAACAATTTGACTGATTCTTCTTTTTTGTGCCTCAACAATTTTGGCAATTTCTGTCTTTGCGTACAAAGCATGTTCATAATACTCACAAACTTTTTGGTATTCTTGCCTCAATCCCTCACCATGCTCTTTTTGCATCAAATACTCACAATTTGCTTTGATTCTTTCTAGCTCTGATAGTTTTTCTTTGCTTGTGTTTTGGTAGCCTTGAAACTTTTCAAAATCTATCTCTGCTTCCTGAAGTTTTGCTTGATATTCTTTTCGTAACTCCTTGATTTCTTTGTCTTTTTCTAAAGGAGCAATCATTTGATTCAGCATAGTCATAATTTGGGAAGAGAGGTTTGACATTTCTGTCTCACACTCTAAAATCTTCTTTTCCTGCTTATATCTGTTTTTACGATGGCGCAATTCATCTAACTGACTGTATTTGTCTTGTATGGCTAATGCTTGGTTTTCAAAGTTGATGGCTCTTTGTACTGCTTGCAAAGATTCTCCTAAAATCTGCCACTTTTCTGAAGACCCCATGAGTAAAAGAACATAAAAATCCAGTCTCGCTAGTCGTTGTGACTCTTTTTTAGCTTTGGATTTTTTGAAGAGTTTTTTAGTGAGGGTAACAAAACACAGAATGGAAACACCAAAAAGAGAGAGGATAATGATGATAGGTCTGCTTTCTTCATTCAAAATGGCTGTGATGACACCCGCGATGACTAACAAAGTCAAACAACCCAAAATGCCTTCCCAGTTGTCAGCAATCCAACCCACAATCCCCAAAACAACTACTAGAATAATGAAGACAGTGATAAAGGTTGCCATGAGTTGATTTGTAAGCGATAAAAAACCAAAACTCAAGGAGTCTAGTGAATTTTTTGAAAAAAGTCAATTTTAGCTGATGGTGCATCTTCTTAAGAAAACGATTGAATGAAATGAAATTATCGGTTGGTTTTTTTGGAAGAGCGAACTTGTGCAAGGAAAGTCCTTGAAAGACAGCACCCCACACAAGCCAGAGAAAGGTAAGAGTTGGCTTGGCTTTTCGTGATTCTGTGCGACCCTCCGTCATTGCGGGCTTGACCCGCAATCTCAAACGCCTTCTGTCATTCCGTGCCTGACACGGAATCTACCCTAAACAAGGCATGGATTCCTGCTTTCGCAGGAATGACAATAGTTGTCATTCCGTGCTTCTTTCCGTCATTCCGCACTTGATGCGGAATCTACCCTAAACAAGGCATGGATTCCTGCTTTCGCAGGAATGACAAAGACATGCCTGCCATGACGAAAAAAAGCAAGCCAGAGAGAGTCAGCTTAGTTCTGCTCTGTGTAAAACCACTCTATTCCGTGATTTGAAAAATAGTTGCCAGAGGCACTATTAGCCAAGAAATAAAGTTTGTTGCCAACAACAGTGGGGTGAGTGATGTAGTCATTGGTTTGTTTGGTAAACCCATAACGTTTGAGGTCAGTTTCTTTAAAAACTTCCTTCGCACCCTCTTTCTTCACAAACACCTTAAACTTGGTAATGACAAACAAGTAGTCTGCAGCACTATCACCTGAACCTGTGCTGACCACTGCCAAATTGCTACCACTATCAGCACCATAATCTACAACCTCTGCACTACCATCGGACGCGTCCACCTTGTACAATTTGTTGTCAATTAGCACATAGTAAGAATTACCCACTTTGGCTGCTTTGAATGCTGCAGACGCTTTCACGGCACCATCATCATCTTTCACTTGAAAAGTGTTGTCTGTTGCACCTTGAGTCACAAAGAGCGTGTCAGCACTGCCTGCATCTTGTGAGATGAACAACACATCGCCAGCAACTGCAGGAAACTGTGGGTCAATAGACACATCATCTCCAGCATTAACATTCCCTTTGTTGTCTTTGATTTCTACTTCAGTAGCTAAAGCATCATTAGCAACTGCAGTCAGTTTAGCACCACCAACCACAACAGCATATTTTCCAATAGCATGTATAGAAGCAGGAATACCGGGAGTACCAACTGCGGTGCCAGGAGCCGTAAAAGTACCATCAGCTTTCAGATAACTGATTAAGCTACTCTTTTGAGCAAATATTTTTGTACCTACTGCAGTCAATTTAGTAATACTACCTTGATTAGAACCTTTCACTGGTGCAATGGTGCCATTAGAAACTGCGAGCTTGTAAACATCGGTACCTGTTGCAAAATAAACGTCAGTGCCGTCTGTGGTGATAGACGTGACAGTGTGCTTGCCAAGAATTTTAGTGCCTGCTTTTGTTCCGTCACTTTCCCAGAGGTAGTCACCACTGCCAAAATACAACTTGCCTCCAACATGCACTGCTTGCTTATCAACGATGGTGGTGTGTTGTGGATTAAGGTCTCTTGCGACTTTGACACTTCCAACTGTGGCGTGACCAACAGCAATGGTTTGTCCAGCAAAGCCGTAGTTTGTGAGTCCTCCTGACGTTTGAGTGCTGGATTTGATATCACCATTAGAAAGACCAGCAATCACTCCTGTGACTTCTGTACTAGTCTTGGTACTAGCAAAATACATTTTGTTAGTTGTTGTATTTATTGTAAAGATACCATCTGTTGCTGGTGAGATTTCTCCATTATCTGTAATAGACAGCACAGCACCATCAGCTCCAGAATCAGAAGAACCAAAGGCACTTCCTGCTTTCACTGCCAGCACTTTATTTGCTGATGCTTTAGTATCTGTATCAGCATCCTCGTTTACTGGATGGTAAAGATAATCTTTGACAACGACCGCAGCATCGGCTAGTAATTTTCCAAAATCACCAGCTTTCAGCACTTTACCAGCATCTTTAGAACCAGTACTAAGACTGACAAGCAAATTAGCAACAGGGTTGCCTGTTGTAGTGTCTGCATTTTTTGTGGAATAGATACCATCAGCATTGACAATGAACGCTCCTTTCTCTGACCCTGAATCATAAGGAAGGATCCGACCAAGTTTTTCATTTGAGATGCTAAAAAGTCTTGCATTGGCATTTGCAGTTGGTGTACCGGTACCAAAGGCACTTCCTGCTTTCAAAATAAAAATGTTGTCAACAGCAGCTAGGGTTTGAGCATTACCTCCAGTGTCAGCAGGATAATACAGGACATCGCCAGACACTTGTGCCGCTTTAGTCAGTGCAGCAGTTGTAAAGTCAGCAGCTGTAACATTTCCTCCGCTAAAACCTGCATCTTTGCCATCGGTAACAGACAGGCGCAACAAGGCAGAAGCGGGGCCTGTTGTAGTGTCTGCATTTTTTGTGGAATAGATACCAGCAGCTGCAAGAATGAACGCTCCTTTCTCTGACCCTGAATCATAAGGAAGAATGCGACCAAGATTGGCAATCGTCAACAATCTTGCATCGGCATTTGCAGTTGGTGCATTGGTACCAAAGGCTTCACCTGCTTTCAACACAAAAATCGTGCCAACAGCAGCTAGGCTTTGGGTATTACCAGCAGTATCAGCAGGATAATACAGGACATCGCCAGACACTTGTGCCGCTTTAGTCAGTGCAGCAGTTGTAAAGTCAGCAGCTGTAACATTTCCTCCGCTAAAACCTGCATCTTTGCCATTGGCAACAGACAGGCGCAACAAGTTAGCAGTGGTATCAGTCTGGTCTTTCCCTGCAACGTCTTCGTTTTTTGTGGAATAGATTCCACCAGCTGCTGCAATGAAAACACCTTTTTCACTTGTGTTGGAATAAGGATAAATCGCACCAAGCGCTGCAGTTGTCAATACTCTTCTGTTCTTCCTGTCATTATCTGCAGCGGGAGCATTTGTTGTAAATGCGTGACCCAACTTCATCACTAACACATGAGTTACATCGGACAAACCTGGAGTTGTGGCATTGTCATTATCTAAAGGCCAGTAAAGGAAATCGCCAGACACTTTTGCAGCGCCTTGATAGTCAGAATCTGAAAAATCTAATTTAGTCAAAGTCAGACCTGCATCTAAATCAACGCCAGCATTGCCGGTACCAGAAGCAAGTTTGGTTGCAGTTGTGGCTGCATCGTCTTTCACTGAATAAACAGCGCCAGCAGCGTTGCCAACAACAAAAATTCCATTATCTGCCACCCAAACATTGTCAGCAACAGCAATATCTTTAACCAACTCGGCTTGTTCAGTCGTTGTGTTGAAGTAGAAAACTCTCTTGACGTCACTGCCATCTGTTGCAACCAGATAGATTTTTCCACCTACTTTTGTTTTGTGAACAGAATCAACTGCTTTTAATCGGTCTAAATTCTCCAACTCACTGGCTTTGCCATCATTCAACACTCCGATTGCGTCAGCACCACTTTGAGTGCCATCAAAATCACCGTTGAACAAAACACGGTCATAGCCTGCAACCTGTCCAGCTTTGTCTTTCTGAATTACATTGATATTGCCAATATGGTAAATATCTTTAGTTGCATCAGAAACACCACTGTTAGTAGCCAAATCGTTAGTAAACTTAGCTTGATAGGCAAGTTGAGCAGGGGCGTTGTTGCCAGCTTGTCCAGCCTGTCCATTAGAACCATCAGCACCGTTACAGACGTAAGTGGTTTTGAGGACGGTGTCTTTGGCATCAAATCCTGCAGTGTCTCCACTTTCAGTGTAGAAATTGACTTGGACGCCTCCGACAGTTTTGCAGTAAGCGGCTGATGTGCCTGCATAAGTGACGGCTGGGTCGGCAGTCGTGTTGTCTTTGACTAGAAGTGCAATTTCAGCGGAAGTGGGTGTTCCCGAAAAGCTGACGGTGTGGACTTTGGTGTAATCACCTGTCGCCCCTGCAGCGCCTGCAGCACCTTTTGCCCCATCGCAGACGTATTCGGTTTTTTCCACCTCATCGCCTTCCAGCTTGCCATCGGCATTTTTGTCTATGCCCATTTTGATTTCCACCCCTGCACGCCCTTGACACTCTTTCATAGACATAGAGTCTGCGTCACTGCTGGCATCAAAAGCAGTTTTGGCATAAGCGTATGACGGCTTTGCCTCTGCCTTTTTTTGTTGAGCGGTCGGGTTTTCGGTCGTTTCAGCTTCAGAAGAAGAGCCAGAACTACTGGAGTCGCTGGCACAAGAAGCAATCATCGCAGAAGCTAGGGCGATGGAGCTGATTTGAGCAAATCTTTTTAACAGATTCATAAATTATCCTTTGGATAGAGGTTTAAAGAAAAGCCCCCTCATGTGAGATGCGACTCACGGGACGGGACTCATACAACATTTGCTTGTTTCACACTGCAACACTCAAAAATCACAACAAAGACCTGATGACAGCCGTCATTGCGGGTGTGGATTCTGGTCATTCCGTGCCTGACACGCCATCTCCACAAAACCGTCATTGCGGGCTTGACCCGCAATCTCATTGCGAGTTTTGAGATTCTGAATCAAGTTCAGAATGACAAAGGAAGTTTTGAGATTCTGAATCAAGTTCAGAATGACGACTACGTCAGGTGTTGCCTGCCAGCAAAGTCTTTCCGTCATTCCGTGACTGACCCGCCATCTCCACAAAACCGTCATTGCGGGCTTGACCCGCAATCTCATTGCGAGTTTTGAGATTCTGCATCAAGTTCAGAATGACAAAGGAAGTTTTGAGATTCTGAATCAAGTTCAGAATGACGACCCGTCAAGAGTTACCTGCCAGAAAAGTCTTTCAGTCATTCCGTGCCTGACACGGAACCCATCGTCAACATCGCATGGATTCCTGCCCCTGTTTTCACAGGGGTGACGTTCTTTCGCAGGAATGACGACCCCTTTGGTCATCGCCTTTTCGTCATTGCAGACCTGACTCGCATCTCTTACCTTTGAGAAGACTCACAAGTCCGCAAGCCTACAAGCCGCCATCACCAAAATCTCAAGCTAGCAGACTAACCAAGAGTTATTTCATAAAAAGGGTATCTTTGTAACAAGATGAGATTACAGTCAAACAAGCAGAAGAGATTATGCACGTACAAAAAAAAAAAACAAGTCCCAACTCAGAGAAAGCGATCATTTTTTGTGAAAAAACGTGGCAAATTCAGCAAGTTGACAAGTCTATGAGACAATAAAATCAAAGACTTCCAACCAAATCAAAAAAATTTGAAAAAATTTGAAAAAGTGAAAAAAGTTTGAAAAAAAGAGGGAAAGAAGAGGGGGAAGGAAGTGAAAACTTGCATTTGGTCATTCCGTGCCTCTCTTTGTCATTCCGCACTCGATGCGGAATCTCAAAAAACAAAAGTCGTTTGGGAAAATGAAGAAGTTAGGAAAAAGAGTGAGATTGCGGGTCAAGGTGAGCAATGACGAAAAGGCAAGCAGGTGACAGAGTAGGGACAAACCCAAGTGTTTGTCCTGTGTTTGAAGAAAAGTGAGATTGCGGGTCAAGGTGAGCAATGACGAAAAGGCAAGCAGGTGACAGAGTAGGGACAAACCCAAGTGTTTGTCCTGTGTTTGAAGAAAAGTGAGATTGCGGGTCAGGTCCCCAATGACAGAGGAATGAAAAAAAGAGCCAACCGTCATTCCGTGCCTCTTTTTGTCATTCCGCACTTGATGCGGAATCTCAAAAACAAGAGTCGTTTGGGAAAATGAAGAAGTTAGGCAAAAAAGTGAGATTGCGGGTCAGGTCCCGCAATGACGGGTTAGTTGTCAAAAGTGAAGAGAAAGCCAGCAAACCTCTCCGTCATTCCGCACTCGATGCGGAATCTCAAAAAACAAAAGTCGTTTGGGAAAATGAAGAAGTTAGGAAAAAGAGTGAGATTGCGGGTCAAGGTGAGCAATGACGAAAAGGCAAGCAGGTGACAGAGTAGGGACAAACCCAAGTGTTTGTCCTGTGTTTGAAGAAAAGTGAGATTGCGGGTCAGGTCCCCAATGACAGGGGAATGAAAAAAAGAGCAAAACGTCATTCCGCACTCGATGCGGAATCTCAAAAAACAAAAGTCGTTTGGAAAAATGAAGAAGTTAGGAAAAAGAGTGAGATTGCGGGTCAAGGTGAGCAATGACGGGTTAGCTGTCAAAAGTGAAGGAAAGCCAGCAAATCTCTCAGTCATTCCGCACTTGATGCGGAATCTATTGTCAATCAGGGCATGGATTCCTGCTTTCGCTCCGAATGACAAAAAACGCAATATGCGAAAAATATCATGGTCTTTTTAAACAGAATTTTGTACTTGATAATCCAAAATCAAAACATCTAGCCCAGCAGATTTTTGAGACAAATTAAGAAATGACAATCAACGAGTGCCTGAAACTCAAAAGTCTGCAATGACTCAAACCAATCTCAAAGACAACGTTTTATGAAATGGAGGAGAGTTTTTCCATCAATGTCCGTAATTCACGTTCATCTGACGAGATATGATAGGAACGAGTTGGCAAGGTTTGAAGTTGTTCTAATTCTTGACAGCTAGTGGGTGGAAACTTGAGTGCTTCCTGCATGGTATCAGGGAATTTGGCAGGGTGGGCTGTTGCCAGACAGACAGCTTTAGCTTCAAGGTGTTTTGCGACACGAATGCCTACTGCCGTATGAGGGTCAAGCTCATATTGATAATCTTGATAAAATTCTTGAATGGTGTTTTTCGTTGCTTGTTCATCAATACTAAAGGTTTGCATTTTCTTTTTGGCATGTTCAAAAAGATTTTTTGGCAGCTGCAATGTTCCTTCTTTTTCAAAGGATTGAAACCATTGCTGAACTTGACAGGCGTCGCGGTTTGTCAATTCGTAAACAAATCTTTCAAAATTACTAGGTGCTTGAATATCCATTGCAGGAGAGATGCTTGGTTTGACAACTTTTTTTGCATAAATACCTGTTTGAAAAAATTGATGTAGCGAGTCATTTTGGTTGCATGCCGCAACTAACTGAATCGGGGCGCCCATCTGTTGTGCATAAAATCCTGCCAAAATATTCCCAAAATTTCCTGTTGGAACAATCACACTCATTGGCTCATCTCCTGTTTTCAAACCTAATTGCCAGCAAGCATGAAAGTAATAGGCTGTTTGTGCCATGATTCTTGACCAGTTGATGGAATTGATAGCACTTAAACGAAACTGCTTCTTGAAGTCCAAATCACGAAACAACGTTTTGACAAGAGCCTGTGCATCATCAAAAGTTCCATCTATGGCGATGGCATGAATGTTCTCATCAAGCACAGTGGTCATCTGCAATTCTTGAACGTGGCTTGTGCCTCCTTTGGGATACAAAATAAAAAGTTGTGCAGATTTTTTGCCTCGCATGCCTGCAATAGCGGCGCTGCCTGTGTCTCCCGATGTTGCACCTAAAATGCTGATTTGATGACCACGTTTCGTCAAAAAATAGTCAAAAACATTCCCCAAAAATTGCAAAGCAACATCTTTAAACGAGAAACTTGGACCATGAAAAAGCTCTAAAATAGAAATGTCATCAAAGGTTTGGAGAGAAGTAACGTTCTCACAGCGAAAGGTTGCATAACTGGCATCAACCATGGTTTGCAAGTCATCGGCTGGGATTTCTTCATCAATGAATTTTGAAAAAATTTCAAATGCAATCTTTGGGAAAGTCAGATGTTTTTGCTCCAACAACTGGCTCATATCAGGCAAAGTTTCAGGGACAATCAGCCCGCCATCTTCTGCCAATCCGTGTAATGTTGCCTCTTCAAATGATAAATTTTGAATGCCTCGCGTGCTTTGATAGTTCATAATTCTTTCTGCCATGTTTGAAAATCCTCCCAAAGTTCTAAGGGAGTCATTTTTTGTAAAATTGCCTTGCCGATTTCAGGACACAGCACAAATGAAACTGTCGCATCTTTGACTTTCTTATCATGCAAAATCAGTTCTATAAATTGCTCTTTAGACAGTGGAGGCAAGTGAAGAGGAGGAATGATTTTTTGAATCAAAGTTGCAATCCGTTGCCGACTTTGTGCAGACAACCCACAACGTTTTTGGGAGACAAAAGATGCAAATAAAATCCCCCAGCCCACTGCCTCACCATGCAAATAAGAAGAATAGCCTGTGTGTGTTTCAATCAAGTGTCCCAATGTATGCCCAAAATTCAAAATGGCACGCAAGCCTTGTTCTTTTGTATCTGCTTCTACTACTTCTGCTTTGGTCTTACATGACTCATAAATGGCATAGACCAGAAAATCACTTTGCTGTGATAAATCATTTTGTTGTGCGATTGCTAAGTCTCCTTTGGACTCCAGAACTTCAAACAAAGAAGCATTGCGAATAATTCCATGTTTGATGAGTTCAACCAAGCCTGCATTTATTTGACGCAGAGGCAAAGTTTTCAGAAAAGTCAGCTCAATACAAACATAATGCGGTTGGCAAAACACCCCCACCGTGTTTTTGCCTTGTGGCAAATTAACAGCAGTCTTGCCACCAATAGAAGAATCTACTTGTGCCAGCAGAGTTGTTGGAACTTGCACCAATGGCATTCCACGCATAAACAAAGCAGAAGCCAAGCCTGCCATGTCTCCAATCACACCACCACCAAACGCAATGAGCAATGTATGACGGGTTGCCTGAACCTCAAACAGAAAATCAAAAATTTGTGTGAGAGTTTGCAAGTTTTTATACTGCTCACCACTTGGCAAGACACAAGTTTTGGCAGAAATCCCATGGTCTTTCAGTAGATTTTCAATCAAGGCAGGGTAAACCCTGGCAATATTGGTGTCTGTGACAATCGCAACAGACTGGTAAGATTGTTGCTTGACGTAGTGAACAAGAGACGTTTCTAAAATCCCTTGACCAATTTCAATTTGATAATTTTGGTCAGCTGTTTGAAGGTGTAAGGTCGGCATCGGGTGCGAGAAAAAGGCATGATTCTCTTGCAAAAAACCATGCTTGTTGTGTTAAAGAGAATCAGCTATTTTAAAAATCCTCACAAAGAGGATACAGAAAAGCACCAACAAGGTAAACCTGTCTTTGAGTTATTTTTGAGAAGCAGAAAGTGCTTGGTTCAAATCATTAATCAGGTCTTGTTGGTCTTCAAGACCAATAGAGAGACGGACATAGTTGGGTGAAATCCCTGCTTGTTTTTGTTGGTCTGGATTCATCTGTGAATGAGTAGTACTAGCAGGGTGAATGGCAAGAGAACGTGCATCGCCAAGATTTGCTGCGTGATAAAAAAGTTTAAGAGACTCTGTGAATTTTTGGGCTTCTCGTTCTTCTCCGTGGATGTGGACTCCCATCATGCCTCCTTTGCCTTTGGGCAAGTATTTTTCTGCACGTTCAAGGTCTTGTCCTTCTGCAAGACTGGGATAAATCACCTTTTCTACTTGAGGATGTTGGTCTAGGAAGTCAGCAATCGCTTGTCCATTTTGGCAATGTTTTTCCATACGCAAGGTCAAGGTTTCAAGCCCTTGAATCAAGAGAAAGGCGTCATGTGGACTTGGAGCAGAGCCAAGGTCACGCAAAAGTGTCGTCCGTGCCTTCAAGAGATAACCAGCACCTTTGCCAACATCTGACCAAATGATTCCATTGTAAGCAGGGTCTGGCTTGTTCATCAGGGGTTGACGATGCCCGCTTTTTTTCCAATCAAATTGACCATTGTCAATGATGCAACCGCCAATCGTTGTTCCATGTCCTCCTACATACTTAGTTGTGGAATAAACGATAATGTTCGCTCCATAGTCAAACGGACGGCATAAAGTTGGAGCGCAGGTGTTGTCCATGATGAGGGGGATTTGTCTGCCTTGAGCCAATTTGGCAAGCTCTTCAATCGGGAACACTTTAAAACGTGGGTTAGGTAATGTTTCAGCATAATAGGCTCGTGTGTTCTCATCAGTCAGTTGCAAAAAACTTTCAGGGTCATTGGGGTCTGCAAAGCGGACTTCTATTTGAAATTGCTTGAGAGCATTGGCAAACAGACTAAAAACGCCACCATAAACGGCAGGACTTGCAACAATATTGTCCCCTGCCTGTGCAAGGTTACAAACAGCATAAAATGCCGCAGATTGCCCAGAAGAAACAGCCAATGCAGACACTCCTCCCTCAAGCAAAGCCAAACGTTTCTCCAAAATGTCAACAGTTGGGTTGTTCATACGGCTGTAAATGAACCCTTCATCTTTGAGAAAAAATAAGTCTGCCGCCTTCTTGGCACTCTCAAATTCAAATGCCGCAGATTGATAAATTGGAACGGCAATAGACCCTGTTGCTGAATCTGAACGATAACCTCCGTGCAACATTGCTGTACTTAACTTCATGTCAAAACTCCTTTAGATTTTTAAATAAGGTTGATTTAGTTTTGAAAGAGAATATTCCATCAAAAAGAGACCTGTCAAATCAATTAAGAAATTTTGCAAAAATGAGATATTTTTACTAAAATTGTCCAACAAATGTTGCTAAAATCTTAATTTTTAATCAAAAATCTTTATAAAAAAGAAAGATGTCCTTTTTTGACTCTCGTACCAACCATGACAAAGTGGAGTTAGATGAATTTGATATTCAGATACTCCATGTATTACAAAAAAACAACAAGGTCACAATTCAAGAACTTGCTAGTCAAGTGGCTTTGTCTATCCCCCCATGTCAGAGGCGTCTGGCAAGATTAAGAAAAACAGGAGTGATTCAGTCTGATGTTTCATTAGTGAATCCAGAAAAAATAGGGAGGTTTTTGACCGTGCTATTGCATCTCAATTTAGAACAGCACACCAAAGAAAGCATTCAGGATTTGTCAAACACTGTGGCTGACCGCCATGAAGTGCTACAAATGTATGTCATTTCAGGAGCAAGCGACATCATGCTCAATTTATGCGTGAGAGATATGGAACACTACAATCAGTTTTTGTATGAAGTCATTTCTGAAAAACCTTACATTCGTGCATTTACCAGTCATTTCTGTTTGGGCAGTTCTAAAAATTCAACATTTTTAGATATTGAAACACTTTTGAAGTGAGCCACGTCTTGTCTTTTAACTTACGCATCATTTTTTAGGGTTGCTTTTCCCTGAAAAAATTGGTTTGATATTCAGGAAATTTTGATTCTATTCGGAGCTAACTATCTATGAAACTTGAACACATTGACGTTGAGACCATTCTACGTAATGCCTCCCCTTCTCAACTTTACAAAGAGGCAATCCGTTATGAAAAACGAGAGGCAAAGCTGTCTTCAACAGGGGCTTTGGTCTCATTTTCTGGTGAAAAAACAGGCAGGAGTCCAAAAGACAAAAGGATTGTCAGAGGTTCACAAAGTGAACATGACATTTGGTGGGGACAAGTCAACATTGAGCTAAGCGAAAATTCTTTTGCACTCAATCGTTCGCGTGTTTTGGATTATTTAAATATGCAAGAGAGGCTTTATGTGGTTGATGGTTTTGCAGGTTGGGACAAGAAGTATCAGGTTAAGGTGAGAATTGTTTGCTCACGACCTTATCATGCTTTGTTTATGCACAACATGTTGATTCGTCCGACCAAAGAAGAATTAGAGTCTTTTGGCACGCCTAACTACATTGTTTACAACGCAGGTGAGTTTGCTGCCAATACAGAAATAGAAGGCATCACTTCAAGAACAAGTGTGTCCGTTTCCTTTGAAAGAGGTGAGTTTTTGATTTTGGGAACAGAGTATGCGGGTGAGATGAAAAAAGGTGTGTTTACTATTATGAATTACATCATGCCAAGAAATGGCATTCTTTCCATGCACTGTTCTGCAAATGAGGGAACTGATGGCAAAACCTCGTTATTCTTTGGGCTTTCAGGCACAGGCAAAACAACACTTTCTGCAGAACCTCACAGAGATTTGATTGGAGACGATGAGCATTGTTGGAGTGATGAAGGGATTTTTAACATAGAAGGTGGTTGTTATGCCAAATGTATTGACCTATCAGCAGAAAAAGAACCTGAAATCTATCAAGCTATTCGCTTTGGGGCAGTCTTAGAAAACGTAGTTTGTGACCCACAAACGGGTCAAGTAGATTACAGCCGTTCTGACATCACGGAAAATACAAGAGTCTCTTATCCTATTGAGTTTATTCCCAATGCCAAAATTCCTTGCGTCGGTCAGCATCCGAATCATGTGATTTTTCTCACGTGCGATGCCTTTGGCGTCTTGCCTCCTGTCAGTCAGCTGTCCCCCGAACAAGCCATGTATCATTTTATGAGTGGCTACACTGCCAAAGTTGCAGGAACAGAAATGGGAGTCAAAGAACCTGAAGCCACCTTTTCTGCCTGTTTTGGTGCGGCATTCATGGTTTGGCACCCTAGCAAATATGCTGAATTGTTAGCTGAAAAAATCCGAAAGCATCAAGCTCATGTTTGGTTAGTTAACACAGGTTGGACTGGCGGAGGCTATGGCACAGGTCAGCGAATGAGTCTTGCCAACACACGGAAAATCATTGATTCTATCCATGATGGTTCATTGATTGACGCACCCAAAGTGCCAGACCCAACATTTGGGTTTGACGTACCTACACAGTGCCAAGACATTCCTGAGACTATTCTCATTCCTAAAAAGGCTTGGCGTGACCAATCCAGATACGATGAAACCATCAACAAACTTGCAAAACTTTTTCAAGACAATTTCAAACAATTTGAATCAGGAACGTCCCAAGCAATTCTTGATGCCGCACCTCAAATCATTTAAAAACGAGTCCTTTAAAAAAATTCGCTTTGATTGAAAGATGTTTTGAGAAAGGTTGCTAAGGTGAGCCACCCGTGAGAGTTTCTACATGAACAATTTCACAGGTGCAAAAATAGTTGGCAGAAACGAGGAAAGTATTTTTTTGCTGAAAGCAATCCCGCGCTTTTTTGTGATTTTTGAGATTTTGAATACTGCTTTGGGGGACTAGGAGAATGTTTGAAAAGCAAGATTTTTTAAGTAATTTCTTCAAGCAGATGTGATCCTTCTACTTTTCCTATTCATTTTTTCTAATGCTTGCTCACTGACAAAATTTTCTGTGCCTCCTTCTAGTCTGGTTTTAAGTTTTGGATTGACCCAATCGGGAATTTTGTTGCGATTCTGACCTGCATTGACCCGCTCAATCATCTTTTTTTCTGCTTCGGTCAAAGGCTGTTCTTCCAACTCTTGCACTTTTCCATTTTTAACAATTTTTTGTTCTGCCAGTTGACGATATTCCATCTTCCTTCTTTTGAGTCTGGCTTCTTCAATCATTTTTTTTCGGAGGGCGTCTGCATCAAGTTTGACTTCTGTGCGTTCCATGTCAAGTATTTCAATTTTAAAAATCAGGTCTGCCTTGGCAGGCACTCCTGCAGCTTTGAACCCTGAATCTCCGTATGCTTCTTCAGCAGGAATTTTGATTTGAATTTTTGAGCCAACTCTGATGCCCTTGAGTGACTTGTCCCAGCCTTGAATGACGTTGCCTTTGCCAAGCTCAAATTCAAATGGTTTGCGTTTGTCTCGTGAGCTGTCAAATTTAGTGTAATCTTTGGCAAGCCAACCTTCATAATGTACCGTCACCAAGTCCCCATCTTGCAAAGTTTCACCACGACCGTGTTTTTCCATATAGATTTGGGTGTCGCTGGAAGATATTCTTTTAAATGCTTTGTCAATCGCTAATGGAGGTGGCGGGTTTTTCTTTGCCACGTCTTTGTCTTGGGTTGATTTGATGGAAGATGATGCAGAAGAGACGTTCATAACTTTTAAAACTGACAGTTGACGGTTTCTACTTGGTCTTCGCTGTCCTCTAAAGGGACTTCAATTTCAACAGGATTTTGTTGATTGCCTCTGACTTCGCCTTGTTGAAAGTCTGAAAACAAAAACAAATTTTCTCCTTGCAAGTAACGTCCCGATTCTTGGACTTTTGCCCCGTTTTGCAGACGAATGAATTTGTTTTGTGCGTTAAAGTAGGCTTGCCCTGCTTGTGCTACTCTGCCAATTTGTCTCATACAAACTTCACGTTCTGCAAAAACTTCTTTCAGTTGTTGTTGGTCTTCAAGTTTTGCACGAATTGTTTGAGCCGTGAAGACCATGTTTTCAAGGGGTCTTTCTAACTCTGCCTGACCTGCTAAGGCGATTGTTTGTGCAATTTCATCTAAATCAATCTGCTGTGCCTTGACTAAGATAGGGGCTTGTTCTAAATCGGTGTAGTCTCTGATGGGTGTTTCAAGCACTTCTTCGGCAATTTGATGATGGATTTGGACTAAGACACGGTCTTCCTTGTTTTGGCTTTTGCTCCAAAGCGTCATACGTTTGTTTTCTATATCTATATCTGCTCGTTCTGCAAAAAGTCGCAAAGATTGGTCTTCTATCCTGACTTGACCTCGCAACTCAATTTTACGTTTCACGCGGTCATAGGTAATTCTATTGGCGTAAAGGTAGCGGTCTTGTTGACGAAACATGACGTTGTGTTCTGCAATCAAAAGCTCATAGTTTTTCTTGTCGGTGCTTAACAGACTCATTTTGTCTGCAAAAAACTCTACACTTTCTCTGGGAATCCACCCTTCTACATTTTGACTAAACACCAGCTTCCCTTCCTTCAGATTACCTGAAAGCTTTTGAGCTGAGGCAATCAAGTTTTTAATCTTGGCATGTTCTAAAAGTGTTTGAACATCTTGCGCTTTGACAATGGGGATTTTGAGATTTTTGAGTGCCTGAACGAACTGTTCTTGCGATTTGAAGGTTTTGGAGAGCAGCGGCTTGAGTGCCTGTATTTGTTCTGTTTGCCAGTTCTGCAAGGTCAGGGTTGCAAGTATTTTTTCTGTGATTTTAAAGTGTACTGTATCTGCACTTGCAAACTGGAGGGAAAAAATGGCAAATAAGCCACCAAGTAAGTACCGCATCATTTGCATTCTTTGTGATAGGTGTGTGCTGCATCAATGAACGATGCAAACAAAGGGTGAGGTTTGAGGGGCTTTGAAATCAGTTCAGGGTGATATTGACAGCCAATGAACCAGAGAGCATTTTTCAATTCTATGGTTTCTACCAAATTGCGTTCAACATGCCGTCCTGAGACAATCAAGCCGTTTTGTTCTAATTGTGGCAAATATTCATTCATCACTTCATAGCGATGCCGATGCCTTTCTTCAATTTGAGTTTTGCCGTAAATCTGTGCGATAAGCGTACCATCTTTTAAAGTGGCAGGATAAGCTCCAAGCCTCATAGTTCCTCCTGTTCCTTCTTGACCTGTTTGTTCAGGCATGATGTCAATGACGCGTGAACCTCCATTGTTAAATTCTCCTGATGTAGCATCTTTGATGTTGGCAACATTTCTGGCAAATTCAACAATCGCCAGCTGCATTCCCAAACAGATTCCAAAGAAGGGGATATTGTTCGTGCGGGCATACTTCACTGCCTCAATTTTTCCCTCAACACCTCTGACGCCAAAACCCGGTGCCACCAAAATTCCGTCAACATCGGCAAGTTCTGCCTCTATGTTGGTCTCAAATTGTTCAGAATTGACATATTTCAAATGGACACGAAGTGAGCAAGCAATACCTCCATGTACCAAGGCTTCATTTAAGCTGGCATAAGCGTCACGAAGTTCCACGTATTTTCCAATAAACGCGATGGTGACTTCTGCTTTGGGACGTGCTTGACACATAGCTTGCCATTGCTCAAGTTGAGGTTCACGGGTCCACATGTTCAGACGTTGAGCCATCTTTTCATCAAGTCCTTCTTTGTGAAAATTAAGTGGGGCTTCATAGACGATGGGAACATCAGGGGCATTGATGACACACTTCACATCAACGTTGGTAAAAAAAGCAATTTTCTCGCGAATTTCTTCAGGAATTTCACCTTTGGAACGGCAAATTAAAAAATCTGGTTGAATGCCGACTTCCAGCAATTTTCCAACGCTATGCTGCGTCGGTTTCGTTTTGATTTCATCATGTGCCTGATACATCAAGGGAGTCAGATGAGCAAACAAAGTATGGTCTCTGCCTAACTGATGCCGACATTGACGTATGGCTTCCAAAAACGGCTGTGATTCAATGTCTCCAACAGTACCTCCAATTTCTACGATTGCAACATCAACATTTTGCACACACTCAAAAATCCCATCTTTAATCTCATCAATGACATGAGGCACAACTTGCACAGTGTTTCCCAAGTAGTGTCCTTCCCGTTCCTTACGTAAAATAGCATCATAGATTTGACCGGTGGTGCGATTGTGTTTTCTTGTTAACAATGCGGTTGTGTAACGTTCATAATGCCCTAAATCTAAATCAGTTTCTGCACCATCTGCTGTAACAAAGACTTCGCCATGTTGAAAGGGACTCATCGTGCCAGCGTCAAGATTAATGTATGGGTCTAGTTTCATCAATGTTACCCGTAACCCACGACTCTCAAGCAACATTCCGATAGATGCGGCTGCAATCCCTTTTCCAAGACCTGAAACAACTCCACCTGTAATAAAAATAAATTTTGTATTCATATTAACTTAAATCAAAAAACGTTCTAATGCCTTTTCATATTCATTAAATCAAACGGAGTATCCTATCACTCATTGGCTCAAAAATCCAAAAATAATCAAGTGTGAAAGACACATCAACCCGTCATTGTCATTGAAATAAAGATAACAGAGATATTGGCATTGAAGGCAAATTGAGTGTTGTTGCTAAGTGTTCCTTGAGTTTTTATGACATGTTTGATAGACTACTTGCTTTTGATAGATTTTAGACAGACTTTCAATGGACTCTGAACCCTCTCCTTCTACTTCATCTCTTTTCCGACCTTACCGTCTGATAGATTGCCTCACTTGTTCCTTTAAACTTTGGTTTGCTCATCTGACGTCTATTACATTCTTGACGTTGTTGCTTCTATTGCCAGCGTTAGTGTTCATGTCCTTTGGTGGGAATAATGCAGGATATTTGATTTTGGCAATTTCCCTACTGTTTGCTGATGCAGCTTTCAGCATCGGATTTTCCTGTGTTGAAGCCATTGGGAGGTTCCCCAGCTTTGCAATTCTTAAATTATTGTTTTCAAAGAATTATTTTTTCAAAACTCTTGCATTAGCTTTGTTGCAGTTTCTCTTTCAATGGGTTGGCACATTGATTCTGGTTTTAGCAATGTTCCAAACACCTGCCCCGTTTGACTGGATTTTAGGCACTGCATTTGGTGCTTTTTTTATTTTTTGCATGATTGCTATTTCGTTAGCACAATCTGTTTGGATTTGGGAGGGAGAATTTGGAGGGAACGCATTGGCAAGAAGTTTTCGGCTTGTGAAACCTAGCTTTGGAAGAGCCTTTGAAGTACAAACTTCATTGTTTTTGCTTAAATTAGGGGTGTCTTACATCCTGTTAATCACTTTTGTCATGCCAGACGTCAATGCCATTGACATAAAAAGTGAGGAATTTATTGAACTGTTCGCTACTTCTGTTCCATTGACATTGTGGTTTTCACATCTTCTGATTACTCCTGTCAATAGCATTGCAACTACATTGCTTTATTTTCATCTACGCCATTCCAACCAGCAAGAACCTGCACCAAATTTAAACACTCGTTTGCAGGACATCATGCTAGAATTGCAACAACAAAACACTACTCAACTTGCAGAAGCACCAAGCGTCAGTAACGAACAGCCAGAAGATTTGAATCAAACAAAAGAAGAAGCAGATAACCCCGAACAAAAAATTTCAACCCAAATTGCAGAAGCACCAAGCGTCAGTAACGAACAGCCAGAGGATTTAGGTCAAACGCAAGAAAACACAAACAACACTGAACAAGAACTTTCACAAGATAAGGCGAATAAGTAGTCTCTGCAATCTATCAAAAATTTTCAAAAGTTTAATGTTCAAGAGGCAGAAGCAGAAGTGGTATTTTGAGTTGTGGAGGATTTTGGGGAACTGTCAGCTTTGGTTGACGATTTAGTTTTTTTGTCATCAGTCTTTTTTTCGTCAGGCTTAGCAGGTTTAGATTGAGATTGACTGCCGTATCCATCTTGATACCAGCCTCCACCCTTGAGATGAAAGGCACTTTTTGAAAGCATGCGTTCAAGTGTCGCTTGACCACATTGGGGGCATTCTGTAAGTGGAGCATCGTTGAATTTCTGCATTTCCTCAAGTTGATGTTGACATTCTTGACAAAGATACTCATAAATTGGCATGTTCTTGACTCCAAAAATAATTAAAATAAAGATTGTAAAAAACGACTACACAGGCTATAAAAAAATCACACACTTGTCAAATGCTCATTGCACGTCATCTTACCAAATCATACAAAGGGCGTCAGGTTGTCAAAAATGTTTCTGTTGAAATTGGGCGGGGAGATATTGTAGGGTTATTGGGTCCCAACGGGGCGGGTAAGACAACATCGTTTTACATGATTGTGGGAATCATCACCCCCGACAGTGGAAATGTTGAGTTGATGGGAAAAACCATTACTCGTTTAGCCATGCACCGTAGAATGAAATTGGGGCTTGGTTATCTTCCGCAAGAGGTGTCTGTTTTCAGACGGCTTAATGTTGAAGAAAATTTGCTGGCTGTGATGGAGCAAATCCAGTTGAAACGTAAGCAACGTTATGAAAGAATGGAGGCGTTGTTAGAAGAGTTGCAAATCTCGCATATCCGAAAGCTCAAAGGCTATGCACTTTCAGGTGGGGAAAGCCGCAGGGTTGAAATTGCCAGAGCATTGGCACTCAATCCCCAATTTATTTTGTTTGATGAGCCTTTTGCTGGGGTTGACCCTATTGCTGTCTTGGATATTCAAAGAATCATTTGCGGACTTTCTGAGAAAGGTATAGGAGTCTTGATTACAGACCACAATGTGAGAGAAACATTTGGCATCATTCATCGTGGCTATATTATGAATGCAGGTGGAGTCTTAGCTAGTGGGAAACCTGAAGAACTGATGAACGACCAAGAAGCACGTCAAGTGTACCTTGGTGAGTCCTTTTCAATCTAAACTAAAGGATTAAAAATTTATGAAAAAAATGAGAATGGGTCAGAATCTGCAAATGAGGCTGTCGCAGCAGCTCATTATGACCCCTCAACTGCAACAAGCGATTAAATTATTGCAACTCTCCAGAAAAGAGCTTGAAGATTTAATCAATCAGGCGTTGATTGAAAACCCCACTTTAGAGGAAAGACAACCCGATGAAGAGCCTGCCGAACGAACAAAGTCTCTTGATGGAGATGATCCAGAAGTTTTAACTAGTACAGAATCCATTGAAACGGCAAGGCAGTCTGAAAAAGAAGACCTTACCCCAGAAGAATGGGATTGGAAGAAATATGCAGAATTAGGAATGACCAAAGAAAGTCGTAGAGTAGACCACGATGACGAGACTCCTTTTGATGCCACATTAGCACAAACCCAAACTTTGACAGACCACCTGCTTTGGCAACTGGACATGTTGAAACTTGATGCCTTAGAGCATCAAGTTGGGACTTATCTGATTGGCAATATTGGAGATAGTGGATACTTGGCTATAAGCCTTCGTGACGTGCTTTTAGAAAATCCTGAATTGTCCCAAGACATTGAAGAATGGCTGACAGAAAACCCTGATGTTGAACTCCCTGACCTCAATGAGGACATGCTTGATGCTCAATATTACTCTGATTCCCAAGAAGATCCAAAAGACAAACAAATTCATTTCAAAAGTGCGCAATTCATTGAACGCATTTTAAGAATGATTATGGATTTTGACCCGCAAGGTGTTGGCTCACGATCATTGCAAGAATGTTTGTTGGTTCAGTTAGAGTTGCTCCAGATGAAAGATCATTTGGGCTATCAAATTGTTTTGCGAAATATGGATTTGTTGCAAAACAAAGACTTAAAAAAAATCGCAAGACTTCAGAAAGCACCCCTTGAAAAAGTCATTGAAGCCTACAAACTCATCATGTCCCTAGAACCTAAACCAGGTCGCAGTTTTGGAGGAACACAAATAGACCAATATATCATTCCTGATGTCTATATCTACCGTACCAACAACGGTGAGTATAAAGTGGCTCTCAATGAAAGCGGAACGCCTCGTTTAAAAATCAATGACTATTACCAAAACTTAGCTTCAACGATTGAAAATAATGAGCAAAACTCTCTGACTAAAGAATACATCCATGAAAAAATAAAGGCAGGAGAGTGGTTGATGAAAAGTATTGAGCAACGTCAACGCACCATTTATAAAGTCACTCAAAGTTTACTGAAGTTTCAAAGAGATTTTTTTGAGAAGGGAATCCATTACCTCAAGCCATTGGTCTTAAAAGATGTTGCAGAAGACATCAATGTCCATGAATCCACAGTCAGTCGCATCACCACCAATAAATACATGCACACGCCGCAGGGTATTTTTGAGCTTAAATATTTTTTCACCAGTGGAGTAGAACAGGGAGAAGGCGAGACCATCTCTTCTAAACGAATTAAAGAAATTATTGAACAGCTGATTCAGAGAGAAGACCCCAAATCCCCTTATACTGACTTACAAATTGCCAAAATTCTATTAGATCGGAGCAACATCAGAATTGCGAGACGAACCATTGCCAAATATCGTGAAGCCATGAATATTCTCCCTTCCAATAGACGAAAAAAATTGTTTTAACCTTTCTTCTCACATTCATTCAAAAGAGGCGCATTTATGGGACTTGTATCAAGATTTATCAACTTAATTCGTTCTAACTTCACCAGTTTTTTAGACAGTGCAGAAAATCCTGAAAAACTTCTAAATCAAGCAGTCGGAGATTTAGAAGAGAAAAAGAGAGAAGCTAAAGACAAGGTGGCTCACGCTTTAGCAGACCAGAAAAAATTAGAATCGGAGTTGCGTAAAAAACAATCAGAAGTGGACAAATGGGAGCAAAAAGCGATTTTGGCAGTGCAAGCCAACAAAGACGAACTTGCCAAAGAAGCACTTGTCAGAAAGAAAGAAAATGAACGTTATGTTTTGGAGTTTCAACAACAGTTAGAGATTCATCAAAAAAACACTGAAGCACTCCGCAACTCATACCAGCAACTGGAAGACAAAATCTCAGAAATCAAACGCAAGAAAGGCGTCATCATTGCCAAACAAAAAACTGCAGAAGCTCAAGAGTCCATGTACAAAGCAGTGCAAGGCACGAGTGATAGCGGTGGCATTATGAACACCATTGAAAGAATGGAGGAAAAAGTGGACGACATGCAAGCCCGTTCAGAAGCCTACCAAGAATTAAGTGACGGCGGGGCTGATAGTCTGGAAAAGAAATTTGCTGAACTAGAGTCTTCTTCACCCGATGTTGATGCAGAACTGCTTGCTCTGAAACAACGTTCGCAAATTGAAAATAAACCGCAGTCATCATAATTGACTTGTCTTCACATTCTTTTTTCATTACAATAGCCAGCTTTTGTTTTGATTCTGAAAATCTCTTCTTAGAACTTCACATTCTCATTTGGCAAGGTAGCTCAGTTGGTGAGAGCGCAGGATTCATAACCCTGAGGTCGGGGGTTCAATTCCCCCCTTTGCTATTTAACCCCATCTGACAATCTAAAACCTGACTCACTCCATGACTACTTTTCTTGACTACTTTTCTTTTTACTACGTCATTTTGACCTTTTTCACATTGTTCTGCTTACTCCTCCTTCTGCGATTTGCTTTTCGTCGTCGTAAACATCAAACTCCTTTATTTGAATTGGAATCATTGAATGATGTTTTTGAGAAAGAAACTGCTAAGTTTGAGTCATTGGTCAGGAGGCATTCCTATTTTCCTTCCAAAGCCATGAAACTACTACGAAAGCAGTACAAAAAAGAGAAAAAAGAACAAGAAAAGAAAGACAAAAAGGAAGAACAAGAGAAGATTCAAAAAATTGCAGAAGCCTTGACGACTTCTAACCTTGAAAAGATTGAACATGAATACATGAAAAAATCTTATGTGATTGACTTTGAAGGTGATGTTTTAGCCAAACCAACAACATTGCTGAGGCAACAAATTTCTTTCATTTTAAGTGTAGCATCTGAACAAGATGAGGTGATTGTCAGGCTAGGAAGTCCGGGCGGAGGCGTCCCCCAATATGGACTTGCTGCCTCGCAACTTGAAAGGCTCAAACGTGCTAACATTCGTCTTGTCGTTTGTGTGGACATTGTTGCCGCTAGTGGGGGTTATCTGATGGCGTCTGTGGCAGACTGGATTTGTGCCGCTCCTTTTGCCTATATCGGCTCAATCGGAGTGGTGGCAGGAGTGCCAAATGTCAGCCGTTTGATGAAAAAAAATGACATAGATTACTACCTTTTCACAGCGGGACAGTACAAACGAACGGTGACTCCTTTTACTGAAGTCACCGAAGAAGGAAAAGAGAAGTTTCAGGAAAATTTGACAGAGATTTACGGGCAATTTTGTCGGCACATCGCCAAATTTCGTCCTGATGTTGAAATTGAGCAAGTCGCAACAGGAGAGTTTTGGCTGGCAGAACAAGCCAAAGACAAAGGGTTGGTTGACGAAATTACCTCAAGTGATGACTACCTGACCAAACAAGCAAAAGACAGACATATCATTTGGCTTAAACCTTCTGAAGAAAAATCTCCCATCAAAAAACTCTTAAAAAATGCCCAAATGCTTTTGCATCGCTATAATCCCCTCCAACCACATCATTTCATTTCCTGATAAACTCCAGCAACCTGATTTTTTTCTTTTCCTAAAAAAATTAGTGATTGGATTTTGCATTCCCGGATTGAATCTTCCAAAGGTCTGCATAAGTGCCATTGAGTTTTAGTAGCTCATCATGTGTTCCATCTTCTGCGATTTGTCCCTGTGAAAGGACAATGATGCGGTCTGCATGGCGGATAGTAGAAAGACGATGAGCAATGACTAATGCTGTTTTACCAAGCGTAATTTTTTCTAAATTTTGTTGAATGGCACGTTCCGTTTCTGTGTCAACAGCACTAGTGGCTTCATCAAAAATCATCACAGGTGCATTTTTCAGAATGGCTCTAGCAATACTTAACCGTTGCCTCTGTCCCCCTGAAAGCAAAATCCCTCTTTCACCGACAATCGTCTCGTAACCATTAGGCAAGGTCATGACAAAGTCATGAAGTTGTGCTTGCTTGGATGCCTCCTCAATTTTTTCAAAATGTGAGTCTGCTAGTCCGTAGGCAATGTTCTCGCGAATCGTCCCGTGAAACAAATATGTGTCTTGACTGACCAATGCAATATGTTGTCTCAAATCCTGCAATGCCAAATCTCTTAAGTCTCTTCCATCAAACAAAATTTGTCCTTCATTTGGGTCATACAAGCGCAAAAGCATTTTAATCAATGTAGATTTTCCTGACCCTGTTGTGCCTGCGACTCCCACCGTTTGTGCAGGGTGAAGTGTTAAGTCCAGTTGCCTAAGAATCATGTTGCTTTGTGCATATTGAAAACTCACTTGTTGCAGTTTGATTTCACCTTGCACGGGGATTGGTAACATTTGGGGATTGGCAGGATTTTGAATTCTGCTTGGCGTCTGCAACAGACCAAAGGTGCGTGAAGCACTCGCTTTGGCTCTTTCATATTCATCAAGTGTCACGCCCATATCAGTGAGGGGCCACAAAATCCGTTGAATCATCATGGAAAAAAGCACTAACTCACCTACTGAAAGAATCCCACTGTCCGCTAAAACCCAATAGCTTCCAACCAACAACACACCTGCAAATCCAAGGGCAACTGCCATGCGAATTGTCGGCACATACAAGGCACTCAAAAGGATTGCATGGTAGTTTGATTGCTGATACTCATAAGATGCCTCATTTACTCTTGCCGACTCAAATCGTTCTGCAGTGAAACTTTTGATGACCAAAATCCCTGAAATGTTGTTTTCTAAACGACTGCTTAAACTGCCAACTGCCTCACGGATTCTGCGGTAACGTGGTGCAATGTAATCTTGGTAACGTAAACTTCCCCAAACAATGATTGGCAGTGGAATCAAACCAATCAAAGCAAGTTCCCAAGACACACCAATCAACACCACACCAGCAAAAATAAAAACTACGAACAGTTGCAAAATCTTGTTGTAACCAATGTTGAGAAAGTGTTCAATCTGGTTGACGTCGTCATTGAGCATCGCCATTGTTTCACCCATGCGATGATTTTCAAAAAATTCAATCTCACGTCGCTGAATGTGGTTGTAAGCGTCCATTCTCATTTGATGCTGTACTTTTTGAGCCAGAATCATAAACCCGTATTTATAACCCCACTCAAAGAAGCCTTCAAAAGCAAAAATCACGACGGCTAAAAATGCTAAAAAAATCGCTAACGACCAAGGTTCTACTGTTCCCAAGACCCAAACAATCCATGCAGGAGGCTCTCGTCTCACCGAATCAATCACCCAACCGACCAAAAGCGGTGGCATCAAATCAAGGACTTTGTTCAAAACGCTTGAACCACAAGAAAAACTAAAGAGATAACGATGAGGTTGCAGGTAAGCCATCAACTGACGCATGGCAGGGTGTAAGTTCATTGTTTCAATCTATTACTTCAATCTCGTCAAAAATGAAAAAATTCACTACTCTACAACCTTTTGTTTCAGCTTGTCAATCCCAAGCTCTGTCATGGTTTCTTCAGCAAAATTTGATTCACCAAAAAAAGATTCAAAAAAAATGTCTCAACTTGCATGTTTGACTAAATCGCTGCATACTTCATTTTTTTAAGATTTCATCATCTACAAAAGGATTTAAATTATGAAAGCTCTTGGAAAATTAACTGCAGGCAAAGGGATTACCATGTACGAAGCACCAATCCCCAAGATTGATGCTCACGAGGTATTGATTCAAGTGAGCCGAACAGCCATTTGCGGGACTGACATGCACATCTACCATTGGGACAGCTGGGCTGAACAGAATATCCCGATTCCTCTCACCACAGGGCATGAGTTTTCTGGAGTGATTGTTGAAAGAGGGTCGCTGGTCAAAGAATTTGACGTTGGTCAGCGGGTTTCTGCAGAAGGACACATCACTTGCGGACTTTGCCGTGCATGCCGAACAGGCAAAGCTCATGTGTGTTCAAAAACCCAAGGAATTGGTGTGCAAAAAGCAGGAGCATTTGCAGAATATGTAGCAATTCCACAGTCCAACTTAATTGCACTGCCTGATGACATTTCTGACGATTTAGGCGCCATCTTAGACCCACTTGGTAATGCGACGCACACAGCACTTTCTTTTGATTTAAATGGTGAGGACGTTCTCATCACGGGAGCTGGTCCCATTGGTTGCATGGCAGTTGTGATTGCCAAGCATTGCGGGGCTAGGAATATTGTCATTACAGACGTCAATCAACATCGTTTGCAGATGGCTAAAGATTTGGGGGCAACTGATGCGCTGAATATTTGCGAGACCTCTATCTTGAGTGTGATGGAAAAACTGGGCATGACAGAAGGCTTTGATGTCTGCCTAGAAATGTCAGGCGCCCCACCTGCATTGGAGCAAATCATTCAATTTGCCATTCCTTCAGGAAAAGTGGCACTGCTTGGAATCCTGCCAAATGACGCCTTTCCCTTAGACTGGAATCAAGTCATTTTTAAAGGATTGACCATTCAAGGAATTTATGGCAGACGTATGTTTGACACGTGGTATAAGATGATTTTCATGTTACAAGCAGGAATGAGCCAAAAAATTGCTTCGGTCATTACGCATCGTTTTGATGCTGATGATTATGAAAAGGCATTTGAAACGATGGAAGAGGGGAAGTGTGGCAAAATCATTATGAATTGGAAGTAGTCCATGCAACATTTTGATTTCATCGTGATTGGTGGGGGGATTTTGGGGGCTTCCACAGCATGGCAATTACATTGCCAATTTCCAGATTGTGCCATCTTACTTTTAGAAAAAGAGGCTACTCCTGCACAGCATCAAACGGGGCATAACAGCGGGGTCATTCATGCAGGAATCTATTACAAGCCGGGTTCTTTGAAAGCAAAACTTTGTTTTGAAGGAGAAAAAGCGGCAAAAGCTTTTTGCCGTGAACACAACATCGCCTTTCAACAATGCGGAAAGTTGCTAGTTGCTACCAATCAAGAAGAGCTAGAACGTATGCAAAATTTGATAGAACGTTGCAAGCAAAATCGTCTAAAGTTTGAGGTTTTGTCAGAGCCTGCACTCAAGGAACGTGAACCGCATATTTCAGGCATCGGAGCAATTTTTTCTCCTGCCACCAGCATTGTAGATTGGAAAGAAGTTTGTACAACGATGTTACGTTTGTTTGAGGTCAAAGGAGGTCAAGCCATCATGCAATCTGAAGTTTTGAAAATCACAGAATCTGACGAAAAGGTGGTCGTTTCTACTAAGCATCGCACCATCTCAGCCAATTATCTGATTGCATGTGCAGGACTGTATTCTGATAGAATTGCAAGAATGTCAGGACTTGCTCCCAACTTCAAAATCATTCCTTTCCGTGGAGAATACTATGTTTTACCTCCCACAAAAAATGACCTCATTCAACATTTGATTTATCCAATTCCTGACCCAAAGTTGCCATTTTTAGGAGTCCATTTGACCCGCATGATTGATGGCAGAATCACAGTGGGTCCAAGTGCCATCGCTGCTTTGGCACGTGAGGGGTATTCATGGAGACATCTCAATTTGAAAGATTCTTTAGAGATGGCAAGCTACCCTGCTTTTTGGAAAGTGCTTGCCAAACACTGGAAGGCTTCGTTACATGAACTTCAAAGTAGTTTGTCTAAAAAAACCTACCTGAACCTTGTTTTAAAATACTGCCCTGAACTCACCCTGAATGACTTACAACCCTATCCCGCAGGAGTCCGCGCACAAGCTGTCTTTGCTGACGGCACTCTTGTTGATGATTTTCTCTTCCTCCAAAGCAAACGTATGATTCACGTCTGCAATGCCCCATCTCCTGCTGCAACAAGCAGTCTCCCGATTGGTCAACATATTGTGAAGATGATGTTAGAAAAAATAGCCTCAAATGCTTAGTGAATGTTAAAGCGGGCTAGGTTTCATTGGATTTGACAAGTTTCAGCAGCTGATTGAGAATCTGATAACGAGTGTTGTCTTTTTGGTTCAACAAAATCACAAAATAATAGGTTTCAGACTTTGCTCCTTGAATGTATCCTGCCAGTGTGTAAACCCCATGCAATGTGCCTGTCTTGACTTTGGCATTTTGGTAAGGGGTCAAGACGTTTTGATAAGGTTCAAACGCTTTCAGCAACTCTAAGAACTGTTGTGCTGACACCTTGTTTTGTCTGGAGATTCCAGAACCTTCCACAACCTTCCAATGTTTGCCTTGCTTTAAATTCTTTCTTAAAAAGTGTTGCATGGCGTTGGCACTTTTTTGCAGAGTCGCAGGGTAGCCATATTGCTTGGCGCCAATGGTCAAAAAGATTTGATTGGCAATGAAATTGTTAGAATACTTCATCATGCCTTGCACAATGGTTGTCAGGCTTCTGCTTTGCTTGTGTTGATAAATCAGTCGTTGCGTCCCTGCTTTTGTTCCAAAAACCCTTTCTTTTTGTAAAACAGCCACCCCTGCTTGACCCAAGAAAAATTGTAAAAGTTCATGCGTGTATTGCAGAGAATCTTGTTTGGAATGAGCAAGGTTGATGCGATGCTTCCCTTGAGAAAGGTTTTTGCCAAGCCTTTGCATGATGGGCAAATTGGGTGTTTGAGGTTCTGCAGATGTGATATTCCCTTGCCTGTCAATCAAGAAATTCACTGTGTTAAAGTTTGAGACTAATGCACCATTTTGTGAATCATACGGATTGGAAGTGTTGGTCACGCCCGGAATTTGAACGGAGTCAAAGGCAAGTGCGTCTAACTGAATGGATTGGATTGGGTTGGATAATCGTTTAGCAAGGGTTTTGGCAATGACTGCCCATTCTTCAGAAACCAAAAACGGGTCACCAAAACCCGAGACAACAAGAGTTCGGTCTTTGGTCAGAAAAAACTTTGTTGAAAATGGGTCAACTGTTCCCAGTATTTCAAAGGCAACCCATGCTGTCGCTATTTTTAAAATAGAGGCAGGAGTCCATTGCTTTTGAGCATTGAGAGCATAGACCACCTTGTTTTGAGTGGCAAGCAAGACTGACCCTGATTTGACAAAAGACTTGATTTTCCGAATCTCTGCCCGACTTGTTTCTAATGCTAAAGACGCAAAAGGCAGTAAAACAAGACTCACCAAGCAAAATGTTGTTTTGAATTTTAAGGGAATCAATTTTGCCAAAATGATGTGAAGATATAATCAGAAAGCAGGATAAAAATGGCAGAAAAGCTGACGGCTTCGGTGGTAGAGCGTCCAACGCCTTCTGCTCCGTTGGTGGTGTAATACCCTTTGTAACACCCGACAAAAGTCAACGTCAAACCAAAAAGTGCGGCTTTTAAAAGACTGCCTATGATGTCTCTAAATTCCAAAAAATCCTTCGTTTTTGACCAAAAAATTCCCTCATCAATCCCAAGCAATCCGACACCTATCATGTAACCACCCAAAACCCCTGTGATGTTAGCAATGGCTGTCAGCAAGGGCAACATCACCAAGCCTGCAACAATTCTAGGAGAAATGAGGTATTGCACGGGGTTCACTGCCAGCGACTGAAGGGCATCAATTTGTTCTGTCACACGCATCGTGCCAATTTCTGCAGCAATGGCAGAACCTGCCCTTGCATTGACCATCAATGCTGTCAACACTGGTCCCAGTTCTCTGGTCATACTGACGGCAACCATTCCGCCAACAATGGATTCAGAACTAAATTGTTTCAAGGCAAAATAGGACTGAATCGTTAAAACCATACCTGTAAATGTGCCTGTCAGCACAGTAATCCAGATGGATTTGTTGCCAATGAACTCCATTTGTTTAAAGAACAGATGGAATCTAAAAGGGGGGCAAAAGACTAGAAAAAGAGCATCAGCAAACAACACTCCCGACGTTCCAACACCTTGCGTGAGGCTGAGCGTGTTTGCACCTAATTTTTCAATCCATCTAAAAGGAGAAAGCCATCGCAAAAATTTCATGTTGCACAAAAGAAGTCAGCGTCATGTTGTCTCATTTCGTTTCATTATAGCTTAAATCACCTGTAATAAAAACAACTAAGACCTTTGCAAAAGTTGTTGTGGAGAAAGCCTGCAATGAAAAAAGATGACAAAAGGACTCTCATCGTGACCAACTGCAACAATGAAAGGACAAAATGAAGAATGGGGAAGGCAAGCAAAGAGTGCCAAATGAGGCACTCTTTTCAAAGATTTTTGAAGATGAGGGCAAGAACAGTGCAAAAAATTTAGTCTTGAAACTCAATGCGGTAGATGTTTCTGTCCCCAAAGAGTCCTTGTGAGGCTTCAATATAAACAGTCGTGCCTGCCACTTGCAATGAAGTCCCTTTTGTCAAATGAGAGGCTAAGCCAATCGGGACAAAATCACTGGTCTTGGTTTTAAGCCACAGCGCATGAGAAGATGCTGTCAAGTCAGACACAAATAAGTAGCGATTGTTGGATTCAACTCTCATCACTCTGTTTGAGATACCAACCCGAGCCAACTGTGATGTGTTTGGAATCTGTAAGTTTAAGGGCAACGAGTATAATCCACTATCTTTCGTCAAGTAGATTTTGTCGTCAAACGCAGTGGCATCTGATGGAATAGTTCCATTCACTGCATTTTTGGGAGTTTGGGTAGTTGCAAGTTGAAAACCTGACGTCCACAATTTGCCAGCTTTCTTTTGTAATGAACCAGCATCGCACCAACGACACTGGACGTGTCCAATAGCAACGGCTGAAGTGCCTGCAATTCGGTATAAATTTCTACCACTAAAATTAAAGCTAGGACTGGGGTTTCTCCACCAACTGTATCCTGATACCTGATTCGCTATAAAATAGATGTTCCCATCAAAGAACGTCAAATTTCTAGCATTGCCGATAGCCTGAACAATGGATGAGTTGTTTGTAGAAGCCAACGCAGAAAATAGGTGACTTCCTGATGAGTCATGCTTAAAGACTGCTTTTTGCAAGTGTGCATTGACCACTCTTGTTGTCGTGGCATAAATAATGTCACTACAACAGTAACGAGAAGCAGATGCTTTCACGTAGTAAGTGGTTGTTACCCCTGTTGGTGATATTCTTGTCGTTGTGGCATAAGTCATCTCATCTCTGCCTGAAGGAGGACTGCTAGAGGCATGCACATAGTAAGTGGTTGGTCCTCTTGTTGTTGTGGCATAAGTGATGTCATTTCTTCCCCATGGGCGATGAGTAGATGCACGCACATAGTATGGGATATTGACAGGAGTGAAGGTGTCAGCAATGTAGTAGAGACTTTCACCACTGGTTGCCAGTTCTTTGGCAGGGATAGACTCGCCAGAATCTTTCACTTCTTTCAACGTTTTGCTATTCACTGTGTAGTGATAAGTTTTAGTAGATGTATCAGCGGATGCAAGACTAGCATTTGAAGTAAAATAGAAGCCGTCATTTTGGAGAGTCCCTGAATTGTCTTTGAGGCTATCTGTGATAGACCAATCGTTTAAACCTTTGAAAACGTTTTGAGTGTCTAAAAGAGCTTTCTGACCACTTTTGAGTTCATAAAGTTCTCCTTGATTCCTCAATGTAACTAACAGCTTGTCCACAGAGGAAAACATATGGTCATAAACAGAAGAACTAGATGATAGTTTCAGACTCAAATTGACCGATGATAGTTTCAGACTCAAATTGACTTCTGAAGCAGAGTTGTTCTTGGTGTCATCATAATATAATTTTTGATTGGCATAAAAGTATGGTGCAAACCGAAGAATGCTAAACCCTGGTAATGGTGTAGAAGACATTTGGAGATTTGGGATGTTCACTTTTAGAATTTTCGTGATGGTGTAGGTTGTGCCTAAAACCAAACCTGTATTGGGATCCTTAGTTTGTAAATGACCTATGACTATTTGTCCAGCATCTCCCTTATCGCCCTTTTCCCCTTTTTGTCCAGCATCTCCCTTATCGCCCTTTTCCCCTTTTTGTCCAGCATCTCCTTTTGTTCCATGGCAAACGTATTCTGTGCTGACGTGTTCCTCTCCTTCTAGCTTACCATTTTTGTCATAATCAAAGCCTATTTTAATCTCTAACCCTCCATTTGGACAACCATGTTGATTGCCTGTAAATGCAGTCTTCACAACAAGGGTTGATGCACCTGATAAGTTTTGGATTTCTTCCTCTTCTTCTTGAGGTTCTTGAGGTTTTGCTTCTTCTTCTTGAGAAGATGCGGGAGGTTTTGCCTCACCACAAGCAGAAAGCACAAAAACTGCCAGTGGAATGAGAAAGACCTTGAAAAAATGAGTTTTGAGTAGATGAGGAGAATTTTTTAAGAAAAAGCAAAAAACTTGTAATTTTTGTCTTGACTTTTGAAAAAGTCGGTTTATACTATTTGCGGATTTGCGGATTTGCGGATTTGCGGATTTGCGGATTTGCGGATTTGCGGATTTGCGGATTTGCGGATTTGCGGATTCATAGCGTCACCATTTGTCAAAAAAATCAATTAATCAAGAAAGAAGCTACTGGAAGGCTAACATCTCCAGTAGCATCAAAATTGTCAAAAAAGCCCTTCAAGCTACATGCTAATTTTCCAGAGTTGTCCGTCGCTGACAAAATACAGATTGCCTTGAAACACAGCTGACGAGTAGAAGTCCCAAGATTTGTTAACGTTTGAATTGAGAACCCCTGCTTCTGCCCAGTTCTGCCCGTCTTTTGAAAACCAAATTCGTCCTCCCGTGTGACGTTCATTTCGGTCTAATCCTCCAATGACCCAAAGCCTGCCATTAAAGGTCTCTGTTGCATGTTGCATCACACCGACAGGAAGGTTTCCTTCTTTGTTCCAACTTTGACCATCAGCAGAAGACCAGACACCAGTTGCAGCTAAGTTTCCAGACCCACGTTCATAGGTAACCCCTCCAACAACCCACATTTTTTCTTGGAACACGACTGCGTCAAACTCCCATCTTGGTCTCCAACCAGCATTTGCTGTTGCTAGCGTCCAGCTGATACCATCAGCAGAAGACCAGACGTCTGTGTGCGCACCAACTGCCGCCCTTCCACCAAGCACCCAGAGCTTGTCCTTAAAAAAGACTGCCGCTGAAGACTTCCGTTTTGTAAACCCACTGGCAGCACCATCAGCACGTACTCTAGTCCACGTTTTGCCATCGCTAGACTTGTAAACGTCATTGGCAGCAGAAACATACCCACCGAGACGGTAAGCATTGGCAAAGCTCCAAAAAGTTGTTCCATCATAAACGACAGGATGCTCATCGGCTCTGGGGTAGCCAGTCAAGGTGACCTGACTCCAATTCTTTCCATCAGCAGAAGAATGCACTTCATTTTGGTCCATGTAGAACAACTTGTTTTCTGTGGCAATTAAATTTTGTTGATTGTTGATGTCTGTTGGGAGGTCGTCAGCAATTTTTGTCACCTTGACAGCAGGTGCTTGGATTTGAAAACTGACTTCAGCAGAGACATCTTTGACGCTGGCATCAATTTTTAAACTCCCCTTGCGTTCAAAAAAGACATCAATACTTCCCCCAAAACTTTCTTGATTTGGAATCACCAACCTCATCACACCCCCAGAACCTTTGACACCACTAAACTTGAGGTTTGCCAGACGTTCACTATATTCAAACTCAAGTACACTTCCTTGAAGAGAAGAAGGCACTGTGCAAATAAATTCTACCTTGCCAAACTCTCCTACAACAGCTTGACCTTTTGTTGTTAGCTCACAACCTGCCTGCAAATCCTTTGCAACAGAAGAATCTTCTTTTCCGCTATTGCAACCAACAACAGCCAGCAAAACTGCAGCCACCAAACCGATTTTCTTTGCTTCCATTAAAGTCTCCTAAATTTAAGAATGAAAAGGGGACATTCTACTCTTGACTTGGTCAAATTGCAAACTTTTATTTGTGATTGAATCAAAAAACAGAGTCAAGACCTGATTCTTAGCTTTAGTTTTTATCAAAGAAATTACAATGAGATTATGATAACCTGTTATGGTTTTTGACAATAGATTTGGTTTCGTTTATGACCCATTGGCATCTTTTACTTCAATTTTTTAATTACAGTCGTTCTCAATGGAAGTGGGGAATCATCGGTTTGTTTGCCCTGCCTATCTCTTTGTTTTGTGCCATGATTTTACCTTGGCTCATTGTGGAGGCAGTGGATTCTTACATTGCGGTTGGAGACCTTGAAGGTTTATACCGCATTGTTGGCTTCATCTTTTTAGCAGTTGTTGGCGGTTATTTGTGCGATGGAGCTTACACTTACTCTTTTCAAGTCATTGCCCGTCATGCGATTACAGAAGTCAGAGAAAAGCTGTTTGAACATGTGTTGAGGCTACCAAGGTCTTATTATGATTATCATCCTGTTGGATTGCTTTTGTCCCGTTTGACATCTGACACAGAAGCGGTTGAAGATGCCTTTTCTTCAGGTGTGATGACCACAATTCCTGATGCACTCAAGGCATTGTTATTGCTGGCAACTTTGTTTTTGTTAAGCTGGGAACTGACCCTTGCTTGCTTGCTGATTGTTCCCCCTGTCGCATTGGTTCTTCATCTTTTAAGAAAACGTTTAAAGCAGGTGTATGATGATGCTCGTGAGGCATTGGCTAAATCTATGGCGTTTTTGCAAGAGTGTCTCAATGGAATGCAGACGATTAGGATTTATTCTGCAGAAGCCAAGACGGTGAGGCAGTATTCTGAAAAAAATCGGCAGTTTCTTCATTGGCAGAAGCAAGCGAACATTGGGGAGGCGATTCTGTTTTCAACGGTGGAAGGTGTGACCATCATTGCAGTTGGCATCATTCTGTGGGTAGGGTCTTATTCCATCGTAGAAGGTTCTTTAAGCGTTGGGGTCATCATCAGCTTTTTAAACACATTGCACCGAATCTTCACACCTGTACGCGAAATCACACAGCATCTTTCTACCATTCAAAGAGCTTTTGCATCTTTGCGTCAAATTGATAAGCTATTCAAGGAAGAGGCAGAAGAGGCTCAAGTCAGCCTTCCTTTGCAAATGATTGAACCTTTTGAGTCCCTTGAGTTCCAAAATGTCTGTTTCCGCTACAGTGAGGGTAAGCCTTATGTTTTAAACAATGTTTCTTTTTCTTTAAGTCAAGGTCAAAGTATTGCCATTGTCGGTTCAACTGGCTCTGGGAAGTCCACCATCTTTCGCTTGATGACTCGGCTTTATGACAACTATGAAGGCTCTATTTTGCTCAATGGACAAGAACTTTCTACAATCTCAAGGCATCAAATCCGCTCCATGATGACTTTGATGCAACAAGATTCTTACCTTTTCAATGAAACAGTTGGTTTTAACATTGGTCTTGGTCGCGTTGGGAGTCAAGAGGTTGACAAAGCAGCTAAGCAATCTCTGGCATACAGCTTTATCAAAGAGTTACCAAATGCGTATGATTTTATGGTGGAGGAACACGGAAGCAACCTTTCAGTTGGTCAAGCACAGCTGATTACTTTTGCCAAAGCCATTGCGAAAGAAACAGATTTGATTTTGTTAGATGAGGCAACTAGCTCTATTGATTCATTGACAGAACAATTAATTCAAGATGCCACAACAAAACTTTTGGAAGGCAAGACTGTGATTGCGATTGCTCATCGTTTAAGCACCATTCAGCATTGCGACCTCATTCTTGTCATGGAACAAGGACAGATTGTAGAATCAGGAACACACCACGATTTGCTCAAACAACAAGGAGTTTATGCACAACTTGCCAAAGATTTATAAATCCTTGAGAAGTCTTTTTTTCATGGCGTTCATACAAGCCTGTTCTTCGTCCCCTGCTCTTGATTATGAACGTAGTGAGTATGAATTAAGGCAAGATGTTTTGGCAATGAAAAGCCAATGGTTTCAGATGAAATGTATAGGGACAACAGATTTACAATGTGAGGATTTGTTTCAAAAAGGGACACAACATTGTTTGAAAAGAACGGGTTATGTTCGTGTCCAGTGTCTCTACCTTGAGCTACATTGTACGCTCTATGGAGGTCGGGCTTGCTGGTACTAAATCAATCAAAAAAGGAAAATCAACCGAAAAAGGATAAAGAAAATGCTGTTATTGATCAATGAATTAGATGAATGGATTCCAACATTTGGAAGTGGCTGTAAATCCGCATATCAAAACTTGAAGAAAGTGATTGCAGATGACCAAGCCCTTCAAAATTTGGATTTACAGACTAGAAAACTGGCTTACGAGAAAGTTGAGAAGATGAAGGAGATTTACGTCATCTCCCAGTACGGAAGCCTTTTTCGTACAACATTGTCTTTACTGCAAATGTCAATCGCCACCAAACTAGACCAAGACACCTTTGATGAGAGTTACCGCGAATTTGTCAGGTGGAATGAAAAACTACCTACCTTTGAACAAAGGAACAAATGGGGAAGACTTGCAGAGTATTTAGTGCAAGAACAGAGCTTGTCTGATGAGTTAACTTGAGCCAATCCAATCAACCATCTCAAAGAAGTCAATTTGTCCAAAGAACCATTTGGGCAAATAAAGGATTTATGAGTTTTCTGTCTGGTCTTTTTTGAGGTCTTGCACGAATTTTTTCAAGCTGACATTTGAGGTATGGAATTGTGAACGTTCCTTTTTTGACAAAGATGCGTACAGTTTTTTAAGCTGATGACGGGCTTGTCGCTTTGCTTTTTTTCGTTCATTCCTGTCCATGTTTTTTGTGTTAGCCATAGTGTTTCTATTTTGTTGAAAGTTGATTAAAAATTATTAGTTTTAGTGTGATTAGCTTTAAAAAGTCACATGACGACCCAAGATGACATTCATCATTTGAGAAAAGCTGTCATAAAATTCCTCTTGTTCTGCTTCTGCATACCAGCATTGCTTATCTTGTAGATACACAAAATGCCGTGCTTTCCCCAAACCTGCCAACCAGATTTCAAAGATTGCACGTTGAGTGTTAAGCACCACACGTTCAGGGGAGTTTTCAAAAAAAATATCCAACTTGCCATCAGATTTGTGATAATCCACTTCTTCTTCCAATTCATCTAGTGTTTTTTCAACTCTGGCAAATAACTCTTTTGCGAGACGATGATATTCTTTTTCTTCCATTCTTTCCCTTCATGTCTTTTAAAAAACGTATTATTCTATTCCAAAATCAACAATTTTGTCACTCTATTTTTCACAACTCAAATCAGAATCCATGAAACGATTTTGCATCATTTTTTTATTGTATTTTCCCATGCTTGGCTACTCTGCAAGCCCTGTTTCGCCCGAAGTTCAATTATACAGGACTTTTGGAACACGTGGCAGTGGCTACAATAGCTTGGCAGCGGGGCTTTCTATTCATCTGTCTTCAGGCTACAACCAGCCCACTCGCTACTTTCAAATTCTTGGGATTTATGTTCCAGAAGGAATTTTGAGTCTCCGCGATCGTGCTGCAATCTGGCACTTTGAGTCTCCAGGGTTCGGCTTTGAGATGGCTCTTTACGACGAGCGAGAAATTAGCTCTTACCTCAAAGGAGGTCGGATTGCATTGAGACATTTGGAATGGAAGGAGACAAATGAAGGAATTTTTGAAGGTCCTGTCTCTGCCGATGTTTTCCATATTGGCTGGGCGGCAGGACCTGCAATGACGTCTATGCTAGGAATTGAGCTAGCAACAGTCCACACCCCAAGAGGAAGTTTTTTTGAGGGACATTTGAGTTTTGGAATCCGTTACGGATTTTGAACTAACCCAAAGCAGAACGTTTGGTCACCATGTTATCTGTTTGTGAGACCTCAAAGTTTGTGATGCCTAAATCCGTTACAATTTCTTGCACAACCTCAATGAGACGTTCCATCACCTGCTTGTTAAATGCACCAATGTTTCCCATGCGAAAGCTGTCAATACAAGTGAGTTTGCCCGGGTAAATGATAAATCCTTTTGCCTTCAAAAGATCATAAAATTGCACAAATTGAAAATTTGGGTCTTTGGGGCATAGAAAAGTGGTGATGATTGGGGAAAGCCATCTGTCTTCAAGTAAAGTTTGAAAGCCGATGCTTCTCATACCTTGCACCAGAATTTCAGCGTGCGTTTGGTAACGTTTGAGGCGTGCCTCAAGCCCTCCTTCTTCTTGATAAACTTTCAAAGCCTCCACAAATGCGGCAACGACATGCGTTGGTGGTGTATAGCGCCATTGCTTCGTTTTTTCCATGTAAATCCATTGGTCATGCAGGTCAAGACTCAATGAATGAGCATTGCCTTTTGCCTTTTCAATTTCAGAAATTTGAGTGATAACAAAGCCTGTTCCTGGCACGCCTTCAATACATTTGTTAGATGATGCAATCAACGAATGTAAAGGCAGAGTTCTCAAATCAATAGGCAATGCCCCAAACGCACTCATGGCATCAACAATCAAATGTTTGCCATGTTGATGCACCACCGTTGCGATGTCTTCCAATGGATTCAAAATTCCTGAACTGGTTTCGCAATAGACTAAAAAAACATGAGAAACATCAGGATTGTCTTTTAAAATAGCGTCTATTTCATCAGGCATAGGGGGCAGATAATCTCCTTTGTCTAACTCTATGATGTCTCTGCCTAAATACTCCAAAATTTTCTTGGCTCGCTGTCCATAAGTGCCATTCATCAAAACAAGGATTTTTGCATCATGGGGAGTCAAGGAGGCTAATGTCGCCTCTACTGCAAATGTCCCGGGTCCCTGTAACGGAACACACGTATATTTGCCATGACCATGACAAATATCTAAAATTGACATTCTGACTTGATGAGTGAGGTTTTGAAAATCAGAATCCCATGAACCCCAGTCTTTCTGCATTGCTTGCTTGACTCGTGGGTGAGTCGTCAATGGTCCGGGAGTTAAAAGGTAAGGAGAATGAGAAGAGTTTTGAGTTGTCATCGTGCAAACTAATTAAAAAATTGATCAAAAATAGGTTATTATATACCCTGAACTGTATGTAACTGAATGCTTTGAAATAAAGAATGAAGTTGTTCCTAAAAAAGAGAGCAACCATCACACCTGCATTGTTCAGTAGAATGATAATGATGCAGATTGGATTCAATTTCAAAACATTTCTTAACCATACATTTAGAGATACAGCAAGACTCAATCCATTTTTTGTGATTGATTTAAGGCATTGTCAAAATTTTTTATGAATCACCCACCTACTTTTATTTCCTCTGATGCACTTGATGCTTTGATGTCATGGCGAGGGCTTGTGGATTCTTTAGAGTCCGCTCACTGTCTCAACACTGCCAAACTTGATGACCTATTGCTTGAGCAGGGTTCACAGTCTTTTTTAAATCGTGCCGCTTGGATTGACCAACATAGTCTTGGTCTCAAAACAGTCACCATTTTTCCTGAAAATTTGAAGCATGGAATACCCTCAGTACAAGGAGTTTTTATTTTGTTTGATGGTCAAACAGGGATTCCACAGGCATTCATTGATGGTGCGGCGATGACACGTTGGAAGACCGCTGCAGATTCCATACTTGGAGCAAAGCTATTAGCAAGAAAAGATGCCAAAAAATTGCTGATGATTGGTGCTGGCACCATGGCAAAAACCCTTGTTGAAGCGTTCCCTGAGGTGTTACTAACACTCAAAGAAGTTCAAATTTGGAATCGTACACCCGAACGTGCAAAGCAATTAGTTCAGTCAGTCAATCGCAATGGACAAAATTGCAATGTCACCGTTGCAAACGATTTAGCACAAGCAGTGCAAGAGGCAGACATCATTTCTTGTGCAACTATGTGTGAACAACCTATCCTACAAGGGCGACATCTTCGTCAAGGACAACATATTGATTTGATAGGCTCTTACAACTTAAAAACTCGTGAGGCAGATGACCAAGTGTTGCAAGTTGGCAAGCTCTTTGTTGATTTAAGACAAACTGCACTAGAAACAGGAGAGTTGTCTCAACCTATACAAAATGGCATCATTTCTAAACAAGACATACTAGGTGATTTGTACGATCTTGTCACTCAAAAAGTGGGCAGAAGTGATGATTCAGAAATCACTATTTTTAAAAATGCAGGAGGCGCACACCTTGATTTGATGTGTGCCTTGTATGCACTCAAACAAAAGGAATCATTTAAGGAGTAACTGATGAAAAATATTTATCAACAAAAAAACTATCACATTGGATTTGGAACATACCCTTTACAAGGGAAAGAGTTGGAAGATGCCTTGTTGTGCGCCTTTAATGTCGGCTATCGTGCCGTTGATACTGCTCAAATGTATGCCAACGAGTCTGATGTTGCCCGAATCATCAAAAAATCAGGCATTCCTCAACATGAATTTTTTATCACAACCAAAGTCCAGCCCAGTAACTTCCAAGCAGAACGTTTCATTTCTTCAGTTCAAACAAGCCTGCAAAAGTTAAAAGTAGATGCAGTGGACTGCTTGCTTTTACATTGGCCTCCTGATGGTGGAATGATTCAATCCTCTCTGGAACTTTTACAAGAAGCCTATCAGAAAGGATTAGCCAAGCATATTGGAGTCAGCAATTACACTGCTGCGATGATGAAACAAGCACAGCAAATCGTTTCTGTGCCAATTTGTGTCAATCAAGTAGAGTTTCATCCTTTGCTGAATCAACAAAAACTTTTACAAGCCTCGCAAGAAACACAAATCCCACTTTCTGCCTATTGTCCTGTGGCTCGTGGTCAGGTCTTTCAATACAGCTTGTTTGACCAGATTGCTCAAAAACACGGTAAATCGTCAGGGCAAGTGGTGCTTCGTTGGATTTTACAAAAAGGAGTGGTCACTCAAGTCATGTCTTCTAATCCCAAAAACATCAAACTCAATTATCAAATTGATGATTTTGAACTTTCTCAGGAGGACATGCTTACGATTGATGAACTGAATCAAGTCAATTTAAGAATTGTAGACCGTCATCTGGTACCTTGGGCGCCAGAGTGGGATTAAATCACCCCTGCATATTTTTTCAAATAAAGATAGGGCGTGGTGAGCTGACCATTGGAACAAAGAGTTGCATTGGCAATGCGTCCGTCATCTTCCCCCAAATAAAAAGGCAACATTTGCGTCAATAGTGACTCTCCAAAAAAAGTGGAGGCATCGCATGGGATACAGCTTGGTAGGTTATCTACTGCTGTGATTGTGATGTTTTCGTTTTTAGAAAAAGCAGGGAGTTCTTTGCCTGTCTGCCTGTCTATGTCATAGGCAATGTTTTCTGAGGTACTTTCACGTAGTGTGGTGGGAATGGGTCCGGGCAGGTCGCATGAAATGTCTGAAATGACTGAAATGGGAAAAGTATGAGGATTTGCAATGTCTGACATCTCAAAAAAAACAGGTGAGAGACTATCCCAATAATGTCCTGAAATGTAAACGTCCGATGTTTGAGCATATTTGAGAAAACAACTTTGATAATCTGATTTAGGATTGTCAAAAAAATCTTCAGCAACCAAAGGACGACCATCACTTCGTTCCATATAATCTTGCACGTCAAGCGAGACAAAAACACCTTGCTCATGTTCTGACAAGTAGCGTTGTGCAGAAACTTGCCTGAATCCTGCTTTTTTCAACACTAAAACGATCCCGCTGTTGACTCTTCCCCCGTGACCTGTTGTCATCACACGAGCCTTGATTTTGGGTAATTCTGAAACCACTTGTTCAAGGTGTTTGACTCCTTGCAACGTATGAACAGGAGGCAGCTGGAACGTTCCTGTTTTTTTTCCATAGCTTAATAATGCGTTGTATGCCCCCACAATTCCTGCTTCACGTCCGAATGCTGTCAGTCTTTGTCCGTTGGGTGCAACAAGCATTTCATAGTCAATCATTGTGATTGACTTAGCCAGCAGTGCCTGCATTAATTTTTGATTGTGAGCTTGTTCTTTAATCGTGTGGGAAAAGAAGGCGTAGGTTTTGTTGGGGATTAAATTTGCGATCGGTACTTCTTTCACACCCAATAGTAAATCGCATGCTGACAAGTCTTCTTGTAAAGTGACGCCTAAATCTGCATAGGCTTTGTCTGGAAAGCAACGGTTTGGGCTGGGTTGCACTAGCGCTGAAACCCCAAATTTTTCTTGAGCAGCAAGTGCTTGTTGAGGAGTCAAAGGCACACGAAAATCTGGGGGAACTTTCCCCTCACGTAAAAGACCGATTTGAGTCATAGTTGAATTTTTAAGACAAAATTAAAAACTGTCAGGACTCACCTTGCGTATAGTTTTTTCCCATTTTCCAAAAAAATGAGACAAGGGATTCCCGCACTGGAGGAATCAAAAGTCCTAATCCTACAAGGTCACTGATGACTCCAGTCAAAACAAGCGACCCACCTGAAACAAGCAGAAGCAAAGCATCAAGCAGTTCTTCTGTTGGTGGACGCCTTTGCCTTAATTCTAAAGCTAAAAGATTCCACAATGAAAAATCCCCGCCCCGCAAAAGAAACAAACCTGCCACTCCAGAAATTCCACACAAGAAAACCACTGTCTGCAAAGAAGTGCTGAGACTGATTTGTAAAAGAAGCCACAACTCTAAAGACAAGAGTAGAAAGAGTGACATCCAAAACAAACTAAGCATCATCTTGAGAAAAATTGTTATTGCATGAGTATTATTTTGAAACCTTCTTGCTTCAAAACTTTTTTGATTTCTTGCTGATGCTCTTCTCCCTTCGTTTCTAGTGCAATCGTGACATTGGCGTCTCCGTATGCAAGATTGGTAGAAACGCGGTCGTATTCAATATGAATGATGTTGGCTTGCAATCCTGTCAGGAGTTCAGTCAATATCATCAGACTCCCCGGTTTGTCAACCAGAGTGATGTAAAACTTCATCGTTCTACAAGATTTGGAAAGTCCTTTTTCTATGATGATAGACAGCATGTTGACGTCAATGTTTCCACCACTTAGCAGGCAAACAACGTGAGCATCTCTGTGAAATTCAAGTTTTCTACTGAGCAATGCAGCCGCTCCAACAGCCCCTGCACCTTCTACTGAAACCTTCTGCTTTTCTAATAAAAAAAGAATAGCTGATGCAATTTCATCATCATCTACCTCCACAATTCTGTCCACATACTGGCAAATGTAGCCATAGGTTTTTTGATGCACCTTACGCACAGCAATACCGTCAGCAATGGTTTGAACACTGTCAGTTGAGCAAATTTCTCTTGTGAAAAAAGAATTTTTCATAGCAGGTGCGCCTTTGGCTGTGACTCCAATGACTTGAGTTTTAGGACTCACTGTTTTGATGACACGTGCCACGCCTGAAATCAACCCTCCGCCCCCAATAGGAACTAAAATGGCGTCAGGTTGTTCAACGCTTTTTAACACCTCAAGACCTAATGTTCCTTGCCCAGTAATGACATCATCATCAGCAAAAGGGTGAACGAAAGTCAATTTTTGCTCTTGGCACAATTCTAATGCTTTGGTGTAGGCTTCATCGTAGTTATTACCTGACAACACAACTGTAGCATCATAACTTTTGACTCCATTGATTTTAGTGAGAGGCGTATTTTCTGGCATGACAATCGTTGCAGGAATCCCAAAATGACTTCCTGCAAAAGCGACCCCCTGTGCGTGATTCCCTGCACTTGCGGCAATGATTCCTCTGCTTCTTTCTTCTTCAGTGAGTAAAGAGACTTTGTTAAACGCTCCTCTAATCTTAAAAGAACCAGTCGTCTGCAAGTTTTCTTTTTTGAGATAAATCTGGCTTCTGCAAATTTGGCTAAGCATGGGTGCAAAACTCAAAGGCGTTTCTAAAATCACCGATTGCAAGCTGTGTTCTGTTTGCTGGACTTTTTGTAAAAATTCTTGGTCAGATAAGGTCATTGCATTATTTTTGGGATAAATCAGGGGTGAAAAGTTTCAAAAAATCTGTCATGGAGAATATCATAAAAATCATTATCTTTTGGCGTCAAGCAAAAATCTATTCTGCATCTCAAAGTGTTGTTGTCATTTTGAATTGGCACTAGATAGATGATGTTTGGATAGCGTCTTGGTACATGATTTCATACTGTTTGGCGGCTTGTTCCCAGTCAAAACGCATTTTCATTGCTTGATTTCTCATCTTGAGAATATGATTTGGTTTTTGGTACCAGGTGTCAATGGCAGTGCGTAATGCCTCAAACAACTCTTGCTGTTCAGGTTTTTCAAAAACAAATCCTGTGCCTTTTCCAGATTTGGGATTGTATTGTTGAACTGTGTCTTTCAGTCCACCAACAGAACGAACAATCGGAAGTGTGCCATAAGACATGCTGTACATTTGGTTCAATCCGCATGGTTCATAGAGAGAAGGCATGATAAAAAAGTCTGCACCTGCTTCTATTTTATGAGCCAATTCATTGCTGTATCGTCCACGCCAGCCCATATTTTTTGGGAAAATGGTTCGCCACATATAAAAATCTTGCTCTAACTTGGACTCACCTGTGCCAAGTACGACCAGCTGGACAGGCATGCTCAAAAAGGAGTACATAACTGGCATCAGATAATAAAATCCTTTTTGCCACGTCAGACGGCTGACAATCGCAAACAAAGGTAGTTCTGGGTTCACATCTAAACTAAACTCCTGTTGCAAGTCAGCTTTACACTGTTGTTTACCTTTGATATTTTCAACAGAGTACGTGGCAGAAACGAACGGGTCAGTCTTGGGATTCCATTCAGAATAATCACAGCCATTTAAAATTCCCCTCAGCGCTTGACCTTTGTTTCGGAAGGAAGTTTCAAGTCCATGCCCACCGGGAGTGTCACATAATTCTTTCGCATAAGACTCGCTGACTGCATTCACTTGGTCTGCCCAAAAAATACCCCCTTTGAGCAAATTAACCCCTCCAAAATCTTCAAACATCTCTGACACAAAATGCGGTTCTTCAATGCCTAAAAAGTGCCTTTTGTCACCGGGAAATTTACCTTGAAATGCAGAATTATGAATAGACAAAACAGATTGAGTCTTTGGGAAATCGCTTGCGTATTTTGTTTTGAGATAATAGGAAGTGATGGCAGTCTGCCAGTCGTGGCAGTGAATGACATCAGGCAAGAAACCGATGCTTTTGCAAAACTCTAAAGAGGCACAGCTTAAAAAGGCAAAACGTTCTGCATTGTCAGGATATTCCCATGCACCATCGTCATAAAGTCCACTGCGGAAAAAGAAATCATATCTTTCTAACAGATAAACTGTTAAACGACCAAACTTGACCTGATTGACAGATGCCCAAAGCGTTTCACTTCCCATCGGCACGCCAAGTTGATTTAAAACATTTTCTGCACTCATTTCTTCTGCAATCACCTGATAGTGAGGAATAAAAACTCTGACGTCATGTCCAATGTTTAAAAGTGCTTCAGGCAATGCCCGTCCCACATCTGCAAGACCGCCTGTTTTCACCAGACCTGTACACTCTGAAACAACAAATAATATGTTCATATTTTTTTGGGAAATTAGGTGTAGAAATGATGGTTCAGCTCAATCCCTTTTTTCAAAACACTACCGCTGACTTTTTCCGCTTAAGTAGGACTCATAAAGAATGCCCACAAACGAAGTATTGATGAGAAAATCGCAAGAGATTTTGAGGCGATAGAAGTTCGTGATTAGCTCCCCCAGTCATACCCTTTAGGAACAACGACCACTCCGTTTTCGCTCACAGTGAAACGTGAGCGGTCTTCTTCTGAGTCAAAACCAATACTTGTTTTTTCAGGGATAACGACATCTTTGTCAATGATGGCTCGTTGGATTCTGCAATGCCTGCCAATGTCCACATCACCCAAAATGACAGAGTCATAAACTTCTGAATAACTATGGACACGAACGTGGGGACTGAAAACAGAACCTTTCACTAATGCACCGCTGATGATACAGCCATCAGAGATGACAGAGTTGACAGCAGTCCCTGTTCTTGCCTCTTCATCATGGACGAATTTAGCAGGGGGTGCAAAGTTGTTTTGAGACACAATCGGCCATTCCCTATTGTAAAGGCTAAAAATGGGTTCAATATTGACCAAATCTAAATTGGCTTCCCAGTACGCATCAAGTGTGCCAACGTCTCTCCAATAACCATGGTCTCTCGCAGTGGAGCCGGGGACTTTGTTGTTTTGGAAGTTATAAACAAAAACTCGTTCGCTGGGAAACATGTTTGGAATGATATTTTGACCAAAATCATGTGCAGAATCTTTGTCTTCTTGGTCTGCTACCAGATACTCCATCAACATCACAGGGTCAAAAATATAATTTCCCATAGATGCCAAAACGTAGCCCGGGTAGTTTGGTGCTTCTGGCGGCTTGCCTTTTGGTTTTTCACAAAATCCAATCATTCTCCAATTTTTATCTACTTCAATGACGCCAAAGTGCTTGGCTTGTTCAACAGGTACCAGCAAAGCGGCAACTGTCAGATTGGCACGTTTTTCCAAATGGAAGTTAAGCATCTGTCGGACGTCCATGCGGTAAATATGATCACCACTAAAAATGCAAAGTAGGTCATAATCTTCGTCAGTAATCAGGTTACCATTTTGATAAACGGCATCTGCCGTGCCACGGTACCAGTCCTCGCTAATTCGCATTTGTGCAGGCACAGGGTCAATAAATGCCCCTGTCATGCCACTCATTCTCCAGTTTTGACGCAAATGAATATGCAAAGAATGAGACTTGAATTGTGTTAACAAGTAAATACGGGACAACCCTGAATTGAGAAAATTGCTCAAAACAAAGTCAATGATACGATAATTTCCCCCAAAAGGAACTGCGGGCTTTGTTCGCATTTTGGTCAAAGGATAGAGCCTTTTTCCTGTTCCACCTGCCAAGATCATTGATAATACTTTCATGAGATTACGACTAAAAAGGGTTGCATATTCAGTAGATAAGACTTTACCATATCCACGACTTTAAGATAAGGACATGACTAGGTTCATAAGTTAGTGAAAATAGTGAATTATAGCAAGTCAAATCTGTTATACTTAATTGACATGACCATTATCTCATCTATCAAACTTTAATTTCAGAGAAAACAATGCTTAAAATCAGCCAAGAAGAACGGCAACGTCTCATAAAAGCCTCCCATCACGCACCTCGTTCTGTTTTGGGATTCCATGAAATCTCTGATGAAAATCAGAACAAAATTTGGGTCATTCGTGTTTTTGAGCCTGACGCACAGCAGGTTTATTTGTCGTGGGAAGAAAGTCAAGTTCAAGAACAAGAGCTTGAACAAATTGACCCTGACGGATTATTTCAACTGCAAATGCCTCGTCAAGCCAGCCTTTCTCCATATCTGCTTCGGGTGGTTTACAAAAATGGTCATGAGTGTACCAAACATGACCCCTATTATTTTGCACCAGAATTAAGTGAGTTTGACCTGCATCTTTTTGGGGAGGGAAATCATCATCACATCTATCATAAACTTGGAGCGCATCTGATGACACAACAAAATGTCAAAGGAGTGCGTTTTGCTGTTTGGGCGCCAAGTGCAAAGCGGGTGAGTGTTGTTGGTGACTTCAACTATTGGGACGGCAGAAAACACGCGATGCAAAGTCTTGGGAGTTCTGGCGTTTGGGAGTTGTTCATTCCAAATGTCAAGGAAGGAGACCTTTATAAATACGAAATCCTTTCACAAAGCCATGAAATTCACATTAAAACAGACCCCTATGGCTTTTATTCACAAATCCGACCCGATACAGCGTCGCGTGTGGCAAACCTAGATTCTTACCAATGGAACGATCAAGACTGGCAAAAAGATGTCCGAGATAAAAAACAAATCAGTGAACCCATCAACATCTATGAAGTCCACCTTGGTTCATGGAAACTTGTACTCCACGAGGGCAATCGTTTTCTCACATACCGAGAAATGGCAACAGAGTTGATTCCTTATGTTCAAGACATGGGGTACACCCATATAGAATTGCTTGGCATTTTAGAATATCCTTTTGATGGTTCATGGGGCTATCAGGTCACAGGATACTATGCACCTACATCAAGATATGGCTCACCGCAAGACTTCATGTTTTTGATTGACGCCTGTCATCAAGCCAATTTAGGAGTGATCATAGACTGGATTCCTGCCCACTTTCCCAAAGATTCACATGGATTGAGTCTTTTTGACGGGACGTGCCTGTATGAACATTCTGACCCTTTGCAAGGAGAACATAGAGATTGGGGGACAAAAATTTTTAACTATGGTCGCAATGAAGTGCGGAATTTTTTAATCTCAAGTGCCTTGTTTTGGTTTGATAAATACCACGTTGACGGCTTGCGAGTAGATGCTGTGGCATCAATGATTTATTTGGATTACAGCAGGGAAGATGGTCAGTGGATCCCAAATTGTTACGGGGGCAAAGAAAACCTTGAGGCATTGCATTTTTTACGTTCCATGAATGAGGTCTTGTTTCATTACTATCCAGGCGCCTTGTCCATTGCAGAAGAATCCACAGCATTTCATGGTGTCAGCCACCCCACTTATGTTGGGGGTCTTGGTTTTAACTTCAAATGGAACATGGGTTGGATGAATGACTCTTTGCAATACATCAGCAAAGACTCTATCTATCGGGGTTATGACAATCATCTAATTACTTTTTCCATGATCTATGCGTATTCAGAGAATTATATTTTGCCAATTTCACACGATGAAGTGGTACACGGCAAAGGTTCACTGCTTTCCAAAATGCCGGGTGATGAATGGCAAAAACGTGCCAATCACCGATTGTATCTGAGCTTCAAAATGGCACACCCTGGCAAAAAGCTGTTGTTCATGGGATCAGAATTCGGACAGTGGGAAGAGTGGCACGAATGGAGTAGTTTGGATTGGCACTTAGTAGAGTCTTTTGAAACTCATCAACAACTACAATCTTTTTGTAAAACGCTTAACTGGTTTTATCGCAACCATGAGTCTTTGTACTCCAGCGACACTCAGCCGGAAGGCTTTGAATGGATTGACCACCACGACCATAACAACAGTGTTTATTCTTTTGCTAGAAAATCGTTAGACGGGCAGAAGTCTCCAATCATCTTTATTTTTAATTTCACTCCTGTTCCAAGAGACAACTATCGCATTGGAGTCCCCGATGCAGGGCTTTACCAAAAATTGATAGACTCAGATGCTCATCAATTTGGAGGCAGTGGGTACAATCAACAGCCCACCCTTCACACAGACTCCATTGCATCGCATTGGAGAAATCAGAGTTTAAGCCTGAATCTTCCCCCCCTAGGTGCAATGGCGTTTCAGCTGCAAACTCTTTGAAAATTGCTAGTGGTGAAACAATCGCAGTTTAGAAAACGTCATCGTCATCTGATATTGATTTGCCGCATCAATGACATCTTGGTCTCTCAAACTGCCTCCGGGTTGTAAAACATACCGAACACCAAAACGTGAGGCTTGGTCTATGTTGTCCCGAAAGGGAAAAAAAGCATCAGAAGCCATAGAGACACCTTGTAATTTGGCAATCCATGTTTTCCTTGCCTCCTCATCAAAAGGAGCAGGTTCTTCTTTGAACAAAGCCAGCCACTGCTTGTATTCTAAAGGTGTCATGTCATTTGTGATGTACGAGCTAATGGCATTGATTTTTTCTATTTTGGTCACATGCTCTTTGAATGGCAATGCCTGCGTTTGAGGAGAGAGAGAAAGATGCCACAACAACGCCTTTTGACCTGCTAGCTTGACGCACGCAATCCGACTTTGTTGACCTGCACCAATTCCAATCATTTGACCGCCAAGAGCATAGCCAACAGAATTAGATTGAGTGTATTTTAAAGTGATTGCTGCAAGAAGTAAGTCACGTTTGGCAGAAGACCCCAATGTTTTTTGCTCGGTGACAATTTTTTCAAAGACATTGCTTTCATGGAGTAGCAAATCATTGCGTCTTTGTAAAAACTGAATGCCAAAGACGTCTCGCATTTCTTCAAGAGGCGGTTGATAATTCTCATTTGCTTGGAGAATGAGATACCGACCATTTTTTTTGTTAGAAAGCATCTTTAGCGCATCAGCATCATAATCGGGGGCAATGATTCCATCAGAAACAACAGTTTTGACCAATTTTGCACATGCCAAATCCACTTTGCGACTCATGGCAATCATATCTCCAAACGAGGCACTTGGGTCTGCACTTCTTGCCTTCAAGTAAGCCTGTTTGAGAGTATCAGCCACAGCAGCACCTGCAGGGCTGACATGCTTGAATGATGTTGCCGCAGGTAAATCAAGAGCAAGGTCAAGTTCTCTGACAAGTTGCCACGCATTGAGTGCATCAAGTAGATTGATGTAACCAGCAGAACCATTGAGAATTTGAAAAGGTGCTGGGTTTGGAATTTTTAACTTGGCAGGTGTCTGATGAGGATTGCAACCATATTTAAGCAAAAGTTCTTCCATGAGTTCATAGAGATTTTTTGTGAAAAGTAGAACAATATAGCATTGACCAATCAATAAATTCAATCACTTCCATTTTATCTGAATGACCATGCAAACATTTTTAGACCAAATCCGTCAAGAAAAACAACCGCACCTTGAGCAACGTAAAAAACACGAGTCTCAATTATTCAAACTGATTGACACGACCGCCAAACCAATTTCTTTTGCAGATACCCTCATTCGCCCAAAGTCCTCCCCGCCTGCTGTCATTGCAGAGGTCAAGCCCAAGGCACCGGGAAGAGTCAATGCAGAAAATTTTGATGTAAAAGAGGTTGTTCAGAATTACGAGAAAGGCGGGGCTGCTGCGATGTCTGTCTTGACGGATAGCCTGTATTTTGGGGGAAGTCTTGAATTGCTTCAACAAGTGGCATCTCATAGCAAACTGCCATTACTTAATAAGGAATTTATTTTTGATGAATTTCAGCTACTGGAAGCACGAGCTTTTGGGGCGTCTGCCGTTTTAATCCTCACTCACTATTTCAATGAGCAAGAATTGGAAACCATCATCAAAGCTGCAACCAAACTAGACTTAACACCGGTCGTTGAGTGTTCTATTCCTGAAGAGCTTCCGCGAGCTTTAGCAGTGAATCCTCAAGTTTTACTGGTCAATAACCGACCCATTTCAAAAATCCCTGCCAACCCTGTCAAAACTTATCAACAAGGTTCTATCCAAACCAGCATAGAATGGTGGCAAAATTTTCCAAATCTTGCCAAGTGGAAGGAATCCTCACCAGATAAAAGACTCATTAGTGCCAGTTGTATTGAAAACTCTGACGACGTTTCACAAATTGCCAAACTGCCCTATGATGCCATTTTGATTGGAAACTCTGCCATGACTGCACCCAATCCTATTGAATTTCTAAAAAATTTAATGTCTCCAATTTAAAACACCTTGATTTTTAAATATGACTCAAGTAGAATTTTGACCTTTTTTTCGCTCCTTTTATGACATACACGATGGACAATTCAAACAAGAATAATTCAGACAAAATTTGGCAATACACAAAAGGCATTCGCTTCAAAGCAGAATCCCAAGGAGAGATCCAAAACTCTCATTTAAAGCATCAACAAGGAGGTAAAGCAGACATTGCAGAGTTTGCACAAGACAGTCAGCAATTTGTTAAAGACTTCAAAACCTTTATTTTTTATAAAAACGAAAAGACTGGTCAACAGGGATTAGTCAGCAAGATTGACATCAACAAAAGCTGGTTGAAATTATTTTGCGGACAGAATTTTTATGAAAAAACACGCCATTCAGGAAAAGGCAAAGGAAGTGGCTACTCCCTCAAAGACGTTTCTTTTTTACAAGAAAAGTTAAATGAGTGGATTAAAGACTGGAGTAAAGCAGTCAAGACTTTGAGCGATTTGAATGACAAGCCTGATGAATCACAAAACAGACGTTCAGACATGGCGTTGCAGATTCAAATGCTCAAAAGCCATCGCATGCTTAACTTCATGAGTCAGTTTTTAGAAAGCATCAATCACAAAGAAGAGCAACAGTCACTCAATCAACTCAAAGACCGATTTTCAAAGATTGAAGAAGCAGTCAAAGCACTGGAACAAGAGTTTTTACCTTCTCAAGGGGCAGGGGTGCTTGTCGCACGTGCAAGCATGAACTATTACACCGTCAGTAAAAAACCAAAAGAGTATAAAAAATATCAAGAAGACCTAGAAAACCAATTAGAAGGAAAAACTTATGCGATAAAAAAAGAACAAGACGGATATGCTTGGTATGACAAAGGAAAGAAGTTTTTCACTTTCAAAAGCAAACAAGAAAAAGAATGGTTAAGAAGAAGTTTATCTGGAATCAACGGAAGCCTTAAAGATGAAACAAAGCTCACTATTCAAGAAACTTATGAAATGATGAAAGAATTTAAAGCTGAGCAGAAAGCGGTCTTTTATGAAATCATCAGGAAAATTGCTAACAATGAACGTTCTGAATATGAAATTAAAAATGAAAACTTTCTGTTAAAAGGTTTTAAAATTCCTGCTACTGATTTTAAAGATTGGGAGGCTTTAAACAAAACTTTTTCATTGTTTCAATTCAAAAATGAAGAAGATTATAAAAAGTTTACAGATTTAGATAAAGAAATCCAAAGGCTCGCAACCAAGAAAAACCAAAGTGGAAATCCAGATGAAAAGAAACGTCTAGCTTCTCAAATTACTAAGAAAAAGAAAGAAAAAGGGAAATACCTTTTTGGAAAAAATTGTTATTTCAAAGTCTATGGTGAATTTTGTGAATCTTTCAAAACGATTGCTATGAAATTGGGAAAGCTGAAAGCACAAATCAAAGGGATTGAAAAAGAACGTCTAGAAGCGGTGAATACTCAATTTTGGTCTTTGATTTTTGAAGAAATAAAACAAGAGAAAACAGAACGTTTTTTGTGGCTCATTCCCAAAGAAACAGCCGATTTCCAAGAAGCTAAAAAGTTTCTGGATAATCTTGAAGGAGACAAAGTACAAAATCCAATAGGTCATGTTCGTTATTTTAAATCTTTGACCATGAGGGCATTACATAAACTTTGTTTTGCTGAAGAGTCAACTTTTGTCAAAGACATGCAAAAAGAAGATCGTTCTCTTCATTCCATGTTTAAAGCTGCTAAAGAGTTTAAAACCGATGGAGATAAGCAAAAATTAGAACAGAGACGCGAAAAAGAATTAAAGGCTTTGCAAGCCGTTTTAAAATCCAACTATGCTCAAAAGCATTTAGATTTAGAAGATTTTGATTTGTCAAAAGTTACCTTAGATGAGTTTGAAATTGAACTAGAAAAGGCTTGTTATGTGGTCAAAAAGATTCCTTTTAATGAGCAAAACAAAAGTTATTTTTTAAAAGAATTTGATGTTTCAGTCTTTAAACTGACTTCTTACGATTTGGAAGGAAAGAATAAAACCAGTCAAGAACGTGCTCACACTAGACTTTGGAGAAAGTTCTGGGAGAAAGGAGAAGCTGAAAAAATTAGGCTGAACCCTGAAATACAAATCAGATTCAGAAAGGCAGATGATGGAATCAAGGCATTTTTGCAAAAAAATAAATTTGACCTGAAAAAAGACGAATTTCATCACCGCAGATTACAAGACCAATACACTGCTCACTTGACTTTTGCCCTCAATGCAGGAGCAAAACACCCTGAACTTGCCTTTATGAAACCTGAAGAATTGCGAAAAAAAATCAATGACTTCAATGACGATTTTAACAAACGACAAGACTTTGAGGATTTATGGAAGTTTGGCATTGACAGAGGAAACATAGAATTAGCAACACTTTGCATTGCCAAGTTCAAAAAAGAAGAAATTTATCAATACAAAGACAAAAAGTTTCCTAAACCGACTTTTCCAGTGGGAGAAGAAGAAATCAAATGTTTAGAATTGAAACCAGAATACTTAACGCATCGTGAAAAAGCCAAACCAACTGATGAAAGAGAAAAAGAAGTGATTGCTAATTTGTCTTATTTCATGGACAGGAAAGATTGGTTTGAAGAAAAAAGTTGCACGTGCATTGACCTCACCACTGCTAAAGTCATCAAGGGGCAAATTGTTTTAAACGGAGACATTCGCACTTACCTTAAACTCAAAAAGGAAAATGCCAAACGTAAAATCTATGACCTTTTTCATGCAGGAAAAATTGAACCTGATGAGATTTTGCATTGGATTGAAACAGAAGAAAGTGATGGTTTGCTTGTGCCAAGTTCTATTCAAGATGAAAACGTTCTGAAACAACAAGAAAAACCAGAAAACTATGGACTTTATTTTCATAGTGATAAGTTTGAAACCATTCTTGCCAAAGAAGCAGATGAGTGTTTTGCAGACCATGGCAAGGAGTTTTTTGACTCTGAAAAATTGACAAAAGATGAGCAACAATTTTTTGGTTGTGATTTTGAAAAAATGACGACGGAACAAAAAGCCAAATACCGCATCAGGCAAAATTTGGAATACTATCTTGATGAATTAAGAAAACTCAAAGATTCTCGTGAAGGTGACAAATCCAAAAGTCAAGAAGCACGCAAAGCTAATGAACACACACCAACTATTGACAAGCTCAATGCTCTTCGGGATTCCATCACTGCCAATATGATTGGTGTCATTTTTCATCTGCAAAAACAATATCCGGGAATTGTCATTTTGGAAGATTTGAACAAAGGAACTTTAGACAGGCATTTCAATGAACATAATGAAAATATTTCACGCCGTTTGGAAATGAAGCTTTATCAAAAATTCCAAACCCTTGGTCAAGTTCCTCCTCATTTGAAAGATGTTATTGAAATTAGGGAAGCCGTGAGAGAGGAATACAGATCCAAAATAGAAAAAAAACCTAAAGACTATCAAGAATTGAGTAAACGTAAACAAGGGAAAACTGATAGAGAAATAAAAAAGACTTTAGGGGAATTTACTATGCAACTGGGAGCGATTGTCTTTACCAGTGAGTTTGAAACAAGCGGGAAATGTCCCTATTGTGAGAATCCATGGGTTTGGGATAAAAACAACAATGAAGAAGGATTAACTATAAAAAAGTTAAAATTTCAACAACAGCGTTATCTTTGTGGCAAACATAAAAAAATGTGTGGTTTTGACACCAAAAAACTCAATTCTTCTGACATGCTTGCTGAAATCAATGACCCTGATAAAGTGGCAGCATACAATGTGGCAAAGAAAATTCAAAAACCTAAGGATATTCAGAAATTGCCAGAACCAAAGATTAAAAAAGAAGAAGGAACAAACGGAGGCAACGATTCACCTAAAAAAACAAACAACCATCAACAACCATCTTCAAAATCTCAAAAAAAGAAGGAGGAGAAGCCTATCAATCCAGATTCTCCATTTGCAGCCATGAAAGATTTGGTCAAATAACTAGCCTATCTTTAGTATTGTCAACATGTTTGGTAAATTTGAAAAAATGAAAAAACTATGAATACTTATTACATCTACATTGATGAAAGTGGGAGTTTTGAAAAGTCAAAAGATCATTCATTTGTTGGCGGTTTTATCACTCAAATTGCTCCAGAAAGTTTGTTTCAAAAGATGCAAGAGACTTTGCAAAGTTTTCAAAATCGGTACGGTGAAGTTTTAGGTTTAGATGACCTTCATGCCGCTGAACTTTTACACCCTGAAAAATTTTATAAAGAACCATTGAATGAAAAGCAAAAGGAGAAACAAATTAAATACACAGGTATTGATTGGAAAATCAGAAAAGAATTTATTCAATCGTTTCAAAAACTTGTAGAAGATGTATCTCTTTGTTTCATCAAAAGTAAAAACGAACAGTTTCAATTTGGAGGAGAAGATCAGCAAAGTCGTTATGGAAATTGTTTGGGAGCTTGGTTGCAAAAAGCGATTGAGGTTTTAGATGAAAAGGAACAAGGCAATCAGTTTCAAATAGAATTTGCAATCGCAAGAAGACATCAAGGTTGCTTGCCTGATGGGAGAAATCACAAAACTTATCATCAAAGAATGGATGACTACTTCCAACAACTCATCAAAGAACACTCTAACATTGAGAATAAAAAACAATTTATACTGAACATTAAAAATTTACTTAAATTGTCAGATGTGGCATGCTTTATTCTGAGAGATGACAGCTGTCTTAACATTTCTAACTCATCTCATGTTTATCAAACGAAACCTAATGAGGTTTCTAACAATAGTTACCAAAATTTTCGTAAAAAACAACAAGATGATTTGGTCAAGACAGGAGAAATTGCAACAGCATATCGTCATGCTTTGAATGAACAAGAAAAAGGTAAAATTTTTGAAAAACTTTCTCAAATTGACCAAAAATCACAAGCAACGCAGCTTCGTTATTTTTTAGACTTATCTTATGGGTTGGTAGAACGTAGAACTTCTGAAAAAAATGCTTTAACGCAAGCAAAAGAGATTTTTGAGAAAATCTTAAAGACTTTTCAAAATTCAGAGAATGAAGACATTCAAAGAATTGTCAAAGGTGCAGTCAATGGTTTGATTTTATGTGCAAATCATTCAGGGGAGGTTGTCCAGCAAATTGATTTGACAGAACAGGCACAAAAGATCATTCAAAATCAAAAAACTTTACCTGCTCCAGTACGCTATGCAGAAATTTTAGAAATTCGTAATCGTGCTTGGAATGACCAATTTAATGACTATTTGTTTGATGACATTATTGAAGGTTTTGAGAATGAAGTTGAACGTTATGAAACATTCATACAGACTGCCAAAGAGCAAGGTGTTCTGCCAAAAAATGAAAAAGACCATTTGTTGCACAAACTCTTTGGAACTTTAGGGCAGGCTTATGCTTTTCTTTCTGCTCAAGACTTAGATTACTTTGAAGGAGCTGTTCAATATTTTGAAAAATCTTTGCAATCTTTTGAGGCAGACCTCAATGATTTACGAACACCGATTTTCTTTGCAACATTGTATTGGTATCACAAAAAATTTAAAGAAGCTCAACAAATTTTAAGAGATTATGGGATTGTTTCTTCCTCTCAAACTTTGACACAAAGTTTATTTAAAACGTTAGAAAAATCAGATAAAAACCAAGCATTTTGTCTTTCTATTTTGTTACGTTTGATTATAGAAAAGAATTTAATAGATTTGGATTCGTTAGAAAAAATAAATCATCAAATAGAAAATCTTTTTAAAGAAACTCATCCGTTTGAATTGATTTATAAATGGTTGGGAATTGCTTATTTCAATCTAAAAAAACAAGAAAAAGCTATCAAATGTTTTGATAAAGCTCTTAAGATAAAAGACGGCTTAACGATGCAAACGATTAACCTTTCTACTCATGCTTTAAAAATCATCGCTTGCCAACAACTCAACTATGACTTTCAAAAAGAGTTGGAGAGTTTTAAAGAATCCTTACATCAAGTCACCACAGACTCACTAGGTTTTAAAATTTACATTGAAGACAGAGGAGGTCAAGAATCTTTGATGCAGGAAGTTGAGGGTCAAGAGATTGAAAACGTGAACAGATGGCTACCTTTTACTTATGCTTAAAATTAAAAAATGCTCGGTTTAGCCATTGATACAACATTTGATGATACTTCTGTTGCGGTCTTGCAAGATGAGCGGAAGTTATTGGCTAACTTGACACTTTCACAATATCAAGACCATGCAGAGTTTGGGGGAGTCGTCCCAGAACGTGCTTCTCGGAAGCATGTAGAGGTCATTCACAAGCTCATTGCTGTTGCGCTGCAGGAGTCTCAAATCACAGCACGTCAGTTGGATTATGTGGCGGTGTCTCATTGTCCGGGTTTGATTGGTGCAATTTTAGTTGGTGTTTCTGTGGCAAAGGCGATGTCATACTCGCTTCAAATCCCATTGATTGGAGTCAATCACGTTCAGGCGCACCCCTACGCCAACGTTCTTGTGCATGGCAAATTACCTCACCCAATCGTTCATTTGGTCGTTGCAGGAGGACATACTTTGTTGTTTCATTCCAAGCAAGATATTGAGTTTCATGTCATTGGTCAAAGCCGAGACGATGCAGCAGGTGAATGCGTGGATAAAGTCGCTAAAATGTTTGGCTACCCTATGCCCGGTGGTAAAATCGTTGACCAATTTGCCATGAATTTTTCTGATGAAACGTATCACTTTCCCCGCCCGATGATAGACACGCCTGATGCTCATTTTTCATTTAGCGGTCTCAAAACAGCCATGCTTCGCTTTCGTCAGCAGAATCACTCTATTTTGAAAGAACAAGAAGGATTGATTTTGTCTAGCTTTTTCAGAAGTATTGCTGACGTTCTGATTGCCAAAACGTTTCGTGCTTGTCGGAGATTGAACGTTCACAATCTTTCTGTCTCAGGAGGATTGGCAGCAAGCCAACGTCTAAAGTTTCTTTTTGAAGAGGAAGCAAAGAGGAGAAAAATCAATCTATTCTATCCTCCTGCAAAACTCTGCACAGACAATGCGGGCATGGTTGCATGTCTTGGTGCAAAATTGTTTCAGGCAGGTAAGATAGCGTCAGCTGACCTAAAAGTGGAGGCTAATTTGGTGAGTTGATTCATTGACTTCCCACTCATAAATTGTTAAAAATAGTAAACTTGAATCCACTTGAACAAATCTAAACCTTTTGAAGACAAATTTTTTAGTCGTCCTGACTGTTGCTTTCCTTTCTGCTTGTCTTTCCCAAACTATTAAGCCAGACCCTAATTCTGAACAAGTCAAATTTTTTGAAAATCCTAAATATTACACACAATGTCAGTTTATGGAAGAGATGAAGTCAATAGGATTAGCAGGGTCTCAAAATAGCTATGAACAAGCCTTGATTAAAATCAAAAATCAAGCGATTCAAGCAGGGGGCAATTATATTCATCTGAAGCAAATCAAAACAGACAATTTGACAACAGCCATGCAAGGAGACCTTTATCTATGCCCTAATGAGTTCATACCAGAAGCAAAAGACATAGTACAATGACAACTCTCTGGGCTTTGAAAGTTTATCAGAAACTTTATCAACATTACCAAGCACAGGGTTGGTGGCCTCTTTTACAAACTGGATATACTCCCCAGTGTTATCATTCACAGCTGACTTGTTCAGAGCAATATGAGATTTATTTGGGGGCAATTCTCACGCAGAACACAACATGGAGACAGGCACAACAGGCATTGATGAATCTACAACGGCTTTGTGGTTCTCTTGACCCCCGTTTGTTTTTGAAAGCATCTTCAGAGTCTATCAAAAAAGCAATCACTCCTGCACGTTATCCTAATCAAAAATTTGTCTATTTGACAGAATCTTCTCGCTTTTTCATTGATTTGAAACAACTCACTCCAAAAAGAGCAGAATTGTTAACAGTCAAAGGAATTGGTCAAGAAACTGCTGACTGTATTTTGCTGTATGCTTACCAGCAACCAGAATTTGTTGTTGATGCTTATACCTTCCGTATTTTTTCAAACTTTGGTCAAATCACAAAAAATCACTATGCCACTTTGAAGCAAAAAATCATGCAACAAATTCCCCAAGACTGGAAGGTTTACCAAGAATTTCATGCTTTGTTAGTCAAACATGGGGGACTCTATTATCAAAAAAAGCCTTATGGCATCAATGATTGTTTGCTTAATGATTTATAAATCAAGTCATGTTATAATCGTTGGTTTTGTGTTGACTCCCCAATCACTATCCCTATTGACCCATTTGTTGTAGATCCATAAGACACCATGCAACCAATCTTAATTGTTGATGACGAAGTTGAAATGCGTATTGCAATGTCAGAGACCCTGAAACATTGTGGCTATCAGGTAGAATTGTCTCATAATGCACTTGATGCCTTGAAAAAGATTAAAGACAAAGACTACTCTTTGGTGATTACTGACATGACGATGCCTAAACGCAGTGGTTTGGAACTTTTGAAAGACATTAAGCAACATGCTCCTTCAAAGGCTGTGATTATGGTAACGGCTTACGGCTCTATTGAAACGGCAGTAGAAGCGATGAAATATGGTGCATTTGATTACATTGTCAAACCTTTCAATTTTGAGACATTTACCTTTGTTGTGGAACGGGCTTTGTCTTTCAAAGAATCTGTTCCCATCACTCAAAATTTTTCAACACAAACCAAAAAGTCAGATCAATCCACCCCCCATTTGTCACGTGAAATTATCACTCAAAACAAAGAGATGCTTCATTTGCTGGAGATGGCAAAAAATATTGCAAATAGTAAAGCCACTGTTTTAATTCAAAGTGAAAGTGGCACAGGCAAAGAGATGATTTCTCGTTATTTACACGAACATTCCAACAGAGCAGTTCGTCCATTTGTTGCGGTGAATTGTGCCGCATTGCCTGATTCACTGCTAGAAAGTGAACTTTTTGGCTACAAAAAGGGGGCATTTACTGGTGCGACTCAGGACAGACAAGGAAAATTTGAACAAGCGAATGGAGGAACGATTTTGCTTGATGAGATTAGCGAGATGGACATTACTCTTCAGGCAAAGTTGCTCCGTATCTTACAGGAACAAGAGGTAGATAAAATTGGAGGGAAGGCACCTATTCCTATTGATGTTCGTGTCATCGCCACAACCAACAGAAACATGATGGAACGTATTCAAGAGGGAAAATTTAGAGAAGATTTGTATTTTAGGCTCAATGTCATTCCTCTCCATCTTCCTCCTTTGAGAGACCGAAAAGACGACATTCCTCTCCTTGCTGAATATTTCCTGAAAAAACATGCAGAACGTAACACGAGGAAAACCCCAAGAATTTCACAGCAGACTTTAGAAGTACTTCGGAGCTACAACTGGCGTGGCAACGTCCGTGAGCTAGAAAATGTCATGGAACGTGCTATCTTGCTATGCAACGAATCACAAGTGCAACCCAAACATTTATTGATGCACTTTTCAAGCGAGCCTGAACCTTCTGAAAATGTTCAGCAAGATGAAGACACCAGTTTAAAAGCTGGAATGTCTATCAGAGAAGTAGAAAAGAAGCTGATTTTTGATACGTTGAAAGAAACCAACGGCAATCGCACCAAAGCATCAGAAATGCTTGGGATTAGCATCAGAACATTGAGAAATAAGCTCAATGAGTATCGCATTGATGACCAAGAAATAGAGCCTTAACACTCCCTCCCTTCACTGAGTCTATCCTAAACAAGACTCTATTAAATCCAAATCTAATTCAGGATACAGCGGGTATTGGTCTAGCAGATGATGAATGATGGCTTGCTGTTCTTGTTGTGCCTTCGGCTCAAAATGATATTGATTTTTGCTTAAATTGCCTGCATTTTTTCCTTTGGAAATCTTTTCAGGTTTCACGGCTGCAAGAGAGTTTGTGATGACTCTTGCAATGGTTTTCATATCATCTTCTTTCATTCCTCGTGTGGTTGCCGCAGATGTTCCAACACGAATCCCACTAGTGTACCAAGGTCCATTTGGGTCATTGGGCAAAGCATTACGGTTCATGGTTAAACCAGACTCTCTCAATGCTGTTTCTGCTTGACGACCAGTGAGACCAAATGCCTGCGATACATCAGCCAGCAACAAATGATTTTCTGTTCCACCTGTTAACACTGGTACGTTAAGGCTCATCAATTCTTCTGCCAAAGCAGAAGCATTTTTGATGATGTTTGCTGCATAAGTCTGAAATTCTGGAGTCAATGCCTCTTGAAAGGCAACTGCTTTGGCTGCCATCACATGAGAAAGTGGTCCCCCCAAAACAGCAGGGCAACCTTTATCTACCAATTCTGCAAATTCTTTTTTGCAAAGCACCAAGCCACCGCGTGGACCTCTTAAAGTTTTGTGAGTGGTTGTAGTGACGATATGAGCATGAGCAACTGGGTCATAATCACCCGAAAACGCTTTACCTGCCACTAATCCAGCAAAGTGAGCCATATCCACCATGAGAATTGCACCAACCTCCTCTGCAATTTCACGCATTTTAGCAAAATTCACTTTGCGAGAGTAGGCGCTGTATCCTCCTATCAAAATGGTTGGCTTGATTTCGTGTGCCTGCTTTCTCAAAGCATCAAGATTGAGCAGATGCGTCTCGGGGTCAACAGAATAGCTGTAACTGTCAAAAAGATAACCTGAAATATTGAAGCGGTAGCCATGTGTTAGGTGACCTCCTGAATAATAATCAAGTCCCAACAATTTTTGTTTTTGAAAGGCTGTTCTCACCTCATTCCATTGTGATTGATTTAAATTCATAGGGTTAGGCTCACCCATTTTTTCCAATAAGGGTGTTTGAATTTTTGCATTCAAAATCGCCATAAATGCAACGAGATTGGCATCTGCCCCAGAATGAGGTTGAACGTAAGCATGCTCTGCTCCAAAAAGTTGGCATGCTAACTGACTTGCAACAGATTCAACCGTATCCACATGATGACAACCTGCATAAAATCGTTTTCCCACAACGCCTTCTGCATATTTGTCAGTCAGTAAATTTGCATGAGCTTGTTGGACAGCGAGCGAGCAATAATTCTCACTAGCAATCAATTTGAGGTATTTCCGTTGGTCTCTCAACTCACTGACAATGGCACGGGCAACATCAGGAACAACCGAGATGACTTGGTCTAGCGAAGCATAAAATGCTACTGCAGCTTGAGACAAATGATCTTGAGTGCAAGAATCTAAATAACGTTTTAAAATTGAAGACATAAGGATTTTTAATGAATAGATATTGAATTTTCACGCTATCCCGCAACCACAGCAGGATACATCATAAACTCCCCAAATACACGGTTAAGTGCTAATATTATCTATACATCTTTTTGAAAGTCAATATATTTTCTCATCAATTTTTCAACCGCTTGGATTGAATCAGTCATTTTAAGATTCAAAGTCTCACCCAATTTTCAATATTATGAAGCAAATTTTACAAACTTTTAAAAATGGTCGTGTTTTTTTAGAAGAAGTTCCCCCCCCAACCTTACGTGCTGAAGGCGTTTTAGTGCAATCTGTGGCGTCAGTAATCAGTGCAGGAACAGAAAAGATGCTTTTGGAGTTAGGGCAAAAAAATATGTTAGGCAAAGCCAAAGCACGTCCTGACCTTGTCAAAAAAGTGATTCAGAAAGCACGCAAAGAAGGTCTTCTGGCAACGTGGCAAAACATTTCTTCCAAATTAGAAAAACCCGTGCCTCTCGGTTACAGTGCATCAGGCATTGTGAAAGAAGTGGGTCAGAAGGTCACAGAGTTTTCCATAGGAGACAGGGTAGCCATTGCAGGTGCAGGATATGCGAACCATGCACAATGGAACTACGTCCCAAAAAATCTTGTGGCTAAGATTCCTGATTCGGTTTCATTTGAGTCTGCAGCGTACGCGACAATTTGCAGTATCGCTTTGCAAGGGATTCGTCTTGCCAATCCGCAATTAGGAGAAAAGACCTGTGTCATTGGTTTGGGACTGATTGGGCTAATCACAGTACAATTACTTAAAGCCAATGGTTGTCATGTGATTGGTTTTGACCTACTCAAAGAACGTAGGGACGTCGCTTTAAAAGTTGGTGCTGACCAAGTTGGGAGTTTAGAGTTTGCTGAAGAATTGACACAACATTGGAGTCATGGCAAGGGTGCAGACCATACTTTCATCACTGCCAGCACACCAAGTCAGCAACCTATTGAATTAGCAGGTCTCCTGACAAGACAATGTGGGAATGTGATTGTAGTTGGGTTGGTAGGAATGAATATTCCTAGAAATGACTATTACAAAAAGGAGCTTTCTGTCAAAGTGTCAATGTCTTACGGACCGGGTCGTTACGACCCACTGTATGAAGAAAGTGGGATTGATTATCCGTATCACTATGTTCGTTGGACAGAACAGAGGAATTTGGAGGCAGTTTTAGGATTAATGGAGTCAGGTTTGCTTGATGTCAAATCTTTGACTTCTCATCGTTTTGAATTTGACTCGGCTCTTGAGGCTTATCAACTTTTACAAAAAGGCACGCATTCACTGGGTATGGTTTTGGAGTATAATCAAGAGTCAAGCTATCAAAGCCGACTGACTCTTTCAGAACCTCAAACTAGTTTACCCCTTGAAACTTTGCATATTGGTTTTGTTGGTGCAGGGAATTATGCCTGCGCCCATCTGTTACCCCATTTACAAAAGAGAACTGACGTACGTCTAGTTGGAATTGCTGGAGCAGGTGGTGCCAGCTCTAAAAGTCAAGGTCAAAGATTTGGCTTTCAATACTGCACCTCTAACTTTGAAGATCTGACATCTGACCCCCAAATTCAAAGCATTTGGATCGCAACAAGGCATCGCTCACATGCTGATTTAGTGATCCGAGCGTTGCAAGCAGGTAAACATGTTTTTGTAGAAAAACCACTTTGTCTGTCAATGGAAGAGTTAGAAGACATTTCTGCTGCATATACAGAAGCTAATTTACACAAGCCAACATTAGTGGCTGTTGGGCATAATCGCCGCTTTTCAAAGATGATGAATCAGGTTAAAGATTTTTTCCCAGCAGTTCCCAAACAAGTTATTTATCGCATCAATGGTGGAACACTGCCAATGGATTCATGGATACGTTTGCCTGAGGAAGGGGGTGGAATGCTTTTAGGAGAGATGTGTCATTTTTTTGATTCTTTATTGTTTCTTACACAAGAAACTCCTGTCTCTCTGGTGGCTCAATCTTTGGTGTCAAAGCATGCAGAAACGATTGATCAGGACAATGTCAGCATTAGCATTAGCTTCAGTCAAGGATCCTTGGCAACAATCTGTTATTCCACAACGGGGGATGCCAGTTTTTCTAAAGAGAGGATAGAAGTTTTTGGTGCAGGAAGAATTGCAGTGCTAGATGATTTCAAAAAGCTGCAGCTGATTGAAAAGAACAAGAGGAAAAAGACGAAATCCCATACTCAAAACAAAGGACAGAGCCAACAAATTGCTGCTGCTGTTTCTGCGTTTCAAGGTCAAATTGAAAACCCGTTCTCATTTGAGATTGGGGCATCTGTGATGAAACTAGTTTTTGCCACGCAAAAATCCTTGCAGACAAGAAATGTTATTGACTTAAGATGAAAGACTGGGAGTGTCTTAAATCTTATAAAAACTCCAAATCAACTTCTTTCCAGAGTTTTTGGAGATTCTGCAAAGACTTTTTCTGCCAGTAAATGCTTTCAGAACCAACACATTTGATTTTACGTGAGGGGTCAGCAACCTTACGAGCATATAAAACAAACTTAGAAATGGTATTAATCCCCGAACTGTTCAGAAACTCTAACCCTCTGACATCTAAAACTACTCCTTGATTTGACTCATCAAATGCTTTTTGAAGCAAATCAGAAATGTCTTGATAGGCTTGAGTATCTCTTAAACGTATAGATCCTTCCATCTTGACTGTGTTTTCCTCCGCAATGTGGAAGACCTTATATCCTTCTCCTATAATTTCCATAAACAACCTTTTACAAATAAACTTTCAAAGAATTGACCAGTACTGCTTCTCAGCAATTTTTGAGCCAAGATTAAGAATTAAAAATCCATTCTGACAGAAATTTCTGCTCTGGATAATTGTTCCCCTGCTTCGGTGAAGTTAAACCCCAGAGACACTCCGTAGTCTTGAATCATAGTCAGATAACCCATTCCAGAACCTTCCCCTGTTTCCAAGTTATGTTCCAAACGTTGGACGTAGAGTTCATCAAGGTCTACCGTGAATAACTCTTGAGCGATGGCTTTAAAATGATCAGATGCTTGAGACGTTAACAAATTGTCCACCTTCAGCACATACTTCCCCGACTTATGGAAAAAGACTTTGATTGCTACATCAGACTCTGGCATGTCACAATACTTACCAATATTTTCAATCAACTCGTTTAAGATAAATGAGGCGACATTTTGAAAATCTTTCTGACTCATTTTCTGGTGAGAGAAATCAGAAGCATAGTATTTAGACCAAAAGTTTGCGGTCAATCCACAACGTTTCCAATTCGTAGCAAGATGCTTCGCTTTGACATGAAAGACTGATACCCGAAACTCTTCTTTCAACAACTCTTCATCTAACCAATAATTTCCTATTTTTTCATTTTTTTCTGCTGACATGGCTTTATTTTCCTTGCTTGAAGATAACCAAAGTAATATCGTCATAGATTTCTGCCTCGCCAATATATGCCATCAAATCTTGTCTCATTTTTTCTGACATTTCCTGAGATGGCAAACGATGGTATTTTTGAAGCAATTCTTGTAATCCTTCTATTCCAAATTCTTCTTCTTTGACATTGATGGCTTCTGTAATACCATCTGTATAGAGAACCATCACATCGTCTTTGTCTAAGTGGAACTGATGAGTCTTGGTAAATGACGAGATGTCTTTCTCCATGCCCACAAACAACCCTAAATCAAAGGTTTCAATGTTTTCAATCTCTCCATTGGCACGGCAGACTAAAACGCTTTCATGCTGACCAACAACCGTATAGTCTCCATCTTGATAATGGAGCAAAGCTAGGGTCATATTTTTGTCTTCGTTGATCCTCTGGATATTTTCATACAGAACTGTGTTGACACGGTTAATAAATTCTCTCATATCCAAATCAGAATTACTCAAAGTTCGGATTGCAGTTTGTGCCATCAGCATTAATACACCAGAAGAAAGCCCATGACCTGTGACGTCTCCTATCCCTATCAACATTCCTCCCCTATCCAAATGCAAAATATCATAATAATCTCCCCCAACTTCGTCAGCAGGAGACATAAAACACGCAATGTCCACATCTTTAAATTGTGATATCTCCCAGTCGCTAGGAAGCACCATCATCTGAAGCTGTTTGGCTACGTCAAGCTCTGCTGACATTCTGCGATTCTCATCTTTCAAAGATTCGTTAAGTTCCTGGATTCTTTCATTAGCATCAGAAAGCTCTGCTGTACGTTCTGCGACTTTAGACTCTAAGTTTTCCGTGTAGTCCTTAATTTCTAAACTCATTGTGTTGAACGCATCAGCAAGATCTTTAATTTCATCTTTGGAGGAGACAGCCACTGACACATTATAATCTTTTTTAGCGATTTGCCTTGCCGCCCTTGAAAGCACCAAAATATCTGAAGAAATCCTGCCCGCTATCAACGAAGCAATTAGGATAGATACTAATGTAACGACAATTGCTACAGCAGAAGCTATGTAGACGTTGTTTTCTTTTTCAGAGTCAAGAACGGCTTGTGTTTCAAACAAGGAGCTTAAAATCTCATCTTTGGGAACGACGATGGTCAACTTCCAATTTGTCGGTTCATAACGGTTATTGTTCATCACAAACAAATTGGTGTAAGCCATAATCTCATCACGTCCTGAATCTAACTGGAACTGAACGACTCCCGAACTCTGATTTAAAGTTGCTTCATAAGCTTTTGTAAATCCTGAATCTTTTGAGGACATTAGGTTACCACGATAGTAAACCAAACTACCCAACTTGCTCTCTTTAATTTCAATTTTCAAATCCTTCAAACCTTTTTCCGACATGGCAATAATGCTTCCAGTACTATCAGACAAAATTGAGTAACCTGTCTCTGCAACAGATATTTTTAAAACATTTTTAATAATCTCTTTTAAAGAAACGTCTATCGCTGCGGCACCCGCAAATTCATTGTTTGCCTGATCCCAAAGAGGATAAAACATGGTCAGTATCTGCCCCTGACCTCCTGCATCTTCATAGGGATCCTGGAAAGTAACAGGTGTTTTTGACAATTCTAACACCGACTTTTGAAAGTCTTGATCTGTGTAAAATTTTTTCCAAGCATCAATATTCCCTGGAAACCAATCCTTCCAAAAAGATAACTTTTCACCTCCATCTACGATGGAAGATAAAACTTTTCCCCCGTTAATATTGGGATAATTCTTGCTGATATGTCCGACTTCGTCAGCTACAAAGTAAGTCAGCTTATAGTTAGGACTAGACTTGTATATTGCAGGACTTACCATATTCAGTAGTGAAAAAACTTTGACGTTAAAAAGACTTTCACTGTTGTCAACAAAAGGAGTGGGAATGAAGACGTCAAATTCAGCATCATCAGAGGTAATTAAAGCCCCTTTGAAAGGGTTTAAGGAGGTTTGAAAAAGTTCTATCTGATCCAAATTCAAGTTGTAAATTTGATCTTTGTTTTCAATGATTTTTGTTGCAACCTCCCCAAAAATGGTTAGATCACTGAGGGATTTGAGTAAATCCAATTCTATTGCTTTAGACCTAGCATTAGTGTAGTTTTGCAAATAGTCTTCAGCTAGATCAACAAGAGCTTCTTCATGTTTTTGGAGAGCAAATGTAGTTGCATCTTCCAAAAGGAAATAATTATAAGTACCCATCGCAAGAGCAACCAAGGCAGCCACACTTGCAGCAAAAGACGTAATACGGTATCTGAATGATTTTTTCATAAGTTATCCTTTGTAAACTAAGTAAAACAGGGGATTATAGCACAATTTGGGCAGAATGAAACTTTTATTTTTTATCAAATCAGTTCATTACTTATGACTTTTTGGAGAATTGAAACAGCCCTACTTTGAGCATGACAAAAAATAAAATCTAGTAGGTTATGAGGCAGGGAATTTCTCAAAAAAAAGATTTGAAGAGAGGAAAGGCTTGCAACGCAAAAAGAGACACAAGCAGCCATTTAAGCCATTTTTGGTTGACTTTGATTTCTTGGAGATCACTTTTAGTGGCAAAATTTTTTAGATCATCTTTAGTGGCAAAATTTTTTAGATCATCTTTAGTGGCGAAGTTCTTCAGGTCATCTTTAGTGGCGAAATTTTTCAGTTCATCTTTGATTTCTTTAAAATCGTCTTTAGTAGCGAAGTTTTTCTGTTCATCTCTGAGTTCCTTAAGGTCATCTTTGATTTCTTTAAAATCGTCTTTAGTAGCGAAGTTTTTCTGTTCATCTCTGAGTTCCTTAAGGTCATCTTTGATTTCTTTAAAATCATCTTTAGTGGCGAAGTTCTTCAGTTCATCTCTGAGTTCCTTAAAGTCATCTTTAATTTCTTTAAAATCATCTTTGATTTCTTGAAGGTCATCTCTAGTGGCTAGTTCACTTTTAAAGTCAACTTTGATGAGCTTGGTTTCTTTTTCTAAAATTTCACTAAAGAACTCGGTATGAGCCTCTGTTAAACCTTCTGCTTGCTGTTCTGTAAAACCACTGGAGACCAGTTTTTTATAAAATCCGTGAGGGGACTGCATCGCTCTCTAAATGGAAAAGTTTCAAAAACTCTGATTGTAACACAACCAAAGCAAAGTTGGTATTGTGCATTTTAAAACAGTTTTTGGTAGTCTTTAAAAGATATTCTTAAAGCCATACCTCACTTGCAGTGTCAAAAAATCAAGTAACAATTTGTGAATGTGTAAAGGGGTTTCTGACCATCAAAAAAGAAACGTATTAAAAATCTCTAATTCACAATCGGCTTTGTCCCAGAACAAGCGATAACACTCCAATTGGTATAACCCCCTTGATGTCTAATTAAAGAATCTTGCAAATCGAACTGCTTGATACAATTTGACCTAGACTCTGTAATCTTTTGTTCTGACCAATTGGCATTTTTTAAAATATCTGCATAGTCATCTGTTTGGCAGTACAAGTGTTTCCATGTGTTGAAGACCTTAGCTAAACTCTCCCTATCTGTATTTTCTGTATCAGTAGTCAAAATATCTACTTTAATATCTTCAAATTTAAAATCTCTTAGCCACGAAGCTAATTTCCTTCCACTGTAAAAATCAGCTCCTGCTTCTCTTGCCATTTCGGCAAGGGTTCGGTATAGGCTAGATATTTCTTCTCTATGAGGATACGCAATGATTAAATCATAATCTTCGCAGGTGACATAAACACGTCCACCCGGTTTAACAATTCTGTAAAGTTCTTTGAGAATGATTTGAGGTTGAGAAAAGATTTGGAGGCTGAGACGGCAGGTGACAAAATCAAAGGTATTATCAGCAACGCAGATAGATGTTGCATCAGCAATGAAAAAGTCTAGATTGTTGAGTACAAACTGCTTAGCTTGGGTACGCCCTTGCAAGATAGAATATTCTGCATGATCATAACCCGTGACAGCGGAGACGTTCATGTGTTTGGCAATCAAAGCAGTAAAATCCCCGCAACCGCAACAAACATCAGCAACAGACATTCCTTTTTTCAGACCATGTTTTACTAAAATATCTTTTTCTAACTCCCATAAGATTCTGGTCTGGCTGCGCAATACGTCAACAATGTAGTCAGATTCCACTACAGATTGACCTTCGTAAAAATTCTCATCATAAACCTGTATGTAAACATTAGGAAGTTCTTCAAATTTGGAGAGGACACGTATCTGCCAGTCTATAATCTTGGTCACATTCAAAGTCAATTTGAGTCTATTGTCATCACTGACCTGCTTAAAAAATTCAGCAAGATTCATCAAGGCAGAAGTGTTGATGTAATGGAGTTTACTGAAATCAAAAACTAACGCTCCTTTCACTTCTTGATAAATTTTTTGCAAAAAAGAGGCAAAATCCTCTAAGGAACTCTTTCTCTTTTCTCTGAAATCACCAATGATGTGAATAGTTTGAGTAATAGAATCATATTCTAACCTATATCTATAGCCTTCAATTTTCACTATGAATCCTCTGGAAATAAAATAATTTAAAAAATTTATGATGGAACATGGACGTCCAAAATGATAGTGTCTGATTCAGGACTTTGCTGAAACTGAATGTTACACTCATAATCTTGTATCAAAAAAGCAAATCTAAAATGATTTGGATTCTCTGATTCTGTAATCCAATCATCTTTTTGTAGTTTTTCAGCATGTTCTATATATTGTTGGCATTCCAGTTCAGGGATTAACTTGGTTTGGCATGAGATACTGAAAGAATCCTCCTCTAAACTTAGGGAGATAAAAATAGAGCTATCTATCTCGCAAGCGTCAAAAAGATACTCTAGTAGCTCGTTCAAAACGACTGAGATAATATTCAGTGCTTTATCAGGGTTTTGAAACTCATGAGCCATATAAGATGCGATATAGTTAGCAGAGTCTCCACACTTTCCCCAAGATTTTTTTAAGTCCACTGCCTGCAATTCAATTGCGGTGTGTTGCTGCGCTGTTTCCATACTCTATACAAGATTAAATTAGACCGATTTAATGTTCAATGTTCCTGCTTTGTGTGTTGAATTTTTTGACGTCTGTCTTCCAAGGCATCTTCCACAAACCGCACAGCCTCGCACAATGAGACTTTGACTTGCTCTAGGTCATCAAGGCTTAGATTTTGTCCGTCATATTTGACTTGATTCAACAAAAATCCATCTTCCATTCTTTGAAAAAAATCAATGGTGTTATTGTCAGGTGATTTGACTTTTAAAGCCTGATAGACTTGCACAGGGTGATGCACCCCCTTAACCTGAATATCACCAACATATTTGCATTCTACGGAGTCTTTGACCAGCATATAGACCCCCGATGATATAAAAATTTCGTTAGGTTGTGCAAGGCTTTCTAAACGTGCAGCAATATTGACACCTCCGCCAATAGCCGTGTAGTCCATTCTATTTTTTGACCCAAAATCTCCAACGGTGCAATATCCAACATTAATTCCCACCCTTATCTGCATGGACTGGTTAATCCCCAACTCCCGACGCCACAGGTCATTGAGTAGCAATAGTTGGTTCTGCATTTCCAGTGCCATTTTGACACAGCTAACTGCATGTGTTGCATCATCAGTAAAGATTGGATCGCCGAAAAAGACCATCACGGCATCGCCAATAAACTTGTCAATCGTCCCCCCGTATTTGAGGGCTGTCACCGCCATTCTGTCCAAATAGGCATTGAGCATCTCATGAAGTTGCTCTGACTCTATGGAGTCAGTCAATGCTGTAAAACCCACAATGTCAGAAAAAAAGATGACTAACTTCTTGCGATTGAAGGAGAGAGGACGTTCTACTTTCTGGTCACCTTGAGATGAAGGATTGAAAGACTCAGATTCAATTTCATGAGTAATAGACTCATAAATTTGAGGGGAGAGGTAAACCTTCATGCGGTCTCTAAGACGTTCTATACTGTCAACTTGAGCAGAAAGTTGTTCTTCTAAAGAAGAGGCATGATCAGCATTGTTGTCTAACATAATTTGCAAGAATTGCTTTTCTTCTTCCAATTCTTCTATCCTGTCTTTTAATTCTTGTTCAGAACTCACAATCTCACAAATGTTAATTATGGCAAATCAGGTAGGATACAGAAGGTAAGAAATGTTTGCAAGTCATTTGTTGTAGAAAACTTCAACTGTTTGCAAAAAAGGGAATGATAGAGTCAAAGTCTCTCTTTTCCCGCAGTTGATTTGCAGTTTTTTGAAGTTTCAGGGTTTGTGATAATTGCAGTAGAAGGTTGAGATGATTGTGAAGTGTCGTTGAAATGAGAATGAAAAAGACAAAAATAGGTGGATGCTGTTCTTCTGTGATGGGCTGTTTGGGAAAAAAGATGGAAATGATGGGTTGTTCCAGCTGTGTTAAAGGTCTTGGCAGATGAGGAATTGCAATGCCATTGCCTATTGAAGTAGAGGCAATGCGTTCTCGTTCTTGCAAAAGCGTTGCGATTTGCAAGGAAGGAGGAATCAGTTTGCCTGAAAACTCTTGTATTGTTTGAAAGGCGTCCTCTTTGGTTTGTAGGTCTAAATCGTGGTAGATTTTGCCAAGCCTGATTGATGCAATCACATCAGAGTCTTTTTTAAAATTTTCAGTTTGTAGGACAGAAACTTGGTCAGAATTGATTCGCAAACCTTTTGATTTTGCCCAAGTTCTCAAGGTCTCTAAATCAAACAAATATTTTCCACCATGATACACGCATGGAATCGTGCCTTGACGAATCCAACGTTTAATGGTGCCTTCTGGAATTTTCAAAAAATTGACCGCTTCTGAAACTGTAAGTTGCATAACTAAAGCAAATATTGGTAAGCATTTTCAAATAATGAAAGACCTGTCTTGCCCTCATATCTGTTCCTTGTCCATTTGGGGTGGTGAGTGTAGTGAGTGAAGGCTTCAGGGTGAGGCATGAGACCCAAAACATTGCCTTGAACGTTGCACAAAGAGGCAATGCCCAGCGGCGAACCGTTAGGATTTACTGCGTGATACTTCAAAGGGACAAGGTGGTTTTGCTCAATGTCAGTTAACGTGGCATTAGGGATTTCTAGCCTACCCTCTCCGTGCCTCACAGGAAGCTCCAGCTTTTCAATACCTTTTGTTAAAAGGCAGGGTGAGTCACTTTTTGCTTGCAGATGCACCCAGCTGTTTTGAAACCGACCATTCGCATTAGCGGTTAAGGAAACCTGTTGTCTGCCTCCTGATGGCAAAACCCCCATTTTGACAAGCACTTGAAACCCGTTACAAATCCCCATCACCAACTTGCCTGACTCAATAAAGGCAGTCAATTCATCTTTTAACCGACCCGCTTGTCCACACTTCCAACGATTTGCTCCAATACGACCTGCACCCAGGTCATCTCCGTCTAAAAAACCACCTACCAAAATCACAAAACCATAATTTTTCAAAGCGACCCTGCCCTCAATCAATCTACTCATGTGAACGATTGCCGGAGCTTTGCCTGACGCAAGCTGACAGGCGTGAGCTGTCTCAAGCTCACAATTCAATCCGTATCCTGATAAAATTAAAGTTGTCTCGTTCATTGGGCTTTAACTGCATCAAAGTTTCAGAATGTCTTTGATTTTTTCTTCTAATGTTGCAGGAGAAAAGGGTTTGACAATGTAACCGTTGACTTTGTTTTGTGCAGCAAGCACGATGTTTTGTTTCAGTCGTTCTGCTGTGACCATCAACACAGGCAATGTTGCAAATTGATCGCTGGCACGAATGACTTTGAGCAAATCCAGTCCGCTCATTTCTGGCATATTCCAATCTGCAATGAGTAAATCAACCTTGTGCTGTTGGATTTTTGACCATGCTTCTTTGCCGTCTTTGGCAAGAATCACCGATGAAAAGCCCAGCTTCAAAAGCATTCCCGCTAGCAAACGTCTCATGTTTTCAATGTCATCAACTGCTAGTATAGTGATGTTTGACCTTTCCAAAATGCTTTAGTTTAAAAGTGTTAAATCTTGTTTGGCATTCGCTGCTGCAGTAGAGTCAGGGAATCGTTCAATCACAGCACGAAAATAGTATTTGGCTTTTTCCGCTTCATTTCTCATTGCATAAATTTGACCAAGCATCTGAATCGCATCAGGGGTTTTATAGCCTTGAGAGGTTGGTCGGTGTTCGTAATTCCTCAAGACGCCTCGGAATTGTTCTTCTGCAAGGTCTAGCTTCTTCATTCTGAAGTAGGTATTCCCCAGCCAAAACATGGCATTGTCTCCATATTCATCATCAGGATAATCCTGCACAACGTTCATCAATAATTTGACTGCTTTTTGAGATTGATTTTGAAACAGGGCTTGCATGCCTTGGTCGTAAATTTTCTTGACAGGGGGGTAAGATTTCAGAGTATAAGGACGTTTCGGCTCATTTAAGTCAGGGTCACTATAAGGTTTCTTTGTAGTAGGAATGACAACAGGTTTGACGTTTTGAACCGTTTGTTTGGGCTTTTGAAGGGATTGAGGGCTTTCTCTCACAACCTTGGACTCATCGGGAGGAGGCAAGGGAACAGGAGCCACTTCAAGTGTTGTTTCTGGTTGTTTCGGAGTGGGGAAAAGCGGGAATTTTTCAATCAATTCCGTTTGTGGTGGTTCTTCATCAGGTTTAGTGATGGGGAGTTGCTCTACTTCAATAGGTTGGGATTGCTGCTGTCCAACAGCACGTTCCAACAAAGTAAAATTCTTGAGCATGACTTTTTGGAACTCATCATTTTGCAACTTCATTTGCAGAAGTTGTTCACGTAGCTGAGAGATTTCAGACGTTTGCTGACCGACCGTTTTTTCAAGGTCAATCACATCACGTCTCTTGGCATACTCTATGGTTTCTTTTTGGGGAAGAGGGGCGTCTTTCACTTGAGGGTCCGGCGTCATCGCAGTCTTGCTTTGGATTCGCTCCACTGCAGAACACCCTAACATCAAAAAGCTCAAGAAGATGCAAACTCTCATGGATTCAACTGAGATTGCATTTCCAAAATTCTTTCAATTTCTCTGGCAAGCTCTTCTTGATTATTTGTGCGATATGCCAAAATCAAACTTCTTGCAACTTCTCTCTTTTTTGGATAGTTAGGATAATTTCGTAACAGATACAAATATCTTGATGCAGCAGCACGATAGGCTTCGTTTTCCAAATAAAAATCACTGACCAATTTTTCATGTTCTGACAGGTCTGCTAATGCCCTGCCTAAATATTGTCTTGCAGTCTCAAGGTAGGCGTTTTGAGGGTAGAGTAAAAAAAACCTTTGATATTCACGAATGATCTTTCGGTTCGGTTCCATATCACGATAAAAATCACGATCTTTAAAGATTGCTCCTAAAACATTGCGTTCGTAATTCAAAACAATGAGTTGCGTGATGACATAAGGGTTAAGGTGATGAGAGGGATTAAGGGTAAGAAAGGTGCGATAGTTTGTTTCTGCCTTGTCCCAGTCCTTACGTGCAAAGCTCAGTTCTGCCAGCTTGAGGTACGCAATAGAAGCAAGTCTTGAACCAGCATCTTGCTGGATTAATTCATTCAGACGTTCCTCAATCACTGCAACAGAGCCAGATTTTCGCTCAATGTCAATGACTTCGTAATACAGCTCACGAACGGGTTTGGTCTTCTTTTCAGAACAACCATGAATCCAAAGAAGACCTGCAATGACTAACAAAAACTTGATCTTCGTTAAATTTTTTTTAAAAGGTGAAACTTTCATGTACGGGTTTTTTTATAACGAATCATTGTGATTTGGTTGCCTCTCTCGTTCCAGAAGACTTCGTCCATGAAGTGCCGAATTGCAATCAATCCTGAATAATTGGACTGGAAGACCCTCTCTGTCGTTTTAGGGTCTGGCACGTCTCTGTGGTCAAAACCTTTGCCTTCATCACGGAACACGTACTTTGCAGAGTGAGCAGACAATTCATATTCAATGTGAACACGTCTATACTTGTAATCTTCCATTTGACGCCTGCTTTCTGCCTCACGCAAAAACTGTTCAAAATTTCTACGTTTTAATTCTTGGTCAAGCTCTAAGTTTCCATAAAAAATAGCATTTTCCAGTGCTTCTGCCAGCATCACTCTGGTAATCGCCAGCTCACCTTTAGTTGCCAAATTGTAAAAAGGCAGACGTTGCGTAATGAAGGAAACAATCCCAAAGTAGTTCTCAAAATTGTTTCCAATCTCCAAAGTTTGAGATTCACTGACAGTGTTTTCCAAACAATAATCATCACACTGAATGTCTTCAGAACTTTGCAAAAGCCTGTGGTAAATGGCATGCACGAAAGCAACAGTCAAAGGCTTGGTCAAAAAACCAAATGCCCCCGCATTGATCGCACTCAAAATGCCATCAGTGTCGCGTTGTCCTGCAATGATGACCACAGGGACTGAAGGGTTCATCTCACGAATGACATTGATGAGTTCCAACCCACCCATTCTGGGCAAAGTCAAAGCACAAAAGATGGCATAAATCTTGTTTTTTTGAAGGATTTCAAGTGCCTCCTCAGCATTGTCAACAGTGATCTGTTCCACTTGCTGATTTGCACAAAATTCATGCAGTATCGCAAGGGTTTCCAAATGATCGTGAACGATTAAGAGTTTTGACATATTTTTTATCGGAGGTAAATTTGCCCAATTTGAGTCAAGTCTGATTTCTTGCCCACAACAGAACTTTTGATGGGGCTAAGTTAAAAGAGTCTCAAGAGATTGTCAACTGCTAGCATGATTCCTCCAAAGTCGCTTTACTTGATTGTCACTTCCACACGACTATTCAATGCACGTTGTTCTTCAATTTCTCCTGTAAAAGCAGGTCTGAACTCACCATAGCCAACGATTTGAATTTTTTCTTGCTCAATGCCTTCTTGAATTAAAAAATTGGCTACGGCAGAAGCACGCAATCCTGACAATGCCCAACGTGAAGGTCTGCCTGCCTCTTTAGAGTCTGCATGCCCTGTGACGACTAAATCATTTGGCAACCTGTAAAGAATTTTTGAAAACTTTTCAAGTTCTTTTCTGGCTATTTCTGTCAATGTAATCTCCCCAGTTTGGAAGAGTGCTTTCGCATTGAATGAAATCACCGTACCTCGTTCTTCCACGGAGACACTTGTATTGTCTGCCAACTCACTTTCTTCTATCTGTTGTTTGATGTTTCTAATGATGGCATCATTACCATCTAAAAGGTAGGGGCTTCCTGCAGGGGTAGGTTTAAAACTTTGTGCAGTGTCACGAAATTTTTCAAGATTCAGCTTGCACATGGAAAATAGCAAAATAAAAAAACAAAGTAGCAAAGTGACAAGGTCGCCATAAGTAAAAATCCATTCTTGGTCAAATGGTTCACAAACAGGACAATCTTCTTCATCAATCATTGCCATAGTCTTAACCCCCTAATTGTTTGATTCAGTAAAAACTTTTTCAACCTCACTAACTTTTTTACAAGAATTTCCGAAGCCCTTGATTTTTTTGAAAAGTTAAAAAGCATTTTCTTGCAAGCTGACAGCAGAGCATGAAAATCCTCTATACAAAGCAAAAAAACGAGTCCATTTTCTAATGGTCTAAAAGTAAAAGTTTTGAAATGATTCTAACAGAATCTCCTGACAACAACAATGGAGACGATGTCCAAACTCCTACAAGTACACAAAGCAGGCGTCTGCGTTCACAAAATCGCCAAAGATCAAAAACTGTCAGAGATGCGTATTCATTAAATCCTGTAAGAGGCAAGTTAGAATGAGACAAACAGCAAGAGATGTTTTAGTTTTTGCCTGTTGTTTTTTCATCAGTCATTGATTTTTTGATTGTTTATTTCAAACCTAGATTTTAATCAATTATTATTGACACAAGTATCAAGATTTGAGACGATACTTGTGTTGATAGAGGGTCACACCTCTTTTTTAAAGTATTATTTGCTTAACTTCTGCTGCTATTGATTAAATTAGGTCAGATATGATTGACACACTACAATATTCGCAAGACCTTATTGCTGTTGGCTTCACGCCTGAACAAGCAAGGTTGCAAGCCAGTACACTTGTGAAAGCCATAGAAAAAAGCTCTGCCACCAAAGAGGATTTACTGCGTGTTGAAAACTCACTCAGAGAAGAAATTGCTGGAATTAGAGGAGAAATCAAACTTGTCAAATGGATGCTGGCTCTGATCATTGTTGTGCAAGTGCGACCTTATCTTAAAACTTTTCTTGCAGGTTGACCTTCCAGTCAGCAATCTCCCTCTAACTATCAAGCCATAACGGCTGTTTTTCAAAAAAGCCCCTTGCTTTTGGAGCGAGGAACTTATTAACCCCTAAATTCAAGACCTTTTAAATCTACTTTAAACGTTTTTCTATGCAGCGTAGCTTTTCGTGTGGCAGAGATGATGCGGGATTTGACAATAGGTTGAGTCAATCTATCATCTTAAAACGTTGCCAATGGTCTTGGCATTTCTTGTGCTTCAAGCGAGTACTTTTTTGTCCCTGTGATTTTGACACGAACGAGGTCTCCAAGTTTGGCTTGACTGTTTTGAATGACCACAGAGAGATTTTCTCTTGACTTGCCAGACCTTGAACGTACATCTTTAGGGTGGCTTCCTTCTACCAACACTTCTTGTTCTTTGCCTTGTAATTCTTGCTGAATTTCTTCAACAATTTGCTCTTGAACTTCCAACAAAGTTCGCAAACGTTCCACCTTCACAGAGTCTTCAAGTTGTCCGTCATATTTTTCTGCAGGAGTCCCCGGTCGTATGGAGTATTTAAACGCATAAATTTGATTAAAACGGATTTTTTGAATGGCATAAAGAGTCTGTTCAAAATCTTCATCTGTTTCACCGGGGAAACCAACAATCAAATCGGTAGAAAGTCCTGCATGGGGAATCTTTGAACGTAGCAAATCCACCTTCTCAAGAAACTGTTCCAAAGTGTAACGTCTCTTCATTCGCTTCAAAATACGGTCAGAACCTGCTTGCAAGGGTAGGTGCATGTGTTCACAGACAGAAGGGAAGTCACGCAACGCATCTGCCAATTCAGCATGAAAGTCTTTTGGGTGTGGGGAAGTAAAGCGAATGCGTTGGATTCCCTCTATTTGGTCTAACTGTCTTAATAGTTCCACAAAATTCACTCCTTTTGTACGATAAGAGTTGACATTTTGCCCTAATAAACAAATTTCTTTGACACCTTTATCTGCCAACTTGGTAGCTTCTTCAATAATGTTTTCAGGTTCGCGACTGACTTCCAAACCTCTGGTTGTTGGCACAATACAAAAGGTACAAAAATTGTTACAACCTTTGGTGATAGAAATGTAGGATTTGATGCGAGATTCAGGCAGATTGAAGGCAAAATCTGGAATGTAATTGCGTACCTTTTGACGGTAAGCAACACGTTGGGTTTGCACAACACGTCTGCCTTGTTTGGCTTGTTGCAACATGTCTGGCAGGTCAAAGAGATTGTCTGTGCCAAACACAAAGTTCACGTTGGGGTCTCGCCTCAAAATAGCTTGCCCTTCTTGTTGAGCAACGCACCCCCCTACTCCGATTAATAAATCTGGGTTTTTGACTTTGAGAGGACGGAACCTTCCTAACTGCGAATAGACCTTTTGTTCTGCTTTTTCACGCACTGAACAGGTATTGAGTATGATGAGGTCTGCGTAGTCAGGAGAATCAACATAGGTGTAGTTTTCTTCATTTAAGACTCGCAACATCTTTTCAGAGTCATACTCATTCATCTGACAACCAAAAGTTTGAATGTTTACTTTTTTATCTTGCATCAGCTTTTCTTATTTAAATTTGGGAAATCTCTGGCTTTTCAGTATATCATACCTGTTTCTTCACTTTCACCACCCACAAAAAACATTCTCAAAAATGCCCATTCGTCTAGTGATTTCATTTGTTCTGTTTTCTTTTTCTATTGGAATCATGGCAGTATTTACACCATTTTTTGCTCCGCTATGGATGGAGAAACAAGGCATCACACCTGAAAAGTGGGGGTTGATTGCTTCGGCTGCCATGATTGGTAAAATGATTTTTGTTGTGTTTATTTGTGAATTGAGCGACAGGCGTGGTTCTCGTAAACCCTTCATCGTCCTAAGTTCAGGTCTTGCAGCTTTGCTAATGCTTGGATTGTATGAGGTCAATCAAATTTTTACAATAGGCATCATTTGGTTTGCTGTTTTTCTATTGATGGGTAGTTTAGTTCCACTTTCTGACGCTCTTTTGCTCACTTCGCTCAAGCATGACAGCAAGGCTTCGTACAATGTTGTGCGTTCCTGCATGTCTTTGTCGTATCTGGTTTTTGCCTTTGTTGGTGGTTGGATATTGGAGGAACATGGACTGGACAAATGGCCTATTCTGGCATCGGTAAGTATGTTGTTGGTCTTTGTCTGTGCGTTGCTGATTCCAAATTTTTTGACACCTGTTGCAAGGGGTTCCAAATCTCCCACGTTAGCCACCTTAAAACTGCCATGGATCAAACCCTTCATTTCAGTTGCCGCTTTGATTTGGGCATCGCATGTGGGCTTGACGGTCTTTGCCCCTATCTTTTGGAAGTCATTGGGATTTCAAGAAGGGGATTTTGGGTTGCTTTTAGCGGCAGGGATTATTCCCGAAATCATCATTTTTTTCATTTATCGACGTTTTGCATCAAAAATCAGACCTACGTTGGCTTTGGTGGCTTCTGCCATTTTTTCTGCACTGCGTTGGGTTTTAACAGCACATGCCACCTCACTTGAAGAGATGGCACTCATTCAAACTTTGCACGGTTTTACCTTTGCAGTGACTCATGCGGCAGTGATTGAATTTTTAAGAATTAACGTTCCCCAAGAATTGAGGTCTTCAGGGCAAGCTGTTTATGATGTGATTGCAGTCACAGCCGCACCTGCTATCGCAGCAACTTTTATTGGACTCGTCTATCAACATTCTGCTCAATATGCTTTTTACACAACTGCTGTGATTGCACTGCTTGCCTTGATTCCTTCCATTTATATCCTGACTTTTAAATCGCATTATGGGACTTAAAAGCCAAGCCCTGCCAGAAGTGCATCCACATCATTTTGAGAACTTTTTTGACCCTCTAAATCATCAGGACCTTTCAAAGCAACCTTGTGACCATCAGCAGCTTTATCTAAACGGGTAAAAAAGTCACCCTTTGTCATCTCTTTCTCCTCAGCACCAGTACTTTCAACAAATTTCAGATACTGGCGGATTAACTCCAGCAACCTCATTTCTAACGATTCCATGAAGTCAATGATTTTTTTCAATGTCTGACCTGCAAGGTCTTGAAAACCCTGATTGGTCATCATCTCTATAAAATAAGTTTCATCTTCTTGGCAAAAAGTGATGAGTTTCTCGTAGCCTCCTTGTAGTTTGGTCTTGATTTGTTCTTGGACAACACCTAGGGAATCTGCGAGTTGAGGGTGGTCTTGAATCATTTTTTCAAGGGATTCTGTGATTTGCAAGCATTCTTGTTGTAAGTTTGAGCAAATTTCCATCTTCTCAGAAGTCCTTGCCATAAATTTTTCTAAATACTCCAAATTTTGGTCTGCCGCACTTTCCAGACGTTCCATCACGATGTTGATTTTTTGTACGGCATCAGGCATTTCTTGGGTGGCAGAGCGGAGTTCATCAAACTCATTTTTTTGGGTGAAGTCTTGAAACAAGTTGTAAATATCCCTTGTGATTTTGGCAACTTCACCGATGATGCCTTCACTGCTTTGACTCACGGCTTGCCTTTGAATTTCACCCAATGCTTCCTCTACCTTGTCAGAATCTTGTTGAAGAATGGCACAAAAAAGAGAATCTGCTTTGTGGATCAAAGGGGTTAGCTTTTTTGAGGTAGATTCATTGAGATTGTGAGTGAGCTTTTTCATGGATTCTAGGTCAGATTGAACCCGTTTTTTGATGTTGGCAACCTCAAGACAAACCTCTTTTTGTTGGGTAGGAGGTAACATGAAGGTTAATTTTTGGGGCTGGATATGAGCCAGTGAAAACTCCAAAGTCAACTTCACCATGTCAAGCAAATGAAACCGAATGTTCAAAAGATTCAGCTGCTCTTGGTGACATTTTAAAAAATCAGACACCTCCTCTGTTTGGAAATCCTCACACTGGTTCAGCAAGACATTTTGATATTCTTCAACCCACCTGCTAAATGCAACAAACTCATCAATGAGGTTTGTTTTTTCAATCACAATTTTTTCTAAAGACATTCCATCTCCTCAGATATTTTATTACTCAAGTTTTTCTCATAAAATCCGATACTTTCAACAAGTATCCGCTGTTTGGATACCATCTTACCACCTTATCAGGAGTTTTTATGAATATTGACACACAAGAACTTTCTGCAAACACTCATGCTGATTACCTTGATACTCGTGTAGATCAAGCTGTGCAATCATTCTGGGAGAGTGCAGAACTTTTGTTGAATGCAGAAGAGTTGGAATACAATTTGTCTTGTTCTCATGGCAAACTGTTAGATGTGAGGCAACTTAACTGATATTTCACACGATGCTTCATCATGGCGGGTTTTGAGGTTAAACTTCAAAACCTACCACCTTCCCTAAACTCTTAGGCTACCCCTTCATCTCTCTCATATCCTGATTTTTTGACTCCTTCCTAAAAATTCCATACCAGATTGGAATTGATGACATGACCAATCTATCAAGGCTAGTCTTAAAAGAGGGAACAATCATTGCAAAATATCATGTTTGGCTCAATTTGGATATACTCAATTTCTTTGAGTATAATAACACCTGCCTATGGCTTCAAAGTGTTATGAGCTTAGAATGGATTGATTAAACCTAGTTTAGACAATATGCAACTTGCCTCTATATTGAAAAAACATACCTCCATACCTAGAGAAAGCAGAATAGAGTTGATCAATTCTTTTAGGGAAGGGCAACAAAACTTTGAAACCATCAACAACGCCCGAATGGACATTGCCTTTACTTCATTTTCCCAAGAAATGAAGTATGCCTTGTTTGAGACACTCTTTTTTTTACATGTCAACGATGAACAATTCAGCCAATGGAAATACAAAGCCACCCATATTGAAAGGGTACAAGGCTCAGTTCGCACGACTTCCAGAGCCACTGAAACCAGTTTATATTTACAGGATTGCCCTGCAGGGATCAACGGAATTTCAGAAATGCCAGAGATTTTTCAAGATGAGTTTTTAGCATACTGTCAAAGCGTGTTCAAAGTAGTCCCTAGTGACTTTGAGTATGTAGATGCCATGCCTTTTCAAAGTATTTCTTCTCTTGGTTCAGTCGGGACAGTAGGACACAAGACAGAAAAATCAGACCTAGATTTACAAATCCTCTATGATTTATCTCCTTTTCAGTATGATTTAGATGAATGGGATAATCACGAGTTGCGTCAAGCCATTCAAGGAGAAATAGAGGAAGAAGTTCGCCATTTGTGTGCCAAAAAAAATATCCTCTACAAAGTTTTAAAAAAGAATAAAAAAACCTACGAAAAGCTGAAAAGTCAGAGCGTCTTAGTGATTGCCAAAAAATATCCCTATTGCTACCAGTATCTCATTCAAAATAAGCCTGTCTTTCAAAACCAAAACGCTCAAACAATTAGAAAGCTGTATAATTTTTTGGGATTGGAGTTAATGCAACTCATCACGATTGCCTATCAACGCAAGTATGCCAAGGTGTTAGCCCAACAAGAACAGCTGATCAAAAAGCGGCTGGCAATGATTCAAGAATATATCCAAAACAAATTTCCAACAGCAGAGATTTATTTGTTTGCATGTAGCTGTGAATCCTTTCGTCAAGGGCAACACGGCACAACACTAGAATCTAAGGAAGCATCAGGTTCTGCATACGAGCTGATTTTAAATTATGAGGTCTTGGTGCCCGGTATTCAGTTTTCGCCAAACCTCCCCTTACATTTTCTAATCTCCAAAAAATTTAACAACTCAGACACATTCTACCAAAGAATTGTTGACTATCTTCGTTTTTCTTGCGTTCGTATTGACGACAAGCTCACACACCGCCTAGTAGATACGGGGGCAACTCCAACCTTAAAACTCAATTACGTCCTGAGTCATGTAGGTGCAGTGTATTGGGAGTCTTTTAAGGCATCATCAGGAAATCTACCCAAAGCACTACTCAATTTGCTCAGGATAGAGTCTTTGCATGACTCCAAGTATCTTTACACTGTCATTGAATTTACGAAATACCCTGAACTTTTTGAAAAATTGATTCAAGAAACAGGGCTTGATTTTCCCCATGCCAACTCCAACTATAGCCACGGCATCTCATTACAAAGATTATTAAAAATAGAGCAATTCTTGCCAGCTTTGAGGTTTGACCCATGGTGGATTAAATTCAAAATACTCAAAGTCTTTTATAACGACCCCAACGTTCAGATTGACAACTCTGAACGGCGCCTAGTTTATCGCACGATTGATTTATGTATGGCATTGCATGTTCAGCTTTCTGATGCGTTTCATCTGAAAGCTGCCTTCACTTATCGGGAGAAGTTTTTAAAAATCTTTCTCCAAGAAGCATTCCCTGAAGGTTCGTCTCCCCGACAGACCTTTGACCTTTTAGCCAGAGGAGACATTCAAACAATCAATCTTTTTGAAAAAGAACTGCATTCTATCTTTGCAAATTGCATGGACCGCATCCACCGCTGGATTGCGATTTATGACATTCCAGATGGCAGTAATCAAGAAGAATTTGAAATTTGGTTTCATTATTATCAAAAAAATTTTGAAACGTCTGAGAAGGAAGTCAAAAGGAATATCCTCTCTCATCTCCGCGTTCCCCGTGAAAAAATTAGAGTCCACTATGAAAATACTAGAAGGCGGGGGAATTGGGTGTTTTATGCAACTTCTCTGACTCAAAACCTTCCAAAACAACAAAAAAAACAGCAAGACTACATTCCGCATGAAATTGACCTCACTTACAGCATGAGCTTTCTCAAAGGCTTAGCTTACTGCATTGTCAATGGATACTACGGCGTTGTTTATTCTGGCTCTTTAAAGGAAAGTGTCACCAAGTTTGAGATTAATTTGGGGTCTATCAATTTACCAGATATGATTGACAACAACTGGTCTCGCATTGACTCTGACGTAGCCGAAAGGCTTGTCCAGTCTATCTCCGACTTCTTTCCTTATCGTAAAATTCACTACATGGACTGTATTAAAGGAAACTATCAAATCACTAACATTTTTTTCTGTCTCAATTTGTTTAAATTTGGCAGAATTTCTATGCTGTACAGGGATTCACTCCAACGTTGGTCTATTGAAGAATATGACCATGAAAATATTGCCATGAATGCACAAGAATATTACGACAGCCCCTACGATTTACTGGCTCATAAAGACTTAACAAGTACCATTCAGGGGTTTGCACTAGAGCATCAGATTTCCCTAAAAGACAAAAAAGTGAAGTTCAAATTTTGGTACAATCCCCAAAGCACCAAACACGTCCAATCCCTACCTATCAAAGAAAGAGAAGGGTCTTTAGCCTATCATTTAGAAGAAGCGGTCTTAACTATTATTGACAAACTTGAAAATGCCTGACTCTCAAGAACACATTGCCAAAATTCGCAAAGAACTTGGTCTTTTTTTTCAGAAGGTGAAAGAACGTTATGGTCTTGTCATTAGTGCATACGACTACCAATATCTTGAAAAAAGCAACTATGACCAGTCAAAAATCAATGGCATTTGTCGTAAGTATGAGCTGGCAACAGAGTTTTTGGCAAAGTATGATTCATCAAATGTCAGGCAAACGATTAAAGAGTTGCTCAATCGTCCTGTCCAGTCTAGCATTCCCGTTTTCAGCCGTCTGTCTGCTTTGTTTGATGTGTATCAAGCAGGCTGGCTGAACCAAGAGCAGTTTAATAAACTCCATTTTCACATCATCAACAACGTCACAGCCTACAATGCCTTTCATAATTTAAAACATGAGATTGAAGAAGAAAATTTGCCACGTCACAGCTTTTCTGAATACTTAGACAGCGGGCTATTTGAACAAGGAGTTTACACTCTCTACAAAAGCACCAATGACCAACTTCAAGAACTCTGCCAGAAAATCAAAGACAAAGTCCAATCTCAATACCAACTCCCTTTCTCTGAAAAAGATGAAGACTTTGTCCTCAATAACAGAATGAGAAATGAACATGTGATTCATCAAATTGTCATACCCAAATACCGAGAAGCCCACCATATCCAAACGATTTTAGGTCAAGATTATCTGACAGACCAAATTCATCATCTGCTTCATCTGCCTTTCAATGAAGGACTTCCTATTTTGAAAAGAATCACTGCCCTTGCTCAGTGGACAGACCAAGGCTATTTGAGCATTTTGCTCACACAGTTCTACCATGAATCCTACCTCCATGACATGGACGCCTTAGAAGATTTATTTGTCTTTTTAGAGATGTTAAGCGAGCAAATTAGCCAGCAAAGAGCCATTCATTACCTAGAAATGGGATTGTATCAAACATTTAACAAAGAGTTTTTTGAGGATTTTTTGCAGATGGAACACATCTTTTATGACGCACAAGACCACCTCAGAGACAGCATTACAGAATATGTCAACATCCTCAAAACATCAGGAAATAACAAACTTTTAATTACAAATGCAAGACTTTCCAGTTGCTTCTTTAAATTTAGAAAATGTGTTCAGTCACTCAATGAAAATATAGAAATCCCTCATATCCAACGTTTTGAAAAAAAACTTTCTCAATACCTGACAGAATTTACAGCATACTACGACCGATATTATTCCAAAAATCTATCACTCCCCACACAAAAACCCTATGGAGCAATCAATCTCATCAGTAGTTTTATTAAAATCTACACATCTATTGAGAATGAATCTCTTCTTAAAAATAGTATTTTCTTAGCAAAGCAATTTCAAAAAATTCTGGCAAAAGACTACACCAAATCTGATTACAAAGAAATGTTTATGAAGCGGTATCAAGAACGTTTAAGATACGTCCAGATTGCAGTGCAGTCCCCTGCCAATTCCCCCAAAGCTATTGCCAAGTTAATTCCCCTAGACTCCAGCCCTTCATACACTCTTGCTAAATTCTTGAAGAAGAAATAACCTCCACGAATTCCTCTAGCAAAGCATGGTCTTTGACCCCTTTAGACGACTCTACTCCTCCGCAAACATCTACGGCAAAAGGTCTCACTTCTCGCATCGCATCTCTTACATTTTTAGGATTTAATCCCCCTGCTAAAAAGATTTTTTTAAATGACGTCAGCTTTTTGGCAAGATTCCAATCTGCTTGTTGCCCTGTCCCCCCATACAATCCTTGAACCACTCCATCTAGCAAAAGATAATCCCCCCGATAGCACGTCACATCTTCTATTTGTGTGTTAGGAAAAGACCTTACAGCCTTAAACGCCTTCACATTCAATGCTTGTAAATCTTCTGCTGTCTCATCACCGTGCAGTTGAGCATACTGCAAACCAGTCTCTTGAAGAATCTGTTCTACCTCATCGTTTGACGTGTTCACAAACACTCCAACAGTTTTGACAGAATCGTCAACTCCTTTCAGTAATTCCTTAATTTGAGAAGGAGTCACATAACGAGGAGACTTTTGATAGCAGTTAAACCCAAGCCATTCTACTTGAAGCTGTAGGCACTTTTTCACATCCTCATGCCTTGTTAATCCACAAATTTTAATCTGCATGTTTTGGTCATTCAATCCAAGTTACAAAATTCCTCAATCTCTCATACTTTTGACAAAAAGTAAAGTCGTTCTTGTTCAGCTTCTATGAAGTTTAGAACACTCTTTGCAAGACCAAAACAATCATCTTCAATAAAAAATCCTTGCATGTATTCTTCATTGTATGTATAATTTTCTCTTTTTTCATTTTGTCGTAAATTGTCTTTTTTCGTGTTTTAGATTGAGCAGGAGGTTTTGATGAAATTTTTTAAAGAATGCAAAAGTCGTTTGCAGTTAGTTGGTGGTGTATTGTTTAGTCTGGTAGTGTTGTCCTCTTGCAATTCAGAAGGAGGCAAGGAAAGTGTTCAGTTGTCCATTGGTTCAGACTCAAGCGGGTCTTCTTCCAAGTGGGACAAGGCAACGATTCGGTCAAACTATGCACTGCTTTTTAAGGCGGAAGACTACCAAACAGGGCTTTCTCTCAAAGAAGAGTTTGAAAAAGCAAGGAGTGTCCTCAGACTTGATGATGATTACTTCACCAAATTAGACTTTGAAGACACCAGCGGAAACTGGATTGTTCAAGTCAGAGGTTATGAAGAAGAAGACGTCAGTGCCGCAGAATCCGTGCGTTACGGAGTGCATCAAACTGGGATTTCTGGGAGTTTTCAGTTTAGAGAATCAGGCGTGACAGAAGTCAAGGTCAAAATCAGACCAGCAGGCAAGCATTTTCCTATCACAGGACAACTTGCCCATCAAAGAAGCACAGGGTCAAGTTGTGCGTTTCAGCTGTCTATGTCTGGCGAACAGACTGCAAACGTCGGCAGCAGGGGTTATATCGCAGACCTTGAAATCTATGATGGAGAAGGCAAGAAACTTGGGGAAATGAGTCAGTCTGCCATGCAGTTTGACTTGATGGACTATGCTGACAGGGTTGAAAAGCTCAAAGTGAGTTTGAAAGTGAAAACGGCAGACCCAGAGACAAGCGAAAAACTGCCCATGCAAGAGTTTCAAGTCAACTGCGACCCGTTCTTGATTGCAACACTTCAAACTCTTCAAGACAGCGACAACAAGACCTTTGCCCTCAGCCCACTGCTTTTGAAAACTCAAACGCCACTGGTTGCGACTCAAACCCCGTATGATGCAAGCCATGCGTGTTCCAAACAAAAAGGAATGTTGCTTGTCTCCAAAGACAACTTCAACACTTGTGAACCTGTTGACTTGACGCCAACGCAAGATGGTCAATACCTCATCATTCCCAAGCAGTCATGGAACAGCAACCCCGTTAAATACTCGTTGGGCGTCAGAGAAAAAGACAACCAAGCACCCACCAACTTTGGACTTAATCAAAAAACACTCATCTCTTTTGAAGCTGGAACTCAAAACACTCCTTCATCAGCTAAAGGATTGGCACTTGCCATTGCAGGCGTCAAAGCTGGCAGTGAACTGACTTTGAACTCATCAGGGCAATATGTTTACACCCCAGCCACTGCCGACCAATGCGATGCTGTCAAGTATCAGAACAAACACGATGAGTCTTTTGTCGCTTCAGGCAATGAATGTCAGGCTTCTGCCGCTTTGAGCGGTCTGGTGGAAGACATCACCTTTGTTGACAATTCCAGAACTTTGCAAATCTCATGGAAGCAGGTGCAAGGCATGAGTTACAACATTTATCGCAGCTTGTCTTCAAGTGATTCGTTCACAAAAATTGCAACCAATGCCAGCACTCCTTACAAAGACACTTCTGTTGATGCCAACAAAACTTACAATTACCGTCTGGAGTTCTGCCAAGGCTTTGCCTGTTCTGCTCAAACTGATTCACTCACTGCCAGTGCCAGACGTTTTGTCCAGAATCCCAAAGCCACTCAAAGTTCTAGCGATACTGCTAACTTGTCATGGGCTGTCCCTGTTGATGTGTCAAAAATCAAACATTACAAAATCTATCGTCAAAAACCAGATGGAAGTTGGGAGTTGATTCACACCACTACTGATGCCTCAACAACCAGCTGGACAGATTCAGGATTGACTCAAGCAGGAAGTTATCAATACCGCATCTCTGCTGTCTCTGAGACAGGAGAAACTTATTTGACAGGCGTCTCTCTCACCTTGCAAACCCAACCGACTGCTGCACCAACAGGATTAGCAGTGGTTCAAGTGTTGGGGTCAGAGACTGAAGCAAAGCTAACTTGGTCTGCCGTGACGGGGGCTACTAGTTACAACATCTATCGCGGGACGACTTCAGGCAGTGTCAACAATTTAATTCATACCGTCAATGATGGTTCAATCATTTCTTACACTAACACAGGCCTCACCAAAGGCACGACTTATTACTACAAAGTCTCTGCTGTCAATGTCATTGGAGAATCTGCCAAATCGGTTGAGAAAAGTGTGACGTTGATAGAAAAATCTGCTGCACCAACAGGCTTAGCAGTGGCTCAAGTGGTAGGGTCAGAAACACAAGCTAAACTGACTTGGAATGCCACCACGGGAGCTAACAGTTACAAAATCTATCGCAGCACTGCTTCAGGCAACGTCAACACTTCAGTTCACACCACTGCTGATGGCTCAACTACTTCTTACACTGATACAGTGCCCACCAAAGGCATCACTTATTACTACAAAATCTCTGCAATCAACATCGCTGGAGAGTCTGCTAAGTCAGTTGAGAAAAGCGTGACGTTGATAGAAAGGCCTACCATTCCAACCATCGCCAGTGCTAGCAAAGAAGCCATAGACACGGTCAAAGTGGTCTGGAATGCCGCATCATCAGCCAGCAGTTACGAATTGTATCAAGCCACCACCACAACAGCCTCTGCTTTTCAAGTTGCTACCACAACAACAACAGCAACAACATACATCAAACATGACCTGCCAGCAGGCGATTACTATTACAGAGTCAAAGGCTGTAATTTAGCAGGTTGCTCTGCATTGTCTGCCGCAAGTTCACTAGTCAAGATTGATATAAGCTGGGCAAAAGCCACTGCTTCAGCAGGCTGGTCAGCTCGCAATGGTCATAGCAGCGTGGTGTTCAATGGCAAAATCTGGATCATCGGAGGGAGTGATGGAAGTCTCAAAAACGATGTTTGGAGTTCTGACGATGGAGTGATTTGGACAGAAGTCACTGCCTCTGCTACCACTCCACGCTGGTCAAGTCGTTATGGTCATAGCAGTGTGGTGTTCAATGGTAAAATCTGGGTCATTGGAGGGCGTGATGGAAGTAATAAAAACGATGTTTGGAGTTCTGACGATGGAGTGAATTGGACAGAAGTCACTGCCTCCGCTACCACTCCACGCTGGTCAGGTCGTTATAGTCATAGCAGTGTGGTGTTCAATGATAAAATCTGGGTGCTAGGAGGGAACACTGTAAGTCGTCAAAACGATGTTTGGAGTTCTGACGATGGAGTGATTTGGACAGAAGTCACTGCCTCTGCTACCACTCCACGCTGGTCAGGTCGTTATAGTCATAGCAGTTTGGTGTTCAATGATAAAATCTGGGTGCTAGGTGGCTACGATGGAGGCAATGAGAACGATGTTTGGAGTTCTGACGATGGAGTGAATTGGACAGAAGTCACTGCCTCTGCTACCACTCCACGCTGGTCAGGTCGCTATGATCACAGCAGTTTGGTGTTCAACAATAGAATGTGGATCGTTGGCGGGAAGGGGGGAAGTCTTAAAGACGATGTCTGGGCTTCTGACAATGGGACATCTTGGACAAAAGCCACAGATTCAGCAGCTTGGTTAGGTCGTGATTATCCTAGCAGTGTAGTGTTCGACAACAAAATCTGGGTGTTAGGAGGGAGAACTTCAGGGGCAACTCGCAAAAACGATGTCTGGGTTTCTGCTAACGCAAGTCTTGTGTCTAAAATGCAGGACCCAACAGGCAAAGCCTATGGACGTTCTGTTTTGAAGTTAGAGACCAACCACACGTTGGTCTCTCAAAGCACCAGAGGTGCTTGCTCCACAACGGCAAACACCTTGCTTGTCTCTGCTGATGGCTTTGTCAACTGCGATGCTGTCTTTGTCAAAAAAGGACATAACACAAATCATGTTGTCATTCCCAAAGAAACTTGGAAGCTCAATGCAACTTATGAAATTGGGATTATGACCAGCATCGGAGCAAAACCTGTCAAAGACGTTACTGGCAACGTCCTTTCATTCACCACTAACAATGACACCCATGACTCTACCAATCCCATCAAAAATTTTGATGTTGGCGGATTCAGCAAGCTCAAAGATGATGACTTCCATCTGGACAAAGACGGCAAACTCTGGTTCTATCGCAACGAAGGCAATACCTTACGAAGGTACAATGCCAATACTTGCAAAAACATGTTCGGTTACCAAAATGTCAACTCTCAAAACTTCACTCCTGAAATCACCAATGCAGGAGGTAGAACACTAGCCAAAGATGTGTTGGGTAGTGGTTCAAAGCATTATCTAGTTGGTAATAGAACCATATCCTCTGTTTTTATAAGGAGTATCACAACTGGCTCATCCACTGATAAGACTATAGGGTTGGATCACGATAAATTGTTCTTTTATTTATGTGGTGTAGAGATTCCTGATCGTTCCGTAGCGTTTTTTTAGGTTGGACGTTTCAATTCCCCTTCTGTGAAGGTCAACAAACCAGAGGCTTGTTGCTGGCAGGCAACGCCTGACGGGGTAGTCTTCGCTTTTCGTCATTGCTGACCTTGACCATTCGTCATTGCGGGCTTGACCCGCAATCTCTCTTTTTTTCTTCAAACACAGGACAAACACTTGGGTTTGTCCCTACGTTTTGACTTGCGTGCGTCTCCTTGTCATTCCTGCGAAAGCCCCGAATCCAGTCAATTTAGTAATCCATGCTTGGTTTGATGATAGATTCCGTGTCAAGCACGGAATGACTGAGGGATTTTGCAGGCGTGTCTTTTTGTCATTGTGGGCTTGACCCGCAATCTCCTTTGTCTTTTGTCTTCTTTCTCACTCTTTTTTTCAAAAATCTGTTAGACTGAGTGTGTTTAAACTTAATAATCTTCAATTGGAGAGGTACAAATGTCAGAACGTTTAGATAGAATAGAAAAAATCTTGGAAGAAGCAAGTGCGATTGCTAAAGAAGCTGATGAATTAGTTAAAGCTCTTGCCAAACAGATGCAAGAGTCCAATGCCAGATGGGAAAAAGAGAGGCTAGAACGCAATGCCGCCTGGGAGAAGCAGGTGCAAGAGTCCGATGCCAGATGGGAAAAAGAGAGGCTAGAACGCAATGCCGCCTGGGAGAAGCAGATGCAAGAGTCCAATGCCGCTTGGGAGAAAGAAATGAAGGAAGAAAGACGATTGAGAAAAGAAAGCAACAAGAAACTGGAAAGTTACATCACGGTAGAAAGCGACATACAGGAAGACGCTTACTATCGTACTGGTCAAAGAGAAATAGAAGAGAAAGGATTTATCATGATTGGTGGGGTTGCTTATGATTCTGTAGATAAAAATGTGAAGGGAAGATTTGAGAAAGTAGTTGGGCAGTATGACGTTGTTTTTTATAATCGTTCTCACATCTTCATTGTAGAAGTGAAGCACAAACTTCGTCTTGATGACTTTGACCAAGTATTCAGACACAAAGAAACATTCCCTGTCGTGTTTCCACGATATCAGGATTTTCAAATTCATCTGGGACTTGCCTGTCAAAGCATTCCAGAACATTTCATCTCTCATGCCAAAGCCAGAGGAGTTTACCTCCTGCAACCTGAAGCAGACCAAATCAAAGTCATTGAACCTTGACCCTCAACCTCTGTTTTTTCTCATTCCCCTGTCATTGCTGACCTTGACCCGCAATCTCATTCTTCTTCAAACACAGGACAAACACTTGGGTTTGTCCCTACGCCTTGACTTGCGTGCATCTCCTTGTCATCACGTGCTTGACCCGCAATCTCTCTTTTTTTTCACTCTTCTTTTGTTTTCTTTCTCACTCTTTTTCTCAAAAATCTGCTAAACTAGGTGTATTTTTGAAAATTTAAAACTTTGGAGAATGTTATGAGTGAAAAATTTGACGAGATTTGGGCAACTTTAGATAGAATTACACAAAGGCAAGAAGAATTTGCAAAACAACAAGAAGAATTTGCAAAACAACAGCAAGAGTCCAGTGCTAGATGGGAAAAAGAAAGACAAGAACGCAATGCCGCTTGGGAGAAGCAGATGCAAGAACGCGATGCCGCTTGGGAAAAAGAAATGAAGGAAGAAAGGCGATTGAGAAAGGAAACCAACAAGAAGCTGGAAAGTTACATCACGGTAGAAAGCGACATACAGGAAGATGCCTACTATCGTACTGGTCAAAGAGAAATAGAAGAAAAAGGATTCATCATGCTTGGTGGGATTGCTTATGATTCTGTAGATAAAAATGTGAAGGGAAGATTTGAGAAAGTAGTTGGGCAGTATGACGTTGTTTTTTATAATCGTTCTCACATTTTCATTGTGGAAGTGAAGCACAAACTTCGTCTTGATGACTTTGACCAAGTGTTCAGGCACAAAGAAACATTCCCCGTCATCTTTCCACGATATCAGGATTTTCAAATTCATCTAGGACTTGCGTGTCAAAGCATTCCAGAACATTTCATCTCTCATGCCAAAGCTAAGGGAATTTACCTCCTGCAACCCGAAGCAGACCAGATCAAAGTCATTGAACCTTGATTTGCTTGAGGAATTACTTCGTAACCTCTCTTTTTTACCTAATTCCCTCATCAATCCAAAATTGTTACGTTCCCTTTATTTCCATTTGGTCTCAAATTTGTTATGATTCTGGATTTAGCATTCTCACACACAAACTGATGGAAACTGCTTTACTTTTTGACACACTCAAGACCTCCAAACACTTGCAAGCTGCAGGCTTTGAACAAGGACAAGCAGAGGCATTGACGGAAGAATTTAAATTTGTTGTAGAAAGCAACTTTGCAAAACTTTCAACCAAAGAACAGGTCGCTGCTTTGGAGGAACAACTGAAGCAGAAAGCCACCAAAGAACAAGTCGCTGCTTTAGAAAACAATCTCAGTGAGAGACTTGAAAAATTTGCCACCAAAGAAGACGTCCAGAATGTCAAAGATGAACTCAAAAATGACGTCCAGAATGTCAAAGATGAACTGAAAGAAGACATCCACTATTTAAAAGGAGACCAGAAGCTCCTTAAATGGATGGTTAGTTTTGGCATCTCTTTAAATCTGTTAACACTTGGGGTTGTGCTAGCTTTTTTGTTTACAACTACTCCTACTCCTGCTTAACAACTCTGCCCTGAAAAATCACCCTCCTTGACTCCAGCAATCACCTCTCCAACTGAGGGAATAAGAAAGCAGAGAAAGTTGAAAAAAAAGAGAGATTGCAAGTCAAGGTGAGCAACGATTGAAGGATTTTACTAGCAAATCCGTTAGGATTTGACGGGCTTGTCTCAGAAAAAGCAGATGGCAGCTCAAGTCCGCTTCGGTAGGATTTGACAGAGTGCTTTTTGAAGATGAAGACACCCCGTCAAACAGAAGTTGATTTTAGTTGAGGTCTTCCAAGTCAGCTTGAATGTTTTCCACTGCTTCGTCAGAGGTAAGCTCTTTCATCACCAACTGTTGAATGTTCTGGATAAAGGTTTCTTGCGCTCCACGAAAATCAGTGAAAAGTGGTTCAGGACCACCACGAGAGATTCCAGCCAAGAAAGGCTTCCACGCCGCGTTTTCTTCAGTGAGTTTTTTGACACCTTCCACAGGACGCAGTGGAGTGTATCCAACCTCTTTTTCAAAGCGGAATTGATTGGTGGCATTGGTCAGAAACTTGATAAACTTTGTTGCTTCTTTTTCCATACCTGTCCCTTTGAAGACAACTAGGGAGTCAGTAATGAGCAACGTCCCATTTGAACCACTAGGTCCATGCGGAATGTCAGTGACTCCCCAATCAAGGTCCTTGTTCAATCGGTTTCGGTCCCATGGACCTGAGATAAATGATGCCAGTTTTCCATCATTGAACAGATTACGCAGAGTGTCTCTGTCATGTGCGGCAGGTCCGTCTTGGGAGACGTCAGCCAATTTGGCATAAAACTCCATAGTCTCACGCGTATTTGTTGAATCAAAAACGACTTCACCTTGATCATTTATCACTTCACCATTGTTGGTATAGAGCCAATTTAAAAACTGATGAAAGGTTTGGTCAAAAGACTTGGCAATCATGCCATAGCCTGGTATGTCTGTCATGGCTTTGATTTTTTGAGTGGCATCTAAAAACTCGTCCCATGTTTTTGGGAATGTTTTATAGCCAGCTTTGGCAAATAAATCCTTTCTGTAATAAATTGCCTTACTGGAAAAAGCTCTGGGGTATCCCCATTGCTTACCCTGATAGCTAACGGTTTTTAAGACGTTGGGCCAATACTCTCCTCTTTCAGCAGCACTAAATGCTGCAGGAACGATCAAATCAGAGTCTGCCAGTTGTCTCAACGCCCGAGACCCCACATAAGCAGCAGCAGGAGGACTGCCAGCACCAGCCAAGTTAAAAACTTTGCTTTGACACTGCCCCCAAGGAACAACTTCATACTGGATCTTCAAATCAGGGTTTTCCTTCTCAAAGAGTTCTTTGCCCCATTTGTAACCTGCATGAAGCTCATTTCCACAAACAATGATTGGGACATCAGCAGCAAAACTGTTTGTGTTCAGTGAAACCATTGCTGTTGTACCAACAATCATTGACAACCACCCTCTTTTGCATACGAGGGAAGAAACAAGTTGCGTTGCATCTTTTGCAACAATCAGTAATTTTTGAATCATAAGTTTATTACTCCTAAAAATTGATGAGTTAAAATGAGTGAAAAATTAGAATTGAAAAAATGTGTTTGTCTGCTCCCTCCTTATTAAAATAGTATTAACGCAAAGTTGTTAGTAAGAAGTAGTCCATATTTCGTGATAGAATAGAGACAACAATTTAGAGGCGACATTCCAAGCAAAAACACAGGGTGTCACGGACTCAAAGTTCATGTCATTTGCCAGAGACAAGGAGTGCCTGTTGTTCAATTCAACCCTGCAAAACTGAACCCCGTTTTTGATTTTTGAAAAGTGTCATCTCCTTTTCTCCATTCAATGACATCACTCAAAAAGTGTGGTGACTAAAGGAGGCATTCATTTTCAAATTTCAAAAGTGAAAGGGTATAGGGATTCTTTGGAATTGTCAACAGATTATGTTCTTTGGAGATAGAACAAATTTATTTTTTCTGCAAGGATTACCCTGCACTTTTCACTGCAGGAACAACTTTTGATGCGTCCTCAAGGAACGTCTTCAATCTGCTTTCTGAATTTAAAAACGGCTCAACCCAAATGATCGATGCATTTGCAAAATCTTTAGTAAAAATTCTTCCACTCTCAACATTAAAAGACCTAGAAAAGAGCTAAACAAAAACAGAGAAAAAAGGAATCAGACACTTTTTAAAAGTATTTCCACATTGAAACACAAAGTCAACCCTTTTTTTCAATTCTTCAACACTTGACTCTAACCCAAGCATGAGCTGGGTGATTTTAGTGCTATGTGCAGACAAGAGTACAGTATGATGCCTTTCTATGAGACGTTTGATTGAGAACAGTTAGCATTTGATTTGTCTTACTCCATCAGAAATCTTGACCACAAGGGGTGATAGATGAATTTGATAACGTCGCTGGTAGCTTTCCGCAACATCTTTGACAAAAGATTCAATCTGTGTCTCATGGATTAAATTGATGGTGCAACCTCCAAAGCCTCCGCCCATCATTCTTGAACCTAACACTCGTGAATCCTTTCTTGCAAAATCTGCTAAAAAATCTAATTCAAGACAACTGACCTCATATAAATTTTGCAATCCTTCGTGCGATTGATTGAGCAACCTGCCAACTGCTTGCAAATCTTGTTGTTTCAGTGCTTCCACAGTCTTTAAAACACGTTGTTGTTCTTGAACTACAAAAATCGCTCTTCGTTTTTGGGTTGTTCCTAATGTTTCAGATAAATCATCAATCATCTCCAGTGAAGCATCAGCCAGAGAATGAACTTGAGGATATTTTTTTGCCAACGCCAACAAAGCAGATTCGCATTCTTCTCTGCGAGTGTTGTAAGCGGTTTCTCCCAAACTGTGCTTGACGTTACTATTGAGCAATAACAGTTGATAAGGGGCAAAATCTGCAGGAATCTGCTCATATTCCAGAGATTGACAATTCAGCAACAGGAGACAATTTTGTTGCCCTTTCACCACAGCAAATTGGTCCATGATTCCTACATTTGCTCCTGAAAAACGTTGCTCTGCCCGCTGGCATAGTTGAATCAAGGTCAGGTCGTCAATTTGAAGGTCAAATAAAAAATTGACTCCTTTGGCAAAGCCACATAACAACGCCGCAGATGAACTCACTCCTGCACCAATCGGAAGCTGGCTTTCAATTACACAATCAAACCCTTTGATTTGTTGGGGACAAATTTTTTTAAACTCGGAAAGTACTCCCAAAAGGTACGTCAGCCAACCTGTTGCTGATTGAGCTTCACTTAAATTGACTGCAAAGCCTTCTTGATAGTCTTGACTGAGCAGATGAGCCGTGCCTTGACTTTCGTTTTTCCTGAAGGAGAAAATGAGCGATTGCTCAATAGCCGCAGGCAAGACACTCCCGCCATTGTAATCAATATGTTCCCCAATCAGGTTGATTCTACCGGGTGAGGCTATTTTGAAAGAGCAATCTGTCTGAACAGCCTTTTGAATTTGACTATACTGCTTTTTTGTCAGTGATGAAGGTGTCATTTTTCTGCTAAAATCATATTTTGAACATACAGCCTCTTATTACTAGCATTAAACTCATATTTGATATCTAACGGCAATTTTTCTAAATCTAATATTTTCCAACTTCTAACCTTGTATAAGCTAGTATTTTCTAAAAAAATTTCGGCATTGTTAAGTAATAAGTGATAGCTGATTATTCCGTTTTGCCATGAACAAAAGAACAGAATATTGTAATGCTTTAAGAGACTTGCTGTAACATTTGGTTTTCCTTCTCATTCTTGCCAAGAAATGTCTCAAGAGAGAATTATACCCTTCTATCGTGTATGTTTCTGCCTTGGAACATGTATGAATTTCTTTGGGAATGACTTGTTTGTAAGCCTTGCAGTGATCAGTCATCACCTGAAGAGGTTTTGTTTCCTTGACCTTGTCCCATAAATGCCTACAGGCTTTTGAGTCTCTGTTTCCAAGCACACAATTGATAAATTGCTTCCCACATCTATCAACAGCAATCCAGAGCCAGCAGTAGTTTTTTTTGACTGGATGTAGGTGTGCATTTCATCAATTTCCATAATTTCAATGTCTGTGTCCTTTCTTAATGCCTTGAGCTGTTCGCCAAAACTACAGACCCAATTATAAACTGAAACATGAGAACAATTCAGCAAACGACCGATTGACCTGAAACCAAGACCCTCCAAATACAACTCTAATGCTCTTCTTTTGATCTGTGGTGAGATTTGACCACGATAGGACTTGGTATATTGATAGTTGCAGGCATTGCAACGCCTCCTCGGTTTACCATATAAAAAACCATTCTTAACCATCTTCTCACTTTCACATCTAGGACACGACTTCATTGCTACACCATGACTATCAATTCAATTAAATGAACTTAATATCGCATATCACTTATAGTTTAACAATACCTTTTGTTTTAAATGACTAATGTAGGCTTTTTCAGATTTCCCCTCACAAAAGACATAATAAATTGGATTGATTTCTCTATTTTGGTTTTTCTTTCTCATAACTCATCTTTGATAAAAGGAATTGCATCAAAACGACCATGTAAATAAGCTGTCTCTAAATCCATTGTGTCTTTAAAATCTTTGTAATCATAGAGAGAATACAGATCAGAAGAAGCATCTTGTTTTTTATTGACAAAATAAATTTGATCTTTCCGCATCTTTTCTAAATCTAAAAGACAAGTATTGTGTGTAGAAAAAATCAACTGGCTTTGTTTGCTTCTATGAAATAAGTTTAAAATATATTCTACAATTTTAGGGTGCAAAGAAGTTTCTATCTCATCAATCAATAGTATTTTGTTATTAGAAAGAATATCAAAAATATTGAGTAGCACAAAAAACAATTTTTTGGTACCGTCAGATTCTTCATTAAAAAAATCAAAAGCAATGTTAGGATTTTGTTTATGAAAAGTCAGAATTTGTAAACGATCTTCTATCTCATCTGCTATATTGACTGTTAATTCTTGTTCAGAAACTTGTACATGTTTAGTTGGAATCTGGATTTTTCTACATTGAATATCTACAATGTCAAAATCAGCAACTTGTAAAGCTTTTAGTAAAAAACTCTTAGCCCCTTCATGGTAAAAACAAAATTCAATATTTTCCACTCTATTATCATAATATCCTAAAATAAATTTTTGATTAAAGTAATTATAAAGGTTTTTAGCAAAATCCCTGTCCATTTGACTTGCCCTTGATAAATACAAGTTTTTGTTAGATGTATTTTCTGCTACATCAAAAGGTCTTTTAATTCCCAAACCAAACGTATACTTATCTTTTTTTTGTTCTCCTTTGGTCTCATCTCTTTCAAAAATTCTTGCTCTTCTACCATGAGGATAATAATGCAAAGATTCTTTGACAAAAGTATGTTGGTATAAATCTAAGGCAAAAGAATATTCATACTCTATTTTTTCATGGATAAAACGAATTTGAAATGTGCTTAATTTTTCTTTAGGGTTAAATTTAAAAGGTTTAATATTAAAACTAATATCTTGGTTAAATTGATGTGACTCCAAAATCAAATGACAACAAAATCTAATCGCTTTAATGATATTGCTTTTTCCAGAAGCATTTGCTCCATAAATCGCAACAGTTTTCAATATTTTTTCTTTACCTATCTCAAAAAAATGATCTTTTAAATTTTTAGCATTTTTACTGTGAATATTTCCTGCTCTCAAATCTAAAATCACTTCTTCATTAATAGAGAAAAAATTGGATAATCTAATTTCTAAAATCATTTTTCAATCACACCCTCAAACATAAATTCATAAATTACTTATCATTCGTTTTCTTTGACTTCTACTTTCACAGTCTCCAACCCCACACCTTCTCCCTCCTCAATCGCTACCTCAACCGCCTGCTTTGCCACTTCCAAAAGTCTTTCGCTTTCTTGTTTTAAAGCAAAACTTTCTTCTATTTTTTCGGCAATTTGGGTTTGGGTTTCTTTTGTGATGATGGGGATAGAAATATTTAAAAATTCGTCTTTATTGATAGCTGTTAAAATTGTACCTGAACAATTTTGTTTTAATATTGTTTGCAATAGCTTTGATTTAAATAAAACAAGTAGTGTTTGAGAATTTATTTTTTGACAATTTATCACATAAAAACCAGTAGAACACGAACTATTATTTTATTCTTTTGTGATTAAAGCACAAGAACTTAAATTTCCTTCAATAGAACTAATAATGACATCTCTTGTATTTACTTTTCGTCTTGCTCGTGAAGGTAAATTTTTACCTAAATCTTTTGTAAATCCGTTTATTCCTCCCATGTCATCTATATTTGATAATTCTAAATATTTGTATTCTTTTTCGTCTGCAGGCTTATAATTTTTTAATTTTATCTCACAAATATTATTTATTGTATCATTACCATTTTTATAGTTTAAAATAAGTTGATTATAATCTTCATACTTTACTTGATAATACTCTGCATCCAGCCTGCCACTTGTTCCAAAACTTCCGCTAAAAGATTTGATGTTAATCCCCCCTGCCCCCTTTGTAAAGGCAGTGTTCACTTGGTGTTGGCATGATGTCTTTCAAATCTTTTATAGTCAAAGAAAAGTTGGAGAGAGAGTTCCAGCATGTCCAAAGTTTTAGAATGTCGTTTAGATTTTCTCATCAAACGAGCTAGGTTATCTCTGATGGAAGAATTAGAAGATTCAATGAGATGAGTCTTTTTTTGACCTATTTCGTGGTTCTCTGGAATTTGTCATTGAGCAAATGCCACTTGATAGCATGAGTTGGCATCGGTATAGATTGTCTTCATTCTAGGTCGCTGTTCTTTGACTAGTGCATACAGCTTTTGGGCAGCTGCTCATCCTTTGCCTATCACAAAGGCAATCACACATTGCTCTCTACGAGAGTCTGCTATCCAAACAGCTACTCTTTGACTTTTTTTTGAACAAAAGTATAGATTTCATCCATCTCTATACTATCTACTTGTTCATGGAAACTTGGTGCGTCTTTTGGGAGTTGAGACACTCTGGCTTTTTTGATCCAGTTGAGAACAGAAGTTGGAGATACCTGCACAAAACGAGCTATCTTTCTGATGCCTACACTATTGACATACATTTCTAAAGCTTGACGCTTGGTCTCTAGTGGGATTCTCAACCCATTTGAACTGAATGACCTCCCACATGATTTGCAAACATATCCCTGCACTCCTTTGCAACTTCCATTCTTGATGTCATTCTGACTCCCACAATGATGGCAACTTCTCATATTCATTCCTCAAATTCACTCTCATACGCAATAACAACACTAAGTGAACATTGCCTTCTGTGAAGGGGAATAAGTCCTTCCTCTTTTTCCTTTCACCATTGCAGGCTTGACCCGCAATTTCTCTTTTTCTCATTCTGTTTTCACTTTCGTCATTGCAGGCTTGACCCGCATCTCACTCTTGTTTTTTGAGATTCCGTGTCAAGCACGGAATGACTTGAGACATTTTTGTCATTCTTTCTTTCTTTCTCGTCATTCCTGCGAAAGCAGGAATCCATGCCCTGATTGATGATAGATTCCGTGTCAAGCACGAAATGACGAAGAGAGGCACGGAATGACTGGGAACAGACTGCAGGCTTGTGTTTTGGTTTTTAAATATGAATGTATCCTCCAGTTGCTCCGTGTGCCGCCTCCATAATGGTTTCTGACAAAGTTGGGTGTGCATGAATGTTATGGGCAATTTCCTCAATGGTCAATTCATTGGCTTGTGCAAGAGTGAGTTGGGGCAAAAGCTCTGTTACAGAGTCCCCAATCATGTGAGCGCCAATGAGTTCACCATATTTGGAATCTGTGATGATTTTGATGAAGCCTTCATTTGCTCCAATACCCAGTGCTTTGCCATTGGCAGAATAAGGGAATTGATAGACGGTGGAATGAGGAAAATGCTCTTTGGCTTGTTCTTCTGTCCAGCCCATTGATGCGATTTGAGGGGAGCAGTAAGTGGCACGGGGAATCATTTCATACTGAATGTTTCGGGAGTGAAGCCCTGCAATACTTTCAATGGCAGACATGCCCATCGTAGATGCCACATGAGCCAGCATTAACTTTCCTGTGACGTCTCCGATGGCATAGACATTGTCAACATTGGTTTGCATGTTGCTGTTGATGACAATCCTGCCATTATCCAGAGCGATTCCAATTTTTTCCAGACCAAGACCTTGAGTGAAAGGTACAAAACCGACTGCAGAAAGCACATAATCTGCAGAAAGCTGGTGTTCCTTGCCGTCTTGTTCAATGGAGAGTGTAGCGATTTTGTCCTTCACAGAAACGTTTTGAAGCTGTGCGTTGGTCAAGACACGCATGCCGTCTTTTTCAAATGATTTTTTCAAAAGAGCAGAGACTTCAGCATCTTCGTTGGGGACAATCCTATCGGCAACCTCCAAAATGGTGACATCTACCCCGTAAGCATTCCAGATGGTGGCAAACTCAACACCGATTGCACCTGACCCAACCACAATCACTTTTTTAGGCAGGGTGTCTTTTAAAATGGCTTCTTCATAGGTCACGATGGTTTCGCCATCAACAGGAAGTTGGGGCAGAGTTCTCACAGAAGCACCAGTAGAAATGATGAAGTGTTTAGCAGTCAATTCAGTTTGCTTGCCACTTTCGTTGGTGAGCAAAAGTTTGTGTTGGTCTTGAAAAGCAGCAGCAGCCATGTGAACGCTGATTCCGTTTTTACGCATCAGATAATTGACGCCTTTGGTCAGCTGGTCAGCAGTAGCACGAGACCTTTTAAATGCCACTCCAAAGTCAGCACCGAAGTTTTTAAAATTTAAACCAAATTCAGCTGAACGTTGATGAACCGTATGCACCAGCTCAGCATTGGCAAGCAGTGCTTTGGTTGGAATACAGCCAATGTTTAGGCAGACTCCTCCTAGCCATCTTTTATCAATGATGGCAACCTTCAGTCCAAGTTGAGATGCACGAATTGCCGAAACATACCCGCCCGGTCCTGCTCCAATGACTGCAACATCATAATCAAAATGTTGATTTGATGAATGAGACGAATGCACGGCAGGTGCTTCTTTGACTTTAGGAGTCTGTGATGATGAAGGTGGTGCAGCAACGTTAGGAGCGTGTTCTTCAAACGTCTCATCTGCTATTTCTGTAAGAATCGCAATGGGTGTTCCGACTTTGATCGTTTCACCTGCTTTCACAAGATATTTGCGAATGAAACCATCATCTAAAATCTCATAATCAACAACTGCCTTGTCTGTTTCAATTTGTGCAAAGAGTTCCCCTGCAGAAACTTCTGCACCAATTTCCTTTTCCCACGAACGCAAAACACCTTCCTCCATTGTGGGACTGAGGCTAGGCATGAGAATTGTTTTTGCCATAGTTTGTTTTTCTTTCTTGCTAAAGGGTCAGTTAAAAATCTCCTGTCATTTTTTGATTGAGTTTGCCAAATAAATCCACTGTTTTAAAATAAAACTCTGACAATAAGTTGTCATGTTGATTGAACATATTGATTTCAAAATTTTTTTTTAATATGGTCTTTGATTGCATCTTGAAAAGTGTTTTGATTTAACTCAATTCCAATGCCAATTCTATTGAGTTGTTTGGCGACAATGGGTGTTGTAAAACTTCCTGCAAAGGGGTCTAATACTTTTTCTCCTTCATAAGAGAACATATTGATTGCAAATTGTGGGATTTCTTTGGGGAATGGAGCTGTATGTCCTAAGGAGTTCTGACCTTTTGAGTTGATTTTAATAACGGGGCTAAATTGCACAATATCCCGCCTCCATTTTTTGATGAACTCATGGTCAATTTCATGGGATTCTGATTGATGGGATTGAGTCATTAATGTTTTTAGTGAAAATCGCTTGCCTCTGTTACTTTTGCTCCGTTCAAAGCACTCTAAATTTTTACATTCCCAACTCATCAAACCAATCTCTGATTGTGTATTGCCATTGACTTTCAAAGTGCCACAAACAGGACAGGGGTATCTGGTTTTGTCTAATCTGTGCTTATGAAAAACCAATAAATGTTCATAGCAATTTGCAGGGTATTGATAAAAAGGAAAGGGGCGATTTCCGTTTTTATGCCTTTCACTTTGGACTTCTCCTTTGTCCCAAATAAAATCATCTACAAAAGTAAACCCTTCTTCTTCAAAAATTTGAATGAAATAAGCACCTAAAGGGAGTCGTCTTTTGCCCCAAACTGCTTTAGTTTTCAAATGATCATTGTCAAAAATATCACCAACATTCCAAACAATGACTCTGTGATTGTCTAGTATTCTGTAAGATTCTCTAATTACTTTTTTCATCTCATCTAAGTAATCATTCAGATTGTTCCATTGAGAATACTTTCTGGCATTGTAGTATGGAGGAGAAGTGACAATGCAATGAATGGATTCTGATTTTAGTTTTTTCAAAACTTGCAAGCAGTCTCCCCAAATAATTTTAATGTCTTGATTGAAATGTTCGGCATTGTTAAGTAATAAGTGATAGCTGATTATTCCGTTTTGCCATGAACAAAAGAACAGAATATTGTAATGCTTTAAGAGACTTGCTGTAACATTTGGTTTTCCTTCTCATTCTTGCCAAGAAATGTCTCAAGAGAGAATTATACCCTTCTATCGTGTATGTTTCTGCCTTGGAACATGTATGAATTTCTTTGGGAATGACTTGTTTGTAAGCCTTGCAGTGATCAGTCATCACCTGAAGAGGTTTTGTTTCCTTGACCTTGTCCCATAAATGCCTACAGGCTTTTGAGTCTCTGTTTCCAAGCACACAATTGATAAATTGCTTCCCACATCTATCAACAGCAATCCAGAGCCAGCAGTAGTTTTTTTTGACTGGATGTAGGTGTGCATTTCATCAATTTCCATAATTTCAATGTCTGTGTCCTTTCTTAATGCCTTGAGCTGTTCGCCAAAACTACAGACCCAATTATAAACTGAAACATGAGAACAATTCAGCAAACGACCGATTGACCTGAAACCAAGACCCTCCAAATACAACTCTAATGCTCTTCTTTTGATCTGTGGTGAGATTTGACCACGATAGGACTTGGTATATTGATAGTTGCAGGCATTGCAACGCCTCCTCGGTTTACCATATAAGAAACCATTCTTAACCGTCTTCTCACTTTCACATCTAGGACACAACTTCATTGCTACACCATGACTATCAATTCAATTAAATGAACTTAATATCGCATATCACTTATAGTTTAACAATACCAAATGTTCTATAAATTGATTGAGTTTCTGATCTGATTTTTTGTATTGATTTTGATAGATTTTTTTGACAGATTTGATATAGGTTTCTGAAAAATTTTTGATGATAGTTTCTCTTTCTTTGATTTCAAAAACAAACTGAATTTCTTCTAAGAACGTCGCTAGTTGTTTTTGATTGAAAGTTTGTTTTAAATATGGATGGCTAATCGCTAAAATTTTTTGAAGGTAATGTTCAGAAACAACTTCTTTGCCCTGCAAATGTAAAACACCTTCCTCCATGATTGGATTGAGTCTAGGCATCAAAGTTGTTTTTGCCATGTTTTGCTTTTGTTTGTAGGAATTGATTCATTTCAGCTAAACTTTGTTTTGTAATTGTCCCAAAAAAGTTTGTGGAGACAAATAAAAATTTGCAAAGACTTCTTCAAAGTCATCTGCAACAGATTTTTTTGTCAATTCTTGCTTGACCAGATGCTCTTGCCACTCCTTAACTTTGGGATATTGGTCAAGAAAATCATAACCCGTGTGTTTTTGAACAACTGAAAAGCGGTGCAGCAGTATCAGCCATGCTATATCAACATTGCTGATAGATTGACCTTTGAAAAAAGGGCAGACAATCTGGTTCTCTGCCTTAGCAAAGGTTTTTCCCAGCTTTTCTTTTCTATCAAGTAAAGTGTTCTCATCAGGACTTCTCATTGCTCCACATTGTGCTAGATAGTGCTTGGTTGCTTGACAACTCCAAGCACGGTCTATTGCACGTTGTTCTGGAGTCAAATGAGGTTCTAAAGGTTGGGTTACTTCATCAATGTATTCCACAATGGCATCTGACTCAAACAAGGCTGCCCCTGTATCTGTCATCAGGATAGGAACTTGAGTATTTGGAGATAAATCTAAAAACCACTCTGGCTTATTTTGAAGGCTAATATACTCAACATGGTATGAAATATTTTTAGCTTCCAAAAAGGCTGTTACTCTTTGGACAAAAGGGCAAATTTTAAAACTAATCACTTTCATTGCTTGTGCCTTGTCTGCTGTCTTTGACTCTCAAGATATAAAACTTTGCAAAGATTATCAATCATTGAAAGCCATTATGTGATGAATCACAAATGACTTTTTGCACGTTCTCTCACCTGTTGCAAGGTGGTTTCACGAAGAATGTCGCCATCTTTAAAAACAGGTTTAAGTTGATTTTGATTGGTGTTTTGCAATTCAGCTTCAGGAATGGTCAAAAATCGGTCTTGTCGTTGAATTAAGGCTAAACGCCCTGCTTTAGAACATTTTGAGACATCTGTGATGGGTTGTTTAGAGACATCTTGCCAGATTCCGTCAATTTTTGCTGCAGAGCATTTCATGGCAAACTTGAATGTATCACGATTGATTTGTTGAAGCAAGGCGCCTCCCATGCCAAATGAGATATTTTCAGCACTGATGTTGTGAGCTTGGTAATTGTCTAAAATCTGAAAAATACTTTGCAGGTTGATGCCGTCGCCTTGAATAATCCGAATGGAAGGAGGCAAGACATGGTAACCTTTGGAATTGACAGAACTGCCATAGGATTTAAGAAGGGATTGTGCCACTTTCAACGTCACTTCCACAGGGTCTCCTGAATCGGGACGCACCACCAAAGTTGCCCCCGTTTGCAAGATGCGTTCTTTCAAGTTTTGCCCCCACAGCTTGTCAACGGCATGATAAATATCATAAGAGTCAGACACCACAGCAAAAGGTTTTCCCTTGCCTGCAAATTGGTCAATCATGTTCTCAAATGCCTCTTGTTCGGTATTCCAAACGGTGATGGTAGAATGTTCTGCTGCAGGAATAGAAAAACCTGCCATCTCTTCATCATAATACTTTTGCCCTGCCAGCAATGCCCCAATCGTGTCTGTTCCCATGAAGTTCACCAGATGAGCCAGCCCACCCAATGCCCCTGATTCCCAAGAACTGACACCACGAAAACCAAAATCATGAAGTCTGAAAGCAATTTGTCCTTCAGCGTCGTCAGATGTTTCTTTGAGGAATTGCAGAATGGTTTGCTTCGCCTTCCAAGAAATAGTTGCCACAGTGCTAGGATACCAGACAGCACGAAGCAAAGCGGTTTCTAAAAAGTTAGTGAGCCACCAACATTGCGGGTCTGTGTTGTGAATCTGAAGCAAGACATTTTGGCAAGGAATCAAACTGCCCTCTGCAATAGCATCAATTTGCACGGGTAATTTCCCTGCATGGTGCTTGGCAATATGTTCCCAGCCTTCACGATGAAACGGCAATCCATGAGCTTTGACAACCGCTTCTGCCTCATCTATTTTGTGATGTGTAACCTGCACACCCTCAAGGTATTCTTTCAAAAAGGCTTGCAATCCAAAAAACAAAATCTGTTCTTCAGCAGGCGAGCGGGACTCAATGTATGATGAAATCACTTGAGTTTTTGGAGGATACTGAAACGGGTGTGAGTATTTGTATGAATCAGTATTAAGAATAAGGTTTGTTGTTTGCATAGTTAAACTCCTTAAATATGCTTTTGAAAAAAAGATGATTCAGTCTCTCTCAATCATCAAAACAAAGTTGATTATCTTCAACAAAAATTAGAATAAAATAAAGTCAAAAAATTGCTTTGCAATCAAATTCTTTTAGAACGGCAAATCAGAACAGGTTCACGACTTCATGGTTTGCATTTTGAGAATGAAGTTTTTCCTGATGCTCAATGGGATTCTCTCAAGTGGCAAAATTGCCATTTTACGAACTGCCGTTTTCAAAAAGCATGTTGGAATCATGCCTCTTTTGAAAATTGCGTTTTTACAAATTGTCTTTTTGACGGCTTGGAATGTTGCCAAACAAACATGACGCATTGCAGGTTTGAAGATTGCGTCAGCAGTGATTCAAATTGGTTTCATGCAGTGCTTGAAGATGTTATCTTTTTCAAGTGTCAGTTTCAAAATGCCACCTATCAACAATCTACTTTCAAAATGTTGGTTTCAGAACTCTCTGAGTGGCAAGACATTTGTTTTATAACATGCCAGATGCAAGATGTGAGGCTTTGCTTGTGTATGTTGAATCGTTTGGAATGGCGGAACACCAAAGCCTTAAGCCTTGACCTCACAGCATCTTACCTTGAAGACTCTGTCATTAGTCAAGTTGAATGGCAAGAGCCTGTTTTCATTTACTCCCAAATCAAAAAAACAACATGGAAAGACTCATCAATCAAGTCTGCTAATTTGATGTATGCAACCATTGAACAAAATCAGTTTGAACACACTGACTTGCCAAATCCTTGCACTGACGAGCTGAACTGGTTAGACAATCATGTTGAAGGAGGAAAAGCCATCGTACATCATAAGCCAGCAAGTCAATCAACAAAATAGCAAATCAATCAACAAAGATTTTTTTAAAGATTTTGAAATTTGAAAAACCGACACATCTAAATTTTTTATGAAAAAAATCATCAATCACATGACCTCTTTGAGTTTGTTAGTCCTTTTGAGTTTGTGGGTAAGCCCCGCGTATGCTGAATATCGTGCCTATGAAATTGAGGTTTATGACCGCATGGAACGTAAATCTGAAATCATCATTACTACTTTTTCACCAAATGACTATATTTTGACTCACGGAGGAGACCAAAGAGTCGGGATTATCTTGCGAGCCTCTTGGATCTGTTACGGAGATACTTCCCATTATAAAAAACCTTGTCCGAAGCCTGAAACGATTTATCCGAAGTTTGCAGTGGGTGACCGCGTCCAAATCGTGCTGGAACATCACGTGACTGACCAATGGGAAGGCGTGATTGAAAACTCGTTTTATAGACCTGATTTAAGGAGTAATGTTTATGGAGTGCGTTTTCCAGACCGCCGCAGAATGTATGCCCGTTATTACGAGGCAAATCTACGACCTTTGAAAAAAGAAGGTCAGGAAGCTGAAGTTAAGGAAGAAGATGTTAGAGATTTTCAATCTTTTCAATAAACCATGACATCTCTTCAGCCATTTTTTCAAAATGTGGATTATACAAAAGCCTTGAAATTTTGACATTCTCGGGACCTGTGCCAAATTCACCATAAAGCCTTTTGTCTTTTTCAGGGCATTGAGGGTAGTCAAACCCACAATATTCAACGGGGCTGTTTTTGCCATAATGCGGGTTGTCAGGGTGGGTGAGGATTGTGCGATGGCTGAAGCTGACAATATTTTGGTCTTCAAGTCTGCTTGACAAATTGACAAGACGTTTTTGTGAGTCTTGGGAAACCTCAAGTCCTTGAGTTTCTGGATTAAACCAGAGCATGTGAACAAAAGGCAACGGTTGTTTTTGATAAAATTCATACACAACCTGTGCGTCAACAGTGGAGTCGCTTTTTGAGATGGTTACAAAAGTTGGTGGTAATTTGGGATTTTGTGAAAGACGTTTTTTCAAATCACGGGTTAGTAAGTATGTTTCTGCTGCCGATTGAGTCGTTGTATTTTCGTAACGTGCAAAGTCTGGGTTGGGAATTTCATCTGAATCAATCCATGTTTGAAAATAACGCAACACAGGCGTCAAAAAAACTAAAGAATTATTAATCCGAAAGACAGGAGCAAACAAAAACAAACCTTTGACCCGCTCATCTTGGGTGGCATGGAACAGACTCAATGCACCACCCAATGAGTAGCCTCCCAAATATACCTCATCAAATTCCTGAACTGCCTGATTGAACGCATCGCTGACCAGCGCTTTCCAATCGTCACGTGAAATTTCAGCCAAATGTCCTGCATGACTTCCATGTCCAGGTAAAAGCAATGTACGAACATAGAAACATTTTTTGACAAAAACATTGGCAACGTCTCGCATGATGAACGGAGTGTCACCAAGCCCATGAGTCAAAATTACAACACGACTTTTTGTTGAAGGACAGCTTGGTTGAAGCTCAAAAGGCAAAACCTTTTCTATCTGTTCATCAAGAGTTCCCTGACCAATCGCCACACGATTTTTTTGCAACCAAGAACGCGTTTCACTGACGTATTGCACAAACGATTTGTTCTTGAGGTCAGGTGGTCTCTCTGTCATGGGAGGAATTTCTTTGGACGAACAGCCAAACAACACAAGTAAGGGCAGGGCAAGGGTTTTCAATCGCATCATTCAGATTAGGTAAAATCATTCACTCTAACACTTTTGAAAATTTTTTGAAAACAAAAAAAGTTTTCATTTTGATTCAAAATTCCATGGAAGAACGACAACGTTTATTAGACTTTAAGCATCATCAATGAACAACAAGTCAATTCTGCACCGTGTGTCCCCAATGTCAAGTCACAGGAATGAAGCTAGATAACATAAGCAGGCATTTTTTGAGTCAGAACGAAAGGTTCTGAATTTGTTGTTGAGAGAGTCCTGTGACAGATTCAATCAAGTCTTTATCTAATCCTTGAGCCAGCATGTTTTGAGCAATTTGAATTTTTTCTTGCTCAATGCCTTTTTCCATTCCTTCTTGTCGTCCTTGTTCAATGCCCTCTTGTTTTCCTTGCTCAATTCCTTCTTGTTTTCCTTGCTCAATGCCTTTTTCCATTCCTTGTTTGACACCTTTTTCTATGCCTTGTTTGACACCTTTTTCCATTCCTTTCCGGAAGTTAAGTTGTTCAGCACCTTTGATGACAGCTACAAATTCTTGCCTTTTATAGACCATCTCCAGTTCTTCAGGAGAAAGTCCTGCTTGGTCAACGACATGTAACGCTTGTTGGATTGTAGGATTCAAAACTTCTGGGATTTCTTGTAGCTGTTCTGAATGCTTGATGAAATAAATCCACTCTTCTTGCAAGACTTCTAATTCATTCAAAGACTTTTGAAATTTAGGAAGTTCTACAAAAATGAGTTCTATGTCATCACAATATTGGGTCAGGGTCTTTCTGTCTAAAAGTTTAAAAGAATTGATGATACTGTCATTGTCTTCAAACATGATGAAGTCTAAGACATTCAAAGCGATGACAGGATTCAGCAGATGATATTGGTCTCCTTTGACTAATTGCATAGAGTAGTTTTTACAAGCATTGTAGAGGATTCGTTTCTCAAAACCATCATGGTTGACAATCTGCATCTCAATCAAGACTTGCTCACCTGTGTCAAGTCTTGCTTTCACGTCAACGAAGGTAATCTTCATGCCTTGCAGTAAAGGCGGATTGTAGGGGTCTTGAATCACCAAATCTTGTATTTGCTTCTGATGAGGGAACTCTATCATCGCATTGAGAAAGCTGATAAGAAGCGCTTTGTTCTTCTCATCTCCAAACAACATCTTGAACGCATAGTCTGTCTTGATGTCTAAAAATCTCATGGCAGTTTGTTCATAGAAATTTTGCTAATCCAGCAACAAAAGACTAATCTAGCCGATTTTGTCACAATCAGCAAATTGAAGCGAATTGAGATGCCATTTGGTCAAGGTCAAGTGGAAGGCTTCAGCCTTTTTTGAGTTGATTGTCAAACATGACTCATATTTTGGATTGGCACTCCGTAGATTTCTCGTTCTTTGCGTTGGCGAATCAAGCAGGCACGGCGAAAGGCTTCTTGTTCTCCATACAAATTGATAGAGACAGAGGTTTTTTTGGTAACTCCTGGCTCAGGATTATATGTGATTTCAAAGATATTCCAATGAATGCAATCACCATTAGAGGCTTGATATTTTTTGACTTTTCTTTGAACTCCAATGACTCCGCTTTTGTTGTCAGAACGTTTGGTCACAAGGTATCGGTCTGTGCGGGGGATTCCTAGATTCTTTTCTAAAACGTTACGGTAAACGATAGCCGCTTGCAATGCCGCCTCGCGACCGTGATGTTTGTTATCGCTAAAAAACTTTGACCGCATCACTCCTTGGTGCCTGATACGCAAATACCAGCCGTGAGTTTTCTTCTCTATCTGATCAATCCTGCTAATTCCTTTATACTTTTTTTCTTTCATGGCAATTATTTAAAATAAGTTTTAAAAAAATAAAAACTTTAGTCATTGTATTTTATTTATTTTGCTAATGCAAATATTTTTTAATTTTTTATTAAATATATTAATTCGCATCAACAAAAATTAAGTGGCTTTGGATTTAAAATTTCCTAAATAATTATTTTCTTGACAAAAATAACAATCTAATGCGTGACTTTGAAATTTTTTGTTTGCATTGACAGCCTGAACTGATTCTTGTATCCTTTCTTGATTTTGCGATGTCTTCCTCTGAACTTTTCTCTCTCCTTCCTGATTTGATTTTCAGCCTTCTTTTTCTTTTAAAAAACGAGCCTATTATCGCTGCTGGTGTCATTTTTGGGATAGCCTTGTTGGTTGGCTTTGTGTTGATTTGGTTCTTTGGTCAATCCAAGATCAGTCAAGGTTCCAAATCAGATGAAGAGTTGATTGACGAGTTTGAAAAAAAAGCAGAAGAAGAGCGGGAGAATCAGCAAAAGGAGCAGAAGAAACGGCTAAAAGCTAAACAACTTGAAGAAAGGAAAAAGATCGCAGAAGAGTTGGCTGCCAAAGAGCAAGCTCTTCAGGAAAAAAAGACGTCTCACCTTGAGCTTCCTGATGACCAGCCAGCTGAAGAACCTCCTAAAAGTTTAAGGGAAAGTCTTGCAAAAACACGTAGTCAGTTTTTACAAGGCTTCACCAATCTGGTGCTAGGAGATAAAAAGATTGATGAAGATGCACTGGATTCATTGGAAGAATCCTTGTTGCAGGCGGACATTGGTGTCCAAACAGTCCAACAAATTATTGATAAAGTCACCGAGAAAAGTGAGCGAGGAGAACTGAAGAACCTTGACAAAGTGAAAGAGACCATTCAACAAATTATTTTGTCTGTTTTTGAGCAACCGATGACTCTGACGACTCCTTGCCAAACGAAACCTCAAGTGATTTTTATCATTGGGGTCAATGGTGTTGGTAAGACAACGACCATCGGCAAATTGGCTTCATCTTTCATTCAGTCAGGTCAAAAAACATTACTGGGTGCAGGGGATACTTTTCGTGCAGGTGCTATAGACCAACTTAAATTATGGTCAGAACGTTCAGGTGCAGGATTTGTTGCTAAAGATGCAGGAAGTGACCCGTCCTCTGTCATTTATCAATCTGTACAAACTGCCCTTGCTGAAAATTATGATGTTGTCATTTGTGACACTGCGGGACGTTTGCATAACAACTCAAATCTCATGGAAGAGTTAAAAAAGATGGTGCGTGTCGTGCAAAAACTGATTCCAGATGCACCACATGAAATCTTTTTAGTGATTGATGCCACAACAGGACAAAATGCAGTCACACAAGCCAAACAATTTCACCAAGCAGTCAATTTGACAGGAATGATTAGCACGAAGCTAGATGGCACTGCCAAAGGGGGTGTCACTGTGAGTATCGTCAATGAACTCAAAATTCCTGTCCGTTACATTGGCATTGGTGAAGGCATTAATGACCTGAAAGAATTTGACAAAACCGACTTTGTTCATTCTCTGTTTTAATCTCGCACTCTCCAACTACTTTATCTCTTCCATGACTTAAACCGCAGTGTGTTCCTTCACATGACCAATCTATTCTAATGACAAAAACCGCAGTTCTTTTTTGAAAAAATTTTGTAAGTCTTTTTCAAAAAACTAAATATGAAATTACACCGAATAGAACTTCTTTTGTTTCAAACTTTCAAAACATTCGCCTTACATGCACCGGGAAAAATCTTGTCTCTGACTCAGTCTTTCGTTTATTTTTTAACTTTTCATGTGTTTCGTGTCTCCAGAAAAACTGTTGAATCTAACTTACAAATTGCATTGCCACACAAGACAGAAGCACAAAGGTCTTGGATTGCCAGACAAAATTACAGATGGATTTGCAAGGTTCTGTTTGAGACTTTGCGTTTGGAAAAACAAAATTTGGCACAAAATGTCAGACTTGAAAATTTGGAAGTATTAGATGAGGCACTTGCCAAAAACAAGGGGGTGCTTTTGTTAGGGGCGCATTTTGGGCATTGGGAAGTCATGGCACAGACATTGGCAAGTTTGGGTTATGTCATACATGGTTATGCAGGGCAGCAGTCCAATTTGTTGGTAGATCAAGAAATTAACCAAATACGTTCTTCGTTTGGTACAAAAATCATCAGTAAAGGTAGAGATGCCACTTACAAAATGATGAAAGCGTTGAAGTCCAAAGAAATTCTAGCCATGCTGGTTGACCAACACGACCATAAATCCAGCACCGTCATCCGATTTTTTGGCAAGGATGCTTTGTTCAGTCAAGGACCTGCAAGATTTTACCTCAAAACACACGCACCTTTAATTTTTGCTTATGCCCCTATCGTTGATGGTATGCTGACTTTGAAGTTTCAAGAAATTCCGTTGTCCACTTCTCAAAAGGATATTCTTGTCATTTCTCAAGCGATTTCTGACACTATTGAATCTATTGTCAAACAATATCCTGAACAATATTTTTGGATGCACAGACGATGGAGGCTATGACTTCATTCAATCCTGATTTTTCAATTTTTTGGCTTGTGATTCAAAACCATTCCAAATATCCTAATGTCAGAATGTTTTTTGTAATGAAATAATTTTTAAAATTATTTTATGATTCAAACCTTTTTTTGAATCGTTCTGTTTTTATTTTCTGTCAGACAGACTTTTCCGTCTGACATTTTTAACTATTTTTCCAAAAAGGAGTTTTATGATGAAATCTTTGATCAAACAAGCCGTTTCTGTCGTTGCCCGTTTTGTGACATTTACAACTGGATTTGCCCAACGTCTTTCAAATTTTTTGAAATGTTCCCTTCTTTTAACCATCTTTCCTTTTGCCCTTAGTGCGGCTCCAAAGTCTGACTTATGGGAGCTTTGGACAAAGCATGACCCCCAAAGCACCCAAACGATTAAACATGAACTTTGGGGGGGGTTTTTGCAAAAAAATCTTGAAACTGCTGATGCTTCTGGAGTCAATCTATTGGCTTATGGCAAGATTCCATCATCACAACGAAAACTCTTGGAGGACTATTTAGAAAAGATGCAGTCTGTTTCAATTTCAACATTCAACAGAGACGAACAAATGGCATACTGGATTAACCTATACAATGCAAGGACAGTCCAGCTAATTTTGGAACATTACCCAGTGGAATCTATTACCAAAATCAAATTTGGCTTCTTTGATTTTGGTCCTTGGGACGAAAAACTTTTGAAGGTGGAAGGTGTGGAGCTAAGCCTCAATGATGTAGAACATCGCATTTTGCGTCCGATTTGGAAGGATGCACGTATTCATTACGTTGTGAATTGTGCCAGCATGGGTTGTCCTAATTTACAAAAAGAAGCCTTTGAGCCTGCCAATCTTGAGGCTTTGTTAGACAAAGGGGCAAAGGAATATGTGAATCATCAAAGAGGCGCTCAGGTCATAGGACAAAATCTACAACTTTCAGAAATTTATGAATGGTATCAAGAAGATTTTGGAAAGAATGAAGCAGAAGTGATTCAGCATTTACTAAAATATGCGACCCCCGAAAAAGCTAAGCTGCTCAAAAAACATCAAAAATCTAGCATTAGCTATGAATACGATTGGGCATTGAATGAGGTACGATAAACTAAACAAATCTGATACATTTTTTATTTTATTTTCTGCCAGACTTTTTTGTCTGATATTTTTTGCCATTTTGCCAAAAGGAATCTTGTGATGAAATCTTTGGTCAAACAAGTTGTTCTCGTCGCTGTCAGTTCTGTAACATTCGCGACTGGATTTGCCCAAAGTCTTTCTATTGGATTACGTCTTGAGCCACCCCACCTTGACCCAACAGCTGGTGCAGCAGCTGCGATTGACGATGTCACATATCAAAATATTTTTGAAGGCTTGACAAAGATTCAAGCCAATGGCGAGGTATCTCCTGCTTTGGCAAAAAGTTGGGACATTTCTGAAGATGGATTAATTTACACCTTCTACTTACAACAAGGCGTAACGTTCCATGATGGGACTCCATTCAGTGCTGAAGATGTAGTATTTTCCTTGAATCGTGCAAGGGGTCAAGATTCAGTCAATGCCCAAAAAGCATTATTCCAAGCAATTGAAAGCGTGGAAGCTCAAGATGAGTTCACTGTTGTCATTTCACTCTCAAAACCTTCAGGCAGTTTGCTTGACAGTTTAGGCTGGGGTGATGCAGTCATGGTGTCAGAAAGCAGTGCTAAAAAGAACAAAAAGACGCCTATTGGAACAGGAGCTTATCTTCTGGAACGTTGGGTCAGTGGCGACAGCATTAAGCTGAAAGCCAACCCAAATTACTGGGGAGAACAGCCTGAAATTCAGCAAGTGACTTTCCGATTCATCTCCGACCCTTTAGCCGCAACAAATGCCCTGATGTCTGGGGATTTAGATGGATTCCCGCTTTTCCCTGCAACAGAAAATGTTGAGGTATTCAGAGGGGATTCCCGCTTTCAGGTGTTAGAAGGCACAACAGAAGGCGAGACCATTCTTGCTATGAACAACAAATCAGATGCTCTTTCAGACCTTCGTGTCAGGCGTGCAATCTCTCATGCCATCAACCGTCAAGACATTATTGATGGTGCCATGTTTGGATTTGGGACGCCTATCAGCACTCATTTTGCTCCGCATCACCCCGCCTACATTGATCTAAGCAGTGTCTATCCATTCAATCCAGAAAAAGCCAAGCAACTCTTGAAAAAAGCAGGTTATGATAAATTGAAGCTCCGTTTGGTATTGCCCCCCCCTGCTTATGCAAGGCGTGGCGGTGAAATCATTGCCTCGCAGCTCAGAGACATTGGCATTGAAACAGAAATCATTCCTGTAGAGTGGGCAAAATGGTTGGCTCAAGCCTTCAAAGCCAAAGACTATGACCTCACTATTGTTTCGCATGTTGAGCCAATGGACATTGGCATCTATGCCAGACCTGATTACTACTTCCAATACCAAGATGCTGACTTTCAAAAATTGATTGAAGCCTTGAATCAAGAATCCAATGTTGCCAAACGTTATCGCTTGCTGGAACAGGCACAAAGCCAGATTGTGTTAGATGCTGTCAATGTGTATTTGTTCCAACTGGCAAAGGTAGGCATTTGGAGCAAGAAGGTACAAGGCATGTGGCAAAATTCGCCTCAACCTGCAGTTGTGGTTTCTGAATTGTCTTTGCGTTAATCCAACGTTGTTTTGATTCAAAAATGGCAGACCTTTGCGACGTTTCTTCCTTTTAAGACTCATTTCTTTCGTTGTGACGATGCTTGTTGCGTCGTTGTTGATTTTTACAGTACTGGAAATTTTGCCGGGCGACCCTGCACAGGTGATTTTAGGGGTCAATGCCCAAGAAGATACCCTGCAAGCATTGCGTGAAGAAATGGGTTTGAATCAGCCTTTGCTGACCCGCTACTTCAGTTGGGTAGGCAATATGATTCAAGGTGACTTCGGCGTAAGCTACACCTATGACAAGCCGATTTCACAGCTGGTCATGGAGAGGTTACCTGTGACCGTTCCCTTAGCAGTTTTTGCATTGATTGTAGCAGGAGTTCTTGGCATTGTTCTTGGGACGTTTTCTGCATTCAAGCAAGGCAGTTGGCTGGATTATGGTCTGATGGGAGTCACACAATTTGGGATTGCAGTTCCAAATTTTTGGCTTGGATATTTATTGGTCATTGTCTTTGCATTACAACTCAAGTGGTTTCCTGCTGGGGGGTTTGTTGGCTGGGAAGAAAGCATTTATCGCTCATTTCAAAGCCTGATTCTACCTACCTTGACAATGGCTTTACCTCAAGCGGCAGTTCTAGCTCGTCTCACACGTTCAGCCATGCTTGAAGTCTTAGCGCAAGATTACATTCGCACTGCCAAAGCCAAAGGTGCTAAAGAATGTCGGGCTTTAATCTCTCATGCCTTACCCAATGCTTTGATTCCTGTCTTGACAATTATGGGATTACAATTTGCTTTTTTACTGGCAGGAGTGGTTGTGATAGAAAATGTTTTTTACCTACCTGGACTTGGTCGCTTACTTTTTCAAGCACTAGCACAGCGGGATTTAATTGTTGTAGAAACCATCATTCTTTTACTGATTTTCGCTGTGGTTTTCACAAATACTCTTGTTGACCTCATTTATGGCGTTGTTGACCCAAGACTCAAAATTCCTTAAATTTTTTTAAAAAACCTTCAAACCTGTATCTTTCCTAACCTTCCAGCTTGCTGCTTTTTCCCTCTTTTTTTAAAAATCTTCAAATTTCCTCAAAATTATGAGTCTTGGCTTGTATTTTTTTTTTGTACTTGCATAGTATAGGCTTTGTTTTTTTGTTCAATTCTTTCCCCTGAAAATTAGATGATGTTTTTTTCAAACCAAGAGTTTTACCATGACGACATTCATTGTGTTGAATGTTGTTTTTTTGTCTAACCTCTACATGGAGTCCATCAAATGTTTGCATGTCGTACAATCCAGATTTTCTCAAAAGCACTTGTTGCCTACACTGATGCTGTGGCATCGTTTCTTAAACCCTCTTCTTTGAAGAAATGCTCAATCCTGTTTGGTCTCAGTGTGCTTGTTGCCTGCACTGACAAACGTAGTCCATCAGATGACAATACTGCCTCTGTCTTACCGAAGCCACCAAAGCCACCAACTGGCTTGTCAGTGTCAGCCAGAACAGTCACCTTTGCCACCACTTCAGGCAAGAGTTATCAATGCACCAAAGATGGTGGCACAACTCCAACTGATTGCAGTAGCCCTTTTAGTTTTGGAGATGATGCGATTGCCAAAGACAAGCTCTGTGTTCGTGTCAAAGCATCAGGCAATACGCCTGCTTCTGAATGGGCTTGCTACAACCAAGCCATTGCTGAATACTTGTCTGAACAATGGTCTCGTGTGTTTGGCTCTGGCAATAATGATTTGGGATTTGGAGTGAGTGTGGATTCTAAAGGAGCAGTTTATGTGACAGGATACCTTTCTGGAAATTTTGATGGAAAGACCAATCAAGGAAGTGCTGACTTGTTTTTAATCAAGCATGATGCCTCAGGCACTAAGGAGTGGTATAAGTTGCTTGGCACTAGCAATTTTGATTTGGGATTTGGAGTGAGTGTGGATTCATTAGACAATGTCTACGTGACAGGAATGCTTGCAGGAAATTTTGATGGAAAGACCAATCAAGGAGGTAGGGACATGTTTTTAATCAAGCATGATGCTTCAGGCACTAAGGAGTGGTCTAAGTTGCTTGGCACTACCAGTGAAGATGAAGGATTAGGAGTGAGTGTAGATTCAGCAAGCAATGTTTACGTGACAGGATACTCTTCAGGAAATTTTGATGGAAAGACCAATTCAGGAGGTAAGGACATGTTTTTAATCAAGTATGATACTTCAGGTGCCAAGCAGTGGTCTAAGTTGTTTGGCACTAGCAGTGATGATTTGGGATATGGAGTGAGTGTGGATTCAGCAGGCAATGTTTACGTGACTGGATACTCTGCAGGAGCTTTTGATGGAAAGACCAATTCAGGAGATAAAGACATGTTTTTAATCAAGTATAACACTTCAGGTGCCAAGCAGTGGTCTAAGTTGTTTGGCACTAGCAGTGATGATTTGGGATATGGAGTGAGTGTGGATTCAGCAGGCAATGCTTACGTGACAGGATACTCTTCAGGAAATTTTGATGGAAAGACCAATTCAGGAAACAATGACATGTTTTTAATCAAGTATGACAGTTCAGGTATCAAGCAGTGGTCTAAATTGCTTGGCACTAGCAGTGATGATAGAGGATTTGGAGTGAGTGTGGATTCAGCAGGCAATGTTTACGTGACTGGATATTCTGCAGGAGATTTCGCTGGAAAGACCAATTCAGGATTTCAGGACATGTTTTTAATCAAGTATGACAGTTCAGGTGCCAAGCAGTGGTCTAAGTTGCTTGGCACTAACAATAATGATAGAGGATTTGGAGTGAGTGTGGATTCAGCAGGCAATGTTTACGTGACAGGATACTCTCAAGGAGATTTTGCTGGAAAGACCAATTCAGGAGGCAATGACATGCTTTTAATCAAGTTTGGGAGGTAGTTTTGTAGGGACAGACCAGCGTGCCTGTCTTCTTATACAGAACTTTGAACTTAGTCATTCGGAGCGAAAGCAGGAATCTCTCTTTTTTCTTCATTGCTCACCTTGAAAGCTGTCATTGCGGGCTTGACCCGCAATCTCTCTTCTTTCGTCATTCGGAGCGAAAGCAGGAATCTATCTTTTTTCTTCATTGCTCACCTTGAACTTAGTCATTGGGGGCCTGACCCGCAATCTCTCTTCTTTCGTCATTCGGAGCGAAAGCAGGAATCCAGTCATGTAGGAATCTGTGCTTGGTTTAAGATAGATTCCGCATCAAGTGCGGAATGACGGAGGACGTTTGAGATTCCGTGTCAAGTGCGTCATCTTATTTTTGTTAAGAATTTTAGATTTCTATAAAATTGGACAATTTTTCTAAAAGGCATAATAGAGTCCAACGAGTTGTGCAGTACCTCCTAGCTCAATAAATTTGCCGAATGTTCGTACTTTCATACGGGCTCTGATGGCTTGCCATGCGAACATCAAGCCCCCGCCTCCCATTGGAACGCGGAAGCCAAATTCATAGAATAAGACATCAGAAGTAGAGGCACTGTACGAAGTCGTCACTTTTTCACCTGCTTGTTCCCCTTCCTTTTGCAAAATGTTCTGGGAAAAGTTCATGCCATAAGCCCCTGACCCGATTGTAAAAGAGGGTTGTATCCAGCCCCAATCGTAGTACATGGCAAAACCATAGAGAAACGACTTGACCTGAAATCTTGCATAGGACGTATCAGCAAAATCGTACTCTTTTTTGTAATTTCCTACTTGGATTCTAAAGCCACTGCCAACATTGTCAGACCATTTTAAAAATTCAAAAATCCCTTCCATGACTTGTACTTTTTCTTCTCGGTCTTCGGTTTCACCATGACGACTTTCCATCTCTAATAAAAAGCCCTCTTCCTTGCGTTGACCGGGCATTGGGGCTTCAAGGTCTTGTGTCCCCCCACGAATCCCAAGCAAATAGAAAATCTCATTCTCTTGTGCCAAAAGGTTCGTCGTTCTAACCAAAAAGAGGAATAAGAAGAGAAGAAGTGTTTTATTCATTTTAAAGACCATCAAAAGACCATTCCTAATTCAAAGAGTAATGAGGCGTCAGTTTGGTTGCTAAATTGGCTGAAGTCTTCTACAAAGCCTATGTCCCAAGTCCAGCCACTTCTGCTGTGATATTTGTATCCCAGTACTAGGACTTCCACTTCTCTTGAAAGAGAGACGTTGCCTCTGTCATTCACTCCTGAAATTTCGTCAACTTCAGGGTAAACGCTTCCTATACTCATAAACTGGAAAATAGTTGAGGATTCTTCGCTGTGTCTTAACTCAAAAGTGACGTAACGATGGTCTAGTTCTGAGACAAAGCCGTCATTTTCTCCAAGACGTGATTTAGACCAGCCTAGATGAATGATCCAGTATTCAAACCCTTTAGAAAACAAGGCAGTCATTCCCCAGTCTGTCTTGCCATTGCTAAGTATCTCGTTGGCTTCTTCTTCTTCAGGGGTGTCGCTACTGCGTGAAAGTGGAAATTTGACGGAGGTTTTCAATGCGATTGCTGGAATGACCTCATTGCCTTCTGTCAAAGTCCATTTGAAGTCAAGAACAGGGTCAGTAGGGGCAGTATAGATTTCTTTTTCTGATGCAATCAAAAAGCGGTCTTCTAAGGCAACAAAGAAGTGATATTGATTGCGTTGAGTATTGGCACGATAAGCTCCAAATTCGGTAGCGTTGTCAATACCGACTAATCGGTGAACTTCTTCAATGGCATGGTCAAAAATCCCTCCAATCAAAGAAACAAAGGCAATGTTCAATCCAAATTCTAGGTTTTCAGATAGCCCATATTTCCACGAAAGACGATGGTAATGACTTTCAACGTCAATGTAGTTGTGAAAGCCGGGTATAGGCTTGCCTGTGTTGGGGTCATTAAAGTCTGAAGGTTCTAGCCCTGCCTCAAGTGTGTTATCATCTATGGCTTTGGTCGCTCCTTGACTATTTAAAAAAGTATTGGTGACAACAAAATGATAGGAAAGAGAGGCAACACCATCTCCAATCGGTTTGGTATTACTGGGCGTCATAGACAAAAAACGAAAAGTAATAGGGAATTGGTCTCGGACTTCAATAGGACCCAGTCCATAATTAGATGTCGCCAGAGCTTGCCAGCAGAATAACAATGCCAAAAGACTGAAAACATATTTTTTAGAAAACAATTTTGACTTTTTGAAGATGAAAAATTTTAATCAAATGGTGCGAGAGTTCCGCTTATCTATTGGTCAAAGTGTAGAAGGGCTTGCCTTATTGCTTGGTCTTTCTGCTGAAGACTATCAACGTCTTGAAGAAGACTGGGTTCCTCCTGATGATTTTTTACGCAAACTCTGTTCCTTATTTCAATGGAATTACCAAGAAACCCTTCAAAAAATACGTCTTTCTGGCTCGGGGACAAGTCAAAAAAAAACCTCTCCCGCCTCTGAATCAGTAGAATCTAAACCAAATACGTTTGCAGACATGTTGCGTACGTCTCGTGAAAAAGTAGGTCAACCCCCTGAAGCAATTGCTCTGCTGTTGAATATTCCCGTTGGTGAGTATTTAGAAATAGAGGCAGGAAAGACCCCTCCTGATTCATTATTGAGGCAAATTTGTTCACTTTTTAGTTGGAATTTTTTACAAGTGCAACGCAAATTGATGAGTCAAACGACATCAGTTTTTACAAATTTACCAATCCATTCTAAATCTCAACTCAATAAAAAACCCCCTCCTGCCCTCACGTTAGAAGCGCCAGAGTCTGAGACACTTGGGCAACGTTTGACAAAAGCACGTGAGAATTTTGGGCAATCTGTGGAAGGGATTGCTTTGTTGCTGAATCTTTCACCTGATGAATATGCAGAATTAGAACAAGGCAAAATGCCTGATACAGAATTGCTGAAACGGATTGCCGCATTGTTCCGTTGGAACTACAACGAGCTTCAACTGCTTGTCAGAAATACCAATGCTCACCAAATGCAACCTAGTGTGACGCAACTTCAAAAATTACAAGGACCTCGCGATGGAAAGTTTCAAGCAATACTTGAGGATTTGCAAAAGTCATGGGGTTTTCTTTCTACGCAACAACAAGATATGTTGCTCACTCAATTAGAAATTTTACGTGATACAGCACAACGATTCATTGCCAAGTAGGGAATTATTTTTGTTGGGTAGCTTGAGTGGCGATGCCTTGTTGTTGAGGATTGGGAAGAGCTTGTTGAGGCGTGATGCCTTGCTTTGTTGCTTGGGTTTGCATCAGGTTTTGATAATTTTGGTAGGCTTCATGGGCGTCTGTGTCTTCCCCCAGTTGATAATGAGCTAATGCAAGATTGTAATACGTTTCAGGAGCTTTTTTGGCAAATTGCAATGAACGTTTGAATGCTGTTTTTGCTTCCACATAGAGTTCTGCATGGTAGTAGGCTAACCCTAAGTTGTAATGAAATTCTGCAGAACTGGGGTCAATTTGAACGGCTTTTCTGTAATTGACAACGGCATCGTGATAAATTCCACGACTTAATGCCTCGTTGCCTTTTTTAAAGTATTTGAGTGCAGAATTGTAAATTCGCAGTCTGTCTTGCAAGGTTGGAGAACAATTTGCAAGGAACGTTACAAATAAGAGCAAAGTCAAAAAAGGCTTGGATTTTTGAAAAAACATCATTTTTATTTTTTGTTGGAGTGGTCTATGCGTTTGTTGATGCACAATCTGTTCATTTTAAGCAGGAATTTGAAATTATTTTTCAAGAGTGCCTTGCTGTGCCTTGTGATGACGTTTTCAAGCTATCTTGCTTTTGGTCAGGAACAAGCAGAATTGCTAAAAGAAATGCAACGTTATCTTGATGTTGCAAGAGAAGCAGGGTTTACAGAAGAAGAACTAAAGGGGGTGACGATTGAACGAAATGGTGAAGTCATCAATGTCTGGCAATATATTCAAAATGAATTAGAGAGGCAAAAACGTCTTGAACAAGAACAAAATCAAGCTAGCAATAAGTTATACCTCAATGCTGATGATGTTCGTGAAGATTTACGAGACCAACAACCTTCACAAATTCGCAAACTTCGTCAAAAACTGATTTTAACAGGCAAGCAAGAAAAGTGAGCAAATTACTTTATTTAGGGGGGGCAAAAGGAGTTGGCAAAACCTTCACTATTCTAGGGTTGCTTGAGTTAGCTCACAAGTCATTTGTCGCATTCAAGGCGATTCAAACGGGGGCAGTTTTAATGAATGCCAAAGACCAACAGACAGAAAGCGAGTTGTATGCCGTTTCATCGCCATTTCATCAAACTTGTTTGAATCCTTACCAGTTTAACGAAGCACTTTCGCCTGTTTTTGCAGGGTTGCGTGATGGAATTTGTCCAAAACTACAAGTCATCACAACGCAACTTCAGCACCTTCAATCCCAATTTAAAACAGTCCTGATTGAAAGTTCTGCGGCTTTATGTTCTCCATTGACACAAGACATCACAGAATTAGAATGGCTGAAAACATTGGAGGCAAGAATCATTTGGGTTTGTGGGATAGGAGAACATTGGTTGAATGGCGCTTTGATGGAATTGCATATTCTGGAAAAGGAAGGCTTGATGCCCAGTTTAATCATCTTGACTAACCCAAACAAAACACATGATGCCAATCTCATTCATTACTGTTGGCAAACATTACAGGAACGAATAGACTCCCCCATTTTAGGCGTGATTCGTCACATTTCATCAGGATTGAAAAACCCCAAAGCCGTTGCAACCCTTCTCAATGAGCAAATCTCTAATGACTTGAAAAAGCATTTGTTTTTTTGAGAACATCGTTAAATGATCAGTGAGAGTTGATTATTTCGCTTGCTTTGACGAGCAATGGCACAGGTAAGGACTACCCCGTCAGGCGGGGCAGTGTTTAGTTGGTATTGTCATTGCATGTGAGAGTGAATTTGAGGAATGGAAATGAGAAGTTGTCATCATTGTGGGAGTCAGACTTATATCAAGAATGGAAGTTACAAAGGGGTTCAGAGGTATCGTTGCAAGTCATGTCAGAGAGCATTCACCTCAAATGGTTTGAGAATCCCACTAGAGACCAAGCGTCAAGCCTTAGAGATGTATGTCAATAGTGTAGGCATCAGAAAGATCGCTCGTTTTTTGCAGGTGTCTCCCGCTTCAATTGTCAACTGGATCAAAAAAGCTAGAGTGTCTCAACTTCCAAAAGACGCACCAAGTTTCCATGCACAAGTAGATAGTATAGAGATGGATGAGATCTACACTTTTGTTCAAAAAAAAGCCAAAGAGTAGCTGTTTGGACAGCCTATTCTCGTCAAGAACAATGTGTGATTGCCTTTGTGATAGGCAAAGGATTAGTAGCTGTGCGAAAGCTGTATGCACTAGTCAAAGAACAGCGACCTAGAATGAAGACGATCTATACCGATGCCAACTCATGCTATCAAGTGGCATTTGCTCAATGACAAATTCCAGAGAACCACGAAATAGGCAAAAAAAGACTCATCTCATTGAATCTTCTAATTCTTCCATCAGAGATAACCTAGCTCGCTTGATGAGAAAATCTAAACGACATTCCAAAACTTTGGACATGCTGGAACTCTCTCTCAAACTCTTCTTTGACTATAAAAGACTTGAAAAATATCATGCCAACAACAAGTGAACACTGCCGTTTTCACAAGGGTGACGTTCTTTCGCTCCGAATGACAAGGAGACGCACGCAATGACCAAACCAAGCATGGATTCCTGCCTTCGCAGGAATGACAAGGAGACGCACGAAAGTCACAACGTAGGGACAAACCCAAGTGTTTGTCCTGTATTTGAAGAAGAATGAGATTGCGGGTCAGGTCCCCAATGACGAATGGTCAAGGTGAGCAATGACAAGGAGACGATGGAATAACGAAAAGACACGCCTGCAAAATTCCTCTGTCATTCCGCACTTGACACGGAATCTAAAAAAACAAGGGTGAGAGCAGAACGAGAAAGAAAACAAAAGAAAAAAACAGATTGTGTGGCAAGGTGAGCAATGAAAATCAAGGTTCAATGATTTTGATTTGGTCTGCTTCAGGTTGCAGGAGGTAAACTCCTTTGGCTTTGGCATGAGAGATGAGATGTTCTGGAATGCTTTGGCAGGCAAGTCCCAGATGAATTTGAAAATCTTGATACTGAGGAAAAACAACAGGGAAAGTTTCTTTGTGCCTGAACACTTGGTCAAAGTCATCAAGACGTAGTTTGTGCTTCACTTCTACAATGAAGATGTGAGAACGATTATAAAAAACAACGTCATACTGCCCAACTACTTTCTCAAATCTTCCCTTCACATTTTTATCTACAGAATCATAAGCAACCCCACCAATCATGATAAATCCTTTTTCTTCTATCTCTCTTTGACCAGTACGATAGTAAGCGTCTTCCTGTATGTCGCTTTCTACCGTGATGTAACTTTCCAGCTTCTTGTTGCTTTCTTTTCTCAATCGTCTTTCTTCCTTCATTTCTTTTTCCCAAGCGGCATCGCGTTCTTGCATCTGCTTCTCCCAAGCGGCATTGCGTTCTACTCTTTCTTTCTCCCAAGCGGCATTGCGTTCTACTCTTTCTTTTTCCCATCTAGCACTGGACTCTTGCTGTTGTTTTGCAAATTCTTCTTGTTGTTTTGCAAATTCTTCTTGCCTTTGTGTAATTCTATCTAAAGTTGCCCAAATCTCGTCAAATCTTTCACTCATCTTCGTCTCCTTAAATTCAAAATCTACAAGATAAAATATCTAGTCTAGCAGATTTTTGAGAAAAAGAGTGAGAAAGAAAACAAAAGAAGAGTGAAAAAAAACAGATTGCGGGTCAAGCACGTGATGACAAGGAGACGCCCGCAAGTCACAACGTAGGGACAAACCCAAGTGTTTGTCCTGTGTTTGAAGAAGAATGAGATTGCGGGTCAGGTCCCCCAATGACGGAAAAACAAGCCAGCAGGTGATGGTGTAGGGACAAACCCAAGTGTTTGTCCTGCGTTTGAAGAAGAATGAGATTGCGGGTCAGGTCCCCCAGACGAATGGTCAAGGTCAGCAATGACGAGAACACGCACGCAAGTCACAACGTAGGGACAAACCCAAGTGTTTGTCCTGTGTTTGAAGAAGAATGAGATTGCGGGTCAGGTCCCCCAGACGAATGGTCAAGGTCAGCAATGACAAGAACACGCACGCAAGTCACAACGTAGGGACAAACCCAAGTGTTTGTCCTGTGTTTGAAGAAGAATGAGATTGCGGGTCAGGTCCCCCAATGACGGAAAAACAAGCCAGCAGGTGATGGTGTAGGGACAAACCCAAGTGTTTGTCCTGTGTTTTAAGAAAAAAAGAAGAGATTGCGGGTCAAGCACGTGATGACAAGAACACGCACGCAAGTCAAAACGTAGGGACAAACCCAAGTGTTTGTCCTGTGTTTTAAGAAAAAAAGAAGAGATTGCGGGTCAGGTCCCCAATGACGAAAAGCAAACTACAATGAGGAAAGGAAACCACCCCGTCAGGCGTTGCCTGCCAGCAACAAGCCTCTGGTTTGTTGACCTTCACAGAAGGGGAATTGAAACGTCCAACCTAAAAAAACAACTACGAACGGTCAGGAATTTCCACACCGCACAGGTAGTAAAAGAATGTATGAGGTTGGTAGCTTCTGTCAAAAGTAGTTTCTGTGCCACTTACAATGTTTCTAACCTTGGTTCTTGATCCGACATTGTCAACCAAATAATGATAGGTACTGGGACCAGAAGCTAATATATCTTTAGCCAGTGTTCTGCCTCCACCAGAGGTGGTTTCAGGCATGAAGTTGTCAGAATTGACATTTTGGAAATCAAACATGGTTTTGCAAGCGTTGGCATCATAAGCTGGTACGTTAGATCCTTCGTTGCGATAGAACCAGAGTTTGCCGTCTTTGTCCAGATGGAAGTCATCACCTTTGAGCTTGGCGAATCCTCCAACATCAAACTCTTTGATGGCATTGGTAGAGTCATGGGTTTCGTTGTTGGTGGTGAATGACAGGACGTTGCCAGCGACGTCTTTGAGCGGTTTCGCACCGATGCTGGTCATCATTCCGATTTGATAAGTGACGTTGAGCTTCCAAGTTTCTTTGGGAATGACAACATGATTCCTACCACCTTTTTTGACAAAGACAGCATCGCAGTTGACAAAGCCATCAGCAGAGACCAGCAAGGTGTTTGCCCTTGTAGAGCAAGCACCTCTGGTGCTTTGAGAAAACAATGTGTGACTGGTGTCTAACTTCAAAACAGAACGTCCGTAGGCTTTGCCTGCTGAATCTTGCATCTTGGACACAACACTTGCGTTAGCAGAAACCCAGACATCGTTTTTATTGCCTCCATCAATTCCTCCGATGACCCACATTTTATTGTTGAAAATTAACGTTTGATGAGAATGGCGAGCCGACCAGCCTACTGAAACAGTACTTTGAGTCCAATTCACGCCATCGCTAGAAGACCAGACATCGTTTTTGCGACCGCCAGCATCTCCACCTAGCACCCACATTTTGCCATTGAACTCCACACTTCTATGACTATTACGACCCGACCAGCCTGCTGAATCAGTGGACCTTGTCCAATTCACACCATCGCTAGAAGACCAGACATCGTTTTTATTGCTTCCATCAGAGCCACCTAGCACCCAGATTTTTTTATTGAACACCACACTGCTATGCCCGTAACGTGCTGACCAGCCTGCTGAATCAGTCGCTTTTGTCCAAGTGCCTCCATCGCTAGAAGACCAGACATCGTTTTTGCGACCGCCATCATAGCCACCTAGCACCCACATTTTATTGTTGAACACCACGCTATTATGTCCCTGGCGAGCCGACCAGCCTGCTGAATTTGTGGCTCTTGTCCAAGTGCTGCCATCAGCAGAAGACCAGACATCGTTTTTATTGCTTCCATCAGAGCCACCTAGCACCCACATTTTATTGTTGAACACCACACTGCTATGAAAACCGCGAGCAAGCCATCTTGCTGAATTTGTGGCTCTTGTCCAAGTGCTGCCATCAGCAGAAGACCAGACATCGTTTTTACTGCTTCCATCATAGCCACCTAGCACCCACATTTTGCCATTGAACACCACACTGCTATGCCCGTAACGTGCTGACCAGCCTGCTGAGTTTGTGAGTTTTGTCCAGCTTATATCAATCTTGACAAGAGAACTTGCGGCAGACAAGGCAGAACAACCTGCGATATTGCAACCCTTCACTCTGTAATAGTAGGAGTCTGCTGGTAGGTCATGCTGTCCATAAGTCGTGGCGGTTGTTGTTGTAGTGGCAACTTGAAAAGCAGAGGCTGTTGTTGTAGTGGCTTGATACAATTCGTAACTGGTAGCACCTGCCAATGCAGTCCATTCTACTTTGACAGAATCAATGGCTTCTTTGTTGGCATTGGTGATGGTAGGCGCTGCTGGCAAGGGTTGCAGTTGCACAGAGGCGACTGCTGGAATAGACTCAGCATCTGCAGTGGTGGCAACGACTTCGTAGCCATAGATCTTGCCTGCTGTTAAGCCTGAATCTGTCCAGTGAGTTGTGTTGGCATCGTTGATTGTTTGAACAACCTCCCAGCTTGCACCTGACTTTTGACGAGAGATTTGGTAACCCGTGATGCTCGCTAGTCCACTGGGTTTCTGCCAGCTGACCTTGATTTTTGTTTGTGAACCAGACACTTGAACAGCAGAAGCCACAGGTGCTAGATTGATCCCTGCTTTGATGACTTGTGAGCTTTGAGAACAATTTTGACTACTAGCATTGCAGACTTCAATCTTGTAAGAATAAGAGCTTGTAGTCCCCAATCCGTCATCTTGCCAAGGAGCTGTTTTGTTGGAGAAGCGATTCCATTGAGAGCTTGAATCTTGTTTGCGATGAATGTTGTATTGCCTGTTTGGCAAGGATTGCCAATTCAATAACACTTCTGTCAAAGACAGCATGCTTGCGTCAAGTTGTGGGGGTCTCAAAGAAGGTTCTACCTCACAGGCGTTCCCTATCTTCTGAAAGACCGCACCCGTCATGTTCTGGTATTTGACACCTGCCAGAGCATCGCAACCTGTCGCAGTCTGGTAGCTGTAACTTCCATTGTTTTTAAGAGAAAAATGTTGCTGATTGTTGACTTGTTTGATTTCTGACAAGTTGACCTGCAAGCTCATAGTGGAGGCAGGCAGTGACATTTGAGAAGTTTCAAAAGACAGCTGGTTGCTTTGGCTTATTCCAAATGGAGTCGGGGCTTGGTCTGCCACTTCACGGACTCCCAAAAAGTAACCATTCCCCCAATCCCATTCTTGCTTGGGTAAGATTAGATAGCCTTCAGCTGACTTGATGAGTTGAATCGCTTCACAAGTGCTGAAGTTGTCTTCAGAGACAAGCAACATTCCTTTTTGTTTGGAACACGCATGGCTGGCATCATACGGGGTTTGAGTCGCAACCAATGGCGTTTGAGTTTTCAAAAGCAAAGGACTAAGGGTGAAAGTCTTTTTGTCGCTGTCTTGAAGAGTTTGAAGTGTTGCAATCAAGAAGGGGTCGCAGTTGACTTGAAACTCTTGCATGGGCAGTTTTTCGCTTGTCTCTGGGTCTGCCGTTTTGACTTTCAAACTCACTTTGAGCTTTTTAACCTTGTCAGCATAGTCCATCAAGTCAAATTGCATGGCAGACTGACTCATTTCTCCTAGCATTGTTCCGTTGCCGTCATAGATTTGAAGGTCTGCCACATAGCCTCTGCTGCCGATGTTTGCAGTCTGTTCGCCAGACATAGACAGCTGAAAAGCACAACTTGACCCTGTGCTTCTTTGATGAGCAAGCTGTCCTGTGATAGGAAAATGCTTGCCTGCTGGTCTGATTTTGACCTTGACTTCTGTCACGCCTGATTCTCTAAACTGAAAACTCCCAGAAATCCCAGTTTGATGCACTCCGTAACGCACGGATTCTGTGGCAGTGACGTCTTCTTCTTCATAACCTCTGACTTGAACAATCCAGTCCCCGCTGGTGTCTTCAAAGTCTAATTTGGTGAAGTAATCATCATCAAGTCTGAGCACGCTCTTTGCCCTGTCAAATTCTTCTTTGAGAGGAAGCCCTGCTTGGTAGTCTTCTGCCTTAAAAAGCAGTGCATAGTTTGACCGAATCGTTGCCTTGTCCCACTTGGAAGAAGACGCACTTGAGTCTGAACCAATGGACAACTGAACACTTTCCTTGCCTCCTTCTGAATTACAAGAAGACAACACCATCACACTTAACAACACACCGCCAACCAACTGCAAACGACTTTTGCATTCTTTAAAAAATTTCATCAAAACCTCCTGCTCAATCTAAAACACGAAAAAAGACAATTTATGACTCAATGAAAACAAAGGAAATGATACATGAAAAATAAGGGTTGTGCAAAGGAATTTTTAAGATGATGGTTTTTAATTTGCAGAAAGAAGAATTTGCATGGCTTCATTTTAGCTTGACTTTTGCTTCAATGAAGCAAAGAATTTGCGTGGTTTCATTGATCCAAATTTTGCATTTCAATTTGGCTTAACTAACTCAATCTAGGTTTGTACATGCAATGACTTTTAGGAAGGGCTGTTTTTTATCATTTGAAGGCATAGATGGCTGTGGCAAGACGACACAAGCCAAAAAGTTTTTTAAATGGCTTCAAGACCATCATCAACCTGCTGTTTATACAAGAGAACCCGGCGGGACGGAATTTGGTCAAAAAATTCGGGAATTGTTGTTGAGTCAACAAATGGATTTTCACAGTGAACTACTGCTTTTTTTGGCAGACCGCAGAGAGCATTTGCAACAGGTCATCTTGCCAGCTGTTCGGTCTGGCAAAGTGGTCATTTGTGATCGTTTCCATGATTCTACCATTGCCTATCAGAAGTATGGCAGGGGTCTTAATTTTGACTCCATTTGTCCATTTGTCAAGGAGTGGCTAACCCAGCCCGATAGTACATTCTTTTTGGACGTCTCCTTTGAAAAAGCCAAAGAACGTCAGCAGTGGCGTCCCGAGCAAGCCAATCGTCTTGATGATGAATCACAGGCTTTTTTTGAACGTGTGATTGCAGGATACAGGCGACTGGCATCTCAAGAACCTCAACGCATTCACACTATCAATGCTAATGCTTCCCAAGACGAAACCTTTCAACAAATTTTAAACAAATCAAGATTTTTGGGTGTTTCAGAAGCAATCTAGCAAACCAATATCTTACCAACCCATCTAAAAAGACCTTTCAATTTTTTAAAAGAATCCGAAAGATTCCAGTTCTTGCTTATTTGATTTGGGCAAGATGTTGATTTTTTATTTTGTATTAAAATTAAAATTTTATTGATAATAAAAGATAATTTTTTGAGATTTAGAGAGACACTTTCTTGACATTTTTGTTGGATTCATAATATCCTTATCAGTCTTTTTCGTATGTCTCTGCAACCAAAAGGAGTGTCATGGCTGTACAATTTCAATACAATTACAAACTGTCTTCTTCTATGCTCAAAAAAGAAGCAGTTGCGATCTTCCTTCCCTTTCGTCCTAGCAAAGATCAAATCAAGCTGGTCTGTCATCGGGATTTATCAAGTCACGTTGAGGCTATTAGGAAAGCCATCAAAGATGACCGATTTTCTGGAAAGTTAGCTGAAGTCTTGCATCTGCCTTTTTTTGTTAATGGCAAGTTTCATCATTTGCTAGTTGGAGGTTTGGGCAAGCCTAGTGAGCTGAATGCAGAAACGTTTCGTAGGAGTGCGGGGCAGGTGATTAAGAAAGCAGTTAGCTTAAAATTGCAAAATCTTTCCATCATTGGGAATTTTGGTGCATTGCGTATTCCTGAGGATCCATTTTCTGCCATTGTGGAAGGGGGACTTTTGGCAGGTTATCGCTTTGACCAGTACAAAACTGGTGAGGAAGGGAACAAAGACCACGATTTGCAAGTGAAGATTTGTGACGTTCAAGCCTTTTCAAGCGAGCGGACTCTGCAAAGAGCAGTGGGTCTTGTAGAAGGCGTCAAGTTGGCTAGAGATTTAGGCAACTTGCCAGCGAATGATTTGCGACCTGAAGACCTTGCTAACAAAGCTAAAGAACTGGCTGAAAAATCCAATGGAGTTCTTGATGTGAAAGTTTTAGATGAAACAAGGCTTAAAGAGCTTGGAATGGATTTGTTTTTGAGTGTTTCCAAAGGGTCAGATGCCCCAGCCCAGTTGATTATTTTTGAATACCGTTCACCTGAAGCCAAGAAAACTGTCTCCTTCGTTGGCAAAGGAGTGACTTTTGATTCAGGGGGAATTTCTCTGAAACCCTCTAAAGGTATGGAAGAGATGAAGTTTGACATGTGTGGTGCTGCGGCAGTGATGGGGGTGATGAATAATCTTGTGTCGCTCAAACCTAAATTGAATGTCATCGGTGTCATTGCGGCAACTGAAAATCTACCAAGTGGCACTGCACAATGCCCCGGAGACATCTGGAAAACGTATTCAGGAAAGACTGTTGAGGTCATCAATACTGATGCAGAAGGTCGTTTGATTCTTGCAGACACTATGGCTTACGTTGTAGATCAATACCGCCCCGATGCGATGATTGACCTTGCCACGTTGACAGGGGCTTGTATTGTGGCACTTGGACATTATGCAACAGGAATGATTGGCAACGATAGTAAACTGATGCGTGAGATTGAAAAAGCAGGGCAGGTCACAGGAGAACGAGTTTGGGAGTTGCCAAGTTTTCCAGAGTATGAAGATGCCTTGAAAAGTGATTATGCTGATTTGAAAAATACTGGGGACGGCACAGCAGGAACGATTGCTGCGGGAATGTTCTTGAAACATTTTGTCAAAGACACCAAATGGGCGCATTTGGACATTGCAGGGACAGCATGGGGAGTGAAAGATGTCAGCTACTTGCCCAAAGGAGCAACAGGCGTGGGTGTCAGGCTTCTTACAGAATTAGTAGAACAATGGAGTAAGTAGTCCGATGCAGAGAACTCATTATTGCGGAGATTTGAGTCTGGAACATTTAGGTCAAGACGTGACACTTTGTGGTTGGAGTGCCTCCAGAAGAGACCACGGGGGCGTGATTTTTATTGACTTAAGCGACTATACGGGTCTTTCACAAATTGTCTTTCGTCAAGAAGTGTCCACCAATGCCTATGAACTCGCAGATGCTTCACGCGGGGGCTATGTGTTGCAAGTGTCTGGGAAAGTGATTGCAAGAGACGCTGAAAATGTCAATCCAGATTTGCCAACAGGTGCTGTTGAAGTTTTGGCAGAATCCCTTGAAGTGCTGAACGAGTCTAAACCCTTGCCTTTTGCAACGGATGAACGTTCTCGCACAGAAGAAAAAACACGTCTGGCATTCCGTTATTTAGATTTAAGGCGTCCAGAGATGCAGAAACGTCTAAAAGTGCGTTCTCAAGCGACTCAAATCATTCGGCAGTATTTTCACGAACGTGATTTTTTTGACATTGAGACCCCCATCTTGACTAAATCTACTCCCGAAGGTGCGCGTGATTACCTTGTCCCTTCACGCGTTCATCAAGGCACGTTCTACGCCCTGCCTCAATCTCCTCAATTATTCAAGCAACTTTTGATGTGTGCAGGGTACGACCGCTATTTTCAAATCGCACGCTGTTTCAGAGATGAAGACTTACGTTTCAATCGGCAACCTGAATTTACACAACTTGATGTAGAAATGAGCTTTGTCTCAGAAGAAGATGTCTATACTTTGACTGAAGGATTGCTTCAAGAACTATTCAGCAAGGTCAATGGCATCAACGTTCAAACCCCGTTTCAACGCTTGAGCTATGATGTGGCGATGAATGAATATGGGTCTGATGCACCTGATTTGCGTTTTGGTCTGAAACTGGTGGATTTAACAGAATTGAGCAAAGGCTGTGGCTTTCAAGTGTTTGCAAAAACTGCTAATCAAGGGGGAATTGTCAAAGCGATTCGTGTAGAGGGCGGTGCGCAATTTTCCAGAAAAGAGCTTGATGAGTTGACCGATTTTGTCTCGCAATATGGGGCAAAGGGCATGGCATGGGTGAAACGTCAAGAGGAAGGCTGGCAGTCGCCTATTGCCAAATTTTTTAAAGCAGAAGAACAGCAAGAGATTGAGGCAAAACTTGGTTTGCAGGTTGGAGATTTGGCAGTGTTTGGAGCTGATGCGGAGTCAGTGGTGTTGCCTTCTCTTGGTGCGTTGCGTTGTGAAATTGCCAGAAGGCAGGGCTTGGCTTCCCCTGATGATTACCAATTTGCTTGGGTTTATGACTTCCCTTTATTCCAACATGACTCGCAAACCAATCGTTATGTTTCTGTGCATCACCCCTTCACTCAACCCAATCTTGAAGACTTGGAAAAATATGCTCAAAGCGATCCTGCCAAAATTCGTTCCCGTGCTTATGATGTGGTCTTAAATGGTATAGAACTAGGAGGCGGAAGTTTACGGATTCATCAATCCCAAATGCAACAGCAGATGTTTGAATTGATGGGGATCGGTGAAGTGGAAGCGAAAGAGCGATTTGGATTTCTGCTTGATGCGTTGGCTTATGGCGCACCTCCCCACGGAGGAATCGCTTTGGGAATAGATAGACTGATCATGAGCCTCACCCATTCAGAATCCATACGCGATGTCGTTGCATTCCCAAAAACACAAAAAGCATCATGTTTGATGACTCAAGCACCCTCTACTGTTTCACTGTCCCAACTCCATGAATTGCACCTACGTCAGACTGAAGTGACTGCGTCCCCCTGAGGTGACTTTGCCTTGATTCATCAAAATCCGTGAAGATTTAAAGGAAGCAAAAATCTTTGTCTTCTCAAAGAGGGGGCTTTGAGCTGTTGAATTTTGTACAAATTTCTTCTTGTCAAATGAATCAAAATAGTAAGGTTTTGGCAAGTAGGAAGCTCAGAAGATTTCAACCCAAGTTTTTGTAAACCATCTTTAATCATAATGACCTTGAACAAACAACAAATTGACAAACATCACCGAGTCTTCATCTTAGGCTCAGGACCTTCAGGCTGGACGGCAGCCATTTATGCGGCGCGTGCTAATTTAAACCCTGCTGTGATGACAGGAGACTTACCCGGTGGACAACTCACAACTACCACTGATGTTGAAAATTACCCCGGCTTTCCTGATGGCTTAACTGGGACAGAGATGATGCAACTTTTTCAAAAGCAAGCAGAACGATTTGGCACAGCCGTTTATCAAGGAATGGTCAATGAATTAGATTTATCGCAAAGACCATTCCTTCTCAAAACGGAATCGCAAACGTTTTCGTGTGATGCACTCATCATCTCAACAGGAGCCTCTGCCAAATGGCTTGGCTTGGAATCTGAACAACGTTTTCAAAACAAAGGTGTTTCTGCGTGTGCAACCTGTGATGGATTCTTTTTTAGAAATCAAAATGTTGGTGTTGTAGGGGGTGGAGATGTGGCGATGGAAGATTCCCTTTATCTGTCAAATCTCTGCCAAAGCGTGCATCTCTTTCACCGCAGAGACCAGTTCCGAGCAAGCCAAGTGATGCAACAACGAGTGCTTGACAATGACAACATCACAATCCATTGGAATAGCACCGTCCATGAAGTGTTGGGAGATGACACAAAAGGCATGACAGGATTACTGATTCAAAACACTCAAACCCAAGAGATTGTTCAGCATGACCTGACAGGTTTGTTTGTTGCCATTGGGCATATCCCAAATACTCAACCCTTCCAAAGTCAACTCCAACTTGATGACAACGGATACATTGTTGTTGAAGCTGGCACAACCCAGACGTCAGTAGAAGGCGTCTTTGCTTGTGGGGACGTGCAAGACATCGTGTATCGTCAGGCAGTAACTGCAGCGGGGACAGGCTGTATGGCAGCTCTTGATGCGGAACGTTGGCTGGTTTCCCAAACATGATGAGACAACCTTAGAATGATAGAACAAGCCTGCTTTTTTGAAGAGTTCAAGAAGCCTGCAAGTGTCTTTTTTGCTCCAAATTCTCAAAATTCTGAAGTTCCAAAGTACGTTGATGAGTTTTGGACTGCCAAACAACGTCAGGCTCACAGCCTCCATGAAGTTTCATATCGTGCGTGCTTCAAACCGCAACTTCCTCACTTTTTCATCACCCAGCTGACTCAAGCAAATGATGTGGTCTATGACCCTTTTTTAGGCAGAGGAACAACTATCATTGAAGCGGCATTGCTCAATAGACAGGTCATTGGCAATGACATGAATCCGTTAAGCCAAATTTTATGTCAGCCCCGCTTATGTCTCCCCGACCTCCAGAAGTTGGAAAATTATCTTGCACAAATTCAACTTGACCAAACATTGCAAGCAGACATGGATTTGTCTATGTTTTATGAATCAAAAACATTAGGCGAGTTAGTTTCTTTGAAACAGCTTTTATTAGAAAAAGCCCTTCAAAACAAGCTCAATCCTTTAGACCATTGGATTAAAATGATTGCCACCAATCGCTTAACAGGACATTCCAAAGGATTTTTTTCTGTTTATTCGCTCCCCCCGAATCAAGCCGTTTCACCTGAACGTCAAGTGAAAATCAATGAAAAATATCAGCAAAAACCTGAATATCGTGATGTCAAAAAACTGATTTTGAAAAAAACCAAGTCTCTGTTAAGACAGGTCACTCAACAACAAAAACAGACACTTCAACAACAGTCTGAAACTGCATTGTTTTTGAATCAAGATGCCAGCCAGACCAAGCAAATTGCTGATGATTTTGTCAAATTAACAGTCACGTCTCCTCCCTTTTTAAATGTTGTCCAGTATGCCCAAGATAATTGGTTGCGGTGTTGGTTCAATGGGATTGATGCAAAAAAAGTCGGTCAACAGCTCACGATGTCAAGTTCTTTGGAACACTGGCAGGTCAAAATGCAAAATGTGTTTGATGAGCTTTTCCGAATCACTAAAACAGGGGGATATGTTGCTTTTGAGGTGGGAGAAGTCAAGAATGGGAAGGTGAAACTTGATGAGGTGATTCTTCCTGTCGGACTCAAGTCTGGGTTTCAAGCCTTAGGTGTTTTCATCAACACGCAAACCTTTACCAAAACTGCAAACATCTGGAACATCAACAACAACAAACGAGGTACCAACACCAATCGGATTGTTCTGTTCCAAAAATAACAACGGAGGAAACCATGACAAAAATGTCAGAAGAATTGAAAGGCGTCATTACACAAATGTTAAAACCTTTGAAGGGCTTATCATTGGGAACTGTAATAGAAGGAATATCTGGATATTCTGTGCTTCCTTTTGATGACAATAATGCACAAGATATAAGATGCCTAGAAGTTTTAAAAAATGTTGCAAATGAGGTGTTGATTCAAGTGAATCAACAGGGTATTTTACGGAAGAGACCGAATGAAGTTGGCAATAAAATAGAAGATTTTGTTCGTGAAGCGTTAAGAAAATTGGTATTGTTAAACTATAAGTGATATGCGATATTAAGTTCATTTAATTGAATTGATAGTCATGGTGTAGCAATGAAGTCGTGTCCTAGATGTGAAAGTGAGAAGATGGTTAAGAATGGTTTTTTATATGGTAAACCGAGGAGGCGTTGCAATGCCTGCAACTATCAATATACCAAGTCCTATCGTGGTCAAATCTCACCACAGATCAAAAGAAGAGCATTAGAGTTGTATTTGGAGGGTCTTGGTTTCAGGTCAATCGGTCGTTTGCTGAATTGTTCTCATGTTTCAGTTTATAATTGGGTCTGTAGTTTTGGCGAACAGCTCAAGGCATTAAGAAAGGACACAGACATTGAAATTATGGAAATTGATGAAATGCACACCTACATCCAGTCAAAAAAAACTACTGCTGGCTCTGGATTGCTGTTGATAGATGTGGGAAGCAATTTATCAATTGTGTGCTTGGAAACAGAGACTCAAAAGCCTGTAGGCATTTATGGGACAAGGTCAAGGAAACAAAACCTCTTCAGGTGATGACTGATCACTGCAAGGCTTACAAACAAGTCATTCCCAAAGAAATTCATACATGTTCCAAGGCAGAAACATACACGATAGAAGGGTATAATTCTCTCTTGAGACATTTCTTGGCAAGAATGAGAAGGAAAACCAAATGTTACAGCAAGTCTCTTAAAGCATTACAATATTCTGTTCTTTTGTTCATGGCAAAACGGAATAATCAGCTATCACTTATTACTTAACAATGCCGAATTTTTTAATTTTTAAATCATAATAAAAGAATTGACGTATGGAAAAAGTGTATCAAGCAGAGTATGCAGAAGGAGAGGTTTACGATTTTCAAGATGAAAGTGCCATCAAGCCTGAAGTCTTAGAGACGTTCGCCTACAGTGGACCCAAGCAAAAGGTGTGTTATCGTCTGAATGAATTTTCTGCAGTGTGTCCATTTTCTGGGCTTCCAGATTATGGCATTGTAGAAATGACATACATTCCTGATGCCTTGTTGGTAGAATTGAAATCGCTGAAGTATTATTATCTTTCTTTCCGACAAGTTGGTTTGTTCCAAGAAGCCATCACTGCAAGGATTTTCAATGATTTGTTTCCATTGCTCAAACCTCATGCGTTGCAGATTAAAACGATTTACAACACAAGGGGCGGCATAGACACCACTTGCGAGGTCAATTCTGACTTTCAATAGCCTTTTTCAATTCTAATTCAATTCCAATGCTCAATCGTATTGAACTTAAAATCAAACCTCATCTGATTGACCCTGCTGGGCGTCAGTACCTCAAAGAATCGCATCTTTGCGGATTTCGCAACATTCAGCAGATTCGTACTTTGCAAATTTACGTGTTGACAGGGCAAGGTTGGGGGAATTTGCAAAATCTTTGTGAAGATGTCTTTCAAGACCCCGTCTTACACGATGCTCGGGTAAACGATTTTTTTGGGGAAGTCAGTCCTTTTGATTGGTATGTAGAAATTGGATTTTTAGCAGGTGTGACAGACAATGTTGGCAGGAGTGCTAAAGAAACTTGTGAGCTTTATTTGCAACATGAGGTCAAAGGTCAAATTGACTCAAGACGTGCTTATCTTGTGCAAGGGCATTTAGACGATGCTCAACAATGGACTGATACAGTCTTGCGAAACCCATTGATTGAATCAGCATGGGTCATTCCCAAAACCGAGTGGCAAGCACGGCATGTTGAATTGATGAAACTACCAAAGAGACAAGACAAAACAACAATTCAAATCAAACGTTTTCAACTGCCGACAAAAGATGAGGCACTAAAGGTCAGTCAAGAAAATACGCTTGCTTTGAATGAAGAAGAAGCCCAAGCGATTGTCAATTATTTTGCTGACACTCAAAGGCATCAAAAACGTCTGCAAAATGGAATCGGCACGGAAGCCACTGATGCAGAGCTTGAACTCCTTGCTCAAACATGGTCAGAACACTGCAAACATAAAATCTTCAACGCACAAATTGAATATGAAGACCATGAACAACAAACAACGACTGTCATTGATTCGCTGTATGAAACTTACATCAAAAAAGCGACCCAAGACGTTAGAATGCTCAAAAAAGACAAAGATTTTTGTGTGTCTGTGTTTTCCGACAATGCAGGTCTGATAGACTTTAATGAAGACTGGTTGCTGGCTTTTAAGGTAGAAACTCACAATTCCCCTTCTGCACTTGACCCCTATGGCGGTGCATTGACTGGCATCGTTGGTGTGCATCGGGACATCATTGGTGCAGGTCTGGGTTGCCGTGTCATTTTTAACACTGATATTTTTTGCTTTGCCAGTCCTTTTTATGAAGGAGATTTGCCCCCAAAATTGTTGCACCCAAGACGAATTTTTTCAGGCGTGCGGCTTGGAGTAGAACACGGAGGCAACAAGTCTGGAGTGCCAACCGTTAATGGTTCGCTTGTGTTTCACGAACGTTTTTTGGGCAAGCCTCTGGTGTTCTGCGGCGCAGGGGGAATCATTCCACGCAAAATCAACAACAAGCTTGCTACTGAAAAGAAGGTGCAAGTTGGGGACTTCATCGTCATGTGTGGGGGAAGGATAGGAAAAGACGGGATTCACGGGGCAACGTTTTCTTCTGAAGTGTTGCATGAAGGGTCTCCTTCAACTGCTGTGCAAATTGGTGACCCTATTGTCCAAAAACGTATGAGTGATTTTTTATTGAAAGCTCGTGATTTGGGATTGTACCGATGTATTACAGACAATGGAGCAGGTGGGCTGGCATCTTCAGTGGGAGAGATGGCACAACTTTCAGGCGGGTGTTTGATTGATCTGGCAAAAGCTCCTTTGAAATATGAAGGACTTCAACCTTGGGAAATCTTGGTTTCAGAAGCACAGGAACGTATGACGCTTGCTGTTCCTGTTGAAACAAGTGATGAATTGTTACAGCTTTCAAAGGTAATGGGAGTGGAGTCCACCATTTTAGGAACATTTGACAATTCGGGATATTTTCATGCGGTTTACAAAGAGGAGTCTGTCGTTTTTCTGGAGATGGAGTTTTTGCATCATGGATTGCCAACGATGAAACTGCATGCGTCATGGCAAGCCCCTGTTTTGCAAGATGCTTTGTTTCCCGAACCTGATGACCTCACCGAAGAACTGAAGCAAGTGCTGGCAAGGCTTAATGTGTGTAGTAAAGAAAGCATTGTTCGTCAGTATGACCACGAAGTGCAGGGGGGAAGTGTGATTAAACCTTTTGTTGGGGAACACAGCGACAGTCCAAGCGATGCCACTGTGATTCGCCCTTTGCTTGATTCTATGGAAGGCGTGGCAATTTCTCATGGCATTTGCCCACGATATAGCGACATTGACACCTATGCAATGACGGCATGTGCAATAGATGAGGCTGTGCGTAATCTGGTTGCTGTTGGGGCTTCTTTAGAAAACATTGCGGCTCTTGATAATTTTTGCTGGTGCGACCCTGTGGAGAGTCAAAATAATCCTGATGGTGCATACAAATTGGCTCAACTTGTCAGGTCAAACCAAGCACTTTATGATTATTGTCTGATGTATCAAATCCCTTTGATTTCAGGAAAAGACAGCATGAAAAATGATTATCACTTTGAAAATATCAAAATCTCCATTCCCCCAACCTTGCTTATCAGCACAATCGCTAAGGTGGACGATGTGACAAAATTGGTAACCATGGATGCTAAGCAGGCAGGTGACCTTGTCTATTTAATTGGAGACACAAAAAATGAATTAGGAGGGTCTGAATACTTTGACTTACACGGGGTGCTTGGCAAACACGCCCCTCAAGTTGACGGACAAACTGCTAAAATCCGTTACCAAGCCATTTATCAAGCCATTCAACAAGGATTGCTTCAATCTTGCCATGACTGTTCTGATGGAGGTGTTGCCGTCTCTTTAGCAGAGGTTGCTTTTGCAGGAGACTTAGGAATGGATTTAGATGTGGAAAAGCCTTGTCACAACCTTCGTCTTGATGAGTTTCTTTTTTCAGAATCAGCAAGTCGTTTTGTTGTCACCGTCTCGCCTAAACATCAACAAGATTTTGAACGCCTTTTGACACAACAATCTTACTTTTATCTTGGCAAGACTACAAAAAATCGGCTGTTTCAAATACGTTATGCCCAACGTGACGTGATTCTTGCACCAATCCAAGAGCTTAAAACTGCATGGCAAGCGCCTTTGCAAGAATTTTAAGCAACTTCAAAATCTGACCTTTTCAACCGAATTTTAGCTTTTTGTTAGAGACAAGTTGTTCTGCAGTTTCAAGATAAGCAAGCATGACTTGTGAATAATGCTCAATACGTTCTTCAATGTCTTCTTTAAAGGTCAGGTCAATCACCAAACGTCTTTTTTCACCAATTTCTACAAAAATGCTTTTGCCGTTTGGTCCTGTGATGTGAAAGTAAGGCAGTTTAAAGGCTTTTCTCAGTAAAAAAACATAGTGTTCATGTTTAAGAGAAGAGAACATGATGAGGTGAGAGTAGGGAAGTTCCAGCTGAAAGTATTGATTTTTGATAGCAGTGAATGCAGAGACTTCTTGAAACCTTGCTTGTCCTTGACGAAAAAAGTCTAATAACTTCACCAAATCTTGCTTGTTGTTGATTGCGTTCATTGTTCCAAGTTCCAAATCCTAGATTGAAGATAGCCAAGCATGTTAACATGAACACATTCAAAAAACTAAAGTCTTTTGAGTTTTGACATCACCTTCAACAGTATCAATGTATGCAAAAAGAATTATTAAAGCAATATCAATCATTTCAAGAGAAAGGTCTAAATTTAGATTTGACTCGTGGTAAACCCTCTTCGGAACAATTAGATTTGTCAAATGACCTCTGTTCAGATTCTGGCAATGAGCTGTTTCATGCGGAGACAGACCTGCGTAATTATGGGGGAATTGACGGAATTGCAACAGCTAAGACGTTGGGGGCAGATATTCTACAAACTTCACCAGAACAGGTGTTGGTTGGTGGAAATAGCAGTCTGTCCTTGATGTATCACACTGTTTTAAATTCGTTTCTCTATGGAGTAGATGAACAACAAGCATGGGTGAAAGAATCAGAACGTGTTGCTTTTTTGTGTCCTTCTCCGGGATACGACCGACACTTTACGATTTGTGAGAATTTGGGAATTGACATGATTGCTGTGCCAATGCTTTCATCAGGTCCTGACATGGATCGCGTGGAACAAGACATTGCTAAGAATCCCAAAATACGTGGCATGTGGTGCGTTCCTAAATATTCTAATCCGACAGGCTGTATTTATTCAGATGAGACAGTGGAGCGAATTGCTCAACTTGGAAAAGTAGCACACCCTTCTTTTCGTGTGTTGTGGGACAATGCCTATGCGGTGCATGATTTTGGCACACCTCAACCTTTGGCAAGTCTTTTTGAGGCAGTGCAAAGGCATCAAACGCAAGATTCTGTTGTGGCATTTGCTTCAACCTCCAAAATCACTTTTGCAGGTGCAGGCATCAGCTTTCTGGCGTCGTCTCAAAAAAATCTGACCTCCTTAAAAAAACTTTTTTCAGTGATGAGCATCGGACCAGACAAGTTGAATCAACAACGTCACATGTTGTTTCTCAAAAACCTGTCTAATTTGCAAGACCACATGAAAAAGCAGGCTCAAATCATTCAACCTAAATTTGAGCTAGCCCTTTCTGTTCTGGCAAAAAACTTGAGCGAACCGAGTGAGGGGAGTTGGACGAAGCCGCAAGGGGGTTACTTCATTTCATTTGAAACTCTGCCTTTTCAAGCAACCAAAGTCATTCGGCTTGCCAAAGATGCGGGGGTGAAGCTGACGCCTGCAGGCTCTGCATTCCCTTACAAAAAAGACCCTCTTGATACAAACATCAGAATTGCCCCAACCTTTGCAACTCTTGAAGACATTGAGCAGGCTATGGAAATCTTTACGTTGTGTGTCAAAATCGCTTTATCTTCTGAAGACGTTTAGTTGGCTTTTTGCAAAGTTGAGACAGGGACGATGAAAGCATCTTTGAATTTTTGGTCTTTCTCAATGACCTCCAGCCTTAACTGAATGGCTTTTTCTTTGTCTGTGTCTCCTCCGATTTGAACCCTGATAAACTCTACATCTTGTTGTGCTTGTTGTGCGATAAAGTAGAGTTGTTTCAAGTAAAGTTGATTCAAATGAGACCTGACACGCACAGCCACGTTTAAATCAGGAAAGAGTCCCAATGAAATACTGAACTTGTCATCTTGTTGTTTGCGGAAGGCATAGCCCGGCAGGGTGTTTTCATCGTTGATACGGCTCACCCAACGGGCAGCGTCTTCTTCTCCAAACTGCTGCCTAGAGACAACTTCTGTAATGTTGTTGACTTCTACATGCTTGTTGAGGATTGGCTTATAGCCGTATCTTTGAAGCAAAAATCGGAAATCATCAGCACATTCTTGATGAATGCAATTTGCCACTTGCACGTAGTATTGAATGACTTCTTTGGGTGGCGTTGGTTCTGGCTCTGCAACGGGTTCTGGTTTGGGCGGTGGTGGTGGAGGTTCTGGCTCTGGTGCGACTTCTACAACGGGTTCTGGCACAGGTGGCGGTAGGGGTAGAGGTTCTGGCTCTGGTGCGACTTCTACAACAGGCTCTGGGACAGGTGGAGGTAGCTCTGTTGGCTGGTTCATCCATGCTAAGATGGCAATGGTAAGACTTCCTAAAACTGCCCCTGAGACACCAGAAATGATTCCGGGAATGAGGAGAGGCTTTTTTTGTGAATCTTCCTCATCAAAACTTTTAGCAGGTTCATCGTCAAAACTTTCATCAGGTTCATCGTCAAAACTCTCATCAGGTTCATCGTCAAAACTTTCATCAGGTTCGTCATTATCAAAACTCTCTTCTGTCTCTTCTTCTTGCACATCAAGGTCATCAACAGTAGAGAGGTCTTCAAAGAAAGAATCTAGGTCTCGGTCTGAGTCTTCACCACCTAAATCATCTTCCATCAACTCATCAAATTGATCGGAAGACAAGCCATCATCGGCATCAAAATCATCCATGCCTTGTAGTTCATCATCTTCTTCTGCCATGACTTATTGACTCAATTTAGCAAAATGGTTTAAAGGTGTGTTGGATTTTAACCTTTGTTTGTCATTGGGTTTTTTGATTATCCAAAAAAAGCTGATACGCTCCTTTGAGCGTCAAAAATTCATCAATGACCTCAATGTCAGCAATTTCACGACCCAATGTTTGACTCCAACCACCTGTTGCAAAAATCTTTGGTGTTCGGGGTTTATAGGTTTTTAGCTCTTGAATTGTTTGTTGCAACAAACCCTTAATCATTGCAACATATCCATAAAAAAGACCTGATTGTAGGCTTTCTATTGTGTGAGTTCCAATCAGTTGTTTTGGTTTTTCAAGGGGGACATAAGTCAGTTGCGAGGCATTTTGGAACAATGCCTCTGCTGATGTTGAAAACCCTGCACAGATCAATCCGCCTTCAAAGCGATTCTCATCAACAATGTTGAGTGTTGTTGCCGTGCCAAAATCTACCACAATGGACAATCCTTGATGCAGGCGTCTGACAGCAACGGCATTAGCTAGTCGGTCAGCACCTAGACAATTTGGAGATTTGACACAAAGTTCTAAGTCTGAACATAGCTCATGGCTGACACACACCACATGAGGAGTTAAGCGACGGCTTGCCTTTTCTATCACCTCTTGCAAAGCAGGCACGACACAAGACACAACAGCACCTTGAACCCCAAACTTTTCTAACCCACATGCTAAAATCATGCCTCTAATGGACAAAAGATAATCATCAGCTGTTTTTATGGGGAAGGTGGTCAAACGGCAATGATTGACAATTTGCCCATCTACTGCAAACCCTAGCACAATGTTCGTGTTCCCAATATCCCAAACAAGAATCATGTTTTTTTAAGAAATCTAAACAAGCTCTATTTTTTTGAGGTCTAAACGTTCAGAGACCTGCTCTACAATTTGAAGGCAAAGCCATAAGCGGTTTTTCCTCACTTTTTCATCTTGGTCTAAAATCATCACTGCGTCAAAAAATGCTGTGATGCAGGGTTCAAGCATCAACAATCCTTGAAAAAACTGGCTTGACACAGTCTGAAAAACTGGCTCATGTTGTCCATCATTCCCCTCTTCTAAAGTAGCATTGTTGCCATCAAGTGCTTTTTCAAATAAATCACGGTTTTGAAGTTCTGTGACTTTTTTGAACAACTCCCTTTCTTGGTCTGTTTGAGCTAACTCATCATTCCAATCTAGGTCTTGGTTTTCCACTTCAGACAGATTGGTTTGCACAATATTGACTACACGAACCACCGATTCTATGGTTTGTTTAAATTGCTTATGTTTTGAGAATTGAAGCAGTCCTTGAGCAAGGCATAATTGCCAGTAAGGTTTGGAGTCCAATGACATTTTTGCAGTGACAGACTCAATGAAGTCATGGCGCATGCCTTGTTGTTTCATTGCAAAAGTGAGGCGTTCTTTGAAAAAATGAACCAAATCTTCAAAAATCGTTAAATTCTCCAAACTTTCAAAATTGGGAATGAGTTGTTTGAGGGAGAGAGAGATTTTTTTTTCAAAAAGAATTTGTATGATGCCATTCGCCGCACGCCTCAAAGCATAGGGGTCAGAAGACCCAGAAGGCTTTTTACCAGTAGAGAAAATAGTCGCGATTAAATCCATTTTTTCTGCCAAAGCAACAGGTAATGTGGTGGGGTCGCTAGGTAGAATGTCGCCATAAAATTTGGGTAAATAACGTTCCTTCAGACCTCTAGCAACTTGGGGCGATTCTCCATGTAAAAGTGCGTATTGTTCTGCCATGACACCTTGTAATTCAGGAAATTCATAGACCATTTGAGTTTGCAGGTCAAAAAAAGCAAGTTCTGCAACCCTTTTGGAGGTGGCAATTTTTTCAGAATCAGTAGAATTGTTGTGGTCAAACAAGGAAGAACAGATTTGTTCCACTTGTTGCACAAGACGAGTTGTCCGATCTAGTAGGCTTCCTTTGTTGTGAAAAAAGGTCACACTGGCTAACTGCTGCACAAAGTCATTAGGTTTGTGTTTGCAATCATTTTCATAAAAAAATTGTGCATCTTTGAGACGTGCGTTGAGTACCTTCTCATTGCCTTTGACGACCGTGTCTTGTGCATGTTTAGAACATTGAGCGACTAGAATAAATTGGGGAAGCATCTGACCTTGTGCATCATAGACGCTGAAATAACGTTGATGCGTACTCATGGCAGTAGAAAGAGCTTGTGCAGGAACATTTAAAAAATCCTGATTAAAACAACCTTGCAAGACTGTTGGGTTTTCCACCAAATTTGTAGTCTCGTGAAGCAAATCCTCATCTAAATCTACATGAAATTGATTGGTTTGTTCCAGTTTGCGAATCTGCTCTACAATCGCTTGTTTTCGCAAGTCGTAAGAAACTATGACATTGTCAAATGATGACGGATAATGTTGTGCATTGGTGATTTCTATCGTGTCAGTATGCTGCAAGCCGTAAGTCGTTCTTCCTGCCTGAATGCCTTCTATTTGCACGGGTAAGACTTCATCATTCCACAAGGAAACAATCCAATGAATCGGACGCACGTAGCTTAACTTGCTATTCCCCCAACGCATAGATTTAGGAAAAGACAACTCCAAGATCCATTTTTGCAACTGACTTTGAAACAACTTTTTTGACTCTTCCCCTTTGAGAGTTTGACGCACAAAAACAAACTTCTTGCCTTTGTCTTCTTGGATTTGAAGCTGTTCTGCCAAAAGACCATGTTTTTTGGCAAAACCACGAGCGGCTTGAGTCCATACTCCGTTACTGTTTTGGGCAATTTCTAAGGAAGGTCCTTTGCTTGTGAGATGTCTGTCTTCTTGAAAATTTTCAATCTGTTGCACAAGCACAGCCAGACGCCTGGGGGTGGAAAATCCTTGAATGGTCTGGAAGTGGATTTTGGATTGTGTGCAATAAGTTTTGATGAGAGATTCAAGCTGTTTTTGTGCAGGTAAAATGGCACTGGCTGGCATCTCTTCCATGCCAATTTCTAGTAAGTAATGATTCATAAGGGAAAATGATGACTTGCTGATGAGCTTGGGAAAAAGTGTAAGAGAAAGCGAGAGAAAACTCAAGAAGTCTGACCAAACTTGAGTTTTCTGCTCATGTTTTCTAAAATTCTTGATTTGTCAAGATTTGATTTGTCAAAAGATGCACAAAACATGATTATAGGATTCCCGCACCCTGCCCCAGAAATTGGAGGACCTGGTACATTTCAAACGCGAATTTGTCAAGTACTCAAAGACAAGGGTCATCAAATCATCTATCCTGAACACCGTCAAATCCCTGATGTCATTCTGGTAGTTGGAGGGACAAGAAAATTGCAATGGATTTGGAAGTGCAAACAACAAGGGGCAAAAGTTGTGCTGAGGCTTGATGGCTTGAACTGGCAACATCGTTTGGAGTCTAAGAAGTCATGGGCATACTGGCGTGCAGAGGCAGTCAATTTATTGGTGCAGACCATTCGCAAACATTTTGCCGATGTTGTGGTCTATCAAAGTGAATTTATCCGCCAATGGTGGCAATTCCGTTACGGGTCGTCTCTCAAACCTGAACATGTCATTTACAATGCCACAGATTTAAACCTGTTTTCTCCACTGGCATCACAAAATAAAGAATCTTCAAAGCCAGATATTTTATGTATAGAGGGTTCAATCCATGACAATCCTTTGACCCGTGAAGTGCTGTCAAAATTACCAACGCGGTTAGTTGAATCGTCCATTTGTTCAGACTTTAAAGTTTATGGAAAGGCAAGCACGGATTTGCGTCATTTTATGGATTCAGTAGAAGGCTTAAATTATCGGGGGACAGTCCAACGTTCAGAAATTCCAGAAATGATGAGAGGGAATCATCTTTTTTTACCTCTTGAACCTCAACCGCCATGTCCCAATGCTGTGATTGAAGCACTGGCATCAGGATTGCCCGTTGTTGGTTTTGACACAGGAAGTCTCAGGGAATTAGTGCCACCTGAAGCGGGGATTTTAGTGCCATACGGAGGCGACGCTTGGGCGATAGACAAACCAGATGTTGACGCATTACAATCTGCCATAGAGGAACTTGTTCCACAGATGAAAACTTTTCAAATTCGGGCAAGGCAAGTTGCAGAAGAGAGGTTTGATATAGACCAGATGACAGACAACTATCTCCATGTCATCAAGTCTTGTTTGAACTCCTAATGACCTTTGACAAGAACACCTTTGAACTGACTTATCTCACTTATTCTAAGAAAAAAGTCAAGATTTTGGCAATCATTCTGGGTGCAAGAAAAACTCTGCATTGTATCTTTGGAAAGATTGCACTATGATTTTCTGGTCAGGGTAACTTTTAGCACAAGAAAAATATGAGTAAATATAGAACACCTTTGCATGACTTGCATGTTGAGGCAGGTGCAACAATGGTGAATTTTGGAGAGTGGCGAATGCCCCTTCGTTACACAGGGGACAAAAAAGAACATCATGCCGTGCGTGAGAAAGTCGGCTTGTTTGATGTGAGTCACATGGGAGAAATCAGAGTAGAAGGCAAGCATGCTTTTGATTTATTGCAATACGTCACTTGCAATGACTTGTCTCAAGTCAAAATTGGACAAGCTCAATACAATGTCTTGCCCTCTGAAAGTGGGGGATTTATTGATGACATTGTCATCTACAAACGAGGAGAAGACACTTACTGGATTGTAGTCAATGCCGCAAATCAACACAAAGATTTTGAATGGCTTCAACTGCAAAATCAAAAATTTGGGGCAACTCTACATTTTGAATCAGATGACTGGATTCAGCTAGCTGTTCAAGGACCTGATTCTTCTAAACTCACGTCCCTTCTTACGGAAAAATCTGTTGAGGACATGACTTATTACCACTTCCAAGAAGGTCATGTCATTGGGCATGAGGCAATCATCAGTCGCACAGGCTACACGGGTTCAGATGGCTTTGAAATCTATTTACACCCCAAGCATACCCAAGACATTTGGCATGCCATTCTTGAAGAAGGACGTGCTTTTGGCTTAACGCTTTGCGGTCTTGGAGCAAGGGATAGTTTGCGGATTGAAGCCAAGATGCTGTTAATGGGAACAGATGCTGATGAATCTACCAATATTTTAGAAGCTAGTTTGGGTTGGGCAGTGAAGCTAGACAAAGGGGAGTTTATTGGTCAAAAGGCATTGGCTCAAAAGAAGGAGTCTGGACTTTTGAGGCGATGGGTTGGTTTGGAAATGATAGACCAAGGCATCGCAAGAGCGGGCTATGACATTGAGCATGAAGGTCAAGTCATTGGGCAGGTCACCAGTGGTGTCTTTTCCCCAACACTCAATCAAGCCATTGCTCTTGCCTCCATTCAAACTCCTTTTGCAAAGATTGGCACAGAGTTTCAAGTCAATGTGCGTGGAAAATTGAAGCGGGCTAAAGTGGTTAAAACTCCATTTTATCAAATCCCAAGAAATCGTTAATTTTAAAACTAATTGAGGACATTATGAGTAATATACCAAAAGAATTACTTTACACGAAAGACCATGAATGGATTCAGTTGACTGGGGATACAGCAGTCATTGGAATTACAGACCATGCACAAAATGCGTTGGGCGATGTGGTTTATGTAGATTTGCCAATGGTTGATGATGAATTTGAAGTAGGAGAAGAATTTGGCACGGTGGAGTCTGTCAAAGCAGTGTCTCCTCTTTATATGCCCATCACAGGTGTTGTGCTTGAATCTAATACAGAACTGAACGATCAACCAGAACTCATCAATTCTGATTGCTATGAAGATGGTTGGCTTGTCAGGATCAAAATCACTCACGATGAACGGGAGCATCTTCTTGATGCAGAAACTTATGAACAATTTTTAACAGACGAGTCAGAATGAAGCTAGGGAGCTTTGAGTCAAGGCATTTAGGTCCCAGAGACGATGAAGTCCAGCAAATGCTTGATGTCGTTGGTGTAAAGTCTTTGGACGAATTGATGGAACAAACCATTCCTGCAAGCATCAGAAGAGTTCAAGATTTAAAGCTAGATGATGCCATCAGTGAACATGAGTTGATGACAGAAATGACTGCATTTGCCAAACAAAATCAGGTCTTCAAATCTTACATTGGTCAAGGATACCACCCTTGTATCATTCCACCAGTCATCAGACGAAACATTCTGGAAAATCCTGCATGGTACACTTCATACACCCCCTATCAAGCGGAAATTGCACAGGGTCGCCTAGAAGCGCTTTTAAACTTCCAGACGATGGTGCAAGACATGACAGGAATGGAGATTGCCAATGCTTCATTACTTGACGAAGGCACTGCAGCCGCAGAGGCGATGTCCACTGCCTTTCGCATTAGAAACCGTTCATCACGTCAGGGACAAGCACGAGAGTTTTTAGTTTCAGACCAATGTTTTCCTCAAACACTTGCCATTTTAGAAAATTATGCACAAACACTGGGTTTTGAGCTTAAAATCTGTGAGATTTCCAACATGAAACCCACTGACCAAACCTTTGGTCTTTTGGTGCAACTTCCTGATGCAGAGGGGCTTGTGTCAGATTATTCTGAACTTTTTGAACAAGTGAAGGCAGTGAAAGGTTTGGTGATTGTTGCTGCAGACTTACTAAGTTTGGCATTGATTAAGCCACCGGGCGAGATGGGGGCTGATATTGTCGTTGGAACAACGCAACGTTTTGGTGTCCCGATGGGATATGGTGGACCTCATGCCGCTTATTTTGCAACACACCAAAGCCATGCCAGAGACATACCCGGGCGAATCATTGGCGTTTCCAAAGACCGCTTAGGCAATTTAGCATACCGCATGGCACTCCAAACACGTGAACAACACATCAAACGTGAACGGGCAACCTCCAATGTCTGCACAGCCCAAGCATTGCTTGCCAACATTGCAGGTGCATACGCCGTTTATCATGGTGCAGAAGGGATTTTAAACATTGCCAAGACCATTCATCAAAAGGCAGCCAACCTTGCAAAATCTCTCACCTCCAAAAGTTATCGTCTCAAACATCAACATTATTTTGACACGATTGTTGTGCAAACATCTTCCAAAGCAGAGACAGAAAAAATTGCACAAAAAGCGATTCAGGAACAAGTCAATTTTCATTATTTGACTGATGATTTCATTGGTATTTCTCTCAATGAAACGACTAGCCACGCAGACCTAGAGACTCTTGCCAGCATCTTTGAAACCAACCTTGTTGCATGTTCTTCAGAAGAAGAAAGCACGATTCCAGAACCACTCAGACGTCATTCTACGTTTTTAACACATCAGGTGTTTCACAAGTATCATTCAGAAACGGAGATGATGCGTTACTTGAAACGATTGGAAAGCAAAGACCTGTCGCTAGTACATGCCATGATTCCTCTTGGATCCTGCACAATGAAGCTCAACTCTGCAGCGTCTATGACTGCTATCACTTGGGAAGAGTTTGCCAACATGCACCCTTTTTGTCCCAAAGACCAAGCAGCAGGTTATCAACAAATTTTAGAAAGACTTGAGAAGGATTTGTCTGAAATCACAGAATTTGAAGCCACAAGTTTACAGCCTAACTCTGGCGCTCAAGGAGAATTGACAGGACTTCGCATGATTCGGGCATATCATCACTCAAGGCAAGACCAGCAACGCCATGCCATTTTGATTCCATCTTCTGCACATGGGACAAACCCTGCCAGTTGCACCGTTGCAGGCATGACGCCTGTGATGATTAGTTGTGACATATACGGCAACATTGACCTTGAGGTTCTAAAACAAAAACTTGAAAAATATTCAGGGCAGGTGGCTGGGTTGATGATTACTTACCCCTCTACTCATGGAGTGTTTGAAGAATCAGTCACAGACGTTTGTGAGCTTGTGCATCAGGCAGGCGGGTTAGTTTACATGGACGGGGCAAACATGAATGCTCAAGTGGGTTTGACTTCTCCCGCACGGATTGGTGCAGATGTCTGTCATTTAAATCTACACAAGACTTTTGGGATTCCACATGGTGGAGGTGGACCGGGTGTCGGTCCTGTTTGTTGTAATGAGAAACTTGCACCTTTCTTGCCTAATCACCCCCTTATCAAGGTACAAGAGCAAGACAATCCCCCTGCTTCCTCTGCACCTTGGGGAAGTGCTTTAGCGTGTTTGATTTCTTATGCTTATATCAGAATGTTAGGAAAGGAGGGGCTGATTCAGTCCACAAAATATGCCATTCTGGGTGCAAATTATCTCAAAAGACGGCTAGCGCCTTATTATCCGATTCTTTATTCAGGACACAATGGACGTGTTGCCCATGAGATGATTCTTGACACACGTGGATTTAAAAAAGCAGCGGGCATGACTGCTGAAGACATTGCAAAACGTTTGCTGGATTACGGATTTCATGCACCAACTCAGTCTTTTCCTGTGCCTGAAACTTTGATGATTGAGCCAACAGAAAGTGAATCTAAAGCTGAGCTTGACCGATTTTGCGAGGCGTTCATTTCCATTCGTCGGGAACTCTCTGAGGTAGAACGAGGTGTGATGGACAAAACTGACAACCCCCTCAAAAATGCACCTCACACTTTGCAAGAAGTGTGTGCTAGTGAATGGAATCATCAGTATTCACGAGAAGTGGCAGCCTATCCTGTGGCGTCCCTTCACGCTCATAAGTTCTGGCCTTCTGTGTCAAAAATTGATGGTGCATACGGAGACCGACATTTGTACTGCTCCTGTCCTGACATAGACCATTCTTGACGCTCATCACTTCTGACCAGCACACTGAGCTACAATTTCAATACATGTCAGTCAATGGTAACGAGGAGACGTTGTTGCAATTCCTTGTCAGACGTTTCCGTTACCATGATGACAGAGTTTGGCAAGACCATATCTCACACGAAAGGCTTTGGGTGAATGGTCAGTTGGGACACGCACATCAAATTCTGAAAAATGGTCAAAAAGTCACGTATCTTCGTCCTGATTATCTTGAACCTGATGTAGATAGAAGGTTTGAGGTTGTGTATGAAGATGATGTCTTGGTTGCTGTCAACAAGTCTGGAAACCTACCTACTAGCCCCTCTGGAAAGTATTTTAAAAATACACTGGCACAGATTCTTGCAAAAGAAATGAATTGGGATAAGGTTTATACACTTCATAGATTAGACCGTGAAACCAGCGGACTCCTACTTTTTGCAAAGAACAAAGAAGTTGCTCAGCTCATGGCAGAGAAAATACGAAAAAGGGAGTTGGAGAAAGAATACATTGCCATCGTTCATGCTCAAAAACCTCTTGAAGACTCCTTTTTTGTTTCCGTTCCAATTGGACGTTCAAAAAATAGCGACATTAGAATCAAGCAAGCTGTCATTCCAGATGGCAAACCTAGTCAGACATTTTTTGAGAAGGTGGCACAAACGGTAAACTATGCTCAACTGAAAGTGAAGCCCTTGACGGGCAGGACGCATCAAATCCGAGTCCACTGTGCCTATTTGAATTTGCCGATTTTGGGAGACAAACTTTATAGCCTGCCTGAAAAAGATTTTATCTGCTGGATCAACCAAGGAGATGATTACCTCATGCAAAAGCAGATTCCGCACTGTCGGCAAATGCTTCATGCCTCACAACTGACTTTCCAACACCCCATCACTCAAAAAAAACTTACGCTTCATGCTTCGGTTGAGGTTTGGGAAGATTTTGTCAATTTTGTGTCAATTCACATGGGGACTTGTTAGTTTGCAATTCCTTTCTTCTTATGAACGTCAGACTCTTGCAACAATTTAAGATAGCTGTTGTAACGTTGCTGTGAGATTTGGTTTGCATGGACGGCATCTTTGATTGCACATTGGGGTTCATGCTGATGAAAACAAGGGCTAAAGCGACATTGACTTTGGAAGGGTTGAAACTCTACAAACCCTTTTTGTGCCAGTTCTTGAGGTGTCAGGGTCAATGACCATTCTCTGATTCCCGGTGTGTCAGCAAGGTGTCCCCCTTGGGGCAATGGATAAAGTTCTGCAAGTGTTGTCGTATGCCTGCCTTTGCCTGTCATGGCACTCACTTGTCCCATGATGATTTGTTCTTCAGGAAATAACATTTGAATTAATGAAGATTTGCCAACTCCAGAATGTCCTGTCATCACAGAAATTTTGCCTTGAAGTAATCGTCTGACAGACTCAATTCCTACATTGTTTTGGACACTGGTTTGAAGTACTGAATAACCCAAAGCCGTGTATTGTTCGCAAATATAAGCAGAAATCGGTGTCGGCTCAAGGTCAATTTTGTTTAAGACAATGACAGCATGAATGCCAATGGATTCTGCAGCCGCGATGAAACGGTCAATCAACCCAAGACGTGGCAACGGTTGTTGTTGTGAGACTACAATGAATAGCAAATCTATGTTCACCACCAAAATCTGTCGTTTTTTGTTTTGATGAATCAAACGTGCAAGTTCATTTTGACGTGGTAAGACATCGTAAATCCAGTTTTCTTTCTGGGACTCCACTAAATCAATCATCACTCTGTCCCCAACGGCAAGGCTGGTCTGTTGCTTGATGAGTGTGTTTTTGACACGGCAAAGATAGACTTGACGATTCACTTCTACGTCATAAAATCCCTTGACTTTTTTGACGACAAAACCCTCTTTTTTCATCAATTCAATGACCCTCTTTTTCTTCTAAATGACTTTCAATTTGTTCAACAATAGACTCCAAACGTTTGTCCCATGTGTTGAGCTTGGCTAGAGCAATTCCATTTTGAACCTTTTGCTTGACTTCTTCATCACACTTGACAGCTTGTTGCAAGGCTTCTACGAACTCTTGTGGTGTTTTTGCGATGAAGGAAACATCACTATAATCTTCTAGGGCAGGTAATGCTGTGGTCACCACAGGCACTCCAGCGGCAAGGTATTCAAAGAATTTAAGAGGAAACATGTTTGTTGTGTAATCATTGAGAGGACAAGGCAGGACGGCGACCTGAAATTCTTTGAGGTAAGCAGGGAGTTCCTCATAAGGCTTGACCCCAAGTAAGTGAACATTCAAGGCTTGATGCAAACCTTTGATTGACGCATGAGGTTCTCCTTCTCCTACCATGCCCAACAGAACGATGCTCCATTCAGGATGCTTCTGTGCAACTTCTTGCACCAATGAAAAATCTACTTTGTAAGGACTCAAGGCACCAATGAATCCAATTCTAGGGGCAGGAATGTTTTGTAAGTCGCTTGGCACTGGCAAGTCTGTTGTAGCAGTATGGAAGTGTTCAAAATCACAAGGATTTGGTAGATAAATTGTTTGACGATTCCATTGCAGACGACTTTGCAGAAGTGTCTTTGTTGTCACTACAACAAGGTCTGAAGAACGACAAAAAGCAGGCTCTGCTTCTTGTAACACTTCAACGGGCATATTGGGTGACGCTTTTAGGTCATCAACGCAATGATACATCTGGAGCTTGGGTTTGAGTTCGTTAGCAAGTGTTTCAACTAAAGGGTTATACGACCAGAACACAATGTCATGAAAAGAGAGCTTTTGGCAAAAGTGCTGAATGAATCGGGTCAATATCCATTGGTTTAAAACTCTAATACATTGAAATTTATGCAAAGGAATAATTAAAGGAGACCAGACATACAGCCCCGGATAAACGGTACGTGTTCCCCAAAGGGAGAGTAGTAACCTCTTGAAAATCCTTGATAAATCACGTTTAGAAGTCGTCATTTGTCGCAATCCTAGAGATTCCACATACAGCACTCGTCTGCCATTTTTAGCAAGACGGCAAGCAAGGTGTTGTTTATTTGTCCAAAAAGGGTAGTCCCAATCAGCAGTTGAAATCATCACAATATCATACGAGTGAGGACGTTGAGTCACTCCTACTTTTTTTAACCACTGTTCTTTGCAAAATTGGGGTGCTTTGCCATATTTGAAACGTCCTAAAATCCTATAAGTCAGCATGACCCAAGGCACCAAAGGTAAGAGAGGGAGTAGCAGCAAAAAGTCTTTGAGCATTTTGACACTTTTGAAACTGCGATAGGTGAAAGTGAAGGCAACGAACAGACACATCGTGCCTAAAAAAAGAGAGGCTGGGAGAACGAAAAGAGACGAAACCAGAGCAATAAAAAATGTGATTTGAGAGCATAGAAACACAAAACAAAGTCGTTGTTTCAGATGAGGAATGGAAAAATAAAACAGGCGGTGACAATCTAAATCATAGCGATAGCGATACGGGAAACGCCTTTTGAGCAAGGCATCATAATAATAACGTTTGGCAAGTTTGAGAGGTTTCCAATAGCTTGGAGCAAGAGGTGGGTGATAGACTAAGAGTTCAGGGGAAAAATGAATCGTATAGCCAGATTCCAAAATAGAAAATGCCAAATCTGAATCTTCACGGAAGGCTGCTCTGTAATCTGTGTTAAAGAGGCAAAACTCTTTACGAAGAATCAAATTACATGTAGGGTAGCGACCTCCGTTTAAATTTTCTGTCTGATGTGTAAAAGGTGTCCAATTCTCTCTTTCACTGACCTTTGTCCGACCTTCAAACCCTACAACACTTGGAAATTGATTGATTAATTCTGCCGCTTTTTGCAGCCAATTTGGGCAGGCGATGACGTCTGCATCTAAAAGTGCAATCCAGTCATATTTGGCATGAGATGCTCCTGTGTTTCTGGCTGCTGCAGGTCCTGAATTTGCAATACTCACAAAAGAAAAATCTATCCTCGTTGACTTTTGAAAGTCTGCAAGCATGGCTTTTGTCTCGTCTGTTGAGCCATCATCAACTACAATCACCTCAAATTGAGACACAGCAAAGGTTTGTTTTTCCAACGAATCTAGGCAACGTTTTAACAAGTCTTTGCTGTTATAAGTTGGAATGATGACAGACAGATCATTTTTTTGTTCGGTTTTCATAAAAGTTCAATCAGTAAAGTTCAATTAGTGATGTTGTGTCATTTAGGTTTCAGACAACGTTCAATCATTTTCAGAAGTCCATGAGTTTCATCAAAAAATTACGTGAATCCCTCCCCTATTTAGAACAATTTGACAATCAAGTTTTTGTCATAAAAATCAGTGGAAAACAGGCAACCAGTCCACACTCATGTTTAGAAGATTTACTGCTACTTAAACGCATTGGCATTCGCATTGTGTTAGTGCATGGCATTCATTCTACACTCCAAGACTACTTCCAAAGCATTAACTATGAAGTGGACTATGCAGAACATTGCATGCTCATTTCTAACATTTATTCTGAAGCCGTACAGCAACTGGTTGCGGTGCTGAATTGGAAGTTTCTCACGCAAATCGGCAGTTATCAAAGTCAAGTTTCTGCATATTCAGGGCATTTTGTCACAGCCAAGCCGTTATCTAAAGGGAATGATTGCAGCGGAAGAATTGACCAAATCACTTTCAACATTCACGACTTCAAAGGGTTGCCTGTCTTTTCGCCTTGTGGCATTGGTCCCAAAGGACGTTTTTTTATACTCAATGCCAATGAATTAGCTCTCCAATTAGCCTGTCAACTCCGTGCCAAAAAGCTCATCATCATCACAGAAGAAGATGAACTTTTACATGTCATGCCTTCTCAAGAAACCCAAACTTCTCATCTTCAACGGAAAATTGACTCCAGCACACTTTCTCATTCATCAAAGAATCAGATGCAAACGTTGCTTCAAGCTAGTGAGAAAGGAGTAGAACGTTGCCATCTGCTTCATTCTTCACAAAACGGGGGAATCTTGCAAGAGGTTCTGACGTCTACTGGTGTTGGTATGATGGTGACAAATAGTGTCTATCGTCATATCCGCCCTGCTCAACTCAAAGATGTGAGGTACATTGAAGAGCTTCTTGAAAAACCAACTCAAGAAGGTTCAATCGTCAACAAAGGGCAAGCATACGTTGCCAAGCATATTCATCAATTCTTGGTGTTTTGTATTGACAGCGAGATGATTGGGTGCTGTGAAATTGTGCCTTTTGAAGAGGAAAATTGTGCTGAACTGGCTTCTTTGTCTGTCAGGCATCATTATCGGAATCAAGGAGTGGGACATTCACTGATTCAAGAAGGTTTGAGAAAGGGACGTGCTGGTCAGATGAAGATGCTTTTTGCTTTGACACAAGGTGCTTCTGGTCTCTTTCTTAAAAATCATTTTCAACAAATCAGTAGTCGGCAATTACCAAAAGCCAAGCAACAAAATTATGATTCTGAATCTTCACAAATTTATGCGTATTTTTTCTAATCTTTTTGTGTTGCGAGGGCTTTCAAAGAGTGTTGAATCGCTTTTTTTGTGTGTTCAAGGTCTTCGTCAGTATGACTATTTGACATAAAACATGCCTCAAATGGAGAAGGGGGTAAATAGACGTGCTGTTTCAGCATTTCTTTAAAAAATGTTTGAAACAAGGCAATATGAGTTTGGGGAATGTCTTGATAGCACTGCACAGCAGTTTCAGAAAAGAAAAACCCGAACATGCCACCTGCAAAATGAGTTTGTATTGGAATCTCGTGACGATTTGCCTCTGTTTGTAAGGTTTCTATAAGTTGTTGGCTCTTCATGTTAAGTTCTGCATGAAAGTCAACATTGTTGATGAGTTCTAACGTTTTGAAGCCTGCCGCAACCGCAATGGGATTGCCTGAAAGCGTTCCCGCCTGATAAACAGAACCCAGAGGTGCAAGATGACTCATAATGTCTTTTCTTCCACCATACGCACCGACAGGCAAGCCTCCACCAATCACTTTACCAAACATGGTTAAATCAGGTTGCACGTGGAAAAGCTCTTGCGCCCCACCACGAGCCACACGAAAGCCTGTCATCACTTCATCAAAAATCAACAAGGCTCCTTCTCTGTCACACAACGCACGAAGTCCGTTTAAAAACCCTGCAACAGGCGGAATCATACCCATATTGCCCGCAATCGGCTCAACGATTACTGCCGCAATCTGATTGCTAAACTCATCAAACAAATCAGAAACGGCATCAAGATTGTTAAAAGGAGCCATTAATGTTGTTTGTGCTATGCTTTCAGGCACGCCCGCTGAGTCTGGAGTCCCTAAAGTTGCCGCACCAGAGCCTGCCTTGATTAGCAAATAATCTGCCCCCCCATGATAGCAACCTTCAAATTTGACGACCTTGTCACGCCCTGTGTAGCCTCTTGCCACACGGATTGCTCCCAATGCCGCTTCTGTCCCCGAATTGACAAACCTTAACATTTCCACAGAAGGCATCATTTCACAAATCAACTCTGCGATTTCTACTTCTGCTTGGGTTGGCGCACCAAAGGAAAGTCCTTGCTCTACTTTTGACTTGACTGCATCTAACACACGTTTATCGCTGTGTCCTAGAATCATTGGACCCCATGAGCCAACATAATCAATCCACTCATTGTCATCTACATCATAAATTTTTGACCCTTTGGCATGATGGATAAAAATTGGGTTCATGCCAACAGATTTAAAAGAACGTACAGGACTATTGACGCCACCGGGAATCACTGTTTGTGCGCGGGTAAACAACCTTTGAGATGTTTGAAATTGCATTTTTGAATGTTTTTGAGGTTAGTAAAATTTAAGCCAAAATGCTCCTGACCCCCCAAGATGACGAGGAGCATCTGTAAAATTAATGTGACGATGTTCAAGCCAATGTCTAACTTGTCTCCTAATCACGCCTTCTCCCGTAGGAGAGTGCGACCCCTTCCCAGTGATGATGAGTGCAAATTGAATTTGATCCAGATAGCAGGATTGGACAAATCGTTCCACCTGAGCTAAAGCCTCATGTACATACAACCCATGCAAATCAATTCGTCTTTGAGGATAGGTTTTTTTGGAAGTCGGTTTTTGAGATTTATGTGCCTTGCTGGAAGTCAGTTTTTGAGGGTTGAGAGGTTCAGTATAGATGCTGTCTTTTTGCAGTTGATGGTCAGGAATCCGATTGAAGACGTCTTCCATGTCTTCATCACTGATTTCCTCTTCGCTGATTTCATCAAACTTGAACATCTTGAAATGCTATCTTTTGAGTTTTAGCTGATGCGATGAATGGTCAGATAATCCACCAATTCGTCAAGTAAAGACTTGATGGGGTGTTGAGGTAATTGGTCTAAATGGACTTTGGCGATGTTGACCTGTTCTTCACAGTAGGCAATCGCTGTGTCAATCGCACCTGATGACTTGGCAGCGTCTAAACACCATTGAATCTCATCATGTTCTACTTGTAAACGGCTTTTATTTAAGATTTGGTAGAGTTTTTTTGAGTCGTCTTCATTGAGCCTCTCCAAAAGTTCAATCATAATCAAGGTGCGTTTTCCTTCTGCAATGTCGCCTCCTCTTTCTTTGCCGTAAGGTTGTTTGTCATCGGCAATGGTTAAATTGAGAATGTCATCGCGTACTTGAAAGCCAATACCTAAAGCCTCCCCAAATGCTTGAAGTGTTTGTAAATCTTCCTCTGATGCACCTGCAATCATACCCCCAAACAAAGCAGGTCCCTTGCCTGAATACCAACCTGTTTTGAGCTTAATCATCTCCTTGTACTTCTCTGCATTAGGAAAGATGCCATTGACAATCCAACCAATATCAAGGGCTTGTCCATTAAATGTCTGTTTGGCAACTTCGTTAAACAATTCTAAAAGTTGCAAAGTTTTTTGGGGTCCAAACCTTTCTGTGTTTTTTAGCAAGGCTTCATAAGCCAGACCATGCAAGGCGTCCCCTGCATTGATGGTGAGTGAAATGCCATATTGCAAATGGAGTGTCGGCTTGCCACGTCTGATTAATGATTCATCTTCAATGTCATCATGCACCAGTGCAAAGTTATGAAACAATTCGTATGCCACGCCAGAGTCCAGTGCATCTTCAAGACTCCCCCCAAATAACTCACAACACAGATAAAGCAGACCAGACCTGAAGAATTTACCCCCACGCATGGGGTATTCTCGCATCAACTCCACCAAGTAGGTTTCATTCATGTCAGTTGGCAGCATCTCAAGCAAATGCTTAAGAGTCCGTTGACGATTTTGGTCTAAGTAATCTTGTAAATTGGGGGCGTTCAAACTTGGGGGGGCTAAAGTCATTGGTCTGTCGTTTCAGGTTGAAAGCCAAAGGGTGTGAGTTCTTCGCACTGCTGTCCATAGCAACGTCCTTCGTGAGAGAATTTGTAGTAAATGGTGCTTTTCGGGGGTGGAGTCTTTCCCAACCCTTCTAAAAAATCACAATCACCACATTTTTCCCAAAGAATATAGCGGTCAAAAGGAGTCGGGTGAGGGGGAGGCTCTTTGGAAGCACACCCCGAAAGAATAGCGAAAACAATCAATAAATACCAGTATTTTATTGATAGTATGCGGTTGAAGATTTGGCAACCTCCCATATTTTTTCAAGTTCTTTGTCAAGCAATGCTTGTTGTTTTGCCCATTGAATGAGTTCATTGATGAACGGAATCTCAAAGCCTAGACGCAAGCCAATTTTTTTCAAAAATTGACCTTCTGAAGAAGCCAATTTCCCATCAGAGACAGTGATACAAGTCAAATGACGCAACATAAAGAATGCAGGCTCACGGTCTAACTTCAAGATAGATAGCTCTGGCAGTGCCTTTTGTTTGACCATTGCTACTAACTTTTGGATTTCTTCGGGGTCATCAAGAAAGCTGATTGCCTCCTTGAGATACTTCAATTCAGAGTCGTCAACTTGTTTGTCAGCGCAGATGATTCCAGCGATTGCGTGAGAGAACCATTTTTTTGCTTCTGGTGAAATTGAGCTGACTTCAAAATCTGGTAATGCCATATGTATTCCTAAATAAAATGATAATAGAGAGAAGAATCAAAATATTTGATTCTTGAGTGAATAGATTCTTTTTCATGTTTTATGATTTGGATTTGAGCCAATTTGAAAACAAGCCTTTGGCGGCAGTATGAAAGTCATACTGACTGGAAAGTTTTTGGTAAATTTCTGAAGAAACATTTTGGAGCAAAGGAAGTTGTTTAAGCATGTCTTCCTGATGTAACAGTTTTAAAATTTGGGTCACTTGCTTGGCTTTGGCATCGCGTCTGGCAATCAGCAGAGGGTATTGAACAAGAACGCTCCTTGATTTTTCAAGCTGTGTCTTGGCTGGAAACATCTCTTGCAGGAGCCATGGAGCTTGTTTTTGATAAAACTCTAAAGTAGAGGTGTTCATTTTAATTTGCTTTAAATTTGGATAATTCTTGAATACGCCACTTGGAGCATAAAACACCAGAATCTCCTTGGGATTTAGATTGTCCAGAGTCTTGAAAAGAGACGATGCCTTCAACGGTTTCCATGCGACCTGATTTGACGCAGACTGCAAAAATCTGACCTTCGTTTGCAAAAAATCTGATGCGTTTTGATGAAAATAAACGATGCCATTAAAACTTTGCAAGGTTTGATTGGAATGTCCCAAAACATACAATCGGTTTTTCCACAATGGGCTGACTACTGACAACGTTGGATACTTTGAAAGCATCTCAAATGCCTCCTTTGCTCCAATGACGGCAAGTGTTCCTTGACCATTGACCAGCCTTTGCAATCTGCGGTGAGCCAAAGGCTCTACCTGACTCAAAAAAGCCACAGTATGCAGTGCATTCCAACGTTTGGCAAATTCATTTGCAAAGAAAAATGAGCCTGTCCCACTCTTGCCAACAAGTATTGTATCATGTTTTCTTTGAGCAAAAAGCAGAAAAGGTAAAATAATGAGAGTAAAAAACAGAATTAACTTTGGCATGCAGGACAATAAAAAGAACTTCGTTGTTGTTGGCGAATACAAATGAGGGGTATTTGACAAACTTGGCACGTCTGACCTTTGCGTCCATAAACTTTTAAAAAATTTTGAAATTCCCCCGTCTTTTCATCAACTCCACGAAAGTCAGAGATAGAAGTGCCATTGCATTTGATGGCATGATTTAAGATGTGCTGGATAGACTGAAAGAGTGAGTGGACTTCATTTTTCTGCAAACTCTTTGCCTGACGCAATGGAGAGATTTTGGCGTCAAACAAAATCTCAGAAGCATAAATATTGCCAATCCCTGTCAGTTTGGTTTGGTCAAGTAACCATGTTTTGATAGGAGATGCACTGTTTTGAAGCAACTGCTTTAACTCTCTTTCTTTCACCTGCAAAGGTTCAATCCCTAATGGTTTTTGTTGTTCAAAATGTTCCATTGAGTCAAAAAGCTCTACTGTGCCAAGACATCGTTTGTCATGAAAATTTAAAACTTGCTGATTCCCCAAAATGAATTGAATCCTTGTCCAAGAATCCAAAGCCTCTTGTTCGTGCAAAAGAACAAATTTGCCTGTCATTCGCAAATGGACTGCCATGACATTTTGAAGGGATAACTTAAACAGCAAATACTTAGCACGTCTTGAGACAGAGACAATGCTTGTGCCTTCTAACGCCTTGCAAAATTCATCAATCCCTAGCTTTCCAAGAGGTCTTTGACGAAGTACGTGGACTTGGTCAATCTTCTGACCGACCACACTTTGCAGACCATTTGCCACACTCTGGACTTCAGGTAATTCGGGCATGAGTTAGCTCATTTTCTAAAATAAGATGGATTGAACGTTTCATTTCATTGAGCTTTCAGTCTTTGTTTTGAATCTTGGTTTTGATAGTACTCATAGTCAAAATTTCTTCTTACAGGTTGAAAGCCTGCCGATTGCAGATATTGCATGGCTTCTTTTTCAGTTTTCAAGCCGTAAGACTTCAAGACGTTTTCTTCTAACACGACTGAACTGACATCATCAGCCCCCACACGCAAAGCCAACTTGCCAACATCTTTGCCAAGCACCATGACGCTTGTTTCAAGATGAGGGACATTGTCCAAATAAAGCCTGCACAACGCCAGCAGTTTCAAAAATTCATCTGTCCGTGGGGGCGTGGCTTTGAACCGCTTCGTCTGCTGTTGATACACCCAAGGAATGAACGACCAAAACCCTGCAGTTTTGTCTTGAATGCCACGAATGACTTCCAGATGTTCTATGACTTCTGCATCGGTTTCTCCTGCACCAACGACCATCGTTGCAGAGCCTTTGAGACCTACCTCGTGACAACGTTCAACAGCATGTACCCATTCTTGAGTGGTTGTTTTATGGGGACTCATTTTTTGACGCATACGTTCTACCAAAAGCTCGGCACCTGCCCCGGGTATAGAATCTAACCCTGCCTTTTTTAAAAGACTGACGACCTCCTCAAAAGGTTTTTGACAAACTTCTGACAAAGACAGTAACTCAATGGCAGAAAATCCGCGAATATGCACATGAGGAAAGCGGCTTTTAAGCGATGTCAACAAGTCCAAATAATAATCTAGTGGCAAATCAGGATTGACTCCTCCTTGTAAAAAAAGCTGGTCTGCATTGTTCTCTACACCATCTTGCATTTTGGCAAGGACTTCATTGGTGTTTAAGACATAAGCAGAACGTTGGTCAGGCGTGCGTTGAAAACTGCAGAATTTACAATCTACATTGCAAATATTGGTATAGTTGACAAGACGGAAGACAGTGTAAGAGGCAAACCGACTGCCATGCTTGATCTTCCGTAACTCCCAGCCTGCCTCGCAAACTTCAAACCAACTTAAATTCTGCAAAATCCACAATCCTTCTTCTGGCGTCAGACGATGCCCTTGTAGTGTGTTTTGTAGTAATGTGTCCATCTCACCAGTTGCAATTTTGAGAGTGTTTCAGTCAGGTTTTTTAATTCTGTAAATTGAGAAGATGAAAGGCTTGCAAGCGGGTTTCTTCCTTCATCATTGCCTAGTTGCGTAAAGACTTTTTAAATAAATTTTGAGAATATTCAAAGCGACAGGAGTGATGCCACTGATTCGCTGTGCTTGTCCTAAATTGAGAGGTTGATACTCTTTGAGCTTTTGGACAACTTCGTTGGAAAGTCCTGCAATCTTGGAATAGTCAATCGTTTGGGGCAGTGTGATTTTTTCCAACTCTGCTAGTGGTTGAAACTCTTGATTCTGCCTTGAAATGTAGCCCTCATAACTGGCTTCTATTTTGCTTTGTTCTTGTGATTCATTGGAAAACTCTGACCAAAATTCGCTGTCAGGTAACACTCCAGCCTCTGCCAACAAGGACACTGTCATGGCTGACCTCTTCAACAAATCAAAAGCAGAACACACTTTGTTAATTGCCCCTCCTTCAATCTGTGAAAGAGCCTGTTCATTCTTAACCGAAGGCGTGATGCGGCATTGTTTGAGGGCAGAAATCAGCTTTGTCGTTTCTTTACGTTTTTGTTCTACTTGCTCGTATTGCCAGCTTTCTAAGAGTCCAATCTCCCAACCTTTCTGGCTTAAACGCAGGTCTGCGTTGTCTTCTCTCAAACTCAAACGATGTTCTGAGCGGGAGGTAAACATGCGGTAAGGTTCGTTTGTGCCTTTGGTGACGAGGTCATCAATCAAAACGCCAATGTAGGCGTCGCTTCGTTTGAGGGAAAAAGTAGGAAGTTGCTGAACGTTTCTTGCGGCATTGATTCCTGCAATCAAACCCTGTGCGGCAGCTTCTTCATAGCCTGACGTCCCATTCACCTGACCTGCAAAAAACAAGTTCTTGATGCTTTTCATCTCCAAAGTGGGCAAAAGCTGGTTGGGCATCACAAAGTCATATTCCACTGCATAGCCTGCTTGGAGTATTTCTGCTTCTTCCAATCCTTCAATCGTTCTAATAAATTCAAGTTGGACTTCTGCAGGTAAGCTGGTGGAAATACCATTGGGATAGACAGCAGGGAGGTTTAGCCCCGTGGGTTCTAAGAAGATTTGATGCCTTGGCTTGTCTTTGAAGTTGACAAGTTTGTCTTCAATAGAGGGACAATAACGGGGACCTACTCCTTGAATGGCTCCACTGTACATGGCAGAAGATTTAAGATTTTTGAGAATGACCTCATGCGTTCTAGGGTTGGTGTAAGTCATGTAGCAAGGTCTTTGGGGTAAAGGCGTCTTGGAATCCCAGAATGAAAATTTAGGAATGGGGACTTCCCCCCATTGCACAGCCAAAGCAGAGTAGTTGATGGTCTTTCTGTCAAGTCTTGCAGGTGTTCCTGTCTTGAGTCTTCCCATTTTTAAATCTGCCAAAGATTGACTGAGTTGAATAGAAGGCGGGTCTCCAACACGCCCCTCTGCTTTTTGGACTCTCCCACAGTGAGTGATGCCATTCAAAAACGTCCCTGTGGTCACAATGACTGTTCTTGCGTGTAACGTCTCTTTGCCTGTGTTGATGCCAACAACACGATTGCCTTCAAAAATCAATGACTCTACCATGCCCTCTTGTAACTCTAAATTGTCTTGTTTTTGAAGGGTTTGAAGCATGTAGGAATGGTAAAGTTGCATGTCTGACTGACATCTTGTGCCACGTGCGGCATGCCCTTTGGAGCGATTGAGAATGCGGAACTGAATCCCTGTCCAGTCTGCTGCCTTAGCCATTTCTCCACCCAGTGCATCAATTTCACGGGTCAAATGTCCTTTTGCTAGACCACCGATGGCGGGGTTACAAGGCATGTGTGCCACTTTGTCAAGCGAGATGGTCAAGACAAGCGTTTTTGACCCCAGCCTTGCAGAAGCAAGGGCGGCTTCGCAACCTGCATGACCTGCACCGATGACGAGGGTGTCATATGTTTTCATCAGAAGTGGAGTTTGAGACAGGAAAGGCAAATTCTGAATCCAAAACATGCTGACGAAGCCTTCTTTGAAACCAGAACAAAAAAACGATGCTACACAGCACAGACAAGACAATCAGCATGAGCGTTCCAGATGAATGAAATCCACACAAAAACTTCGCATTATACTTTGAAAAAGCATCTTGTGTCAATTTGATTCAAACGTTAACTTGATTTAAAACCCAGTTTCAAAAGTGTCTGGGATATTGATTAACCAAGTATGTTTTTTTAATCCAAAAATAGAAGTAGAAATCTTGGGAATGGTGTTTGAAAACAAAGGAAGCAGAACACTACCTTTGTTTGAAAAACGGAATCTCAAAAAACAAAAGAGAGATTGCGTGTCAAGGTGGCAAAATCCTCCCGTCACTTGAGTGCTTGACACGGAATCCCAAAAAAGAGTGAAAACAGAATGACAAAACTTAATAAAATTTGCTTAACATGACGCCTAGCATGACGAGGTTCACAGCTAAAATCATGCCTAACACCCAGCGAGTTGAGTCTATTTTAGAATCAAGTCTTTCTATTTTGGCATTGACTTCTATTTTGATATTTTCAACGTCTGCCTTAGTTGCTATTTGGTCTTTCAGAGCATGGTTGAGTGTTTTATCTAAGGTCAAAGCATGGGCTTCTGCTTGCTTTTGTTCTACGCCTGCATCAATCAGTAAACGAGCATACTCTAATGTGTTAATGGCAACGTTCATTGGTCTTTGGTTGAGAAATGGTTTTAAAGGAGCCATCTTAACAAAAACGTCATGATGAATCAAACCTTGATGTATGCAGGAAGTGTAGCGAAAGAAATAAGAATGACTTAAACACAAGCCTGCAAACTCCTCCCGTCATTCCGTGCTTGACACGGAATCTAAAAAACGAGTGAAAACAGAATGAAACGAAGGGAGATTGCGGGTCAAGGTGAGCAATGACTGACACAAGCCCGCAATGACGAAAGGCGAGGTGGTTTTTTACAGAAGATGAGTTGACGTGTAGCTGAATTTAGGGACCAAATTCCCAAACATCGTTTTTCTTGCCAGCATCAAATCCTCCTAGCACCCAGATTTTGTTATTGAACACGATGCTTCTGTGAAACATACGAGCAGACCAACTTGCTGAAGCTGTGCTTTGAGTCCAATTCTTGCCATCAGAAGAACTCCAGACATCGTTTTTCCTGCCACCATCAAGTCCTCCTAGCATCCAGATTTTGTTATTGAACACGGCGCTTGTGTGATACTGACGAGCAGACCAACTTGCTGAAGCTGTGCTTTGAGTCCAATTCTTACCATCAGAAGAACTCCAGACATCGTTTTTATTGCCACCATCAGAACCTCCCATGACCCAGATTTTGTTATTGAACACGACGCTTGTGTGTCCAGCACGAGCTGCCCAACTTGCTGAAGAGGTTTCTTCTGTCCAAGTCTTGCCATCAGAAGAACTCCAGACATCGTTTTTGTTACCACCATCAGAACCTCCTATGACCCAGATTTTGTTATTGAACGCAACGCTTGCGTGGGAATCCCTACCAGACCAACCTGCTGAAGAGGTTTCTTCTGTCCAATTCTTGCCGTCAGAAGAACTCCAAACATCATCTTCCCTGCCACCATCATGTCCTCCTATCACCCAGATCTTATTGTTGAACACGATGCTTTTGTGATACGCACGAGCAGACCAACCTGCTGAAGCTGTGATTTGAGTCCAATTCTTGCCATCAGCAGAAGACCAGACATCATTTTTTCTGCTACCAGCAAAACCTCCTAGCACCCAGATTTTGTTATTGAACACGACACTTGCGTGTTCGTCACGAGCAGACCAACCTGCTGAAGAGGCAACACGTTTCCAAGTGTGTTTGGAAACGTCAAGTCCGTTACCACCTGTAGGCGTGTTCTGGTTTCCAGAAACCACTGTAAAATCCCAGTTTGATTTTTTGCTCAAGATTTTGAACTTGAGTTGTCCCTTGCCTGCTGTGACTCCTGTCAACTTCAACTTAGCTTGAAACTCTTTTTTTCTAGGTAATTTATAGTTTAAAGTTCCGCTTTGTCCGACTGTTTCTTCACCTGAGACGACCAGCTTCAAGGAAGCCAAACTTTCATCATAGGCAATGTTGAGACGTTTACCTTGGTAAATGGAGGTGGCAGTGCAGGTGAGGTTGGCAACCAGTTCTTGACCTGTTGCCAAAGAATTGCCAGAGGAGACCTCGCAAGTAGCGTTACCTTTTTCGGTTTTTTCATCTTCCTGTTCTTCAGCAGGTGGCACACAACCTACCAAGACCAGAAGTGCCAAGAAAACGATTATTTTGTCATAAAAAGAGTTTCTTCTGACAAAAGAGTTTTGAATGGATTTGATTTGTTCTAACATAAAAACCTCCTAAATAATGGTTGATCACAACGAACAAAAAAAGAAGATTAAGATTTTAGCAGACTGTCCAAAACAGTTGCAACTCTGAATGTTAAAAACGATGAAAAAAAAGACTTTTCTTAATAAAACTTGCTTAACATCACGCCTAACATGACGACATTCACCGCTAAAATCATACCCAACACCCAGCGAGTTGAGTCTATTTTGGACTCTACCGAGTCTATTCTTGATGCCACTTTTGCTATGTCTGCTTTGGTTGCAATTTCTTCTTTCAAAGCCTCATTGAGTGTTTGATTCAAAGTGTTTGCTTGGACTTCCGCTTGTTCTGCTGTGAAGCCTCCTGCAATCAAGGCTTTGGTATATGCAAGGGTGTCTATGGCAATCATAAGGCTGTCAGTTTGTCAAGTCTAAAGATGCTATTCTAACACGATTTTCAAAAAAAGAAATAAGCATGACTTGGGCAATCACGAAAAGAAACAGGCGGGTCAGCTTTTGAAATAACGGTTTTTTGGAAGAAGAAAGTTTGAGATTGCGGATCAAGTCCAGCAATGCAGTTTTCAAGGTGAGCAAAATCCTCCTGTCATTTGAGTGCTTGAGGCGGAATCTATCACCAAACCAAGCACAGATTCCTACATGATTGGATTCCTGTTTTCGCAGGAATGACGGTTGTAGTGAGATTGCGGGTCAAGGTGAGCAATGACTTAATCACAAGCCAGCGGATAACAAAAAGGAAGGTTTGGTTTTGCGTAAGAAGAAACCACCCCGCTTGGTCATTCAAGCGAGGTGTTTTTTTAGAGAAGATGAATTGACGTGCGTCTGAATTTAGGGACCAAATTCCCAAACATCGTTTTTTCTGCTACCAGCATCTCCTCCTAGCACCCAGATTTTGTTGTTGAACACGACGCTTGTGTGAGCAGCACGAGCAGACCAACCTGCTGAAGAAGTTTCTTTTGTCCAATTCTTACCATCAGAAGAACTCCAGACATCATTTTCCCTGCCACTATTATCAACTCCTCCCAGCACCCAAATTTTGTTGTTGAACGCAACGCTTGCGTGAGAATTCCTACCAGACCAACCTGAAGAAGTCTCTTTTGTCCAATTCTTACCATCAGAAGAACTCCAGACATCGTTTTTTCTGCCACCACCATTTCCTGCTAGCACCCAGATTTTGTGATTGAACACGATGCTTCTGTGATACGCACGAGCAGACCAACCTGCTGAAGAAGTTTCTTTTGTCCAATTCTTACCATCAGAAGAACTCCAGACATCGTTTTTCATGCCACCAGCAAATCCTCCTAGCACCCAGATTTTGTGATTGAACACAACGCTTCTGTGTCCAGAACGAGCAGACCAACCTGCTGAAGAAGTTTCTTTTGTCCAATTCTTACCATCAGAAGAACTCCAGACATCGTTTTTTCTGCCACCAGCACCTTCTCCTCCTAGCACCCAGATTTTGTTGTTGAACACGACGCTTGTGTGTTCCTCACGAGCAGACCAACCTGCTGAAGAAGTTTCTTTTGTCCAATTCTTGCCATCAGAAGAACTCCAGACATCGTCTTCGCTTGTAAATCTTCCTATAAATCCTCCTAGCACCCAGATTTTGTTGCTGAACACAACGCTTGTGTGAGAATCACGAGCAGACCAACTTGCTGAAGAGGCGACCCGTTTCCAAGTGTATTTGGAAATGTCAAGTCCGTCGCCACCTGCAGGTGAGTTCTGGCTTCCATTGACCACTGTAAAATTCCAGTTTGATTTTTTGCTCAAAATCTTAAACTTGAGCTGTCCCTTGCCTGTTGTGACTCCTGTTAACCTCAGTTTGGCTTGAAATTCTTCTTGTTTAGGTAAGGTGTAGGTGAGTTTTCCACTTTGCCCCGTTGTTTCTTCACCTGAGACGACCAGCTTCAAGGAAGTCAAACTTTCATCGTAAGTGATGTTTAATTTTTTGCCTTGATAAATTGATGTGGTAGTGCAAGTGAAATTGGCAACCAATTCTTGACCTGTTGAGACAGAACTGTTTGAGCTGACCTCGCACGTGGCTTCACCTTTTTTGGTTTCTCCATCTTCCTGTTCTTCAGCAGGAGGTGTGCAACCCGCTAAGACCAGAAGTGTCAAGAAAACGATTATCTTGTCATAAAAAGCCCCCCCCCTGACAGCAGGGTTTTGAATGGATTTGAGTTGTTCTAGCATAAAAATCTCCTAAATCATGGTTAAATCAGAATGAAAAAAAAGAAATAAAAGAGAGTTAAGGATTTTAGCAGACCTTGAAAAACAAATGCAACTTTTAAAATCGTTTTTTTTGATTATTTTTGATGAGTTGAGCAAAAAAGAAAGTCTGTAAACGTCATCAGTCATTCTGTGCCTGACACGGAATCCATCTTAAACCAAGCATGGATTCCTACATGACTGGATTCCTGCTTTCGCAGGAATGATAAAAAACAAGCCTACAACGAAGAAAAGAAAAAGGGAAGAAGGAGAAAAAGAACTGAGATTGCGGGTCAAGCCCGCAATGACGGTTGTAGAGAGATTGCGGGTAAGGTGAGCAATGACTTAAATACAAGCCATTGGGTGAGGAAAAAGAAGAAGGGAAAAAGACTTTTCTTAATAAAACTTGCTTAACATCACGCCCAACATGACGACATTCACAGCTAAAATCATGCCTAATACCCAGCGAGTTGAGTCTATCTTAGATTCTACCAAGTCTATTTTGGACTCAACCGAGTCTATTCTTGATTCTACTTTTGCTATGTCTGCTTGGGTTGCAATTTCTTCTTTCAAAGACTCATTGAGTGTTTGATTCAAAGTGTTTGCTTGGACTTCTGCTTGTTCTGCTGTGAAGCCTCCTGCAATCAAGGCTTTGGTATATGCAAGGGTGTCTATGGCAATCATAAAGCTGTCAGTTTGTCAAGTCTAAAGACGCTATTTTAACACGATTCTCAAAAAAAGAAATCGGCATGACTTGAGCAAAAAATCAAAGAAACAAGCGGGTCAGTTTTTGAAAAATGAGAAGTTTAAGACCTGAGGGTCAAGGTGAGCAATGACAGGGGAATGAGAAAAAGAGCAAACCGTCATTCCGTGCCTGACACGGAATCCATCGTCAACATCGCATGGATTCTTGCTTTCGCAGGAATGACAAAGAAAAGAGTCAGAAATGACCAAATGCAAGACTGCAATCTCTCTTAGTCATTCGGTGCTTGACACGGAATCTATCTTAAACCAAGCATGGATTCCTGCTTTCGCAGGAATGACAAAAGTTGTCATTTGGTGCTTGACACGGAGTCTCAAAAAATAAAAGAGAGATTGCGGGTCAAGCCCGCAATGACGGTTGTATAGAGATTGCGGGTCAAGGTCAGCAATGACGGAAGAACGGGGTGACCAATGACCAAAACACAAGCCATTGGGTGGTGAAAAGGAAGAAGGGAAAAAGACTTTTCTTAATAAAACTTGCTTAACATCACGCCTAACATGACAACATTCACAGCTAAAATCATGCCTAATACCCAGCGAGTTGAGTCTATCTTAGACTCTACCGAGTCTATTCTTGATTCTACTTTTGCAATGTCCGCTTTGGTTGCAATTTCTTCTCTCAAAGCCTTATTGAGTGTTTGATTCAAGGTGTTTGCTTGGACTTCTGCTTGTTCTGCTGTAAAGCCTCCTGCAATCAAGGCTTTGGTATATGCAAGGGTGTCTATGGCAATCATAAGGCTGTCAATTTGTCAAGTCTAAAGATGCTATTTTAACACGATTCTCAAAAAAGGAAATCAGCATGACTTGAACAATCACGAAGAGAATCAAGCAGACGTTTCTTTTGAAATAATGGTTTTTTGGAAGAAGAAAGTTTGAGATTGCGGGTTAAACACGCAATGACATTTTTCAAGATGAGCAAAGTCCTGCCGTCATTCCGTGCTTCTGTTAGTCATTCCGTGCCTGACACGGAATCTATCACCAAACCAAGCACAGATTCCTGCTTTCGCAGAAATGACCAAATGCAAGACTGCAAACTTCACCGGTCATTCAGTGCTTGACACGGAATCCATCGTCAACATCGCATGGATTCCTGTTTTCGCAGGAATGACAACAGCGGTCGTTCCGTGCTTGACATGGAGTCTCAAAAAATAAAAGAGAGATTGCGGGTCAAGCCCGCAATGACGGTTGTAGTGAGATTGTGGGTTAAACCCGCAATGACTTAGAATCCAGCAAGTGATAAAAAGGAAGATTTGGTTTTGCGTAAGAAGAAACAACCCCGCTTGGTCATTCAAGCGAGGTGTTTTTTTAGAGAAGATGAATTGACGTGCGTCTGAATTTAGGGACCAAATTCCCAAACATCGTTTTTCGTGCCACCATCACTTCCTCCTAGCACCCAGATTTTGTCATTGAACACGATGCTTCTGTGAAACCAACGAGCAGACCAACCTGCTGAAGAAGCTTCTTTTGTCCAATTCTTGCCATCAGAAGAACTCCAGACATCGTTTTCTCTGCTACCATCACCAAGTCCTCCTATGACCCAGATTTTGTCATTGAACACGACGCTTGTGTGATACTGACGAACACCCCAACCTGCTGAAGAGGTTTCTTTTGTCCAATTCTTGCCATCAGAAGAACTCCAGACATTGTTTGTGTTGCCACCATCAGTACCTCCCATGACCCAGATTTTGTGATTGAACACAACGCTTGTGTGTCCAGAACGACCAGACCAATCTGCTGCAGAAGTTTCTTTTGTCCAATTCTTACCATCAGAAGAACTCCAGACATCGTTTTTGTTACTACCTCCTATGACCCAGATTTTGTGATTGAACACGACGCTTGTGTGTCCAGCACGAGCAGACCAACCTGCTGCAGAAGTTTCTTTTGTCCAATTCTTGCCATCAGAAGAACTCCAGACATCGTTTTTACTGTTACCATCAAAACCTCCTATGACCCAGATTTTGTGATTGAACACGACGTTTGTGTGATGCCAACGAGCAGACCAACCTGCTGAAGAAGTTTCTTTTGTCCAATTCTTGCCATCAGAAGAACTCCAGACATCGTTTTTCGTGCCACCATCATCAAAACCTCCTATGACCCAGATTTTGCCATTGAACACGACGCTTGTGTGTGTAGAACGAGCAGACCAACCTGCTGAAGAGGTGACTTTTTTCCAAGTGTATTTGGAAATGTCAAGTCCGCTTCCATTAATCACTGTAAAAGCCCAGTTTGATTTTTTACTCAAGATTTTGAATTGCAGTTGACCTTTGCCTGCTGTGACTCCTGTGAGCTTCAGCTTGGCTTGAAATTCTTTTTTTCTAGGTAAAATGTAAGACAACTTTCCACTTTGTCCAACTGTTTCTTTCTCTCCAACGACCAGCTTCAAAGACGTCAAACTTTCGTCATAGTCAATGTTGAGACGTTTGCCTTGATAAATTGTTGATGTGGTGCAGGTGAGGTTGGCAACTAATTCTTGACCTGTTGAGACAGAACTGCCAGAGGAAACCTCGCACGTGGCATTACCTTTTTCGGTTTCTCCATCTTCCTGTTCTTCAGCAGGAGGCGTGCAACCTGCCAAGACCAGAAGTGTCAAGAAAACGATTATCTTGTCATAAAAAGCCCCCCCCCTGACAACAGGGTTTTGAATGGATTTGATTTGTTCCAACATAAAAAACTCCTAAATCATGGTTAAATCAGAATGAAAAAAAAGAAATAAACAAGAGTTAAGGATTTTAGCAGACCTTTAAAAATAGATGCAACTTGAAATTATAATTTTTGGTTTGTGAGAGATTTAAGAGTGGCTTGTATGGCATTGGGTTTAAGAGTCATGTTATTCTTTTAATCGTCATTTTAAAATTTATTTAAGGAGTCTGTGATGTTAAGTTCCATAGAGATTGCCAAAGAAATCATAGCAAGGAGTCAACCTGATTTGGGTCAGGTCATCTCCAATTTGAAGTTACAAAAGTTGCTTTATTATGCTCAAGGATTTTCATTGGCGATAGAGAAAAAGCCGCTCTTTTTAGAGGGTTTAGAAGCGTGGGAATTGGGACCTGTCGTGCCAGATGTCTATCATCATTTTAAGAAATATGGACAATCTGCCATCTTGATTGATTATAAACCACAAAAGGTTGACCCGATTCTTGATGCCATCAAAGAGACTTACATGCAGATTGACGCAATCAAGTTATTTCAAATGACTCACGAAGAATCACCTTGGCTGGACTCTTACCAAGAGGGTCAAAATACTCCCATCACCCATGAGTCTTTGCTAAATTTTTTTCAAAGTGAGTTTGCAATGAAAGATAAGTTTGTTGAGGTTTATATTGAACTCAAAGAAAAGCCTGTGTCTGTTGTTTTGCCAAACTATAAACCCGACTCTGAACGTATGAAAAAGATAGAATCTTATTTTGGAATATAAGACATCGCAAGACCATTATCTTTGTAAAAATGAGGCAAAAGTTTGTAAATTTTACCCACACACAGGAGCATTAGATTTTTTTAATTCTTTACCTGATGAAGAAAAGGATTTGTTATGTGATGTTTTTTGTTATTTACATCTTAAGTTTCAGTCCTTAAAACAAAGCAAACATTTACAAGCATTAGATACAGACTTGCAAATTTACCAGACAACCTATCAAAAATATTGGATTAAGTTCAAGAAAAACCAATCCCTCCCTCTGACAGTCATTGAACTCAAGGCAATTTGAGAGACAATGACAGACAGTTCACAGGTGTTGACGCCTAACTCAAGAATAAGAACTCCGCCAACATACTAGCCCAAAAAAGAAAAATGAAAAGAAGAGAGATTACGGGTCAAGCCTGCAATGACGGAAGAACAAGGTGAGCAAAGTCCTGCCGTCATTCCGTGCCTGAAACGGAATCTATCTTAAACCAAGCATGGATTCCTACATGACAGGATTCCTGCTTTCGCTCCGAATGACAATAGTTGTCACTTGAGTGCTTGAGGCGGAATCCATCGTCAACATAGCATGGATTCGGAGCTTTTGCAGGAATGACAATAGTTGTCACTTGGGTGCTTGACACGGAGTCTCAAAACAAAAGAGAGATTGCGGATCAAGTCCGCAATGACATTTTTCAAGATGAGCAAAATCCTGCCGTCATTCCGTGCCTGACACGGAATCTATCGTCAATCAGGGCATAGATTCCTGCTTTCGCAGGAATGACAATAGTTGTCACTTGGGTGCTTGACACGGAGTCTCAAAACAAAAGAGAGATTGCGGATCAAGTCCGCAATGACATTTTTCAAGATGAGCAAAATCCTGCCGTCATTCCGTGCCTGACACGGAATCTATCACCAAACTAAGCATGGATTCCTAACATGGCTGGATTCCTGCCCCTGTTTTCACAGGGGTGACGTTCTTTCGCAGGAATGACGGTTGTAGAGAGATTGCGGGTCAAGGTGAGCAACGACGATTTTCAAGATATGCTATGACTAAAAGGCAAGCAATCATGTGAAAAAAAGGAAGGTTTGGTTTTGCGTAAGAAGAAGCCACCCCGCTTGATCATTCAAGCGAGGTGGTTTGAAGAGAAGATGAGTTTATGGGTGGCTGAATTTAGGGAGCAACTTCCCAAACATCGTTTTTCCTGCCACCACCAAGACCTCCCATGACCCAGATTTTGTTGTTGAACGCAACGCTTGTGTGATCACCACGGGCAGACCAACCTGCTGAAGAGGTTTCTTTTGTCCAAGTCTTACCATCAGAAGAACTCCAGACATCGTTTTTGTCGTCATCATCAACTCCTCCCATGACCCAGATTTTGTTGTTGAACGCAACGCTTGTGTGAGCAGTACGAGCAGACCAACCTGCTGAAGAGGTTTCTTTTGTCCAAGCCTTACCATCAGAAGAACTCCAGACATCGTTTTTCCTACCACCATCAAATCCTCCTATGACCCAGATTTTGTTACTGAACACGACGCTTGCGTGTCCATTACGAGCAGACCAACCTGCTGAAGAGGTTTCTTTTGTCCAAGTCTTGCCATCAGAAGAACTCCAGACGTCGTTTTTCCTGCTAGGATCATATCCTCCTATGACCCAGATTTTGTTATTGAACACGACGCTTGTGTGATACTCACGAGTAGACCAACCTGCTGAGGCAGTTTCTTTTGTCCAAGTCTTACCATCAGAAGAACTCCAGACATCATTTTTCCTGTTCGATAACAAATCACCATCATATCCTCCTATGACCCAGATTTTGTTATTGAACACGACGCTTGCGTGTCCATTACGAGCAGACCAACCTGCTGAGGCAGTTTCTTTTGTCCAAGTCTTGCCATCAGAAGAACTCCAGACGTCGTTTCTCCTGCGACCATCATATCCTCCTATGACCCAGATTTTGTTATTGAACACGACGCTTGTGTGATCACCACGGGCAGACCAACCTGCTGAAGAGGCAACCCGTTTCCAAGTTTGTTTGGGAATGTCAGGTCCGTTGCCACCTGCAGGTGAGTTCTGGTTTCCATTGACCACTGCAAAAGCCCAGTTTGATTTTTTACTCAAGATTTTGAACTTGAGTTGCCCCTTGCCTGCTTTGACCCCTGTGAGCTTTAGCTTGGCTTGAAATCGTTCTTGTTTGGGCAAGGTGTAGGTCAGTTTTCCGCTTTGCCCAGCTGTTTCTCTGCCCGACACGACCAGCTTCAAAGACGTCAAACTTGCATCGTAAGTGATGTTGAGACGTTTACCTTGATAAACAGATGTAGCAGTGCAAGTGAGGTTAGCAACCAATTCTTGACCTGTTGTCAAAGAACTGCCAGAGGAGACCTCGCACGTGGCGTTACCCTTCTTCGTCCCTCCCTCCTTATTTTCTTCAGCAGGAGGTGTGCAACCTGCTAAGACCAGAAGTGTCAAGAAAACGATTATTTTGTCATAAAAAGCACCACGCCCGACAGCAGGGTTTTGAATGGATTTGATTTGTTCCAACATAAAAAACTCCTAAATCATGGTTCAATCAGAATGAAAAAAAAGAAATAGACAAGAGTCTTGGATTGTAGCAGACCTTTCAAAATAGATGCAACTCTTAAAACGTTCAAGTTTGGTTTTTGAGAGATTTGAGAGTGGTTTGTATGGCGTATTGGAGTTGTGCGTCTGTGGTGTCTTCAGGGTGTAGGTCAACAATCGTGTCTGGAACAACGCCTTTATTTTCTAGGCTCCAAGCACCTTGATAAAACCATGCGGCATATTGAGGTTGCGTGACAGTCGTCCCATCAGCCAATCGGTAACGGCTATCTATCCCAATGACCCCGCCCCACGTCTGCTTGCCAATCACCTCACCCAGCTCAAGTTCCCTAAAACTATGGGCGAACATGTCCCCGTCAGACCCTGTAAATTCATTGACCAGCAAGGTCAAGCAACCTTTGTGCGTGTGTGCAGGATAGACCTCAGCCCCTCCCCAACGGGGGAAATCATAACCCAGCCTACGATTTGACAACTTTTCTAAAATGATGGGAGACGTCATGCCCCCTTCGTTATAACGAGCATCAATGATGAGAGCTTCTTTTTCTACTTGAACTAAATAAGCACGGAAAAACTCGGCAATCCCCCTTCTTTGCATGTCTGGAATATGAAGGTATCCGATTTTGCCTTCTGATAACTTATCAACAAGGGTTTGATTGTGATGCACCCAATGGCGATAACGCACTTGTCTGTCAGAATGAAGGGGGATTACTGCAAACTTGAGAACTTCCCCTTGCCTGTCAATTTGTAAATCCACAGGTTGTCCCGCCTGTTGCAACAACAGCTTTTCTGGGGGTGTCTTGGGCTTCACAGGTTGCCCATTGATGCTTAAAATGGCATCGCCTTCTTGCAAATTGACCCCAAACTCTGCCAGTGGTGAATGTTCGTTGGGATTCCAGACATCGCCACGATAAATTTGATGCAAAAGATACTTCTGACTAGCTTGGTCATAGTGCCAATCTGCACCCAGTTTGCCAACTGACACATCAGGCACTGCCTCGTAATCGCCCCCGTATTCGTAAGCATGAGAAGTGCCAAGCTCTCCTTGCATCTCCCAGATTAAATCTGACAACTCTGCACGAGTACTGACACGTGGCAATAGGTCTGCGTAAAGCTGATGAATGGAATCCCAATCCAAATGAGGTGCGTCTTTTTTCCAGAAAAACTCTTTTTGCAACTGCCATGTTTCTTGGAACATCTGATTCCATTCTTTTTGGAAGTCAATGCAGACTTTGAATCGGTCAAGGTGAATCCAACCGTGTTCATGTCCATAATCTTTTGCAGATGCAGGCAGCGGAGGTGCGTCATTTTCAATGACTCCTGCTTCTGCCAACCTGACGTCTTTGTCATAAAAATAAAGAGCTGTCTGCCCAGATGGTGTGACTTGTACAAAGTTGACATCTTCAGCCGCCACTTCATAATCGTTTTTTTGCAGGTCATAGACCCAAAGTGTGCCTTGAGGTGCAGATTGACTTTGAAAGGTTTCATGGTCTTGGGGGTATTCTACAAGTAACACTTTGTTAGTCAGAGCCACCATCTGCTCAAAACGTCCTGCATGGATGGGGAACTCTGCAATCCGATGTTCCAGTCCTTCAAGGTCAATGCTCATTTTTTTGCTAGCCGTTTCTTCTTCAGATTCTTTGACGCCTGGAATAGGGGCAGGCTTCTTGAAAGGATTGGGAGACTCTGCTTGAAGTGAGAGCAGATAAGGTTTGATGGCATAAGGAAACGAGGCGTTGAAGTGTGTTTGCTCAATGATGGGGTAGTATTCACGTTGAGACAAGAAATAAAGATACCTGCCTTTGAGGTCAAAGGTTGGGGAAAAGTCTTGCCTGATGGGATTGGTCACTTGAATGGGTGTGGCATGAGCGTCTTCAAGATGAAGTAAAAAAATAGCACGTCGTTCCAAAGTGATTGATTTGCTGTAAGCAATCCATCTGCCATCAGGCGAAAACGTCATGTCTTGAATTTCTTTCAATTCAGAAGAATCCAGCAAGCGGTAACTTTTTTTAGAGATTTCAATCAGGTATAACTCCAGACGATTGGTTGCGGCAACCAATGCCAGTTTAGCAGGAGAAGCAACCAACTCTTGCACTCTACCTTGAGGCAAAGAGATTCGTTTGTGGGCTGAACGTTGTTGGCTTTTGAAGACAAGAAGCTGGTCTTGTTTGAGGACAGCTAGGCTTTGATTGCAAAGCCATGTAGGCAGACGGTAACGTTCTTCATCAAGTCCATATTGGGGCATAGGTCCTTGCCAGACATGACCCATAAACAACTTGCCCCGACAAGTTCCTGCAATAGACTGCCCCGACTGACTCAGTGCTAAATGTTCCACATAGCGACTTCCATCAAAAAAAGAATGGTGAGGATAGGTTTTTTCATGCCATTCAATTTCAATCAAATGCTGCTTGCCTGATTGAAGATTGAGAGCAAACAAATCACAACCTGCTTGATACACCAGAGTTTTGCCATCGGTTTGCAATGCCCTTGCATAATACTTGGGCTGTGAGGTTTCTGCCCTTAAATCTGAACCATCTACTGCACAAGAATAAATTTGCCCGATGCCTTCTGCATCATAGAGAAAGTAAATTCTTTCATTAGCATAAAGGGGAGAAACGGCATTGCCTTCATGTGTTGATTCAATTTTAAAAAAAGGCTGGTCATCTAACGACACCCAGATTTCTCCACGCATTCCCCCCTTGTAATGCTTCCAAGATGAATTAGAAAGAGCATGGCGACCAATGAGTCTGCCACGTGTCCCTTGATGCTCAAATTCATCAAAAAAATAGGCTTTGCCAAAGGGTAGCTTGTTCACTGCACCACCTTGAACAGACACACAATAAAGCTCTGACCCCACCGTGCCATGAGCCGATTGATGTGAGCTTGAAAACAGAATGTCTTTGGAAGATGGCGACCACGAAGCAATCCGAACGACTGAATCAAGGTAAGTGAGCCTTTGTAACTTGCCACCTTGTGATGAAAGCAGATAGACATCTTTAGCACCTTCTTCTGTGGACAGGCATGCAATCCATTTTCCATTAGGTGAAAGTAAAGGTGATTTGACCAGACCCTTTGTGCTGCTGAGGCGTCTGGCAACACCCCCCGAAAGTGGCACGTTCCAAAGGTCATCTTCACAAATAAAAACAACTTGATTGCCACACACTGTGGGCGAGCGGTAATATCCTTTTTTTTGAGTGTCAGAGGTCATGTTTTGAAATTTTTTGAATATCTTTGCCTTGAAATATCTTTGCCTTGAATATCTGTTGTTTGTTGAATGACTGTTTCTGAGTTTTGAGAAAATTATTTGAGAAATTGGGGAAGCACCACAGCTTGGGCACAGAACATCATTTGTTCTTTGTCATTGTAGGTATGGCAAGGATTTCCGTAAAGCTGGTAGCCGTCTTCTAATGCTTGGGCAACTCGTTTGCAAAATTCTGCGTCGTCTTTGCCTGTGATGAAACGATAGGCTTGTTTTGATGATGGGTTGTGTTCCATAAATGCTCCTTTGAAGTGAGGTTGTTTTTAAAATTAAGTTGATTGCAGTTGATTCAAAATGATTGAGAAATAAGCGGGTTCTTTGATTTTTTGCTAACAAAGTCTGTGGTAAAGGCTTTTGAGTAAGAGAGTGTTGTCTAATTGCAAATATTTAAACTCTCCCCCCATGCGTGAGAAGGATTTGCAAAAACGCAAATAATAGGCAGGGTGATTTTTGGGAGGTTCTCCTTGACTCCAGTCCCATTGACCCTCTTGAATGTCATTCACAATTAAAAGATAATTTTTTAAGGGGCGACCTTCTTGCAAAGCGATGTTTCTTGCCATAGAAACGGACTTCTCAAATGTCATGGGTGCCATAATTGCAGAACCGACTGAAAGAAAAACCCCACCTTCTAAATGAGAGACACTGTTAGCAAATGCCAGAAAATCGGCAAGAGTGCTGCGACCAATGGCAGAGCCATTGTTTAATGGGTGTCCGTAAATGATGTCATACCCAATGCCTGGGCAGACACTGAATGGGATTTGTAAGCAATACGCATGATGCTGGATACTCACTTTTTTATGAGGATGCAGGATTTCCATTTCTCCAGCAGGGATTTTGAAATTTTGGATAGATGCCAGTAAATTGGCAACGTCTGCGACCCTTTCAGACATGGGTTGTTGTTGCATCAAAAAATCCATCTGATAGTGAAGCACTTCAGTTGCTGGAATAGACAAGCCGTCGTCATAAATCATCTTGCCAACTGATTCACCATATCCCAAACCGTATGCTGCACCCACTAACACTGCAAGATTGAGAAAAAAACCTGTCTCTTGCCATAAACCAAATTGTCCTTCTTGAATGTAACGTTTGACGTCTTCTTCAGTTTCTCCATGGAAGGCTAACTCCCAATCATGGATACTGCCTGCCCCATTGGTCAAGAGGTGTTGAATCCAACCTTTTTTCATCAGTTCAATCAGCAAGGGGGCAAGTCCATTTTTGAACAGATGCGCCCCATAAGCAAATAGGATTGGCGCACTCTTAGACTTGGCTTGCTTCATTCGCTCTACAATCGTTTCTACAATGGCTTCTGATTCTTCTGACAATTCAGGGGGAGGCTCATCAAGAGAGGCTAAGATGTTGAGGTCGCTTTTAGATTGTCGCTGGGACAATGGCTTAAAAATGATTTTTCTACGGTCAAAAAGAGGATACGGCATAGTTTTTGTTAAATTTGAAAAGACCATTTAGGATTACACAATCGTCAAAAGATTTCAAAGACATGATTCTTTCAGATAATGAACTTCAAAAATTGGTAGATGCTGGTTGCTTGCCAGAGTCTGTCAAAATCGGACCTTCTAGCATTGACCTTTGTTTGTCTCGCTCCTTTAGCCGTCCAGTTCCAACAGGTGAGCAGATTTCTTTGGGCGAAGATGTCCCGCATCATTCTTTTGAGTCAGAACAACTCGTCTTAGCTCCACAAGAATTTATTCTTGCCAGTACTGAAGAATTTATCAAAGTTCCCAGTCATCTTGCCGCCTATGTTGAGGGTCGTTCAAGTATTGGTCGTTTAGGTTTACAAGTTCAAAATGCAGGGTTCATTGACAGTGGCTTTCATGGAAGAATCACTTTAGAGCTTGCCAATCAAGCCCCCTTTGGTATTGAATTGAAAGCAGGTCTCCGAATCTGCCAAATTGTCTTTTTAAAAATGACTTCTGCTGCAAGTCAAGTGTATTCAGGAAAATATCAAGGTCAGTTTTTAGCCACTTCAAGCCGTCTTAGCCAAGATGAAGAATTTAGCGAACAAGGTTGACTATTCACAAATTGAAAAACTTGGGTCAGTTTGATTTGCGTCAAATGGATTCATGTCAAAGTCCCTTTCATTGTCCCTTCTGGATAAATATTTTCTAATTGGAAACGAGCCAAGACTTTTTTTTCTAGGCTCAACATCTCCCTTTCTTCTTCTTGTGTTTGGTGGTCATAACCTAGCAAATGGACGCAGCCATGCACCAGCAACCGAATCGCTTCCGTTTCTGTACTCCATTGATTTTGCTTTGCCTGTGTTCTAACTTTGTCCCATGACAAAGCAAGTTCTCCTAAACATTCCTGACTTTCATCAAAATAAGACCATGACAAGATGTCAGTGGGTTTTGAAACGTGACGATATGTTTCATTGAGTTGAGCAAGTTCTTGGTTGGTGGTGATGTAAAGAGACACGTTTGCATTTGGAACATTCAAAACTTGAGTAATTTTGGACAAAATGTTGTCTATTTTTTTGTGTGATACTAGATTTTGCAAACTTTCTGCGATGCGAATGTCTATCATTTGGAATATCATTTGGAATGTTAACTTTTTTGAATGTCTGCCGTATTTTGAATGTCAACGATGGCTTGGTCTGCATCGTTTTTTTGAAAAATGCGGAGTTTGGCGCTGCGACTTCTTGAGTTTGCTTGCACTTCCTCAACAGAAGGTTTGACAGGCTTGCGGGTGGTGATTTGACCTAATGAACGTTTTTGACATTGACAAATGGGCAGACGAGGAGGGCAGAGACACGATTTTTGCCAATGCTTCAAGGTGTGTTTGGTCAGCCTGTCTTCCAGTGAATGAAAGGCAATCACTGCAAATCGCCCACCAGCTTTGAGCAAAGAAGGGACGAGGTCTAGCAACGTCTCAAGCTCTTGTAACTCTTGATTGACTTCCATACGCAATGCCTGAAAGACACGTGTTGCAGGGTGAATTTTGGTTTGCTTTTGTCGGGGGATTGCATCAGCTACCAACTTTGCAAGCTCTCCTGTGGTTTCAATTACTTTCATCTTTCTGGCATTGACAATATTTTTGACAATGCGTCTGGTGTATCGTTCTTCCCCATATTTCCAAAAAATCTTTTCTAATTCTTCTGCTTTCATGTCATTGACTAAGTCATAAGCAGTTTTTGATGAAAGTGTTGGACTCATCCGCATATCTAATCTTGCATTTTGCATAAAGGAAAAACCCCTTTCTGCCACGTCTATTTGAAATGATGACACTCCTAAATCTGCAATGATGTAGTCAAATTGTTGGGAAGTTGGCAATGTTTCTGAAAGGTCAGAAAATCTAGCATGTAAGAATTGACATTGAGCTTGGTACGGGTGCAAATTTTTCTTGGCAATGTCCAGTGCAGAAAGGTCTCGGTCTATGCCAATCAACACAAGGTTTGAAAAGTGTTGAAGAAGAGCTAAGGCATGCCCTCCACCACCTAAGGTGCAGTCTAAGACTGCTTTCGTGGCTTCAGGGGCAAATTGGCAAATCTCACGTTTTAAAACAGAAAGATGACGGGGTTCATTCATAACGGAGAGATTCAGCAGGCAGGAGGCGTGCCGCTTTATTGGCAGGGTAAAGTGTTGCAAAAAAGCAGATTGAGAAGGCAGACAAGACAATCCATGCGACTTCATCAAAATAAAGAGCAATGGGGATTTTGCCTCCGCCTGGGTAGACTCCAGCAGGGACGTCAATGATTTGAAAGTTCATCAAAACCCAAGCGGCTAGTAAGCCAAGTAGCAATCCTGAAAGTGAGCCAATCCAACCAATCAATGCACCTTGTAGCATAAAAATCACTCCAATACTGCGGTCTGTTGCCCCAATGGATTTGAGAATGGCAATTTCTTTGGACTTTTCCAAAACCAACATAGTCAATGAGCTTAAAATGTTAAATGACACGACAACAATGATTAAAGAAAGTAAGAGAAATAAGCCTATTTTTTCCAGCTTCATCACTTGAAAAATAGACTGATTGTCTGATGCCCAGTTGCTGGTGAGGAATCTTGGAAATGACTTTTGAAGTTTTTGGGCAATATCTGGGGCTTGTTCCACATGTTCAATACGGATTCCTAAGCCGCTGACATGGTTGGGGATTTGATAGAGTGTTTGAATGAGCTGGTAGTCCACAAATGACAAGGTTTCGTCATATCCAGAAATCCCTGATTCAAAAATGCCAATGACTTCAATTTGTTTCAGACGAGGGACGCTTCCAAGTGGAGTAAGACGTTCTTGGGAAGAGACCAACCTGACAAAATCACCTGTATTGACATTGAGTTTTCTGGCAATTCTTGCACCCAGAATAATCCCCCCATCTTTGAGCGAGTGGACAATCTGTGTTCCCATTTCAAGTTGTTGTTCTTCATCAAGTTCTTCTAAGAGACTTAAATCTTGACGCACAAACAGGGCAATATCGGTGACGTCAAGCTCATGCACTGGGTCAATGCCCCTGATGAGTGTGCCAAGACTTTCTTGCTTTGACATGAGTAAGGTTTGTTTAACAATGTATGGAGACACAGCAAGCACGCCTTCATGTTCCAAGATTTTTTGATTCATCTCTGGAGAGTTTGCAATGTTGTCTATGACGCCATAGATGTTGATATGAGGCAAAGAGCCGATGATGGAACGTTGCAGGTTGTCGCGGAAGCCATTCATTAGGGAAATAGCGATGATGAGTGCCGCAACCCCAAGTGCCACCCCAATCATGGAAACCCATGTGATGATAGAAATGGAGTGGTCTTTGCGTGGAGAACGGAAGTAACGTAGAGCGACAAAAAGTTCGTAACTGCTCATGTTTGGTGAAGCAAGTTTTGCATGAGTTGAGGAGCTTGTTTGAGTGCGGCAGTCAGTTGGTCAGGGTTTTTGATGCCTGCTTGTGCAAAATGAGCTTTTCCACCTCCTTTGCCACCAGCTAGCTGAGCGACACAATTTAGGGCAGTTGGTGCTTGAATCTTTTTGGTGAGAGAATCAGAGACGGCACAAATCAAAGCATGCTTGCCTTTCATCTCTGCAGATAAAAAGACAATACCAGCAGACATCTGGGAACGTAAAGATTCTGCAAGGTCTCGCAAGACGTCTTGGGATTCTACATTGACAGGTTTTGCAATGACTTGAACATCTCCAATCATTTGAGCCTCTTGTAAAAATTGCTCAACGTTGCCAAGCGTGAGTTGTTTCTTGAGTTGGACAAGTTGTTTTTCTAAATCCCGCTTGTCTTGCATGAGTTGCTGTATTTTTGGGGCAATGGCATCGGTTTCTACATTCAACAATGTTCTCACGTGGGCTAGGGTTTGAAACTCTTGACGGCAATGTGCTTCTGCTTGTTCCCCTGCCACTGCAACAACTCGCCTGACTCCTGCGGCTAAGGCTGTTTCTGACAAGATTCTGAATGCCCCAATGTCCCCAGTAGATTTGACGTGGCAGCCACCGCATAGTTCCATAGAATGCTCTTTCATCTTGACCACTCTGACAACAGAGCCGTACTTTTCCCCAAATAACGCAATGACTCCAGAGTTGATGGCTTGGTCGTACGATTCTTGATAAATCTCTACATGATGGTTTTCATAGATTCGTTTTTTGACAAAGTTTTCCAGTTGTTCTAAGGTGTGCTGGCTTAATTTTTCGTGGTGTGTGAAGTCAAACCTTAAATAATCAGGGTTAACAACACTGCCTGCTTGATGCACATCTTCTCCAAGTTCTTGACGCAATGCCGCATGAAGCAGATGCGTTGCAGTGTGATGCCTTGTTGCAGATGCACGGAGTTTCTGGTCAATGCTAGCCTGCACAGGTTCTTGGTTTGGTGTGTCTTGACCTTGACATAAGCAGACAATCCAATCTCCTTTTTTTTGAGTGTCTTTGACCTGCCAAATTGCTTGTCCTTGCTTGATGATGCCTTGATCGCCAACTTGTCCGCCTCCTTCTGGATAAAAAGGGGATTCTTCCAAAACGACTAACCAGTGCTGGTCTTTTTGTTGAACGTAACGTAACACTTTGGTTTGAATCTCAAAAGTGTCATATCCTACAAATGTTGTGGAGTTTCCTTCCTGAAGCACCTCCCAGACTTCTGAATCTGCTTGAAATTTGTTGGCACTCCGTGAACGTGTGCGTTGTTCCTCAAGCATGTGTTCAAAACTTGTCTCATCAAGTTCAAGACCTCTTTCTTCACAAAGCAGCCTTGTCATGTCTATCGGGAATCCGTAAGCATCGTAAAGTTTAAAGGCATGTTCTCCTGATAGTTGAGTTTGCGTGTTTTTGGCAAATGTTTCAAAAACCTCTAGCCCTCTGTCCAGTGTTTTTTCAAAGAGTCTTTCTTCATACTCAATGGTTCTTCTGATTTCATCTTGCATCTTGTGGAGTTCAGGAAAAGTTTGCCCCATCAAATGCACTAAAGTTGGCACAAGCTGATAAAGAAAAGGTTTGGTCTGTCCTAGCTTTCTTCCGTAACGTGAGGCACGCCTTAAAATTCTCCTCAACACATAGCCTCGTCCTTCGTTGGAAGGTCTTGCTCCGTCTGCAATGGCAAATCCTAAAGAACGTAAGTGGTCGCTGATGACGTAAAATGAAATTTCGTGGGGGCTTCCAATCTTGTATGCTATGCCTGTTTGAGCGGTAATGGATTCAACAATCGGTTGGAATAAGTCTGTATGGTAATTGGAATCTACACCTTGCAAGACACGGCAGAGTCTCTCTAACCCAAGCCCTGTGTCAACATGCTTGGCTTGTAAAGTCTTGAGCTGTCCTGTTGCCAGACGTTCATATTGAATGAAGACCAGATTCCAGAGTTCTACAAAACGCCAACAGCCATCAACATTGACTGCGCATTGGTGTTGCTGGGACAAAGGGCATGTCCCCTCACCTAAATCAATGTGTAATTCAGAACATGGACCGCATGGACCCACATCTCCCATCTCCCAGAAATTATTCTTCTTGCCAAATGACAAAACTTGATGAGGTAAGACTGATGTTTCAGAGATCCAAAAGTCTCTTGCTTCTCTGTCTTCCTCTGTTCCCTCTTTTTGACAACCTGCAAAGTACGTTGCCCAAAGTTTTTCAACAGGCAGACCAAATTTTTGGGTGCAAAGTTCCCAAGCCCATGCGATAGCTTCTGCTTTGAAGTAATCGCCCAAAGACCAATTCCCAAGCATCTCAAAAAAAGTATGATGGTAATTGTCACGTCCGACATCTTCTAAATCATTATGCTTTCCACTGGCACGGATACATTTCTGGGAGTTGACAGCACGGTTGTAGTCCCGTGAACCAGTCCCCAAAAAGACGTCCTTGAATTGATTCATGCCTGCATTGGTAAAAAGTAGGGTAGGGTCATCAAGGGGGGCAACAGGGGAACTTCTGACGTGGCGATGGTGACGTTGCTCAAAAAAAGAGATAAATTCACTGCGAATGGAATCAGCAGTGAAAGAGTGGGGTTGGAAGGTCATACTTGAGTAGGACTCTTGCTTAATTTGTAGGTGTGTTTAGAGTGGCTTTCCAACAGCTTCCAACGAACGATTGGAATATCTAAAAGGTGTTCTGCTCTTAAAAAACAGATTTCTGTTTTCTCCTTCGCTTTCGTGTAGTAAGGGTAGGGAATTTCCTTTTCTAACATGTTGTACTCCCCCCAAAATTCTCTTGCTCTAATCTCTTGGTGTGTTTTGTCAGATGATTTGTCTATGATTTCAACAACACCTTGTCTTAAAAGGTGGACTCCTTCGGCATATTCGTTGAGCCTCTCACCTGCATTGACGTAGTAAGAATGAAGAGAAAGAGAAAGCTGGTTCTGTACGCTGTATGGAATGGCTTCACAAAACAGCCATGTACTTTTCAAAAACTCACGATTCCCTGATATACGTAAAATGCTGTCATACAGACCATTTTGTCTGACAAACCGATAATAAACGCGTGAGTGGATTTCTAAAACCTTCACAGAACTTGCTGCACGGAAGGTGGACTCAAGCGGTACTTCTAAGATTGAGGAAAGCTCGCCCAAAAATGCACCTGCTGAAAAAACATTGCCTACGGTGGAGACTTGAATTTGTTCTACATTCCCTGAAAGAATCAAATAAACATATTCTGTCTTGGCGCCTTTTTTTAATAAAATAGACCCTGCATTGAAGTAGTTGATGCGTCCATTGAGCAAAGTTTCTATCTGATCAACGGCAACGTCAGGAAAATAGGAGTAAAGGCAAGACTCTGCGTAGCGGATATGGTAGTTGCTTCTGGTAGGGATTAAGACTTCTGTGGTGGCAAACGGGGCTTCTGAACCAATTTCTTTTTCATGGTCAAATAAATCTCGGTTGATATGAGAGAAGATAATCTTGTGAGATTCGTCTTCAATAAAGTCATCGGCTGCACCATGAATGAGACCACCCCCAATGTCTATTTTTTTAAGGTCAACATGAGTGAGATAAAGGCTTTTAATTTTGTCATAAAATTTGTCATAGACATCATCTTTTTCACGGGAGTTATTCGTTTTCTGTTTGTCTAAGATGGTTCTTAATCGTGGCAAAGCGATGATGTCTGCCAAGTGAGCGTAAGTGTAGTATTGATTTGCCCAGTGCGCACGGAAGATAAAAAAGCTGGTTTCCACAGGGTGAGGTGAATAGATGGGTTTGACCTCCAAACCATTGACGTTGTTCCACGAGTCAAAATCTAAATCATGGATTTCAAAGTATCGTGTAAATTCCTTCTCATCGGTGTCAAGTAAGGCACTGAGCTTCTTCATCACAGAATGCCGAACCATCTTGGTTGCGTAGTATTTGATGCGATGCCCAGACCTCATCAGTGTTGGAATCCCTGCAAAATGGTCATCATGGGAGTGCGTGTGAAAAACCCCCTCAACTTCATTGACAGCAATGCCAAGAGCAGTCAGTGAGTAAAGAATGTTGGGACCTGCATCAATCAAATAGATTTTACCTTGAAACATGACGATACTTCCCATACAAGGACGTTTGACGTCCCAGCCATCTCCTTCGCCTGAATGAATGACCGAAAAGTATTCTCTGTTGACTTCATGGTATCCCAGTTGATAGGGGGGTGAGTACGACTCGCCAGACTTTAAGTTGAGGTCTATCTCAACGCTTTCTCCTTGGTAAGAGATTTCAAAGACATTCAATGCTTTACGTTGAACATGACAGCCTTCTTTTATCTCAGCAGGAGTGTCTCTGTCCACTTTCAAAGTGTCTATCAGACTACTTGCTTCTCTAATTTGACCAAATGCAAACTCTAACTTGATCTTCATGTAGATGTCTGCTTGGTTGTCTGCCACCCCTGAATTTTTGATTTCATCTAGGGAGATCAAGCCGTAGTTTCCGCGATAGATGTAGGCAAGCTGCGATTTGATTTGGCTAGGAGAGCCAATGAGTAAAGGTTTTGACCCATCATTGTTGGGGTGATTTGGCAGGATCATTCCCTGTCTGTAAAGCATTTGCAAAACGGGAAATTCTGCAAGGTTGGAAAACATACCATTCTGAATCAAGATGTCAGAAAGAAGCACGGCATTTGGACCAGATTCATAAGTGACTTCTCCTTGATTCCTTTCCACGACGAACCCACAGTTCATCAGATGTTTGACTGAATCAGCAGGACAACCACAGAGGATTCTAAGGTTGATTTCAGGAATATGCACCCAATAGACTCCATTCGTTACTCTTGTTTTTTCTATCTTCATAGACCTATGTGTAGGATTTTGTTGGTTCTCACACTCAAAACGAAAAGTCTTATAGACTATCATCAATGAAAAAATAAATCAAAGCAATCATAGACTATTATCAGTAATTAGAAAACAAATCAAAAAAGCTATGACTGAATTTCTCTTTTGTTTTTAAAAGTTATTGGATACAATCGCATAATTTTTGAGCGTTAAACCTAAATTATGTCCACACTGGTTGTCATTCCAACTTACAATGAGAAGCATAACATTGCTAAGCTGATGACCAATATTTTTGAAAATGTTCCTGACTCCACCGACGTTCTAGTGGTAGATGATTCATCTCCTGACGGAACAGGTGAGTTTGTGCAAGAACTGGTAAATCAGAATCAAAGGATTCATTTGTTTTCAAGAGAGGGAAAGCAGGGGCTAGCCAGTGCATACATTCTTGGCTTTCAATGGGGAATCAAGCAAGGGTATGACTATTTGATTCAGATGGATGCAGATTTTTCGCACCACCCCAAGTATTTGCAGGCAATGATCAAGCATCTGCAAAGTTATGATTATGTCATTGGTTCTCGTTATGTGAGTGGTGGCGGAGTTGTCGGTTGGGGTTGGGACAGAAAGTTCATCAGCAGAATGGGAAGTTTCTACGCAAGGCATGTTTTATGTCTGCCAATACAAGATTTTACTGGTGGTTTTAATGGCTGGAATAGTCAAGTCTTAGAAGTCATCGGTTTAGACCAAATCATCTCAAAAGGATACTTGTTTCAGATTGAAATGAAGTATCGTGCCTTTCAAAAAGGTTATCGCTTTTTGGAAATTCCTATCATCTTTGAAGATAGGGTCGCTGGTCATTCAAAAATGAATCAAGGTATTTTCTGGGAGGCAGTGACCAAGATATGGGATATTAAAAAATAACATGGGGTTTGAAAAATGACGAATCAATAACAAAGATTCAAGCAAGTTCAGGCTATTGTAGAATCTCATTTTTATCTATTAGTCTAAAAAATCATCTAAATACAAAACATCTATTTCTTCAATAGATTTAAATTGCTTATCATTTGTCACGATTGAAGAACAGCCACTTTGTATTGCTGTTGCTATATGAATTGCATCAAAATGTTTGATTCCATACTTTGCTCTGACTTCTGATGATTTAACAAGTATATCTCTATTAATTGGAATACTTTCAACTAAAGAATTATAAAAAATCATCTGTATATAAAAGTCTTCCAACTCCTTATTATGATTCATCTTGGGCTTTACAAGACATTCTGATAAAGTCAACTCACTCGTTGTCACTTGACTACTATTGTTTAGAAAATGATTTGATAAAGTTTGATACTTTTCTATACCTTCCACTAAATAAATAAAAATATTTGTATCAAAATACACTCTATTTTGATTTAACATTCTTCTCTTGAATGACGAATGAAAGTATCTACTTCTTCAGCAGTTTCAAACTCTCTACAATGTTTTGCAATGCCAAACATTGAACGAAGATCAATAGCGACTTTCTCTCTTGGTTGTATCGTTTGGGGTTCTAAGATGATTTTTCCATTTTCAGCTCTTGCTTCCAAAGTATCGCCTTCACTAATTCCAATCTCTTTACGAACTGCAACAGGAATTGTAATTTGACATTTTTGTTTCACTTTGACGTATGGCATTGCGTTCTCCATTTTAAGTAAGGGTTAGAAAGTGAGATTTTAGCAGATTCAAATTACATTGTGTCAACTTTGTCTTTCTTTTTGTGATTTTGTTTCTGCTCTTCAGAAAAAGTGCCGAAAAGAATGATTTAGGGCAGGTGGTTTGACTTTGGCCTTTGTTTCTGGAAGGAATCAAGTTGTTTTTCATTTACCTGATGATTTCAATTTAAAAAATCATCTAAATACAACACGTCTATTTCTTCAATAGATTTGAATTGCCTATCATTCGTCACGATTGAAGAACAACCACTTTGAATCGCTGTTGCTATATGAATTGCATCAGGAAGTTTAAAGCTATACTTTGCTTTGATTTCTGATGCTAATATCCATATACCCATATTAGGTTTAACTAACAACACATTTTCATTGTCCACAAGAAAATTCAAATAAATTTCTTCTAAAACTTGATCATTTAGCTTTTTAGGCTGAACGAGACACTCTGATATTGTCAATTCACTTGTTATAATCTGGTGACCATCTTTGAGTAATGATGAAAAAAATTGATAAATAGAAAATTCATTAATTTCAATTTCTTCTATGACATAAATAAAAATATTTGTATCAAAATATATTTTATCGTTCAATGGTTTCATTCATCTCTCAAACTACGGATATGAATATTCACTTCTTTCTGTGTTTTGAAACTTCTGCAATGCTTACCAGCACCTATCATTTCAAGTAAGTTCGTTTTTTTCTTTTTTCTTGGTTGTATCGTTTGGGGTTCTAATATGATTTTTCCATTTTCAGCTCTTGCTTCCAATGTATCGCCTTCGCTGATTCCGACCTCTCTGCGAACGGTAGCAGGAATTGTAATTTGACATTTTTGTTTGACTTTGACATATGGCATTGCGTTCTCCATTTTAAATAAGGTTAGAAAGTGAGATTTTAGCAGATTCAAATTACATTGTGTCAACTTTGTCTTTCTTTTTGTGATTTTGTTTTTTCTGGTTGAGAAGTTTCATTCCTTCCCTTGTGGCATAACTGGTTTTGCTAATACACGAGCCAGAAAAGGTGTGAAAAAGAATGATTTAGGGCATGTGGTTTGACTTTGATCTTTGTTTCTGGAACGAATCTAAATTGTTCTTCATTCACTGATGACGTTAGTTTAAAAAATCATCTAAATACAACACACCTACTTCTTGAATAGATTTGAATTGTCTATCATTCGTCACGATTGAAGAACAACCACTTTGTATTGCTGTTGCTATATGAATTGTATCAAAAAGTTTAACCTGATAATCTGCTCTAATCTCTGACGATTTGATCAAAATTTCTGTACTTATCTGTTGACATTGAACATAGGAATTGAAAAGTATTGCTTGCATATAAACATTTTCTAGGTCTTGGTTTTTATCTTTTTTAGGTTTAACAAGACACTCTACAATCGTCAAAGTACTAGTCACAATTTGATGATTTCTTCCTTTTAGAACATTAAAAAAATCGCCAGCTAAACTTTGATATTTTTCTACTCCTTCAAAAACATAGATAAATACATTTGTATCAAAGTATAAAGGTCTATCAAAAAACTTATCTTTCATTGAACTTGTCTTTCATTCACTTCTTAGATGACGGACGTATTCATTGATTTCTTCAGCAGTTTCAAAGCTTCTATGTTCTTTTGCTATTCCTAACATAGAATGAAAATCAATAGCGACTTTTTCTCTTGGTTGTATCGTTTGGGGTTCTAAGATGATTTTTCCATTTTCAGCTCTTGCTTCCAATGTATCGCCTTCGCTAATTCCGACCTCTCTGCGAACGGCAGCAGGAATTGTAATTTGACATTTTTGTTTGACTTTGACGTATGGCATTGCGTTCTCCATTTTAAATAAGGGTTAGAAAGTGAGATTTTAGCAGATTCAAATTACATTGTGTCAACTTTGTCTTTCTTTTTATGGATTTTGTTTCTGCTCTTCAGAAAAATTGTTGATTGTTGAAGATGAACAAAAAATTTTTTTAAAGACAGCATATAAAAGTAGTGAATATAATAAAATTTATAACTTAAATAACTAATTATGAAAGGAGAAGAAATGAAATATTTTGATGAAGAAGAAAAAGAATTGATTGAATCAATAGAAAATGGAGTCAATCAAGTTGATAGCGTTGCAAATTTAGAGGAAGAGAAGGCGAGGTATCAAGAAATATTTGCAAAAAATTTTTCTAAAAGGAAGGCAATAAGTTTGCGTATTTTAGAAAGTGATTTGTTTGATTTAAAAAGCCGAGCATTGGAAGAAGGAATACCTTATCAAACATTGATAAATTCAATTTTGCATAAGTATTTAAAAGGTTCTTTAAATCAAAAAAGCTGATAACACTCAATACACGAGCAAAAAAAGTGCCGAAAAGAATGATTTGCAGCAGGTTATTTGACTTTGGTCTTTGTTTTGTGAGAGACTAACGGATTTTTCATTAGGAAAACGATATGATTCAACTCATTGCAGGCAACTGGAAAATGAATGGGTCGCGTGCTTTACTTCAGGAGATGGTGGAACGATTAGAAGCATTTGACCCCACAAAAATTCAGATTGCAGTCTGTCCTTCTTTTGTTCATCTCTCTGATGCCCTCCAGCTTTTTGAAAAGACTCCTTGGACGATTGGGGCGCAAAATATTTCTGACCAATTATCAGGTGCATTGACGGGTGAGACTTCTGTTTTGATGCTCAAAGAATATCTTGTGCAGTTGTGTATTGTGGGGCATTCGGAACGGCGTCAATTTTTTCAAGAAAATGATGTGTTGATTGGCAAAAAAGCCTCGTTGTTACTGGAACATGGAATCCGTCCCATTATCTGTGTAGGTGAGACATTAGAGCAACGTCAAAACAACGAACATGAAAAAGTTGTCTGTCAGCAGTTAACAGATATTTTTGAGCAAATTGCTCAAGACCATGTTGGTCAATGTGTGATTGCTTATGAACCTGTCTGGGCGATTGGAACAGGCAAGACAGCATCTGCACAAGATGCCAATGCGATGCACATGGTGGTCAGGCATTTTTTGAAGGAATTGCATGCTCCTGTTGCTGATGCAATACCCTTGCTTTATGGTGGTAGTGTCAACGAAAGTAACTCTGAAGAATTGATGAAACAACCCCAAATCAATGGTGCATTGGTAGGTGGGGCAAGCCTGAAACCTGATAGCTTTGCCAACTTGATTCAAGCCACACTTTAAACCTATTTTTTACTTTAAATTTATTTTTTGACCATGTTTGAACTAATTCTAACAATACACATTGCGATTGCCGTGATCCTCATTTTTACTGTTCTTCTTCAATCTGGGAGGGGGTCGGAGATGGGCGCAGCATTTGGTGGACTTGGACAAGCCGCATCTGCCCGTGGTGAGATGAGTGGGCTTGCCAAATTTACCAGCTCCATTGCTGCTATTTTTATGGTGAGTTCTCTGACCCTTGCTTATCTTTCCTCCAAAGAAGTAGGTACCTCTGTCATCTCTAAAATTCAAGAGACTCCGATTTCTGCTTCTGCAACTGATACCACTCAAGAAGGTCAGGAAGAGACAACAGAGACGCCGACTTTAGACCAAACTGACGCTCCAGACCTGCAAAATTCTGGTGCTTCTCCTTCTGAAACAACTCCACAGGATCAATGATTCAAATCTTTCTTCTTACTTTTCTGTAAGGAGGAAGCCAACATTTCTTCAGCCGTTTCTATGGCTTGGGAACTTACAGTTTTTCCCCCAATGAGTTTGGCAAGACCTAGAGGAAGATTTTTTTGTGTGAGTGTTTGGGCTTTGGTGTAAACCGCACCTTGTTTGGTCGTTTTGCTGACCACGATGTGCTGTTGTGCAAACGATGCAATTTGTGGCAGATGCGTAATACAAATCGTTTGCCTCTCTTGAGAAAGTGAAAGAATTTTTTCTCCAACCATCTCTGCAATTCTGCCGCTGATTCCTGCATCTATCTCATCAAAAATGATGGAACAGTACTCATCTTGTTGTCTCAGGACTGTCTTGATGGCAAGCATCACTCTTGAAAGCTCTCCTCCTGATGCAATTTTTTCAAGAGGTCGCATTTCTTGTCCAAGATTTGCAGAAAAATAAAATTGCACAAGGTCAATGCCATTTTCACTATATGGGGGTGTTTTTTCAGAAGACCTTGTTTGAACGTTTGCTTGAAATTGGGCATTAGGCATTCCCAAATCATGCAACTGTCTGCAGACTTGGGCGTCAAACTGTGTGGCAAGTGCTGAACGTTGTTGCGAAAGTTTTTGCGAGGCGTTTTCAAGTTCTTTGGTTAGCTGAAGCAGACGTTTTTCTGTCTCTTCTACCTCTAGTTCTAAATGTTCCAGCTGTGTCCGTTCTGCTTTTGCTTTTTCAAGGAAGGCAAGAATCTCATCAAGCGACCTGCCGTATTTCCGTTTGAGTTGCTGAATGGTATTTAAGCGGCTGTTAATTTGCTCAATACGTTCAGGGCAAAACTCTACTTTTGAATGGTAATCTGAAACCTGATAGAAGGTTTCTTGTAGTTGTAAGAAGGCATCTTCTGCAGATTGCAACAAAGGTTCTAAGGAAGGATCTATTTGGACAAGGTGAGAAAGTGAGTCCCGCGTTTTGTCAAGGTGGCTCAAGATGGATAGGTCGCTTTCAATACCTTGTTCAATGATGTCATAAGAGAGTGTTGCAAGTTTTTGGGCATTGACCAGCTTTTTGGATTCTTCTTGCAATTCTTGTTCTTCATTCTCTCGGAGTTGTGCATCAGTGATTTCACGAATTTGATAATCCAATAAATCTATGCGCAAGGCACGTTCTTGAAGCTGTTGCTGAATTTTACAGAGCAGTTTTTGTGCATCATGCCAAGCATGATAGAGGTCATAGACATGGAGTGTTTTCAAATTCCCAAAAGTATCCAAAAAAGTCAGATGTGCTTGCCTGTCTAATAAATTTTTATTTTCATGTTGTCCATGAATCTGCACTAAAGATGAGCCGATGGCTTCCAATGTTCTTAAATTGACATTGACATCGTTGAGGAAAATGCGTTGTGAGCCTGCTGATTTAATGATTCGCCTAACAATCAAGGCATCATCAAAATCAATTTCTGCTTCAGATAATAGTTTTTGGGTATGAGGTAGTTTTTTAATGTCAAAAATGGCTTCAACTGACAACTTTTCGCATTGATCCCGAATGAGACCATAATCTGTTTTTTTCCCGATCGCTAATTGAATCGCCTTAATGATGGCAGACTTCCCTGAACCTGTCTCGCCCGTGAGAACAATAAACCCAGAATCCAAAGATAACTCTAATAACTCTATCGTTGCCAGATGAGAGATGCGAAGATTCGTCAGCATAGTAGAAAAGACAATTTGAAAGATTGACAAGACAAGATCGTTTCATTATCCTGCATTCTATGTTCCATATTCTGTGTTCCATAGTTTGATGCCATTAAGAAGGAAAAAAGATGAATAAATTAGAACTTGTACAAAGACTCTCTGAAAAGCTGGGAAGAGATAAAGAAATCCTTGCTAAAAAAACAGTAGATTTATTTTTTAATCAAATCAAGGAATCCTTGCTTTCAGGGGAAGATGTTGAAGTGAGAGGCTTTGGAGTGTTTAGAGTGAAAACGACAGAGGCTCATGTTGCTAGAAACCCCCGAACAGGTGAGCAAGTGCAAGTCCCTAGCAGAAGGCGCCCTGTCTTTAAGGTTGGGTTGAATCTTAAAGAACGTATCAATAAGTAGTTTGCTATTCTTGTCATTCTTTTTCTTGAAGCTGTTGTAATAGCTTCAAATTGTCTTTGGCTTGAGTGTATTGGGGGTCAATTTGAAGAGCCGCATTGAAAGCAGTTTTTGCCTCTTCTGCCTGACCTGCATTGGCTAAGATGACGCCTAAATTGTTAAACACTTCTGGGTCATTTGGATTGATTGACACCGACTGTCTTAAATGTTGAAAGGCTTTTTCGTAGTTTCCCGCTTGTAATTCTTGTTGACCAAGTGCTTTGTGTGCTGTGGCAAGGGTCAATCTTCCTTGATTTTGATTTGCAACAGCAGGACGTCGTTGCAACAGTTCAATGATTTTTGAATATTCTCCTCTTGTTCCGTGCAGTTGTGCTTGTTCCAAGAAAGCATCGTTAATAATCCCCTGAACTTCCCACATACTGACATGAGGTGCAATTTTGGTAATGATTTGGTATTCCTTCAGACTTTGGTCATAATTCCCCATAGAGCGATAGACACGAGCAAGATTGATTCTTGCTAATAAAAATCGTGACGCACTTTGTAAAGATTTATTGAAATAGACCTTTGCCGCACGAAATTGCTTTTGTTCTCCATAAGCAAAGCCCAAATTGTGCAAAGTTCGGGCTTTTGTAGGGGCTTTGTGTGCGGCATCTTTCCAAAGTGTCTCTGTTGTCTCATAAACAGCATTTCTTTGGCGAGTCCCCCAGATTCCAAAAAGGACGAAGGCGACCAATCCACAACCTATGATTTTTGATTTTTGATTTTTGATTGCCCAAAAAATGACATCTGCTAAAAAAAGCATCCAGCCAATCATTGGCAAGTAGGCTTTGTATTCCACCAAAATATCCCGCTCTGGGACAATAATATAAGGTCCAAAAGTGAGATAAAACCAAAATCCCCCAAATGCACACAAACGGAACTTTTTATGAGCTAAGAAAAGCAACATTGCAATTACTGCGACATGAAAAGCGACGGCATACAATGTCAAATCCTGACCAACTGCGGGGTCAAAATTATGATCAACGTTCATCCAATTTAAAACTGGTAAAGTGATGAGCTTCCAATAAAACACCATCACGCGGGACATCGTTTGCCAATGTTCAGTAGCAGACCACAAAGTGTCAGAGCCAAAACCAACAAAATAATTCCCATCTTTAAATAAGGCATTGTCTTTTAAAAAATAAAACAAAACCCCAGCGATTCCTAAAGTACCTAAAATGACAGGCAACAAGGCACGTTTGATTTTTTGCCAGCTGTCTAAGTGCATGAGGGCTTCATAAAGCACTGGCACAACGAGCCATGTCATTGCCATTGATTTAGAACCTGCCGCCACCCAGTATGATGCTAATGCCAAAGAAACCCAAATGACAGAAGGTTTGTAATTTTTATCAAAAAAGGAGTCCCTTGCCTTCACATAGCAAAGTGTTGCAAGCATGTAAAACAAGGTTGCCATTTGGGACGTGCGTTGTGTCAGGTAGGTGACTGCTGCACTTGCCAGAGGGTGAATTGCAAAGATGGTCGCAACACTCATGGCTGTTAGGAGGAGAGAATATTGACGTTCTTGATGCTGAACGTATGTACTTTTAAGCAAAGTATAAACCAACAGGCACAAAACCCAAGCATTGATGATGTGGATAGCAATATTAACAATGTGGTATCCGTAAGGATTCAATCCGTCCCACTGGTGATTGAGGGAAAATAAAATCAACGCAAAGTTTCGCCCTCCCAGACTAGAAAAAGCCTCTTTGAAGTAATAAGTCCAACTTTCCCAATTCCGTTCTACAAGAAATGGAATGTCGTCAAAGTGAAAAACAGCGTTCAGAGAGTTGGAATATCCTAGCCAAATAATGCTAGGAACCCAGATGACAAAGAAAAATGTGAGGTTTCTTTTGCTGAGAAACTGATTGAAAAGATTGGATTGCATCATGTTAAAAAATTAGCAAAGAACTATGAGGATTGGTCTGTGGCAACAGGGAGTATTTTGATTTCATGTTGACCATCAGAAGTGGTCAATGTTGTTTGACCAGCAATACTTTTGTAGTTGACCATGGCGATTGCATGATAGGTGTCTTGATGTTGTAATTTGCTGACACTGGTGACGGTGGCAACTTTTTTTTCATTCTCAAATTTTCCATTTTCAAAAAGAGAATCTTGGGCTTGAAGCTGAACAGAACAAGGGACTTTTAGCCCCATCAATTTTTTATTTGGGTGTCCAAGATGTTTCATTCTTGCATGGGTTTCTTGCCCAAGATAACAGCCTTTGCGATACGACATGTGCGATGTCAAAGAGGCTTCTTCAGGCAGACAGTTTTCATAATCTACACCATAGCGGGGAATCAGCTCATCAATTCGTTTATTTTCTAACACTTGAAACCCGATTAAACAAACGTTTTCTTGGCAAGATAAGTTCTGAAAGACCTCAAAATAATCCTGATAAGGAATGAGAAGACAGCAAGCTGAAGTGTTGCCAAAAGGTAGAGACCACCAGAAGCATTGATGGAATGTTTGACAGAATTGAGAGGCAATCACTTCTGCATTTTGACCAATGAGCTGACAATACACAAATTGTTCTTCCAGAAGAATTTCAACGTCCTCTTGAATGTGGAATTTTTGCAGATGGTCTATGACAAAAGATGCGTGATTTGGCTCAGTCAAGAGGATAAGGTCTTCTTCAGTTCTTTGCAAAATGTCAATTCGTGTTAAAATCTTGCCTCTGTGTTGACAAATTAAACTTTGTTGGGATTCTCCATTTTGTAGAGTCAATACGTGATTTGTCACCATTCCATTTAAAAAATGCCGAACATCTTTTCCCCACAAACGCACCAATTCAAATGCCTTACAATCCAGCAAACCGCATTGGTTTGAAAGGTGATTTTGCTCTTCTTGTGCATAAGAGATGGGTAGCTTGCCTTTGGGCAGTTGAACAAACTTGGCTTGGTGGTCTTGATGGAACAAGTCAATTTTTTCAAAAGGTTTCATCATGTCTGGAAGATTGTGTCTGGAATATTATGGCATTTGAAGAACGATTTTTATTATAGCTAAACACACACTTTTATCTAGCACTTATATTTTTATCTAGCATTTATCTGGTTTATGAAATTACAAACTCCGTATGTCGCATGTCTTGTCTTATCAGTCACTTTCCTCTTCAATTATCTTGCTGTCAACATTGGACTTCACACTGTTGCAGAAGTCGTCACTTATGCACTGCCTGCAATCTTGCTTCCTTTGATATTTTTACTATGTTCTGTCTGGTCTTTAGAAAAGCTATTTCAGGGTTCACCAAAGGCGATTAGTAGTTTTTTTATGTTCATCACGCTTGCGGCTGTTGTGGAGCCTCATCGTCAGAACAACCCTGAAATGCCCCTTTTGATCTTTTGGTCTTATGTCACTCCTTTGCTCCTGTTTGTCACGTGCTTGGGATATTTTTTTTGGAAAAAATCACTTCAACTTTTGCTGGTGTTTTTAATCGTTTTTGGGGCAGAGAGAGCGTATCAAACGAGCTTAAAACTTTATGAAAGGTGGGAAAAGCAGAGTTATGTTGAATCAGAAAGCTACCAAAGAGAATCAGCAAACTATTTCAATGACACCCAAGATGTGAAGCCATTTGTTGAGAGATTGAATGTGTACCATGTCTTGATTGATAGTTATCCTTCATTGGAGGGACTTAAACGTTTTAACGCAAATAATGAATCCTTTTATCAAACACTAGAGTCCAAAGGGTTTCGTGCGTATCGGCATGCGTTTTCAAATTATCCCAATACGCAAGAAAGTTTAATCTCTATGTGGGCTATGCAACATACTTACAACAATTCAGATGACAATTTTGACCCGTATGCACTGTATGGACGCAATGAAAGTTTTAGACGTTTGATCCAAGAAGACTATCAAATCTATTGTGATTACCCTTGTTATTCAAAAACACAAAGTCCAAGTCAACCTGTCTCTCCCAATATCAAATCTCAACTCCGTTTAAGGAATGACAGGCTTTTGCAATATTACATGCTTTATTATTTGGGACCGATTATTTCTACACTTTTAGGCACTTCTGAAAAACCTCAAGACTCCCTTGCAAGAGAATGGCTTTTGATCAATGATCACCTTCAAAACCCTGCTTTTGTGTATTTGCACGACCTTTCTCATCAGGCACACCACCAAAAAAGACGCGAGGTTCTAAATCGCTCTATTCTGAAAATTGTTGACGACATTTCTCAAAAACAAGAACCTAGCATCATCATTTTGAGTTCAGACCATGGAAACAGAAAAGAATGGGCAGAAAATAACACTGAAAAAGAGACGCCACTTCATAACTTTGGGATTTTGCTGGCAATCAGATGGCCCCAAATGTGTGAGTCGTTCAATCAAGTAGAACGCATCACGCCTGTCAATTTGTATGCTTATGTTTTTGCTTGTTTAGATGGAAGCCCTGAACCTGAAGAATTGCAACCTGATGACAGCTACATGAAGGGAAAGACTTTGCTTGAAGACATCAACATCGGGGAAGACAATTATTTGCACATTCAAGATCATAAACCACTGAAGATGCCAAAACTTGTAGAGCAAAATTAAAGATGTCTTGAGGACGCTTAAAAACGTAGGCTGACACCTATATTGAGGAGAGTGCTGCCGATTTTTTCGGTGTTGAGAAGTCTTTCTTGTTTGGAGAAAAAGCCATGTAAGCGGTAGCCTTTTAAATCATCAAAAGGGAAGATTTCTACACCAATGGTAGAGCTGTTAAATTCTTCCCGTTTCTCTAGTTGAATGGCATCAATAGACCACTTGACAAAAGGCTGGAATCGCTGCCCTTGATGTTGTGCTTTCACGACGATGGAATCTTCCTGTTCTGAATCATGGTTAATAATTTCATCTTTGTCATTCAGCTCTTTATAAGCATCTTGTTGTCTATTTAAAAAATCAAAATCAATGACTCCGTTTTGTGTTTTCAAAGATGCCCCAATAGAATAAACTCTTGATGTAAATGCTTCTTTTGTTTGAACTTTTTCGTTCTCACTATCAAGCCGAAATTCTTCTGCAGAGGGAAAGAAACCATATTGAATGACAGGTTTAAAATTCCCATCTATAAACTCTCCATACCATGCAAGATTGTATGACATGGCATATTGATTTTGATTGCCACTTGGAATCTGATTGAGCAGTTGCAAAATCAGAGTTTGTTCTTTGATTTCAGGCATGGCTTGTTTCAGATTGAGCAAAAGCGATGCGCCTACTGTGTATAAATCTTTGAGACGGTTACCGATGTGTGAATAATGAAAAACGTCAATGGGATTTTTGCTCCCTTCTATGCCACCTTGCAAGACAAACTGCTTGCCAATACGAAACTGCATGAGTTCTGAAAAGTGATGACGAAGATACCAATACTCTAATCCTAAGCTGGTGTTATCTTTTTGTTGTTGAAAATCACGATTCCATCGGACTCGCATGTGGTAGTCTATTTTTGGACTGACAGCACCCCTAAGGTTGAGGTGCGCTCGGTTGACCACAAACTGTGTGGTAGTGCCTGATGAAGAGTTGTTTTTAGAATGGTCATCACTGAAGCCTGATTGTAAATCTGTTCGGAATTCAGGTTCTAATAATAGTAATTCTTCTGCAGCCAATACAGATGTTTGAAAGGCGAGGAAACACAGTGTGCAAACAATGCGTCTGATAAGAGAGAAGCAATCTTTTTCTTGTTGCATAGTAACCAATTTAAACCTGTCAATCTATCATGGGATTAAGAAAGAATCCATTGAATAGTGGTGAGGGCTTATGATACGATAAGAGTTTTGCTTCATCGTTAAAGAGTGACCAAGTTTAGAAAATGATTAAGGACGCATTAAGTTATTTATCACCTGATTTAGAAATTGAAGGGACTGTGATTTGCAGTGGTCCTATTCGTGTTGATTCAAAGATACGGGGAAAAATAGAGTCAAAGCAGCAAGTCAACATTGGCACTCCTGCTTTAATTCAAGGACCGATTCGGGCAAAAACAGTAGTCGTAAATGGCACAGTCAAAGGAGATTTGCATATTTCAGAAACGGTTGCGATTCTTTCACAAGCCAAAGTTGAAGGAGACATTTATGTCCCCGAAGGCGGGTTGTCTGTTGTGAAAGGAAGCAGAATTGAAGGAAGATTGAAGATAGGTTTTCCAAAAATTCCTAAACTAAAATCTATGCAACAGTCTGGCGTGTAGGACTTGGAGCATTGGCAGCTTTGATTGCACTGGCAGCTTGTGCTGTCTTAATCTTCTGCATGGCTATATTTTCAGGCTTGATTTCTGCGGGCTTTTCAGCCTCCACTTTCTGATGAGTCGCAGGCTGGTCTTTTGCTGTTTCATTTGATTGAGGTGAATATGTTGCTTTTGGCTTGTCCTGCATAAACTCCATGAATTTAGGGTTTTTTAGGAGAGCAAGAGTTTCTTCTTTTGTCTCGTCATTAAGCAAACCTTCTTTAATTTTAGGTGCAAAATCTTCCACCTTTTCAATATCCAAATCCTCCACAGCATCAAGTTCTAAAATTTGCTCACGTTCTTGGTCTGTCACTTCTTTAAGCCTTCTTTCTATGGCAGCTGAAAAAATATCAACGGCTTTTTCTTTCAAAGCTGGGTCGCCTTCTATATTTTCAATGCGTGAAAGCACTTTGGCATATGCAGAGGTTTGTTCTGTTTTTTCTCCTTTCTCACTGCCTTGGGCTTGAGCTGTGTTGACCTGAGGTTTCTTGACCTGTGCCTCTTCAGATTTGACTGTGCGTTGTTCTAAACGTGGTTGTACAGTTTGAGCTTGAACCTGCATGGAACTCCTTTTGTTAAATCAATTTTTCACTATGGATAACTAGCCTAAAGTCATTCAATAATGATGCCAATGTCTGAAAATTTGATGATTGATGATGAATCACGAATCTTTAAACTTGTAAAAGTTTGAAGGATTTGCTTTCGGCATTTGAAAACTTGACTCAATCATTTCTTTCTTGTACATGTTTTGCTGTCTTTAAAATTAAGAGTGATTTATGTTATTTATAAAAAAGCGTCAATATTATGTAAAATAATTTTAAATTGAAAAAAAAAGAGAAAACAGAAATAATAGAAAAATTAATACAAAAGACCAAAATGAAATCACACAAAATCAATAACAACAACTACTTCATTTTTGACAAAGATTTAAAAGATCAAAAACTTCATTTCTTGTGGGGTAAATTTGACTTTCGCATCAAATTTCGTTCCGTAGAAGATAGAAAGCAAGCACAATATCAAGACCATGCTGGAAACTTCTTTGCAATGGACTATTTGGAAGGATTTTTAAAAAAGCAATGGCATCGCTTTGAACGTGTGACAGGACATGGCTTTACTTTTGAGGAAACTTGTTGGAGTTTTGATGGAAGTTTGTTCTATGTAGAATTACCCAAAAATTTGAAACGAGCCGCAATGGAACTGGCAGCAATAGAATTTGATTGGGAATCAACTCAATCTTGATGATACCACACCGCCTTTCTCCTCTTGCCCAAGAGGCATGGCAATCTGCCAAACAAAATTCATCTTCTGCCTTACAACCAGAACAACTTGCGATCGCGTTGCTTCAGCAACAAGAATCATTGCTGATTCCTTTCCTACAACTCACTGCGAAAGATATTTCTCATTTAATTGATGATTTAGAACTTTCTTTAAAGGCTTTGCACCCTTCAAAAGACTCAGGATTTTCTGACGAACTTCAAACTCTTCTTTCTCAAAACCAAGATGAATTAATCACTCCAGAAGTTTTATTTTTGAAGATTGTCAACATCTCTCGCTTACAAAAACTTTTTGAAAAACATGGCATTTTTGCAAATGAGCTTCAGCAAAAAATTACTCAAACCAATTATCAGCAGCATTCTGGAGTCCAAGATGTTTTTCAACTGTATTGTGTAGATTTAGTTGAACTTGCCAAACTGGAAAAATTTGACCCCGTCATCAGCAGAGAAAAAGAACTCAAACGTGTCATTCAAATTCTTTGCAGACGTTATAAAAACAATCCACTTTTGTTAGGAGACCCTGGAGTTGGAAAAACCGCCATTGTGGAAGGTTTGGCGTGTAAGATTGCATCAGGTAAAGCACCAGAGACGTTAAAAAACAAACGTCTTTTAAGTTTGGACATTGGTGCATTGATAGCGGGGGCTTCCTATCGTGGAGAGTTTGAAGACCGTCTGAAAAAACTGATTAAGGCACTAGAAAACGACGAGGGTGAAACATTGTTGTTCATTGATGAATTTCAAACCTTGATGGGAGCTGGTAAAACTGATGGTGGTATTGATGCTGTCAATTTGTTCAAGCCTGCTTTGGCACGTGGAAAATTGAGGTGCATCGGGGCAACAACTTTTGACGACTTCAAACAAATTGCAACAAATACTGCTCTGACAAGACGTTTTCAACAGGTCATGATTGTTGAACCAGATTTTGAAGCGTCTCTTGAAATCCTACGAGGTTTGAAACCTAGATATGAATCGCATCACAGCATCAAAATCAAAGATGAAGCTCTTGTTTCATCTATTCGGCTTTCACAAAGGTATCTACCTGAACGTCAGTTACCTGATAAAGCGATTGATTTGATTGATGAAGCCTCTGCTAACTTAAAAATTCAAAGAGAATCACCTCCTGAAGAACTCACACAACTCAATGAGCAGATTGCATCGTTGGAAGCCAAACCGCTCTCCAAAATTGAAGAAAAGCATCATTTGCAAGAATTGCGAGAACGTCAAGAATCGTTACAAAAAATTTGGAATGACGAGCTGGCACATCGTTTGGAACTTCAAAAACTTAAAAATAAACTAGAACAAGTCAAGCATCAAGAAAAGATTGCCCAACAAAATAAAGATTTTGAACTTGCTGCCAAACTTCGTTATGAAACTTTAGAGACTTTAGAAAGTCAGCTTGACTCACATCAAGCCAAGCAACCCCGTTTTGCATTTAAGGAGTTTGTGGAACAAGAAGACATTGCCCAAATTATTTCAGAATGGAGCAGTGTGCCAATTTCAAAAATTTTAGATACAGAACAAGCAAAACTGACACAGATGGAACAAGCGTTGGAGTCCAGAATTGTAGGACAAAGAGAAGCTGTTTTGGCAGTTTCTAACGCCATTCGCAGAGCAAGGGCTGGTGTTCAAGACCCAAACCGTCCCATCGGGTCGTTCATTTTTTTAGGTGTTTCTGGTGTTGGAAAAACGGAACTGGCACGTTCGCTGGCAGAATATCTTTTTGATGATGAAAAAGCCTTAATCCGCTTTGACATGTCTGAATATATGGAACGTTATTCTGCAACCCGTTTGATTGGCGCACCTCCGGGATATGTTGGGTTTGAGTCTGGAGGAGAATTGACAGAGATCATTAAACGCAAGCCATATGCTGTCATTTTGTTTGATGAAATTGAAAAAGCACACCCTGATATTTTTAACCTGTTCTTACAAATCCTTGATGATGGCAGACTGACAGACACCAAAGGTCGTAGTGTCCGATTCAATGATACGTTAATCATTATGACCACCAACCTTGGCAGTGACCAACTACTGAACATGCAACAAAATCAAACGGCTCAAGATGTGGCACAGACGATTGAACAAGAACTTTTTACACATTTTAAACCAGAGTTTTTAAATAGGATTGATGAAATCATTGCATTCAATCGTTTGGGGGTTCATGCCTTTGAAAAAATTGTGAGGATTCAGCTGGAAGGCATTCAAAAAAGGTTAGCTGAACAAAACAGAAGTATTGAGTTTCAAGACAGCATTAGACACGAACTTGCTAAAAAAACGGCTCGTTCACCGCTTGGAGCTAGACCTTTGAAACGTATGATTCAAAGAGAGATTCTTGACCCCATTGCCTCTAAAATTATTGATGGTAGCTTCCCGCAAGAACAAACTTTATATGTGAGGTGGGAAGATGGTTTATTTTATTTTGATTTGGAGAAGAAATGACAAACATTTTATGGCATGTGCATGACCCCATGTGTTCTTGGTGCTGGGGTTTCAAAAAAACTTGGGAGACAGTCAAAAGTCGGTTGCCAGACTCTGTGATTGTGAAAAATCTTGTTGGTGGACTTGCACCAGATAGTGACGTTCCCATGCCTGAACAAACAAAACAGTACTTACAAAACGCATGGCACAATGTGGCACGAACAACAGGTGCGACATTTAATTTTGACTTTTGGACGCAGAATATTCCCAGACGTTCTACTTATCCTGCATGCCGTGCTGTGATTGCCGCATCAAAACAGCATGCAGAAGAAGCTATGATTGAAGCCATTCAGCATGCTTATTATTTGCAGGCAAAAAATCCTTCTGATTTGGAAACTTTGGTGGCTTGTGCAGAACAATTAGGTTTGGACTTAGAAAAGTTTCAAAGTGATATAGCCAATGCAGATGAAGAATTTCAAAACCAGATACAAAAAGCACAACAACTTGGAACACAAGGATTCCCTTCTCTTATCTTGGAGACACCAAGTCAGATGACTCAGATTGCCATTCACTATACAGACCCAGATTTAATAATCAAGCAAATCATCAAAAATCTATGAGTGGACATCAAGTTTTAAAGGTCTCTTTTGGGAGAGAATAAGAACTTTGTGCAAGGCTTCTTGTCATTTAAAGAATCAATCACAAAGTTGTTATTCATTCCATTGACAATCCACATTTCAACATGATGTTTTTTGCAAATTTCTGCAGCTTGAATTTTTGAGGTCATACCTCCTGTTCCCAAAGCTGATTCTTTTTCTTGTACAAAAGATGAAATTTGTCCGAGGTCGGTAATGGTGTGTAAAAGTTTTGCTTGTGAATAAAGATGAGGGTTTTGGTCATAAACTCCATCAATGTCTGATGCAAGGATTAGCAAATCTGCATGTACAACAGAAGCCACAAACGCAGAAAGTTTGTCATTGTCTCCCAAGATGATTTCCTCATAAGACACAGTGTCGTTCTCATTGACAATGGGAATATACCCATGTTGCACCAACTTTAACAACGTGTTTTGAGTATTCAACTTGGAGTGTTCATTTTCAAATGCCATGTATGTCATCAAACATTGCGCAATCTTTAACCCGAAGCTACTAAAAACTTCGTCATAAAGAAGCATCAATTTAGGCTGTCCAATGGCAGCCATCGCTTGCTTTGAATTGATTTGCTCATCAAGCCCGCTTATGTCCACAAATTGCCTAGCTGCTGCAATGGCGCCAGAAGAAACGATGATGATGTCGTAGTCTTCTTGCAAGGTGATAATCTGCCTTGCAAGGTCTTCTAGTTTTGCATAGGAAAAACGATTTGTGCCAGCTGTGAGGGTCGCTGTTCCCATTTTGATGACAAGTCGTTTTTTGGTCATGTTCTGATTTGACCAGTACCACAAATCAGCCATTTGTTGGTGACGAGCTGATTAATTCCAATAGGTCCTCTAAAATGGAGCTTTTGCGTACTGATTGCCATTTCTGCACCCAAACCGAATTGAGAACCATCGGTAAATCGTGTTGAGACGTTATGAAAAACCGCAGCACAATCTACATGAGTTTGAAAATGCTTGGCAGTTTGGTCATTGTAAGTGATGATGCAGGCAGAATGTCCCCCTGAATGCTTGTTAATTGTTGCAATGGCTTCATCAACACTTGGTACCATCACCAACAGCATTTTTGCTGATAAAAATTCTTCTGATAGTATTGCTGAATTTTGTATTTCTTGCACATCTGTTTTGAACTGACGAATAGTTTCATCTCCTATGATTTCTATGTTATGTTCCCGCAAAGCATCAATTAATTTGACAACTTGAGTCTTCAGATTGGGTAAGTCAGTATGAATTAACACCTTATCTAAAGCATTGCAAACACTGATGCGTTGTTTGCCATTCACAATCACCTGAATTGCCATCTCAAAATCAGAATTTGAATCAACATACAAAAAATTATTTCCACGTCCACTCACTAAAACAGGAACAGTCGCATATTCATTGACAAAGTCAATCAAACTATCTCCCCCTCTTGGCACAATCAAATCAACATGATATGTATTGTGTTTGATCAATTCTTGTGTCTGGATTCGGTCTAAACGAAGATATTGAATGTAATTTAAATCTACTTGATGCTTTGCCAGTGCTTCATGCCAAAGTTTTACAAGAAATAAATTAGTATGAACAGCTTCTTTGCCTCCTTTCAGTAAAACTTGATTCCCTGCTTTAAATGCTGTGATGGCGGCTTCAATGGTGACGTCAGGTCGTGATTCGTAGATAATCAACAGCTTGCCAAAGGGCACTGTTCTGTTTTCAACAGAAAAACCGTTTTCATGCTGAAATGAATATAAAACTTGTGATTCTGGGTCTTCAGAGTCAACCACTTGTTTAACAGACTTTACCATGCCCTCTATTTTTTCAAAGCTGACTTCTAACCTTTCCAAAAGTGAAGGGTCAATCTGCTGACAATTCAATAAATCTTTTTTGTTTTCTTCAAGAATCTCATGCTTATTTTCAACGATGAGCGATGCCAAGTCATTGAGAACCTTGTTTTTGATGAGGGTGTCCATATTTTAGTAAAAATATTTATTTTAAGAAGAATTACACAGAATATAAACCGTGTTGTTTATGTTCCATGACGGAAATACCTTGCCGAATTTTGTCTAAATAATTCAGATCAATTTCTGCTGTAATCATACATGGTTGCTCTGATGCACATGCAATCACTTTCCCCCAGGGGTCAACAACAACTGAATTGCCATAAGAACATCTTGTTCCATAATGCACCCCATATTGTGCAGCAGCGATGACGTAAGATTGCGTTTCAATGGCTCTTGCCCTGAGTAAAGTGATCCAGTGGTCTTTGCCTGTTTCTAAAAAGAATGCGGCAGGCACTAGGAAGATTTGAGATCCTTTTTCTCGTAATGCTTGGTAAAGCGATGGAAAACGTAAGTCATAACAAATGGTTGAGCCAACCCGACCAAGCGAAGAGTCAAAGACTGTTAAGGTCTGACCTGAAACGATGCTACTAGATTCTAAATGTTGCAAATTATCTGTGCGAATGTCGCATAAATGGATTTTGCGATACACGCCAAGAATCTCGCCATTGGCTTCAATAAAGACAGAGGTGTTATAAAGTTTGTTGGGTACGTCTGTTATTTTTTCATAAAACGAGCCCATGGCGATTGCGATGGAATACTTGGAAGCATATTCTTGGAATTGCTGAACCAATTCTCCTTCAAGCGTTTGTGCTGTCTCAAATTTTGTCTCCTGACATTCTCCTAAATAATGGAACATTTCAGGTAGTGCGATTAAAGCAGACCCACAACTTTTAGCATGTTCAATAAAACTTTTTGCTTGCTTCAAGTTTTCAGAAACGTCTGATGTGGAACACATCTGCCCAACGCTTACTAAATAATTTGATGTCATACGAAAAATCTATTTTGAAGTAAAAAATACACCTAGTTGAGAATGTACAAAAGCCATTCATTGTATCTTATGCCAACGGATTTAGCCAGTTCTAAATGGACTCTGACAAAAATTGATTTTCTTGTCAAATGAAGATAGACTGGAGGGTTTACCTTTGAATAGGAGTTTTATGCTTGACGAAAGTTTAGAAAAAGGATTGACATTTGATGATGTTTTGCTGGTGCCTGATTACTCTGATATTCAACCCAATAAAACCGATATTTCTAGTCGCTTAACAAAAAATTTAACGCTCAAATTGCCGCTGGTTAGTGCAGCAATGGATACTGTAACAGAATATGAGGTCGCAGTTTGCATGGCACAAGAAGGTGGCATTGGAATCATTCACAAAAATATGAGCATTCAGGAGCAAGTGGGACAAGTAGAACGGGTCAAACGTTCAGAAAGTGGTATGATTGTAAACCCCATTTCTATTGAACCAGAACGCCCTATCTTGGAAGCAAAAGCATTGATGGATCGCTATCGTATTTCTGGAGTTCCCGTCACAAAATCTCATCAGCTCGTGGGAATTTTGACCAATCGTGATATTCGCTTCTTAGATGACTATTTACAGCCTGTTGAAAATGTCATGACCAAAGGCAAAGACAAATTGATTACTATCACAGGCAAAATTTCCCTAGAAGATGCCAGACGTATTTTGCAAGAAAATCGGATTGAAAAATTACCTGTGGTCAATGAACACTATGAATTGACAGGTTTGATTACCATTAAAGATATTGAAAAGAAACGAAAGCATCCTCATGCAAACAAGGATCATTCAGGACGTTTGTGTGTTGGTGCTGCAGTCGGTGTGCAAAATGCGCTAGAACATACTCAAGCTCTGGTGGATGCACAAGTAGATGTGATTGTGATTGATTCTGCTCATGGACATTCTCAAGGAGTAATTGATGCTGTGAATCAAATTCGTTCTACTTTTCCAGATTTAGAAATGATTGCAGGTAATGTCGTCACTCCAGAAGCGGCAGAGGCTCTAATTCAGGCAGGAGCAACAGGAATTAAAGTTGGTGTCGGTCCGGGGTCTATTTGCACAACTCGTATCATTTCAGGGGTTGGAGTTCCTCAGTTAAGTGCAATCAAAAATACATTGCGTGTGACACAAAAATATGATGTTCCTATTATTTCTGATGGTGGAGTCAAATTTTCAGGAGATATTGCCAAAGCGATTGCAGCAGGCGCTCATTGTGTGATGGTCGGAAGCCTTCTTGCCGGGACTTCAGAAAGTCCGGGTAAAGTGATTTTGTATCAAGGCAGACGTTACAAATCTTATCGTGGCATGGGGTCGCTTGGAGCAATGAAAGCCGAGGGGGGAAAAGAACGATATTTTCAGAGTGGTGAAAAACGTTCTAAATTAGTTCCCGAAGGTGTGGAGGGACGTGTTCCCTATCGGGGACCTTTGTCTGATACACTTTATCAATTAGCAGGGGGTTTGCGTTCTGGTATGGGTTACACAGGTTCTCGTACAATTGAGGATTTGAGGCAAGGCTCAAGGTTTATGCAAATCACATCTGCAACTTTACGAGAAAATCATGTACACGATGTCTTCATTGTGGAGGAAGCTCCAAACTATCCTGCAGACCATGCAACTGAAACATAACAATTCTACAAACCCACATTCTATGAATCTCTTTTCGCTTAAATCTGTTTTAAGTTTTTCTCTGCTCATACTGAGTTTGAGTGGTTGCTCCTTTCACTTTCTACGTGGTCAAGAATTGGAAGCAGAGAAAAGGTGGGAGGAAGCATCAACAGAATATCAGCTGGCTTTGGCATCATTTCCTAACGATGAAGACATTAAAGCGTCTCTTGATAGAGTCAACATCTTCGTCGCTAAGGACAACATGCAACGATATTATGAGATGTTGAAGAAAAAAGAATATAACAAAGCATATCGTAGATTGGTTGACGCAACAGTGCAAGATACCAATCTACAAGAAGCCAAAGATGAAATCAAACGTTGGACAAAAGTTCTCATTGCAGGTCAAGCAGAATTTGACTTTAGTGAGGTGAATTACAATTTACATCTTGTTGATGAAATCAATCTTGAAGCTCATTTTCAAAGTCCGTCAGGTCGTACAGTCAAAGCACCTATCTCATATGAAACAGGAATCTTTTTTACAGAAGATTTACTTTACGACATGCCAACTCAAAAAGCACTTCAATACATCATGAAGTCAGTTGGCGTGAAGCTCATCAAAAAATTATCACCCACACGTAAAAGTGTCATTTATCGTAAATTTGTTGAGTTCAGGGCTCCGGGTTCTCAATCTATTTCTGGAACATTGAGTAAGTCAAACAGGGAAGAGCAAATCATTCAACTCTCGCAACGTTTGCAACCAAGTTCTCCTGACTTACCCTTAATGACCTCTCCTAAATTTTTCCGTTATAGTTTGAATTTTGACAAACAGCAAATTCGGATTACTTCAAGTGGTTCTAGGTTAGAGCCATTTCCCAACGTAAGTTATGTCAATGGGAAAAATCGTAGAATTTTTGTAGATTTTGGATCATATCAATTCAAGCGAACAGACTCCACTTGGCAAATTAGAAAGTTGGCAAACAAAACGATCACAGATGATTACTTCGTCATTTTGCAAAATAACTTTGCACTTTTTCCTTACTTCTTTTACCGAGAAGGACAATACCGCTACGTTAATTCTCAATAAAAAGAAACTTCTCATCTTCTCGTTCTACATCATCCTTTTCCATGGTTTCCCTCTTCTATTTTTATTGATAATTTATATAAGCGATAATATTGATTATAAATTATATAAAAATATGCCTTCCAATGTACTCAAATAAAGAACTAGAAATTTTATTCTCTTATAGAAGAATAATTATATAACATTAATATATAGCACTATTTAAAAACTCAGCTCAAAGGTTTTATCGGTTGATTTTAACCATACCATCTACGACAATATATTTTACCGCTACTAGAATCATTGTTAATATGGCATGGGAAAGGGAGAGGATAAAGACCGTGAGGTCACTCATGAGACATTTGCATTTAGAAGTTAAACCTATTTTCTGTATATGAAAACATTACGGACTCCCACTTTTTTTTGATTATGTCCTATTACTTATTTTAGGAGCGATGTTGGGAAGTAGTTTTTTATTAATGAAAGTTGGCTGTGTCCTCTACTCCTACACTAGTTGTCGTCTTTTTCAGGTTGTTAGTTGGGTTTATCATTTTATATGGTGTGTTGAAGGTAAAAAATTAACAACTTCCTACTTACCATAATCTACACTTTTGGAAGATTTGTAGTATTCTTGCTATCACATCTAACATGATTCCTTTTACTTTAATCACTTGGGCAGAAAAGGAGATTGAAAGCGGGTTTGCCTCAATCTACATGTCAATGATTCCTATTTTTTCAGTCATATTGGCTCACTTTCTCACTGAAGATGAAAAAATATTAACTAAGAAATTGATAGGTACAACAATCAGTTTTGCTGGGGTTCTCTTTTTATTGTGGAAAAGCTTAGCAGGGATTACACTCAATTTATTAGCACAGTTAGCTTGTCTGCTTGCTGCATTTTGTTATGCTTATTCCAGAATCAAAACCAAACAGCTGACTAATATCTAACCTGTTGTGGCAAGTACAGGTGTTTTGTTGTGTGCTGTGATTCTGATGCTACCTTTGACTTTTCTGTTTGGAGAGTTTTCAAATTTCACACCCTCAATGGAATCCGTCATTGCTATCATTTTGCTAGGAGCTTTTCCCACAGCGATTGCATTTGTCATCCTTTATAAACTCATTGATGAAGTCGGGGCGGTTTTTATGACACTTGTCAATTATCTTGCCCCTTGTTTCGGTTTACTTTGGGGGTATTTTATCCTTTCAGAAGAATTAAGCTATCAAAACTTTATGGCTTTAATTGTTATTACTGTGGGTGTTATGGTGACTTCTTATTCCAAGAAAACTAAATAAATGCTGTCATTCTCATACGACATTTTATATTTTCACAAAAAATAATTTAGCTAATTGAAAAGAATTTTTGAAGTCATTGCATGCGGTATCAGGAGTAATAGCTTAACTATGCAACGATTCTACCTCCTTTACTGTCAAAAAAATGAATTTGACTGTTGTCAAATTTCAATCCAACTTTTGAGTCTAAAGGGTATTGAGATTGTCCTTTGACACGGATATTGATTTTTCCTAGAACTTCGCAATTTACTAAAATGAAGCTATCAGCTCCTAGATATTCTACTAAGTCAATTATTCCTGTACAGTCTCCTTCATTTGCAGAGACAACCTCTATAGACTCTGGTCTCACACCTAAATAGCTTGCTTTTGAAAAAATATCTTTTAAATGCAAACTATTCGCAAATTGGCTACTTTTCTCTTGAAGAGGAATGATATTCATTTGAGGACTACCAATGAATTGAGCAACAAATAGATTGTTTGGTTTTTCATAAAGCTCCTTTGGTGTTCCTATTTGTTCAATTCTTCCACCTTGTAACACGACTATTCGGTCTGCTAGTGTCATAGCCTCTACCTGATCATGCGTCACGTAAATCATGGTAGATTTTAAGGTTTGATGTAGTTTGGCAATTTCATAGCGCATCTCAACACGAAGTGCGGCATCCAAGTTAGAAAGCGGTTCATCAAATAAAAAAGCAAGAGGAGACCTGACAATAGAGCGTCCAATGGCGACACGTTGCCTTTGTCCTCCTGATAAATGCTTCGGTTTTCGTTCTAAATAAGGTTCTAATCGTAAGACAGAGGCTACTTTGTTAACTTTTTCAGTCATTTCAATTTTAGAACTTCCTGCTGTTTTTAAACTAAATCCCATATTTTCCCGAACCGTCATGTGTGGATATAAAGCATACGACTGAAAAACCATAGCCAACCCTCGTTGAGATGGAGGTTGGTCTGTGACATCTTGACTGTTGATTAAAATTTGTCCTCTATTGGTGTCTTCCAAGCCAGCAATCATACGAAGTAATGTAGATTTTCCACAGCCAGAAGGTCCGACAAAAACAATAAATTCTCCCGTGTTGATGGATAAACTGACCCCTTTGATCACTTGTAGGCTTTCATACCATTTTTCTACTTGGTTCAGTTGAATTGTTGCCATAGTTATTTCCTTTCTGCAGATGGTGATGCCCATGCAAGCCAAGTAGAAGCTGTCCACGTAAAGTCTTGCCCTCCCGATGGCTCACCATTTTGGGGCGAAAAATACTCTGCAAATCCATGATTTTGGATCAATGTTGCAGTCTGTGTTCTAATAGTTTCTGCAAAAGCGTGGTATCCTGCATCTGATAATCCCATAGCAATTAGAGCATTCATAATTCCCCAAATAGGTCCACGCCAATAACGTTTAGCATCAAAGTGAATGCTAGATGGGTCACAACTAGGAACAACAAATTTTGAGCTTTTCAGAAATCTTTCTAAATGCACCATCATCTCCTCGTGGCGAAGCCCTGCATACCAACATAGAAAAGAAGCATTAGAAAGGCAATGACTATGAGTTGAACTTCTAAAATCAAAAGCATTGTAAGCCTGTGTTTTGGGATTCCAAAGTTGTTGACAGCCTTCTTCAATTCTTTTAATCCATTGAATTATAGCGTTTTGTTCTTCTCCTAAGATTTCAGCAATCTTTTTTAAGTCTTTATTGGCTCGGAGCAAAATGAAAGTCAATGTTGGGTCTGCTACCCAAAAGAACCCATGAGTTCTAATAAAATCTTGATCCCAATCAGCATCTCTAGCTTGATAAAGAATGGTGAGGTATCGGTCATAGTCTAATTTTGTAGGACGTGCATCAGCTTCCACATGTTTAATATCTTTTCTCTGGTAATCACCAACATTTGTCTCCTTCACATGACTTAAAGGAATATCCCAGTCAGGAGAATTATCTCGCCCACTTTCCCAAGGATGTGTCGCAACAATAGCTCCTTGTTCACTTCTGTTATCATCAAACCATTGATGCCAACGTTTCAATTTAGGAAATAAGGAATAGAGATGAGGCAACCCTAATGAAGGGTCTTGCTGATAAATTTTTAGAGCAAAACTTGCTACCAAAGGAGGTTGGGTGATTCCCGAAGAGGCAATGCCAGTGGTGACCGTTTGATTTCCTGTTTTCCAAACATCAGGTCCGGGGAAGTATCCATCATCTAACTGATGAAATAAGATATGAGGCACCATTCCATTTGCCCACTGTCCTTGAAATAAAGTATGGAGTTCCTCCCAAGCTCTTGGAAGATCAAAAGTCGCAAAACCTAAGGCGGCAAAAGCACTATCCCAGTTCCACTGGTAAGGGTAGAGTCCTGAAGTAGGAATGGTGTAACCACCTTTATCATTTGATTTTAATATTGCCCTTGCTTGTTGGTCTATTGCTTCAGTTTCTTTCATTGTTATTATTTTCTTATTTGACTGCACCAGCTGCCAAACCTTTCACCATAAATTTTTCCAAAACAAGAAAAATAATAAGTATAGGGATTGTTGCGATGACTGCACCAGCCATTAAATGTTGACGCGGTATTTCGGAGCTGTTGAGCATAGCGATTCCTCTCGTCAATGTAAACTTATTGGGGTCATCTAAAAGCATAAATGCTAGTAAAAACTCGTTCCATGCAATCATAAAGACATAGAGAGAAACAGATGCGATTGCAGGTAAGCTCAGTGGCAACGTAATTTTTAAAATCACTTGTATCCGATTGAGTCCGTCCATTAAGCCTGCTTCTTCTATTTCTGCAGGTATCCCCCTAAAATATCCTTGCAACATATATAAAGCTACTGGAATTGTCGTGACAGGATAAATCAATAAAATACCAAGCAATGAATTTCTCAGCCCCAATATAGAAAAGCCAATATAAATTGGCAATGCCAAAACAATCATTGGCACAAGGTAGATCAACAGTATTGAGCGAGAAAGTATTTTTCTTCCCTTGAAACGAAGCCGAGCGACTGCATAAGCTCCTAAAATGCTCACCACTAAAGTTATGATGACAGTAGCAGAAGAGACTAAAAAAGATGTAACAAGGTAGTTTCCAAAGTTAAATTCTTCAAATAATTCAAAATACGAGCGAAACAATCCCATTCCTTTTTCCAACTCCAAACTGAAGTCCAGCGGATTAGCTAACAAAGTTTGTTGGCTTTTAAGGCTGGTCATCATCATGACATAAAACGGAACAGCCACAATCACGATAAAAAACAAGTAACCAAAGCCAAGTAAAAACCTAATGACAGTAGATTCAAATTCATGCCTATTCATTTGTCCCATCGACGTTTCTCTGAACATAGAAGTCAAAGGAACAATGAGAAATATCATCAGCGCCAAAAATGAAACCCACTGAATATCTATTAGCTGAACATTGATTCCAAATGGTCTCATCAATGAAAGCAAAAGGAAGCTAAGCGAGCTGAATATCCCTAAAATCAACATTTGCCTGACTGGAGAATAATATTTTTTAACAATAAGAGATAGTTCTGCCACGAATGCCCCCGTACATGCACCTGCTATTAAATCTGGTACAACAGGTTTTCCTGAAACTAATGCCAAAATAGCAGTGATGACAACAGAGCCACACACTCCCCATGTTAAGCCAATACCTAATGCCAGTAACCAGCCTTGTCTCAAGACTTTCATAATCCTTCTTCTTGGCTAAATAACTTAAAGAAAAGCAAAGCAAAAACGATGAGACATAGAAAAATGACGACAGCTACTGCTGCCCCCGCTCCTATGTCTGACAAAGCAAAGGCTTGTTCATAGACATTGACAGTCAAAGTTCTGGTACCTGCATTGCCCCCAGTCAGTAAGAAAATGTCATCAAACTTGTTAAACGTCCAAATAAAGCGAAGTAGAAATAAAATAGAAAGAATGCCAAATAAATGAGGAATAGAAAGGTACCAAAACTGCTGAAAAGGGGAGGCCCCATCCATTTTTGCAGCTTCATAAATATCTGAATCTATGGACTGCAACCTTGCTAGAATAAATAAAAATGACAAAGGGAAGTATCTCCAAATCTCAAAGACCGTCACAGTAATCAACGCTAGAGGTTTCTCACCAAAAAAGTTAATCGCCTCGTCTATTGCCTTCATCTGTATTAAAAGAGCATTTGCTGAGCCAGAGAAGGGGTCAAATAAGGTGACCCAAGTTAATGCTACTGCAATGACAGGGGCTACATAAGGAAAGAGAAGTAACCCCCGCAAACAGCCCCTTCCTCTAAAACTGACGTTGAGAAGCAGTGCTGCCATACATCCAACAACGATTGCTCCAATAGTACCAAAAACTGTATAAAAAAACGTAATTCCCAAAGTAGAGATAAATTCACTACTATTAAAAAACTTTGTAAAATTTTTGAAGGTAAACTCAGCATTCCAAAGACTAGAATTAGACTCTCCTAGTATGGTTGGTACAGAATCTTTAATGTTCTGACCTTGATCTAAAAAAATTTGCTGAACTACAACAGGAATCTTTAGTTTTTCCTTGTAACCGGGCTTCCAAGTTCCAAATGAGCAAAAAAGAACTCTTGAATCTAGCTTGCATCTTCTGTCTAGTGCCTGAACTTCCAAGCCTCGTGGAATGATGTCTGACAGAGTGACATTGTAAATCGCTTTTTTTTGAGATGAATTACTGAGGCGATACTCTATGTTCACATCATCGCCTTCTTTTTTAGCCTGACCTTTCATACGTTCATACACTTTGGGAGAAACAGTGCGTAAGTCAGCCAATTCAATGGGCTTTAAGCTGATCCAAAAAATAGCCAGCAATGGAAGAGCGACCACCAGTGCGACGCTGAGTAAGGTGGGAAAAAGCAGTCTCCATGCTAATAGAGTTTCTCGTTTTTGCAGAAGACTGATTTCTGTAGGGGGGAGAGTTTGTTCAACATGATGGGTAGAATTAAGGCTATTCACATCGGTAGAGCCACCCAAAGTATTCATGTTGAACAAATTCCAGAGCAAAGGATTAGGAAATAAATTAAATCATAGTGAGACTATGGAGAGATGACTACAATTTGCCTAATTCATCATTTAGCTTATCCACTGTTTGAGTGGCAGAACGTACGCCATCCATATATTCTCTGACTAAACGGTTAATGACTTGACTATTGATGATCTTAGATGCCAAAGAAAGTTGTCTTTCTGAGACTCCCCAACGTTTTGCAGTGTCTAAACCATCTACAATCTCATTGATCATCTCACTAGCGTAAAGCTCTGAAAGTGGTGCTTTACGGTCTACACCTACGGGCAAAGTTGCCCATGCTTTAACAAACTTTTCGGGGTCTTCAGCATCTCCACGACGGACTGGAAATTTACCTTCTGGGGCAATGGAAAGCGTTTGCATGTAACCTTCATCCATAGAATATTTGACAAATGCCATCGCACTGTCAATATCTGCATCTGCAGTAATCCCAAAATAACGGACATCTCCCCAAGCTGCTCCATTTGGATTAGAAGGTCCTGACAGACGGGTCACAATACTTGTCTTAGAAGCAAGTTCTCGGCTAGTTGGGTCATCATTTATCGTAGGTGGAGCACTGTCTCGCAAACCAGCAAGTTCATCTAAAATGAAAGGAGACCATATAATCATTGCTGCTCTACCAGCAAAATAAAGTTCACGCGACTGCTTCCAATACAATTCTCCTTTAGGGGAAGAATCAGTTAATGCCTTGTAGAATTTGAGAACCTCCATCGTTTTTTTCTGATCAAGAACTTTAAAACCGTTGTCATCTACGGGGGAAACTCCGTTGGCTAAAAAGACATGTTCTAACACTTGACTCATAAAATTCTCATCAATTTTAGTGGCAGCAACAAACCCAAAAATTTCAGGAGGATTGTGTAATTTTCTCAAAGCAGCTTGTATGTTTTCATAGCTATTTGGAGAATCAAGCCCATATTTGTCAAATAAATCTTTACGATAGACAATCATCTGAGTCCATCCATCAACAGGAACAGAAGCATAACCATCATCTACCGAAGACATATTCAAAGCACCCGGTGCAAAAGTCTCCATTCCAAGTTCATCAATGATTTCAGTTGCCGCATCTACATCTAAAATGCCAGCCTCAGCCCAAGGTAGTGCATATTGTAGGGGGTGGTAAATCACATCGGGTAAATCTCCTGCAGAAAAAGCTGCCGTAGCTCTAGTCCCTAAATCAGACTCTGAGACGGGAGTGACTTTGACTTGAATCCCTGTCTTTCTTTCAAAATCTGCTGCCATCTTTTCCTGTTTTGCCAACCTTGCTGGTTGCTCTTCTGTTGTCCAAAAACGGATAGAGTCAGCATGGACAGACTCCAAACCAGTTAATGCCACACCACCTGCCAATAAAGCATAGACACTTTTTTTCCAAAACTTTGTAACCATCGTTTAACGATCTCCAAATTAAAAATTATTAATACTCAAGAATAAGCTCGCAAGTGTACTGACAAAAAGAAATGATGTCAAGATTTTTTGAAAAAGACCAGAGAAAGGGGCTGGATTTGATTTAAAGAATGGAGAGAACACCTTAAAAAATCATCAAATTCATGCTACACTACGTGTCTCAAAAATTGCTCATCATTCATCTTATCTCGCTCTAGGAAAACTCAACTTCATTAGTAACTATGTTTCAATTTGCTCATCTACACCTTCACACTGAGTACAGTCTGCTAGAAAGCACGATTCGGATCAAAGAATTAGCATATCGTTTAAAAGAATTAGATTATTCTCATTGTGCCATCACTGATAGTGGCAACATGTTTGGCGCCATAGAATTTCACCATGAATTACGAAAATTGGATATTGTTCCAATTATAGGTATGTCTGCTTATGTTGTCTCTGATTTATCAAAAATTGAAGGAGGAACACATCAATATCAAACCTTATTCTTGTGTCAAAACAAAGAGGGATATAAAAATCTAACTTATCTTGCAAGCAAAGGATACACAGAAGGCAAGATTGATGGAATCCCACACATAGATCATGCTTTGATTGAAAAACATCATTCGGGATTGATTGTGCTCAGTGGAGGCATCAATGGAGAGGTGGGGACAAGACTCAATCACAACCAAAAAGATGAAGCGTATCGTATTGCATCTTGGTATAAAGATGTCTTTTCTGGCAGATACTATATTGAATTGCAGTCAACAGGATTAGGTGATGAGCAACGAATCAATGAATTATCTATGACTCTTGCTCAACAATTAGACTTACCTTTAGTGGGTGCAAATCATTGTCTTTATCTTTCGCAGGAAGACGCTGAGGCTCACTACATTTTTCAGTTGTATGGTTTACAAAAGAAGATTACGGACGTTGATGCCCCAAAACAGCCCCCCAATCATGCTTATCTCAAATCTCTACTTGAGATGCAAGAAGTGTTTCAAGACAATCATTTGCCCCAAGAAGCCTTGACCAATACAATGGTGATTGCAGAACAATGCAATTTAGAACTCTATAACTCTACACATTATTTACCTAAATACGTCCCACCTCCAAATCACACACTGGCATCATGGTTTGAGCATGCGTCCAAAGAAGGCTTAAACCAAAGGTTAGACACTCTTTATCAGCAATATCAGCCTAGCGAAGACTTTCAAACCTTTCGTCTCCAATATGATGAAAGGTTAGATTTTGAGTTAAGTGTCATTAATCAAATGAACTATGCAGGATATTTTTTGATTGTTGCCGATTTTATTAACTGGGCTAAAGACCATGATGTTTGCGTAGGACCAGGTCGGGGGTCTGGTGCTGGTTCAATTATTGCCTATGCTTTGAAAATTACAGATGTTGATCCGTTAAAATATGGGCTTTTGTTTGAACGTTTTCTGAATCCTGAACGTGTCAGTTTGCCCGATTTTGATATTGATTTTGATGGAGCAGGCAGAGAACGTGTCATTCAATATGTCAAAGATAAATACGGGCAGGAAAACGTCTGTCAAATTTCTACTTTCCAATCACTTGGAGCCAAGGCAGTGTTAAGAAGCGTGTGCCGTGTTCTGGGGTTTCCTTATAAAAAAGGAGATGAAATTTCAAAATTAGTCCCTAATAAACAACCAGCACCTAGTTTGAGCGAGGCTATTCAACAAGAAGTTGAATTAAAAAGGTTACTCAATTCTGGTGAAGAAGAAGAAAAACGTCTAATGAATCTCGCCTTAAAGTTAGAGGGGTTAAAAACTCATTTGGGAACTCATGCTGCTGGAATTATTATTATGGATTCTCCTGTCAGTGACGTCATGCCTGTTTGCACAGGAAAAGAAGGTGACATGCAGTCCATGTTTACCATGTCACATGTAGAAGATCAGGGAGGGGTTAAATTTGATTTTTTAGGCTTACAAAATTTGATCATCATTAAAGACACCGTGGATCTCATTCAATCTAATCACCACCAAAATCTTGACATAGATGCCATTTCTCTAAATGATACCAAAACTTTTGAACTGCTTAGTCGGGGGGAAACAACTGGAATTTTTCAACTGGAATCTCAAGGGAATCAGAAACTTTTGACCTCAATGAAGCCATCATCTTTTGAAGATATAGTGGCAACTATTGCCCTTTATCGTCCCGGTCCGCTGAAATCTGGTATGGTAGATACATTTGTTGAATGCAAACATGGTAGAAAAAAAATTGTTTACTTACACCCCTTACTTGAACCAATTCTATCGGAAACTTATGGTGTTATGGTTTATCAGGAACAGGTGATGCAGTCTGCTCAAAATCTTGCTTTATTTTCTCTTAGTCAAGCTGATTTATTGCGGAGAGCTATGGGGAAAAAGAAACCTGAAGAACTAGCAAAGCAGAGGGAAAACTTTGTCAATGGCTGCCTAAAAAACACTGAATTTATCAATCTATGTCAAGAAGAAGATCATCAAAAAATTGCAAATACTATTTTTGAAAATATTGATCATTTTTCAGGTTATGGATTCAATAAATCTCATACTGTTGCTTATGGGTTAATCGCATACCAAACCGCATATCTCAAAGCTCATTATCCTATACAATTCATTACAACATGGCTAAATTGTTCAATTGGAAATTCTGATAAATTACTACATTTTATCCAAGAAGCTCACAACATGGGGGTTCAAATTCTTCCCCCAGATGTTAATTTTAGTTTTCAAAATTTTAGCATCTCTACTATTGGCTACCAAATAACAGAAGACACTCTTCAAAAATTGCAAGAATTATTTCAAGACAATCACATCATACTTCAATTACAAGACCTCAAAAATCAAGAATTTACAGAATTAGAACATTTTTTGGAGAGTTTGAAAAACTGTTTAGAAGAAGATTTTGAAAAATATAAAGAAGTTCTTTTATCTCTGTCTCAAAAACAGGCTGTTAGATTCGGTTTACATGGCATCAAAGAATTAAGTAAACATGCTGTGGAGTCCATCATAGAAACAAGAACGAAGCAAGACAATCAAACTTTTAAAGACTTCATTGATTTTTTTAAATTTACAAATTTATCAAACTTTAGCAAAAAAGCTTTAACGACATTAGTGCAGTGTGGTGGCTTTGATTCTATCAATCCTAACCGAGCTTTATTATTAGAAGTGTTAGAACAAGCTTATTTCTTAGGAAGTTCTTATCAAAAAGAAATGATTCCAGACCAAAATTCTTTATTTGATCTTTTGTCTAACGATGAATTGAAGAAAGCAGAGGTGAGTTTAGAGTATCCAGATATTAAACCATGGAACTATAAAAAATTACTGGCTATTGAAAAAACAAATTTAGGATTTTATATTTCAGGGCATCCGTTGAATCATTGTTTGTCAGAAATTAAATCATTCGGGGTCTGTATCAATTCTGTTCAGGATTATATCAACAAAGAGAGTTTTTACATCATTGGAATGATTAGTCATAAAATGATCAAGATGGATAGAAATATGAATCATTTTGCTATGATCACACTAGAAGATTTAACTGGCAGTATTAATATTTCTATACGTGGCAAAGTTTATGATGAGTATCAAGATAATTTAGTAGAAGACGAACCTATCATTATTAAAACAAAATATAACCAATTTGTTTCAAAGTCTGATGAAAAAGAATCTGAACAAACTATCAATTTTTTTAACATAGAAGAAATCTATCTATTAGATCAATTTAGAGAACAGCATGTTAAATCAATTCATTTATCACTTAATTTTAATCAAGATTTACAAGGCAGAAGTTTAGAACAACTTCAATCTTTACCTCAAATACATTCAGGTCAAACTCCCATCACCATTCATCTATCAGATTCATTAAACAATCAGGTGTCAATTCAACTTAAAGAAAAAGTGAACTTATCACCACAACTAATTCAAGATTTGCAAGAAAATCTGAAGAATTTTCAAATTGATTATTCTTATCCAATAAATTAAAGCCTGATAATTTGTACTTGGTCTATGAATCCAAGATTTTCCAAGTTTTTTGATAATTTCTCTGATTCATCTTTAGTTGTTTTTCCTACCCTCACTCTGTAAAGAGTTCTTTGATCTGTGGAAATATATGTATGTAAATAAGCATCATTAAATCCATGGTTTTTTAAATTATTTAATAACTCATTTGCTCTTGATCTACTAGATGAAGTAAAGACTTGGACTGTATAATTGCCTCTTACTCTTTGTGGCATTTTTACAGATTTAGGTTTTTTGATTTTCGCTTGATTGACCTTTTGAGGTTTTTGATTTTTTTCTTCTTTTTGTAAATCTTTTGTATTTTTTTGTAATTTTTCTAAATGTTCCTGATCAAAGACAAATGAATCAGTTTGTTGATTAGAAGTATTATTTAAAAAATTTAATTCTTCAGGCTTAACTGTAATAGATTGCTGATTAATAATTTTTTGAGATTCTGGTATAGAAGCAAAATCTTTCCCTGATAGAATCCCTAAAATAAAGCTAATGATTAAAGAGGTTATTGATAAAAAGAATACAATGAACAACTGGAATTTTGTTAAATTAACTTGATAATTCATAATTTATGTTTGTTTTTTAGCCATTTAAAATATGTAGATTGAATTGCATCTCCCATTTCTTTCCTATACCGTTCACGAGAAAATAGATTCGCTCTATCTGAACAAATTTGAGGGTCAAACTCTTTCCACCTTAATTCCATTGAAGCAACTGCTTGAGATAACGACTCAACTATTGGCAAGTCAAAAAATATCCCAGTTTCTTGGGTTACAGTTTCCAAAGCTCCTCCCTTAGCATAAGCAATCACAGGAATACCCGATGCCAATGCTTCTAAAGGTGTGATTCCAAAATCATCTTCACCCGGAAAAATAAATGCTCTTGCTTTACGATAAAATTGTGCTATTAGTTCATCATTAACATTCCCTAAAAATTCAATATTTTCACAAGCAATATGACGGCAATAAATTTCTGTTTGTCCTGTCCCTATAATTTTCAAAGGTAAACCCAATTGATTGAAAGTGTGTATTGCCAAATCTACATTTTTGTTTGGAGCAAATGCACCGACCATCAAGTAATACGTATCTCTATTTAATTCAGATTTTAAAGGTTTAAATTGATCTAAATTGGCAGGAGGGTAAATGACAATAGAATCCTTACAATAAATATTTTTAATTTGCTTTTGAATATTTTGACTATTACATAAAATTTGATGAATATTTTGATTAGAATTAAAATCCCAGTATTGAAGGTAAGGACGGATTAATTTTGCAACACAGCTTGTCAATGTATTGGAAGAAGTCGTATTAAAATATTGGTCAAACAAATTCCACATGTATCTCATAGGTGCATGAATATAGGAGACATGACAAGTTTTTTCAGTAATTTTAACTCCTTTAGCAACACAATGACTAGAACTAATGACTAAATCATATTGCTCCAAATCAAATGATTCAATAGCATGAGGAAAAAGTGGTAAATAATATCTATATTTATCAAATGAATATGGAAATTTATTGAGGTATGAAGTATATATTTTATGATTTAAGATAGTGCCTGAAATTTTTTCAGAATGACAGAACAATGTATAAATATCTGAACGAGGAAATAGCTCGCAAAGGACTTCTAAACATTTTTCACCTCCTCTCATTCCAGTTAACCAATCATGCACCAATGCTATTTTTAATCCACTTTTCCAATCAGTCATAAACTAATAAGAAGCAACTTGATTGATTGTATTAGAAGCATATTCTTTAATAGCATTTGCAATAGATCTTGCCATTTTTTCTCTCTGAACAGGTTGCAACATATTATGTCGATCTTGACGATTTTTAAGATTTGCAATTTCTATAAGAATAGAAATAGGAATCTTGCTATATCTTAAAACTCCGGGTAAAGATTTTTTTCCATGACGATAATAATAGGAACGTATTGGTGAATTTTTATGAATCTTGATATGAGCAGATTTTAAATTTTTGATCATTTTTTTCGCAAAAAACAAACTTTTTTGTGCTTGATAATAATTGTCAATTTTTTGAAATTTGATACGAGAAGCAAATTCTTTTCTTTTTGTATAAATTCTTTTTAAAGTGCGAAATTCTGGTACTTTAAGCTCTGCATCAGGATAATAAATTGTTGCACCACGAAGAGAAGAGTGCAAAGCATCAGCATGCAAGCTAATAAAAATAATATTGTCCTTAGGAACACCTTTTTTGACTAGCTGGTGATAAAGATAGTTAATTAAGTAAATACGAAAATTGATGCTAATTTTGCTACTGGTTAAATTATAGTTTGGATTCACTAACAAAAATTCATCGCGATCCTTCGTTGTTTGTAATTTATGAACAGGCTGCTTTTGATTCGCATCTTTAACGGTTTGATAAACTTTAAATTGACTTCGTTCTAAAATGTTTTTCAATCGTAAAAGTACGTCATAAGTCAGTTCATCTTCAAAAATTAAATCACGATTTTTTTTGGATCCCCCAATCGCACCGGGATCATTACCTCCATGTCCTGAATCAAGAATAATATGTAAAGGATAAAGTGAACTAGGAGCATGATTTTTGTGAGAATCTAAATTGTCTAAATCTAATTCAGATTGAAGATTTTCAGAATTGTTTAAGTATTTATCACTAATCCAAGCAAGTGGAATCTTTAATTTTGTTCCAACAGGTATGTTGTTTTCATTTTTAATCTTATTGATCAGTAGCAGTTGGTTTGCTAAATGACGAACTTCTTTGTCCCAAATCCTGCCTGTAAAACGGATAATGACAGCAGAGTAAATAGATTCTCCTTGTAATATCTTATAAGTTGCAAATTTATTTTGATGACTATCCTCAAAAAGTTTTAATGGTTTTTTCAAAGAAATTTTTTGAACAGGTAATAACTCCTTTCTTATCCAAGACAGAGGAATCCAAACTACATCTCCTTTTCTCAAATAATTTTTTTTCACCTTATTAAATGATTGAAGTTTCTTGTAACTAATATGTTGTTTTGCAAAGAGACCTGAAAGCAAGCTCCATGTCTCATGGTTAGAAACAACAGAATGTTTCCAAGAATTTTTAATGATTTGATCATTGGGGAAAAGATATTTTAAAGACAAACTTTGCAATTCTGGCTTCAGCAAAGAAAAAGGAATTTGAATGAAATGATTTGGATAAAGTCTTCGGTTTTGATTCAGTTTCTTAATCTCTTGATAAGCAGTTTGCCAATGAGCAGTCAATTTTTGAGCAAGAGAATAAAACGAATCCCCAGATTTTATCTTTGTTTTGAGATGAATACCAGTTTGAATGCAAACCGAAAATTCTCTTTGAAAGGACATAAATTTTTTACATGGAAACGCTAATGCAATCTGACTTGTTCCTATTGTTAGAAGTGTGAAGATTATTTTTTTCATATTATCGTTTTAGGGTTTTTGTTTTGCTTTTGAGCAATATTTTTTCCTTTTTAATAAAAATATTTTACATAATATTGACCATTTTTTATAAAAGTTTAAAAACCTTGGTAATTGAGTGCTTGACACGAAATCTCAAAAAAAGGAGTTGTTGGGAAAAAGACAAAAGAGATTGCGGGTCAAGCCCGCAATGACTGATGACTTTTGACAGCAAGTATGACAAAACTTGCTAGGGGACGAAATACTACTCCAAAACACTACCTCCCAAACTTGATTAAAAACATGTCCCAACTGCCTGAATTGCTGTGTCCATCAAAATTTCCTCCAGCAGAATCCACACTCACTCCTCTTCCAGAATCATAACTGCTAGTGCCAAGCAATTTAGACCACTGCTTCACTCCTGAACCATCATACTTGATTAAAAACATGTCCCAACTGCCTGAATTGCTGTGTCCATCAAAATTTCCTCCAGAGGATCCTGTCACGTAAACATTGCCTGATGAATCCACACTCACTCCAAATGCTCTATCATCACCGCTAGTGCCAAGCAGTTTTGACCAGCTTGAACCTCCGATTTGCTTCCAAGAGTATTTGGCAGCAATGGCTTGTGTATAGCAACTCCAATCTGATGCAGGCGTGTTGTCAGAGGCTTTAGCCCGTTCGCTGGAGTGATTTGTTGTATGTTAAACTAATGATACTGATTTTTCGTTGTCTTAGTACCCAATAAAACATTGCATATGTGAGCAAACTATCAATTGCAAGTCCTACGGCAAACATAACGGCAATTAACATCAAAGTAGGTTTGTAAACTCCAAGTGAATACAAAACAAACAATGTCCCATAAAAAAGTGTGTTGACTACAATTGACTGAAACAACATGTAATTTGTTTTTCCAATACCATAAAAAATACTGTCAATCACATTATTGAATGCAAAAGCAATATAAAAAATTAACGATACTAGGATTACTTGATATACACCAGCATAATTTTCTACATTCATTACGTTTTTTACAAATGAACTCCAAAAGGGAATTGTGATTAGCCATACCAACGTAATTATTCCTGTTATCGTAAAATATCCCAAAGTTTTTTGCTTAATTGCATTGTTGCCAAACTCTCCACAATCCCTTTTAATTAGTTGTCCTAACTGCATTACTGGCAACAAAAGCCAGCCCCATATAAAGCTATTTGCCACCCAAAAAGTGCCTTGTTCTCCAACAACATTAACCATTTTAAGAATCATTAGCAGAAAAGCGGTATTCCTAACAAAACTTTCAAGACCAGAGTAGCTCCCTACCTTTACCCACTCCTTCATCCAAGCGTACGAACCTCGTTCTTTTAAAGAAATTCTGTAGCCTTCCCAATTTAGGAAAACGATGGCAATCAAAAGTAGAATAAGATTCACAATGATGTTTCCAACACCAATGCCATTGACGCCAAGTTGAAGAGAAAACGATAGTGAAGAGATGAGGAAAGTATCAGAAGAAATAGTTAGTAGCATTTGAATCACTAACAAAGCGTACAAATATCTATCTTTTTTAATTGTAATGATGACAAGCGTTAAAAACTGCACAACAGTATAAAAAATTGAGGCAATGCTTTCCAACCAAATATAAGTGATTGTAGCAGGTATAAGCTCCTTTTTTTGACTCATAAAAGCTGTTAATGGCTCGGTAAATATAATGATAATTACTGAAAAAAGCGTATAAATTCCAAATGTAACAACTAACCCAGTTTTTATTTTATTTTTTAGCTCTGATTGATTAGCTAATGACTTTCCCATCAAATAAAAAAGAGGTAACATAATTGCCTCTTGTAGAACTTCGTATACTACATTCAACCATGCTAACTGACTCGCAATATTCAATCCCCAATCTATGGGCATATTACCTAAAAAGAAAATTCTTACTGTCTTATAGATGTTTGGGATAAATCCCATTACAAGCAGAGTTGTGAAAAGTCTAAGATTTATATAATTGAGAGACAGTACTATAAATTTAATCATAGTTGGATCATGGTTTCACTATGTAGTCACGAACTTTTTTCCATATATTTCCATCAAGATTGTCGCCATGGTGTTCGCTAGCTAGTTTTAAGATACGAAATTTTTCTAAAATATCATCTGCAAGAGAACTATCTGGCAATTTATTAGTCAATTTGTTTGACTTGACTAATTCAATCAACTTTAACTCACCTACATTTTCTGGTGGATTTAGCCCCGATTTTACAACAAGCTTTTCCAAGACTTCAATTAAACATTTCTCAGCGTTACGCATTCCAAATTCACAATTATCAGATACAGTTTTCTTTCTTTTCCATCGCACAACTAAAACTGTCCTAAGTCCTTTTTTACTTTCATGAGATGCATGCAAGAGATGAGGGGAAAACAAAACAATATCTCCTGCTGACATATTCAATGTCTTAACTTCACTCTCATAGTTATCTGCAGGATCTATGAAATCTTTTGCCAGGAAGTCAACATTAGGTAAATGTGGCAGATAACGAGCAAAAGGAAACACTTTTAATGCACCATTTGATGTATTTACATCTTCTAGTGCAATCCATGTAGTTAAATCATAACTTTCGGATTTATTTATTGACCAATAATCAGAGTCTCTATGTCCATGAGTTTTCTGGCTAGCACTTGGAGATTTCTGAATAAGTGCAGATCGAACGATTTCTACTTCATGTTCCAATATTTCACAAACAAGCGGCTTAACTTGAGGGGTTATTCTATCACACAGATATTCCACAATTTCACATGGCTTACTCCACCGATCAATAACACTCATATACTCAATTTTGGAACATTAATAGACTGTGCCATCTCCTCTATTGCTTTATCAACTTGATCGCAGCAGTGTTTCTGCATATCCAAACCCAGCACTTTTTTTACCAAGTAGCCATTATTTTGATAAAAATATAGATCTTCTTTGCTCAACATAGTTGATTTCATGTCATCTCATTTTTCTTAAATTTCATAAAAAGATGCTACTTGAGACCATTATCTCAAGTAGCAAGGAAAAAGAAGGAGGCCATGCAGTAGCTGAGTAAAAAGTGAGATGCAAGCATTTTTTGCAAAAAATGGAATGATTGAAAAAATCGTGCTGGAACACTGGAATGGCTGAACGTGCTTTTCCACAGGGACAGCAAACGAAGTCATAAAAAACTTTTCAGATGATTTGCAATTTAGGCTATACTGATACGCTCAAAAGTTTTTGGGTATCAAATCAAAAAGTATAGAATCAGCTATGAAATTTTCGCCAAGTCACTGGGTTGGTAGTATTGGTCTGTTACTGATGCTCGTCATGTGTGGGTTCATGGCATACATGCTTTTGAATTATGATGAACTCAGGCGGGAACAAGTCAACATTGTCCGCGATTATATGAACACTCGCTCTCACTCTCAAGCATCACCTCAACCATGAACATTACAGAACAACTTATTCCAGAAGCACAACGTAAAGCCCTCCCAAAGGATATTTCTCAAATTGACTTCGGCTCTCAAATGTCTAACCATATGTTTATGATGGATTGGGAAGAAGGTCAAGGCTGGCAGAATCATCGTGTTGTCCCTTATCAAGAGATTCCACTTTTTCCTGCGGCAAAAGTATTTCATTATGGTCAAGAAATTTTTGAAGGTTTAAAAGCCTACACCTTAGCTGATGGAACGCATGCGTTATTTAGACCACGTGAAAACTTTAGCAGAATGAATCGTTCTGCGGCACGACTTGCCATGCCCCAAATTCCAGAAGAAGAGGCACTTTTAGGCTTAAAAAGGCTGTTGCAAATTGAAAGAGATTGGATTCCCAAAGAACCTTACACCAGCCTTTACATCAGACCGACTTTGATTGGCACTGAACCCACATTGGGGTTGGCTGCATCTAAAAAGTTTTTGTTTTTTATCATTTTATCTCCTGTTGCTCCGTTTTATTCGTCAAATCTCAAAGCCGTTAAAATCTGGGTGACATCAGAGTATTCTCGTGCAGCGCCAAAGGGAACAGGTCAAGCCAAGTGCGGGGGAAATTATTCTGCAAGCCTCATTGCAGTCAAGCAAGCACGTGACAAAAATTATCAACAAGAATTATGGCTTGATGCGGCACAAGGCAAGTATGTTGAAGAGGTGGGGTCTATGAATCTTTTCTTTCGGATTGGTGATGAATTGGTCACACCAAGTTTGGAAACTGGAACGATTTTGTCTGGAATTACCAGAAAGTCTGTCATAGACATTTTTAGGCATTGGGGAATCCGTGTGGTAGAACGTATGATTGAGTTTGAGGAGGTTGTCAACCGTGCAAAAGATGGCACACTCACAGAAGTTTTTGGAGCAGGCACTGCGGTTGTCATTGCCCCAGTTGGTCAAATTGACAGCCAAGACCATCAATGCACCATTGCCGATGGACAAACTGGACAATGGACTCAACGCATCTATGACTACTTGACAGACCTCCAATATGGACGCGAACAAGACATCTTCCAGTGGATGGAGTCCATTGACTAAAAAGTGCCAATGACTTGATTCAAGTCAATGATTTGAATGATTTGATTGAAACAAATGATTTTGACCAACAAAAGTTTTTGGACTCATGCCATAGCCTCATCTGTCCTTGCATTTGGTGTTCTGCTTCCTGCAGACTTTGCACACCGTGCCATCTTCATTCAAGCCGCTTTGTTTGCCCTTTCTGGAGCAGTAACGAACTGGCTGGCTGTTTATATGCTGTTTGAAAAAATTCCTTTGGTCTATGGTTCAGGTGTCGTTCCTACTCATTTTGAGGAATTTAAGGCAGGCATTCACAAGATGGTGATTGAGAATTTTTTCACAGAAGAAAAGATTTCTAAAATCACACAAAATTTAAGTCAACAATTTTCCAAAGAGCAAATTGTTCAAAAAATCAATTTAGATGATTTGTTTGATGACTTTGTCAATGTCATCTGCGACTCTTCCTTTGGCTCATTTTTAAGCATGCTTGGGGGTAGAACAGCATTGGAAGTGCTTCGTGAACCATTCAAAAAAGAGATGAGCAGGCGAGTGGACACCATGATTGACACCCTCCAAATAGAAGAAAAAATTGCACAAATGACAGACCCCCAAATGTTACTTGAAAAAATAGAATCATTGATTGACAACAGATTGAACGAACTCACTCCAGAAGGAGTCAAAAAACTGGTAGAAGACATGATTCGCAAACATCTTGGCTGGCTGGTCGTTTGGGGCGGTGTCTTTGGTGGATTGATTGGTGCTTTGTCTGCTTATCTGCAATCGGTGACGTCATTCTTTTAAATTTCCTTGAAACAAAATCAGTCCAAAGAAGTTAAATATAAGATTTTTGGGGATTCACAAGTCAATTTTTGTGTCAAAACATTCTTTTAAATTTCCTTGAAACAAAATCAATCTACAGGAGTTAAATATAAGATTTTTGGGGATTCACAAGTCAACTTTCATATCAAAAATTTGACTTAATTAGGTGGTGATTGTTTGTGTCTATTTTTAAAATTTGATTATGGAAGGGCAACAACTGAAGGACATTGTCAAAGATTTCTGGAATGAGCAGTCTTGCGGAGAAGTGTATGCAACAGGAGAATCTGAACAAGACTATTATGAATCTCATGCAAAGAAACGTTATGAACTAGAACCTTATATTTACGATTTTGCAAAGTTTTCTGAAGGAGCAGGTCAAGATATTCTTGAGATTGGTGTCGGAATGGGTGCAGACCACATAGAATGGGCAAAGTCTCAACCTCGTTCACTCACGGGAATAGACCTCACTCCAAGAGCTGTTGAACACACCAAAAAAAGACTTCAGTTCTATTTTCCCAAAGACTCGTTCAAGTCCAAAGTTGAGACCGCTGATGCTGAAATCCTACCTTTTAACAATGACTCGTTTGACATCATTTATTCATGGGGGGTGCTTCATCACTCACCAAACACGCCTCAAGCATTTCAGGAAGTCTTTCGCGTGCTTCGGGAAGGAGGGACAGCAAAAATTATGATTTACCATAAATATTCTTTGACAGGCTACATGCTTTGGATCAAATATGGGTTACTAAAAGGTCAAATTTTTCGTACGTTAGATGACATTTATTATCACCATTTGGAAAGTCTTGGCACTAAGGCTTACTCTGTGGAAGAGGCAAGGCAAATGTGTTCTGCTTTTTCAGAAGTTAAAATCAAAACGCAGCTGAGCTTTGGCGATTTGTTAGAGGGTCAAGTTGGACAGAGGCATCAAGGGCTTTTACTCACCATTGCCAAAAAAATTTATCCCCGAACACTTTTTAAATCTCTTTTTAGAAAACATGGAATTATGATGATGATTGAGCTAAAAAAATGAGATTTAAAAAGAAAAATGAAGTAAGAGGTCAAGCAACAAACGATCGCTCCCTCAATCCAATCATATTTCAAACTTTGACATTTTAAAATGACAGCATTAGACGACATTAGACAACATTTCACAGGACGTTCCCTCACATACATTGTGCTTGATGGCTGGGGAATTGGGGAAACTGCCAAGTACGATGCAATCCATCTGGCAAAAACTCCAACCATTGACAGACTTTTCAAGGACTATCCGAACACAAGACTTTGGACTCATGGCACTCATGTTGGTTTGCCAAGCGACAATGATCTTGGGGGGTCAGAGGTAGGACACATGACGATGGGTGCAGGTCAAGTTTTGGAGCAAGGACCAACCTACATCAATCGGCTGATTAATGACGGCTCTCTTTTTAAAAGTCCTGCATTGGAAAAATTGATCAAAAACTGTCTTGACAAACAAACGCCATTTCATTTGATTGGTCTGCTTTCTGATGGCAACATTCACAGCAACATTGCTCATGCAGTGGCTTTGATAGAACATGCTTTTCAGGTTGGAATCAAACAGGTCTATCTTCATGCGTTGTTAGATGGTCGTGACGTTGGAATCCAGTCTGCTCTTGATTACATTGAGCCGATAGAAAGTTTATTCCAAAAGCTCAAATCCCAACGACCAGACATTGATTATGCTTTTGCAAGTGGAGGAGGGCGTGAGCAAATCACGATGGACCGAGACCAAAATTGGCAGGTCATGCAAGAAAGTTGGGACGTTCATGTCTTGGGCAAATGCGAACGCAAGTTTCCTTCTATGACTGACGCTGTGTTGCACTATCGCCACATGCACAAAGGTATCATTGATCAAGCCATACCAAGTTTTGTCATTGAACGAGACGGCAAGCCTGTTGCCACCATGCAAGATGGACATTCTTTGGTCTTTTTCAACTTCCGTGCAGACAGGGCTTTGCAGTTTAGTCAGATGATTGAAGATGACGACTTCCCACATTTTGACCGCACTCCACGACCTGATTTGATGTTTGCAAGCATGATGGTCTATGACCAAGACAACCAACGTCCTGTTCTCCATCTTGTCAAACCTCCAACTGTTGAAAATCCTCTTGGCAAGCGAGTTTTAGAGCTTGGCATGAAGCAATTTAGGTTGGCTGAAACCCAAAAATATCCACATGTTACTTTCTTTTTCAATGGAGGATACCGCGAACCGCTTGACCCCAAACGAGAGCTTTATCATCTAATTGATTCTGACAAACTGGAGTCTTTTGACCTGAAGCCTGAAATGAAAGCCTATGAAATTGCAGACCAAGCTGTGCAATTCATTGCCTCTCAAGACTATCAGTTTGGTGTCATCAATTTTGCAAATGCTGACATGGTTGGGCATTCAGGAAACTTACAAGCGGCTATCCAAAGTGCTGAAGCCGTTGACCAAGCACTTGCCAAAATTGTTGCTGAAACAGAAAAACAAAAAGGCATGGTTGTCATCACTGCAGACCACGGAAACGCAGATGAAATGAGTGTCTGGAACAAATCCCGTGAAATCTGGGAGCCAAGTGCTAAACATTCATTGAATCCTGTCCCTTTCCTCTTGTTTGACCCACTTTACCAAGACAACTATCAACTGAAACAAGCCAGTCAACACTCATTGAATTTAAGTCACATTGCCTCAACTAACATGATTTTATTAGGGCAATCTGCTCCCTCAGATATGAACGACCCACTTTTTGAAGTGTAAAAACAAGGTATTTGTAAAATCAAAATGTATCAAAACGAAAATGAGGGTGAACATGACTATTTATCTTTGTTTGGAAACATTGATATTGAGGAAGTAGTCAATCAAATTTCTAAATCTTCAAATCAAATCAATCAAATTTTAAGGAGCATGGATAGTCAGAAAAGACCAATTATTTTGAGTTCTCTAATGATTTGTCTTTTTGAAAAAGAAAATTTACAAAATGATTTTAAAAATCATTTTATGACATTTGCACCAGAGACTATTATCACAAATGTTCCTTTAACACTTGAAAAAGTTTTAAAGAAAGAGCAAATCCCCCAAGACAAAATTGACATACTCAAAAACCAATTTGATTATGCAATCAAAGATGATATAGATGTTCAGAAAAGTGATCTTTTAAAAGAAATTTTAAGAGAGCTAGAAGATCATGTCATTCCTCTATTTCAAACAAAGACAAATTATGACATTATTGGAAAGTTTTACGAAGAATTTTTAAAATATGCTGGTGTGACAAATGTTAAAAATGGCATTGTTTTAACTCCAAGACATATCACAGAATTTTTTACTGATTTAATTGAGATGAAATATAATGATGTCATTTTTGATCCTTGTTGTGGAACAGGTGCTTTTTTAGTTTCTGGAATGAATAGAATTTTAAACATCATTGAAAACTCTCATTTAACAAACAAACAAAACCTTAAAAATCAAGTCAAGGAAAAGCAATTAATAGGTTTTGAAAAAAATCCTACTATGTTTGCCTTATCTATTTCTAATATGCTTTTTAGAGGTGATGGAAAGGCTCAAATTCACCATATAGATTTTTTTGATGAACAAACAAAAGCTGTTTTAGAAAATAAGAATCCTACAATCGGCTTCATCAACCCACCTTATGGGGGTCAAGACAATAAGAAAAACCCTACCAAGAAAGAGATTCAATTTTTAGCTAAACTTTTAGATCAATGTAGTCGCTATGTCATCATCATTGCACCACTTTCTACTTACTTCAAAGAAGACCATTTGAGAAACTCCATTTTAGCAAGACATACACTAAAAGCTGTGATAAATATGCCAAATGAATTATTTCAACCTAATGCTTCAACTCACACTGCCATTGCTGTTTTTGAAACTCATACTCCTCATTGTCAAAAAGAAGTTTTGTTTTATGACTTAAAAGATAATAGTTTTGTCCTATCCAAACAGAAAGGAAGAACTGATGTTCTAAACAAATGGAATACTCTCAAAAAATCTTTATTAAGAGAGATTAAAAACCCCAATCAGTACGTAGATGCTACCAGTTTTTTAAAAACTTCTATACAAGAAAATGATGAATGGATTATTCAATCACATTCAAAAACAGATTACTCACAGCTTAGTGAAAAGCATTTTTTAAACTCAATAAGAGAATATGTTATTTTTAAAACTAAAAAGAATTTAAATTTATTAGACAAAGATTTGAATGAATTAGAATTTTTAGAAATTTTACAAAAAAATCATATTGACAATCAATCTAAGTTAAAAAGAGAATTACCCAAAGAATTGAAATGTAAAGAATTTGATATTCAAGATGTATTCATTGTTAGAGGTTCAAAAAAAAGTTTTACACAACATCAAATCGTGACAGGAGAATACGCATATATCACAACCTCTAACAAAAACAATGGATTTTTTGGAACTTCTGATGTCTATACCGAAGAAGGAAATGTGATTACTTTTGACAGCGCAACTGATGGGAAGTGTTTCTATCAAGAACATGCTTTTGTCGGGTCTGACCATGTAGAAATTTTAGAACCTAAAAACTTTGAATTAAATCAATATCTTGGTCTGTATTTCATTACCATACTAAACATGGAATTATTTAGATATTCTTTTGGCAGAAAAAGATCACAAAAAAGAATGAAAAAAGATAAAATTTACTTGCCATACATCAAAGAAGGAAATGAAGACGTTCCAGACTTTTGTCGTATGGAAGAATACATCAAATGTTTGCCATACTCACAACATCTTTAAAATCAGATGGCATCTCTCAAAAAAGTTTTCTCTTTTCTGCATCGTTTGACTGGTTGGTTAGTCATTTTTCTAATCCAATGTTACCAAATTTGTCTGTCACCTTATTTGCCTAAAAGTTGCAGGTTCACACCTTCTTGTTCTCAATATGCGGTGGAAGCCTTCAAAACTTTTCAATTTTGGTATGCCTCTTACTTGACTATCAGACGCATCTTGCGTTGCAATCCTTTTGGTAGCTGTGGCGATGACCCTCTGCCCAAACCCAAGCATGTTTGACCAAAAACAACTGCACCAGCTTTGCACAGCACAAGACATGCAAAAGCTAGACAGCCACACCATTCATCAGTTAGGCATGCCTAGTTTGTTGTTGATGGAAAATGCAGGGCGTGCCGTAGCAGATTGGGTTGATGCTCATCACCTTCAACAAAACCCTGATGACCTTGTTGTTGTGTGTTGTGGCAATGGGAATAATGGCGGAGATGGCTATGTGATTGCTAGATTGCTTAAAAATCGTGGTTACTCTGTCAAAGTGGTCTGCCTCCAATTTCCTAAGTCTGATGATGCACAAGCCAATGCAAAACTTTGGCAAATCTTTGGAGGAGAGACTCTTGAACTACTTGAGAAAAACATCAACTCGCCAGCAACACGTGCTTTATCAGAAGCAAAAGTGATTGTTGATGCCATCTTTGGAGTGTCGTTTCGTGGTGAATTGCAAGGGGCATTTTATGAATGGATTCAACAAATCAATCACAATCAACATGCGTTGAAAATTGCAGTGGACTTGCCAAGTGGAATCAATCCAAATTCCGGTGACGTGCAAAAGACTGCTGTCCAATGCCACGCGACGATTGCATTACAAAAAATCAAACAAGGTTGTTTGCAATTTCCTGCAAGACGTTTTGTTGGCAGTCTTCATTGTATGGATATTTGTGTTGCAGAACATTTGTCAGTTGACAACAACACTTTTTTAATGACACCAGAATTTGCAAAATCACTTCTGCCTGTGCGTCCAATAGATGGTCATAAAGGAACGTTTGGGCATCTCTTTTTGGCATGTGGTTCTGCTGGAATGTCTGGCGCAGCATCATTGGCAAGTCAAGGTGGATTAAGGTCTGGTGCAGGTTTGGTCACAGCATTTGTTCCACGTCAAATGGAGTCTCTTCAATGCTTGGAAGCCATGACAACTTGTTCTTCAGTAGGTGCTGATTCTTATTTCTCAAAAGAACAAATCCCTTATGCCAAATCTCTTCTGCCGAAATATCAAGCTCTTGTGATCGGTTGCGGGGTTGGCAAACAGCCTGAAACTGCTGAGTTTGTCAATGAGCTTGTCAAAGTCGCAACACAGCCTACAGTCATTGATGCTGACGGCTTAAATCTGTTAAACACTTCGTTTCTTGAAGGCGAACATCAGCCTCTGGTTCTCACGCCTCACCCCAAAGAATTGTCCCGCTTATGTGGGGAATCTGTTGAGACGATTAGCAAAGACCGCCTTGCAATCACACGGCATTATGCTCAAAAATGGAAGGCTTGCCTCATTCTCAAAGGGGCATATCCAGTTGTTGGAATGCCCGATGGAAGTCTTTTGATTGTGCCAGTTGCCAATGATGCTTTGGCAACAGCAGGTTCAGGAGATGTGCTAGCAGGCATCATTGGGGGATATTTAGCCCAAAGGCTGACGACACAAGACGCCGCATCTTTGGGGTGTTTCATTCACGGATTGACAGGGGAACTCATTTCAAAACAACTAGCCAGTTCATTTGTCAATGCCTCTGATTTAGTGAAAGGATTGAACCTTGCTTTAAAATTTTTGCAAGATTTGACGCCAAGACGTTCAAATCAAATGCAATCTGATGTGACAAAACTAATTTTTTAAGGAGTAACAAATGGGTTTTCAAATGGCAGTATGGTTTCTTTTGGCATGTGGATTGGGAACAGTCATTGTGCTATGGAATCGTAAAAAATCGGAACTCTCAGACCAAACCAGCTCGCAAAAAGTCTCTTCCAACATGGTTGTCTATTTTGACCCCATCAAAGGGGAGGGACATTTGTTTGTTGGCGGGATTGTTGTCATTATTTTTGTTTCATTCTTCTTCTACGAATTTGCACAAATTATGCGTTCTATCTTTTTTGGCTCATTCTCTTAAATCTTCTTCAACTCAGCAGTGTTTGCTGAGTTCCTGTTGAATCAAAGCGTGCATGCTGTCATCAAGGGAGGGCATGATGGTGGCAAGATTGTCAAGATGCCATGAAAGCAGTTGGTGCATGTTATCATGTCCAATATCTTCAGGGCGGATGATGCCATTGACAAGGCTCACCGTCGCATGCAAGTCTTGCCCAACATAGAGTTTTCCTGATGAATGCACCAGTTTAAGTGAGTATCGTTCTAAAGTTAACTCTCCTCGTATTTGAGTCCCCGGTTTGATAGGGTTTTTAAATTGTGCTTGTTTCACTTTGAGCAACAAAGGGATCACACAAAATTGATGTTCTTTGAGAGTTTTGAAAAACACCAACTGTCCTGTCAAATTAGCAACCATTTCAATTTGCAAGACGCCCGGCACAATAGGATTGCCGGGAAAATGGTCTTGAGTCCATTCTTCATTAGGGTCAAAAGTTTTTGTTCCTTTTAAAAACGTTTCATAATCAGTCTCCGTGATAAGATCAAGGAATTTCCAGCGCATGAGTTTGTTGTATCTTTAGAAAAGGTGAGTTGAATCAGGCATTGAAATCTTGGTCTATGTAAGACACATCAGGGTCAATACCAAGTGACTGCATCAATCGCAACCACCGTTGTTGATGTTGAATTTCAAATGCAATATTGTAATCAATATCAGTCAGCCACCATGCTCCTTGCTTGATTTCATCATCAAGTTGGTTTTCTCCCCAACCTGCATAACCACACCCAAAATGATACTCTTTGGGTCCTTGATTTTTTAAAATGGCATCTACTACCACTTGCAAGGGGCTTAACGAAAGTTTAGGCGTGATTAAAGCTGTATTTTCATCGCAAAAATCGTTGGAGTGAAGCGACCAAAAAAAATCAGACTGCACAGGACCGCCAAGCAAGAGTGGAGACTCAATTTTGCAATCAATGTCTGATTTCAACACGTCTTTAATCAAAAAAGGAGTAGGAATGTTGATGACAAACCCAGATGCTGATTTTTGTGTATAATCACACAGCAAGATAATAGAATGCTTAAAATAGCCATCTAAACCGGGCATTGCCACTAATAATGAAGGATTGAATTGTCTCATAACTCTTTTGTTTAATCAAACCATGATTCCAAACCATATCAGAAAATCAGAAGAAGACAAGGCAAGAATGCAAAAATTTCTGGACGGACTTCTTCAAGGTCGCTCTGACATACTGAACAAAGACCTTGCCAGTGCTTTTGATGTGGCAATCGCTATCTTGGAATCCGCCAATCAGACACATTTGTTAGCACTCATTGTCATCAGAAGATTCTGGTTTCAGTGTCTCAATGAATTTTTTGCAAAACATACTTTTGCAAGGAACATCTCTATTACGGCACAATTCATTGTCAATGGAAAGTATTTAGAAAAAACTTTGCCTCTTTTTCAACCTGCATCGCAAGTGTTCTATGTTCTCAAATCATTGCAAGAGGAGCATTTTGCAAGAGAACATGAATTTGTGATGACTGTACAAAAACGAATCAGAAGCAAATTGACTGAATCAGAAAAGGCAAGACTTCTGGAACATGCCGTCTTTAAACCGCATGAAAGGACTTTGCACCTCACGGTGTATGATGGGGGTTTTGCACAGGCAGTGCGTCAAGACATGAGCATTTATTTAAGTCGGATCAATTCTGTCTTACCTCTTCGTTTACGTATAGACCATTTAGAATGCCAAATCGGCTCTATCCCCACCGTTCAATCTGACCAAATCTGGCTTTCTCGTCTTTGTATTCGTTGGCAAGAAGTCGTTCAAACCCCTTTTTTGCTCACTTGTGTCCCTGCATTCATTGACAGAAAGTCTGACCAAACTGCCTCCTTAGTCATCTATACCCAAGAACTTTTAGATGATTTTCAGACCCTTTCAGGACAACTTTTAAAGCAGATTTTTGCGACATTCCCCCAACTTCAAAATGTATTTCACAAGGTGTGGTTTCTCCACAGACCTGCCATGAATGTTGCCCAAGAACAAAGACGTGTTCTGCTTTATGCAGAATCTATCATCAATCCAAAAGCCTGCTATGAAAAACTACCTGCGGCATGGAAAAGGATTCAAAGAACTCCACCTAAACCCAAACCTTCAGAGCCAAAACTTTCTACCGAAGAGCAGATTCAAGCCGTTTTTGACAGAGTGTTGAATCGCAACAGTGCTTAGTTAAATAGAATTTCTGTGTGGACATCGTTTAAGAAATGGGCTGTGTCATAGACCAGAACAATTTAACAGTCTTCTGATTTTAAACTTACAAGTGCCAACTTTTGCCATGTTCACGTTTTTGATGGGGGCGGTTCATTGAGTTGAGAAGGTGAGACTGGGATTGCCCATCAGCACAGGGTTTTGACGAGAAGCTCCTTTGTCTTTGGTGAGTCCAGAGACTTGTGCATAGACTCGTTTGTAGAGGTGGTCTACGTCTTGGGGTTCGGGTTGGAGCAGTTCTTGGATGACAAAGTAAGTGAATAAGCGATGCCCCTTTTCCCAATAGGCACTGGAGAACTGATTTTCTGTGCCTGCCGTCAAGATGACCATCTTCTCTTGGTCAAAGTTGACTTTTTTTGGGGTTTTCATCAGGGGCGCTTTGCCTTTGAAGACGAGCTTGCCGTCTGTTTTGCCTGTAAAGCAAGAATCTACAAAAGCAATGACTTTAGAGGCTTTGGTGTCTGTGAGTGCTTTGTAGAAGTGAGCCAGTTTAAATTCAGGGTAATCTTCAACGTAGTCTGGAATGCTGTCTGAAGGGAGGATGTAGGGTTCATCTTTGTTCTCGCCTAGTGGCACACCATGTCCATTGTAATAGAAATAGATGATGTCGCCTTCTTCCACTTCCTGTTTCAAGAATTTCATTTTGTCTGTGATGAGTCCTCTGGTGGCTTTGTCGTCAGTGAGTAAGATAGTCCTTCCTTCAGTGACTCCTTGCTGTTTGACGATGGTTTCAGTGAAGAGTTCCGCAGAACGTTTGGCATAGATGATGTCATCAGCTTGCAGATACTTTTCAATGCCGATAGCAAAGACCCAAACTTTGGGGTTCTTGTCGGCTTTGGCAAGGTTTTGAAGTTTTGGCAGGAGGTCATCTTGGTATTTAGAGCCGTCTTTGTGTCTATAAAGAGTTTCCAATATCGGTGCTGTGCTGCCATATTTATTTTGAACATTGGGATTTGCTCCCCTGTCTAACAAGAATTCCACCACTTCCTTAACACCTGCTCTTTGCTGAAAAGACGGGTTCTTGATTAGTTCAGAGCCATCTTGTTTTCCAACAACTCCACCACTTCCTTGTGTCCCCTCCGACTTGCCAACATCAGTGCTGTGCTGCCATATTCATTTTGAGCTTCTATCTTCGCTCCCCTGTCTAACAAGAACTCCACCACTTCCTTGTGTCCATTCAGACTTGCCAGAATCAGTGCTGTGTTACCATATTCATTTTGAGCCTCTATCTTCGCTCCCCTGTCTAACAAGAACTCCACCACTTCCTTGTGTCCTTGCTGACTTGCCAACATCAGTGCTGTGTCACCAGATTTATTTTGAGCCTCTATCTTTGCTCCCCTGTCTAACAAGAACTCCACCACTTCCTTGTGTCCTTGCTGACTTGCCAACATCAGTGCTGTTTCACCATATTCATCTTGAGCCTCTATCTTTGCTCCCCTGTCTAACAAAGACTTGACCTTGTTCAGATTTCCCTGTTCACTTGCTTTTAGGAGTGTTTGATCATGGGCGTTTGCTGCTATCTTGTTTTCCAACAACTCCACCACTTCCTTGTGTCCATAAAAACTTGCCCAAATCAGTGCTGTGTTACCAGATTTATCTTGAGCCTCCATGTTCGCTCCCCTGTCTAACAAGAACTCCACCACTTCCTTGTGTCCCTTCCGACTTGCCCAAATCAGTGCTGTGTTACCATATTCATTTTGAGCCTCTATCTTTGCTCCCCTGTCTAACAAGAACTCCACCACTTCCTTGTGTCCCTTCCGACTTGCCCAAATCAGTGCTGTGTTACCATATTCATTTTGAGCCTCTATCTTTGCTCCCCTGTCTAACAAGAACTCCACCACTTCCTTGTGTCCATAAAAACTTGCCAACATCAGTGCTGTGTCACCATCTTCATTTTGAGCCTCTATCTTTGCTCCCCTGTCTAACAAAGACTTGACCTTGTTCAGATTTCCCTGTTCACTTGCTTTTAGGAGTGTTTGATCATGGGCGTTTGCTGCTATCTTGTTTTCCAACAACTCCACCACTTCCTTGTGTCCATTCCGACTTGCCCAAATCAGTGCTGTGTTACCATATTCATCTTGAGCCTCTATCTTTGCTCCCCTGTCTAACAAGAACTCCACCACTTCCTTGTGTCCATAAAAACTTGCCAACATCAGTGCTGTGTCACCATCTTCATCTTGAGCCTCTATCTTCGCTCCCCTGTCTAACAAGAACTCCACCACTTCCTTGTGTCCCTTCCGACTTGCCAACATCAGTGCTGTGTTACCATATTCATTTTGAGCCTCTATCTTCGCTCCCCTGTCTAACAAAGACTTGACCTTGTTCAGATTTCCCTGTTCACTTGCTTTTAGGAGTGTTTGATCATGGGCGTTTGCTGCTAGAAATGCTTGAGAACAAGCTATCAAGACAGATAAAAAAAGGAGGGATAAGAAAGGAGAGAAGACTTTTGATAAAGTTTTCATCATGATTTCTTTGGAAAAAGATTAAATCAAAAACAAAGAGACTGAATAACATTGGAGACGTGAGTTCTTTTTGCTGAAGCAAGAGTCAGCCCAACCGAATGAGGAGAGTGTAAGCGAACGTCAGCAAAGGTTTGTCTTGACAAGGTGTCTTTGTCTGAGATGGTCTGGAGTTTGTTTTGAGAAGTTTGTTTAAGGTTGAATGCGATAAGTGGTAATTTGGTGGTCGTACTGGTCTAATAATTCCAAGACATTGAGCAGTTGGTCATTTCCTTTGATGAGAGTCTCTGAAATTTCTTGAAGCTTCAGTTGGAGTTCAGTTGGAGTTTGGAGCAAGATGAGCATTTCTTTCAAATTGATATTGCTGGTCGCTTCTCCCAAAGAAACTATCAAGTCATCTTCTTCTTTTTCAGGATAAACAAAATCCTGTTCTTCGTAGCGATTTTGAAAGATAAATCCAACATTGCCCTGATAATCCACAGAAAGTAAAGTGAAGTACATGGGCTGTTGGGTTCGGATACGAACTGTCATTTTGTCTCCATCTCTAAAAAAAGATGAATTGGTCTCAAAACTTTCAGATTGGTTGGCATCAAACAAATCACTGACTGAAGGCAATCGTAGATCAGTCTCGCCACAGGACAACATGTAGTATTGATTGTCACGATCAAAAGTCAGTTCCATTGGGAAATTCAAATCTTGAAGTTCTGGGTTCTTTTGCAAGAACACCCCTTTCGGTTTGTTGCCATTGAGGCACTTGGGGTCTTGACTGAATCTCCGACTCAATCGTTTAAAAAATGGGCTTTTGTCATAGACCAGAACAATTTGATGGTATCCATCGGGAAGTTTTTGAGCAGCCACTTGACGGAAGTCTCCAAAGAGTTGAGCCTTGGATTTGGTTCCATCTTGCTGGATGATTTCAATCTCGCATTGCATCACCTCTGATTCTTTGGCGTTACAATTTTCTTGACGTTGACTGATACTCTGCACCTGCACGCCGTTGACAGCTGCTGCAATTTGAACAATGGCATCCTTTCTTGCTTCTTGCCAATCATCTCCCAGACCACAGGCAAACACTTCATAAGGTTTAACAGCCACTTCACATGGTAGAGTTTGAAGTGGCTGGGAAGTAGGAGTTTTTGTCTTTGGCTGCTTGGTTTCAGGCGGAGAGGTTTGTTTGACCTTTTTCAGAACTTCCTGTTTGCTTACCCCGCTGAATGTTGTTGATAGATCAGGAGGTGTTGCCGTTTGTTGAGAACAAGCATGGAGAACGAAGGACACAGCAACTGCTGAAAGCACAGTGATTTTTTGAATAGTCGTCATCTTGATTGAAAGATGAAACACAGATTCACACAAAACATCACATCGTTTCTGATTTTAAACTTACAAGTGCCAACTTTTGCCATGTTCACGTTTTTGATGGGGGCGGTTCATTGAGTTGAGAAGGTGAGACTGGGATTGCCCATCAGCACAGGGTTTTGACGAGAAGCTCCTTTGTCTTTGGTGAGTCCAGAGACTTGTGCATAGACTCGTTTGTAGAGGTGGTCTACGTCTTGGGGTTCGGGTTGGAGCAGTTCTTGGATGACAAAGTAAGTGAATAAGCGATGCCCCTTTTCCCAATAGGCACTGGAGAACTGATTTTCTGTGCCTGCCGTCAAGATGACCATCTTCTCTTGGTCAAAGTTGACTTTTTTTGGGGTTTTCATCAGGGGCGCTTTGCCTTTGAAGACGAGCTTGCCGTCTGTTTTGCCTGTAAAGCAAGAATCTACAAAAGCAATGACTTTAGAGGCTTTGGTGTCTGTGAGTGCTTTGTAGAAGTGAGCCAGTTTAAATTCAGGGTAATCTTCAACGTAGTCTGGAATGCTGTCTGAAGGGAGGATGTAGGGTTCATCTTTGTTCTCGCCTAGTGGCACACCATGTCCATTGTAATAGAAATAGATGATGTCGCCTTCTTCCACTTCCTGTTTCAAGAATTTCATTTTGTCTGTGATGAGTCCTCTGGTGGCTTTGTCGTCAGTGAGTAAGATAGTCCTTCCTTCAGTGACTCCTTGCTGTTTGACGATGGTTTCAGTGAAGAGTTCCGCAGAACGTTTGGCATAGATGATGTCATCAGCTTGCAGATACTTTTCAATGCCGATAGCAAAGACCCAAACTTTGGGGTTCTTGTCGGCTTTGGCAAGGTTTTGAAGTTTTGGCAGGAGGTCATCTTGGTATTTAGAGCCGTCTTTGTAGAAGATTTGATCTACAAGGTCCACTTTCAGATTGGGATTTTGCAAGGTGAGTTCAGGTAGGTTTTGAATGGTTTCTTGACCTCCCACTGCAGCGACTAAAGCATTGGTTTGTTGATGGGTTTCATCAGTAGCTTGGGCTTGGAACTGCTGGTCTTGATACTGCAACTTGACTTGTTTGAGTTGCAGGCTGTTGTCATCTGCGATGGCAAATTGTGCCTTCACTTTGAAACGTTGAGGGTCTTGGAACAAGGTTTTTCTCAAAGACAGAGAGAGTCCAGAGACTTTAAGAGGTTGTTGATAATCAGATTGAGTGCTTTGGAGCGTGACAAACATGTCTCCTGTGTCTTTGTTCATTGTGGGTTGCTGTATCTGGAGAGAGGCGATGACATCGTTGGTTGCTTTGGCGACAATGGCTTTCGTTGGCAAGGCATCAAGATCTTTTTGGTAGGTTTGATAGGCTTTTTTGAGTTTGGTATTGCGGTCTTCTACTAGCTGACGATAGGCCTCTTGGATTTTATCTACTTTTGCTTGTCTTTGAGCAGTGATTTGTCGGACACGTGCTTCAAACTCTGTGTTGGTCTCCCATTCGTCTTGTTTCAGTTGTATGGCTTCAGGGACTTGAGGTTTGGGAATCTGATAGTCTGCGACACGTTGATAGACACTTTTGAGCTTGTTGTGTTGGGATTGGATCAAGCGATTAGCATAAGTGGTGATGGACTCTAGGGCAGGGGTCTGTTTATTGTGCTTCCAGTCTGAAGTCTGCGATGACAACGACTTCACTGGAAACATCTTGAACGCACTTGTCACCCAAAACACCTGCTCTTTGCTGAAAAGATGGATTCTTGCTTCATTCAAAGCAATCTCCAACAACTCCACCACTTCCTCGTGATGCCTACTTGATTGACTTGCCAGAATCAGTGCTGTGTCACCAGCTTCATTTTGAACATTGGGATTCGCTCCCCTGTCTAACAACAACTCCACTACCTCCTTCTGTACTTCCTCACTTGCTATCATCAGCGCTGTGTTACCATATTCATTTTGAGCCTCTATCTTCGCTCCCCTGTCTAACAAGAACTCCACTACTTCCTTGTGTCCTTGCCGACTTGCCAACATCAGTGCTGTGTCACCATCTTTATTTTGAGCTTCTACATCAGCTCCGTTTTTTAATAAACTTTTAGCAATTTCTAGTTTTTGATGGCGAATCGCCCAGATAAAAATCGGTTCATGATTGGCTTTTACTTTGGGATTGGCTCCGTTTGCAAGAAGTGAATTGACTGTTTGCAAATATCCCCTTTTACTTGCTACTACTAAAGCGGTTTCTCCATGACGATTTTCACTTTCTAAATTGACATCATAGCGAATAAGTTTTTGAACTGCTTTAAAATGTTCCCTTTGAACCAATAGAATGAGCAAGGGATTTCCATCGTTATCTTGTATTCCTAGTTTGAATTTTGCCCCAAAATCTTCAACAGCAACCATCCATAATGGTTCATGGTCTAGTTGCCTCAAATATCTCAAGGCTCTTACAGGATTACGATTCACAATCGGTTCAATTTCAAAATCATAATAATCTTGAGCCACTTGATACCACCGAAAGCGACCAGTCACGGATTCATCATGGTAATAATTTGTGAAAATTTGCAATTTTTCTTCAGTGGTCAACTGATAAGAAGAAAAAGGATCAAGACTTGTTTTCAGAAGAATAAAACGAGTCAGCGTATCAAGCACTGGAAAACCAACAAGTTTATATTCTCCAGTCGCTACTTTGAGCCTCAAGTTAGCTGTTCCGTCAATTGAAATCAGTGCATAGTGCTCATTTATAGTCCCAAAATAAGGTAGACCCAAAAATGCACTGAGTTGGTAGTAAGTTGAGACACCGCCACTGCCAACCCACCCTCCACTTTCAACTGAATTAGGAGAGATAGAAATGTCGTTTTTATCCAAGAAGTTAGCAGGAAGGGGTCTGGCTTCAGCAGGCGGATCAGGGATTTCTATTTCGGCTTTCCAAAATCCGATACAGCTTTGCAACGTTAAGGTCACAACAACCATTAGAAGAACATGGCAGCAAGAAAACAAAGTATTGAAAGATTTCATCGTGAATTTTTTGGGAAAAAGATTAAATCAAAAACAAAGAGACTCAACAAGAGATTGAATCACAGAAAAAAGCGATAGTCTAATACTAGATAAGAGTGCTGTCAAGTTTTTTTGCAAATTCAAATGACTGGCTTGCTTGGAGACGTGAGTTCTTTTTGCTGAAGCAAGAGTCAGTCTGACTGAATGAGTGGAAAGCTTGCAAAAGTGATCCAGAAACAAATTGACTGAATCAGAAAAGCAAAGGAAACACCTGCTCTTTGCTGAAAAGACGGGTTCTTGATTAGTTCAGAGCCATCTTGTTTTCCAACAACTCCACCACTTCCTTGTGTCCCCTCCGACTTGCCAACATCAGTGCTGTGCTGCCATATTCATTTTGAGCTTCTATCTTCGCTCCCCTGTCTAACAAGAACTCCACCACTTCCTTGTGTCCATTCAGACTTGCCAGAATCAGTGCTGTGTTACCATATTCATTTTGAGCCTCTATCTTCGCTCCCCTGTCTAACAAGAACTCCACCACTTCCTTGTGTCCTTGCTGACTTGCCAACATCAGTGCTGTTTCACCATATTCATCTTGAGCCTCTATCTTCGCTCCCCTGTCTAACAAGAACTCCACCACTTCCTTGTGTCCTTGCTGACTTGCCAACATCAGTGCTGTTTCACCATATTCATCTTGAGCCTCTATCTTCGCTCCCCTGTCTAACAAGAACTCCACCACTTCCTTGTGTCCTTGCTGACTTGCCAACATCAGTGCTGTTTCACCAGATTTATTTTGAGCCTCTATCTTTGCTCCCCTGTCTAACAAGAACTCCACCACTTCCTTGTGTCCCTTCCGACTTGCCAACATCAGTGCTGTGTTACCATATTCATTTTGAGCCTCTATCTTCGCTCCCCTGTCTAACAAAGACTTGACCTTGTTCAGATTTCCCTGTTCACTTGCTTTTAGGAGTGTTTGATCATGGGCGTTTGCTGCTATCTTGTTTTCCAACAACTCCACCACTTCCTTGTGTCCATTCAGACTTGCCAACATCAGTGCTGTGTTACCATATTTATCTTGAGCCTCTATCTTTGCTCCCCTGTCTAACAACAACTCCACCACTTCCTTGTGTCCTTGCTGACTTGCCCAAATCAGTTCTGTGTCACCAGATTTATTTTGAGCCTCTATCTTTGCTCCCCTGTCTAACAAGAACTCCACCACTTCCTTGTGTCCCTTCCGACTTGCCAACATCAGTGCTGTGTCACCATCTTCATCTTGAGCCTCTATCTTCGCTCCCCTGTCTAACAACAACTCCACCACTTCCTTGTGTCCCTTCCGACTTGCCAACATCAGTGCTGTGTCACCAGATTTATTTTGAGCCTCTATCTTTGCTCCCCTGTCTAACAACAACTCCACCACTTCCTTGTGTCCCTTCCGACTTGCCCAAATCAGTGCTGTGTCACCACCTTCATCTTGAGCCTCTATCTTCGCTCCCCTGTCTAACAACAACTCCACCACTTCCTTGTGTCCATAAAAACTTGCCAACATCAGTGCTGTGTTACCATATTCATTTTGAGCCTCTATCTTCGCTCCCCTGTCTAACAACAACTCCACCACTTCCTTGTGTCCATTCCGACTTGCCCAAATCAGTTCTGTGTTACCATATTCATTTTGAGCCTCTATCTTCGCTCCCCTGTCTAACAACAACTCCACCACTTCCTTGTGTCCCTTCCGACTTGCCAACATCAGTGCTGTGTTACCATATTCATCTTGAGCCTCTATCTTTGCTCCCCTGTCTAACAAAGACTTGACCTTGTTCAGATTTCCCTGTTCACTTGCTTTTAGGAGTGTTTGATCATGGGCGTTTGCTGCTAGAAATGCTTGAGAACAAGCTATCAAGACAGATAAAAAAAGGAGGGATAAGAAAGGAGAGAAGACTTTTGATAAAGTTTTCATCATGATTTCTTTGGAAAAAGATTAAATCAAAAACAAAGAGACTGAATAACAGAAGAAAAGCAAGAGCCTAATACTAGATAAGAGTGCTGTCAAGTTTTTTTGCAAATTCAAATGGCTTGATTGGAGACGTGAATTTTTTATGGAAATTTTAATATAGGCAAGAGTTGAGGTGCCAAAATTAACTTTTTTCTGGTCAAAATGAATTTTGACTTGCAAGAAAGTTAGAAGTTGGCTACAATGCTGGGTTTGTATCTCACAACTTGATTGAAAAGTTGTGAACTGGGGTCTTCGCACTGGTCTAAACAGGCTGTCAGGTGCTTGGTGAGGCTCTGTTTTTATGTTAATCTTTTTTCATCATTTAAATCAAAATGAAAACTATTCAAAAAATTGCTGTTTTTTCAGCAGCTACCATGTCCTTTGCCCTCCATGCTTGTTCTCAACAAACAGCTCCTGCCCCTGCTCCTGCTGAGGCAATCAATCCAGAACCCGAATGGATCTCAAACGTGCCTGATGACAGCGATGGTAAGAAGTTTTTTATTGGACAATCTAGCATTCGTGCCAATCGGCAAAGTGCGCGTAACGATGCTAGAGCCAATGCCAGAGTACAGATGGTAGAAGAAATGGGGGCTCTTGTGAAAAGCAAGCTGGAGGAAGCGAAGCAGTCTTTTGGCAGATCCAGCGAGGTCATTGACCCTATCACAGCGACACGTCAATTTCAGCAGCAATTTTCTGCTGGTCAAGTGAGGGGTTCTAAAGTTCAAAAATACTACGATACTCAGGAGGAAGGCTCTAGAGGAAAAAAAGGTTGGGTCTCTCATGTGTTGGTGAGTGTTCCTGTAGATTCTTTGAATGCCGCCTTTCAAGAGCTTTCTGAACAAAAGTATGAGCAAGCCATGAAAGACGAACAAGCAAATGCAGCAGAGTTCTGGGGTAATTTGAAGAAGCAAGGGTTTATAGAATAATTCCCAGTCTGACTCATCGCTTTTGTGGGGAAGGATGTTTGGGTTTTCACCTTTGGGAATCACCGAATTCTTGACTTTCCAATGGGGATTCCCTTCCCCAGGTCCCAAAAATGGCTCTTTACGTTTGCACTGTTGTATATCTGCTTTATGGTCCTTTTGCGTCTGAACCTCCTCTGTCAATTTAAAGTCTTGAAGGTCATAGTGGTCAGGTGTTGTACTGGCTTGTATTTATTGGTTGGAGGCTGTAGTCAATCCTATCCTCTCATAGAACCAAGCCTGTCTGAAAAGCCGGACTGGATCCATCATCCACCCGAACAGCAAAACATCTCTCATCTTGTAGGAATCTCAGATGAGTTTCACTCACAAGAAAGCGAAGCCAGACTTCAAGCCAGAAACCATGCCACAATAGAGTTTTTGCAAGAATGCGGGCTTTCTGTGAAGTATGGCGTAGAAGAATATGGATTTTCTTCAGGGTCACGTTCAGAGGTGATTGATGAAAGGCTGAAGGCTTATGAAGAAAGGTTTCTACATACTGAGGGAGTGGTTCAAAGGCTTAAACATGAGGCAAGCTATACTGAAAAAAAGACAGAGCAACCAAACAAAACTCTTCCCATCAAGGTTACATACAAAGTTTGGAGACTCTTTAGCATCTCAAAAGATGAATGCGATAGAATTGAAGAAGAAACCCGTACCAAACATCAGGCAATCAGAGACAACTTGAACCAGATGGTAGCCAACGCACAACAGCTGGCAGCTGAGGGAAACCTCCATGATGCTCTTAAAAAATTCAAAGAGTTAGAACTGGAGGTTCAAAAGTTCAAGTGGCTGGATGTCACCTCCATCAGGAATGAGGCTGGTCAATTAGAAAGCACTTGGTTGAATAGCTTTTCCCTAAAAGTGAAGCCAGAAAAACAAATTTTAACTCTCAACCAACATCTTAAAGCCTTTCAGATTCAGGTTTTTTTTCAAACTAATACTCAGACTAGCCCCACTCCTGCAACCTCTTTTCCTCTCAAAATCAAGATGTTACAGGGGAGTTGGAGACCTATTGCCTCAACATTGAGTGACCAGCAAGGAATTTCAAAATTTGATCTTAACCAAACTGTCGGGCAACCCATCTCTTTCAAAGCACCTACGACCTTGAGTCTCATCATTCAGCCTAATATTGCAAACAGCAACATCAGTAGCTATGCAAAACAGACTTTGCTCCAGAAACAAGTCTCCCACCAAATCATTGTTCAAAAACATTTTTCTCCTGAACCTTTTCTTGACAGTGCAACAGGCGTCCATTTGAACCTGAACTCTCACAAAGCTCTTTTCAACAAGGACAGTCAGTTCAAGTGAGTGAACAACCAAAATGAGCTCCACTTGATATGAAAAAGACTGACAGCTTTGGTTTTGCGACCAAATTTAACTCTGTTTTGGTCTTCATGCTTTCTTGCCAAAGCAGATTTTTGCGACATTCCCCCAACTTCAAAATGTATTTCACAAGGTGTGGTTTCTCCACAGACCTGCCATGAATGTTGCCCAAGAACAAAGACGTGTTCTGCTTTATGCAGAATCTATCAATCCAAAAGCCTGCTATGAAAAGCTACCTGCAGCATGGAAAAGGATTCAAAGAACCCCGCCTAAACCCAAATCTTCAGAGCCAAAACTTTCTACTGATGAGCAGATTCAAGCCGTTTTTGACAGAGTGTTGAATCGCAACAGTGCTTAGCAGTCAAGAACTCTAATGCTTTTTGGAGTTGAATGTCTTGACCTTGTTGAATGCTTTCAATGGTGTCATCAATCCAAATATCTGGAAGAACACCCTGACCTTCATAAAGCTCGCCTGTCTTTTGAAACGAGGCGATTCTTGAGGCTTTAAAAACGTAGCCAGAATTTGGGAGTTTAAAAACATTGGCAAAACCACTGCCCCCAGAACTTGCAACCCCTATCAATTTGACGCAAGGTAACCCTTTGAATGCCCCTAAAAAAATGTCAGTCGCACTAAAATTACGTTCATTCATCAAAATCACCAATGGTGCGTCATACCTTTTATCAACGTTTGGACTCACGACTGTCAAATGCAACTTTGAAAACTCTCCTTTTGGCAAATCCCATTTCAAAGCATGAGTTGCCAACCATTCGTCTATGGCTTGACGTTCGTCTATCTTCCAAATTTTAGACTTTCTGGGGTGTAAAAAACGACTTTGCAATCCGTAGCTTTCATTCACATTGGGGTCTTTATCTGCATCTATTCGCAATGCGGCAATGTTGATGACTTGAGGTTGATTGAGAAAATAAGCAAGCAACTTCAAAGTAGGTTGACGGCTTCCACCTCCATTGTCTCTTACATCAATAATAAGTCCTTTTGTGCTTTGAAAAGATGACATGGCTTCATCTAATTTCTCCAAAAATTCATTACTCTTACCCATCTTGGACATCTTCAAATACCCGATATTCTGAGACATCACTTGGTAAGAAATAGAATCTTCAGAATGATTGCCAGATAAATTGTCAGATAAATCATTATTTTTGTCAAATATAGTTGTTTTTTCTTCCTTCTTTGCATTTGTAAAAACCACTTGGATTTGGTCTTGAACGATACCTTGTTCTCTACGTGTGATTTGCAAAAATGGAGGAATCCAACGAGTAACAGATTTTCTTAACCCTTTAGAACCTTTGGCTCTGTAAAATCCTGTTTGTTGCTGAAGTTTTTGGACAGAAAGCCCATCAATGGATTTTAAGAAAGGAAAATCAGAATGATAGAATTTTCTTGTTGAAGACAACGCAACAACCTTTCCTCCTATTTCCTTAAGGTCAAAAGGAAGTGAAACACGGGGAATGTCTATGTTTTTTTGCAAAAAACGATAACTTAAAGTTGTATGTCCATCTCCAAAAAGTGCCAGAAACTTCCTAACCTGAAGCCCAAAGTCTCCCTTATGGATTCCTGCCCCTAAACTATTTCTTATCGTATCCAATGCGTTTTGATAGTCCACATGACGCAACTTGAGATAAGCAAAATGATTGACTAAATTGGTTTCTAACGTATCAAGGTCTTCTTTGGATTGCTTGGCAGAAAGCCAAACGTCCTGATTTTCCAATTCTTCAGAAGTAGGGAAGCCATAGAGTCTAGTTGTCAGGTGTGCAAAACGGGGGTCACTTAAAGTGCTGTGAGGTCTTGAAACTTGTCTTGCTTGTCTTAAGTGATTCAGTAAAATTTGTTTTTTATCCAAAGTACTGTGAAGTTTGACAACCTGATTATCTTGGAGGTCTTTCAATGTGAGTTCTACATCAAAAAAATTATATTTTCCAAACAAACTTATGACAGCAGTGGTGTCTCCAATTATTCTTTTTTTCCAATAAAATCCGTAAGTGTCTTTTGAAACTTGCTTGATCTCTTCCAAACCAACTCCTTCTATTTCTAGGAGTTGATACCAACGTCCTTGAAGTTTCACATGCAGTGCATCATGCTTTGTCCATCTGATATTTTCAAATGGGCTTTTATCGCCAATTCCGTCCAGATGATACAAACTTTGACACGCTACAAAAAAGAAAGGCGTCACGATAAAAACCAGAGACTTCCAAATGGAATGTCCCCATCTTGTGTTGCTCTTCATTTCATTTCCAAAAAATTGAATCTATCAAAAATGTTCAGTCTATCACAAATGCAAAAACCACTGTCAAACAAAGTCAGGGTTTAGTAGCCTTTTCATCTGACGACAAAATAGATAGAATGTTCCTTTTTCAAATCAAATTTTTGGTATTGTTAAACTATAAGTGATATGCGATATTAAGTTCATTTAATTGAATTGATAGTCATGGTGTAGCAATGAAGTCGTGTCCTAGATGTGAAAGTGAGAAGACGGTTAAGAATGGTTTCTTATATGGTAAACCGAGGAGGCGTTGCAATGCCTGCAACTATCAATATACCAAGTCCTATCGTGGTCAAATCTCACCACAGATCAAAAGAAGAGCATTAGAGTTGTATTTGGAGGGTCTTGGTTTCAGGTCAATCGGTCGTTTGCTGAATTGTTCTCATGTTTCAGTTT